>VERE01000002.1:123675-135931 GCA_018882835.1 Limnohabitans sp.
TGCAGCACGCTGGCGCTCACCCCCGCCGTGCTCACCGCCGCCGTTGCCGTGCCGTCATACACCTTGTCTGCTGCGGTGATGCCGCTGATGCTCAGCACCTTGGGCGTGATGGAGCTGTTGCTGTTACTGGCATAGCTGAGGGCATAGTTCAGTCCACTGTTGCCATCGCTCACAGTGGCAGCACTCAGGGCCAGGGTCTTGTTTGCTAGCCCCGCATTTTTGTTGTCAAAACTCAGTGTTGAGGCACTGACCCCATCCCCCGCCACGCCCAACTGCGCACTGAGTGCCGAGAGGTCATCGCTTGACGCAACATATGACGAAGTCCCGTCGTAAACTTTGCTGCCCGTGGGGGCTGTCAACGTGACGGATTTGGGCGTGACCGTTACCGAGGAACCCGCGATCCCCAGGGCGTTGTAGTTGCTGCTCAAGCCACCATTGCTGGAAGTGCCTAAAGTCAAACCGGCAGAGGTGGCTAGCGGCTGTGCTGTCTGGACATTTCTGGTCGACAAATTACCTGTGGCTCCAGCGCCGGTCACCGAAAAAGTCTCGCCATTGACGCCGTTGGCCGTGAGGTAGGTGCCAGCCATGACGGTGCTGCCGTCGTACGGGCGCGACCCAGACAAAGTGAGATCGGCTTTCTGGATGCTCAGCGTACCGTTCACATAACTGATGGCATAGCCACGGTTGTCATTGCTGTACAAGCCGCTGGGAACAATGCTGTAGCTTCCAGCATTGACTGCAGTCGCGCCACTGCCGCCATACTGCATGGTGTCAACCCCTAACAGATAGCTGTTGGTGCTGATTGATGTGCTGAATGCTTGCGGGCCGCCGTACACCAGACCGTCATAGGTTTTACTGGCGTCGGCTGCGGTGATGGTCAACGGCGTCAGGAAAGCCTTGAGCAACGGCGTTGTCTTACCGAAATAGTTAAGCCAAAAATCATTTGTGTTGAGATTGAACTGAGCCAACGAACTCCAGCGCATGGTGGACGCGGTGTCAAGACCAACGCCTGCTGCAGAGCTTGCTTGCCCTGAAAGGGTAGTGTCCCAAAATCCAGCGATGCTGACATCCACGGGCCCCCTGGGACCGGTGCCCAGCCGACCAATGAGCCCGCCCACCCCTGTGGGAGCCCCACCACCCAAATTGGTGACAGCACCGGTTGAATAGGTTTTGTAAACCGTACCGACGTTCACCAAGCCAATCAGCCCGCCCGCGTCTGCGTTACCCGTGACCGAGACGTTCGTCTTGGCGTAACTGTTTCTCGCTGTGCCGTAACCATCGAGGACACCCATCAAACCACCGACACTGGACTGCCCTGTGACACTTCCGGTGGCAAAGTTGGTGGTTGTGTAGCCCGCGTTGTTGCCCACCAGCGTCCCCACCTGATTGGCGCCCACAATGCTTGCATTGACAATCCCCAACTCTGACAAAACGCCCACTGACCGTCCAAACAGACCGACGCTGTCTGTGGTCGGTCGATTGATTGTCAGGTTGCTGATCACATGCCCCAAACCCGTCAAAGCACCCGCAAAAGGGGTGACGCTGTTACCGATGGGCATAAAGCCTGCACCGCCATTCCAAAGGCTTGTGGCAGAGGCATCTATATCAGCGCCTAGCGCGAAATAACCATTCAAGTTGCCGCTGATGCCTTGCAGGTCTGTTCCTGTAGTGCTACCCGCCGAGCCCAGGCGAGTGATGACTCTGAAATCGATATCACCTGCAGGGCCATCAACCGCGGAGAGGCTGTTGCCCTCGGGCAAATAAATGGGCGCTTTGAAATAGATCCGGTCAATGCCATCCACAGAGGTCATGTGGAAACGCAAACTTGCAGTGCCACTCCCATATAAGACTTGGTTCACATAGATATTGTTTGCCGCCTTGAGGGTTAAGCGATTGGCTGACCAGCTGATGGGGCTGTTCACTGAAATATTGCCAACACCGCTGGTTTCGCCTGAAGCCGTGGAGGGGGTGTTGCCGCTGTCGGTACTGACCAAGACATCCCCGCTGTTCAGGGCCGTGGAAATGGCGCTTGCCAGGCCTGAATTGATGTCAATGTCCACCGGGTCAATGACCCATTGCCCTGCCTTACCATTGGCTGCCGAAGTATCGACTTTGGCTGTGGCTGCAATTTGAACTTTTTTGGCCGAGGTTTCGACATACCCTCCGTTGCCTGTCCCGCTGGCGATGGCTTTGATGCTGACATCATCGCCAATATTGACTTCGGACGATTTGGCCACGGGTCCGACGGATTCTGGCCAACCACCGCCGATCAACACCTGACCGCCCGCTGTATCGCCTGATACATCAATGCGCGCCGCATTGCCCAAGGTGACCTGATCGCCAGTTACCCAGACGGACCCGCCCGCCAGGCCTTTGCCACCAGTTGCGCTTAACTGTCCCGTCACTTCGACGCGCCCCACGCTGCCACCTTCCAGGATGATTCGGCCTTGGCGGCTCACCAAACTAGGCGCCTGCACCGTTCCAGAATTTTTAACAACGCTTTGCAGCAAAGCGTTGGCGCTGCGGGCAGTCATCACAACCAAGCCGCCCTCAGCACGCACCAAATGCTGGTTATCTACCAAGGCGTCTACTACGGCACGGTCAACTTGCACTGCGGTCAAGCTTTGTCCGGCAAATTGCAGCGTTATTTTTTCACCGGCAGCCAAGGCAACCGTTCCTTCTTTTGCAACGATCACACCCTCATTGCGAACCTGGGGCGCCAACAGCGCAATGTAACCGCCCAATGCTGCACGCAACTCTCCTTGATTGACCACAGCGGCTGAGCTTGTGCCTTGAAAGCTCGATTTGCCGTTCATGAAATCTTCGTTGCTGATGCCATGTGTGGTGATCAATAAGCCGCCCACATCGACTTGCGCGGTGGGACCAAACAGCACGCCATTCGGGTTGGAAATGAACACTTGCCCGTTCGCATTGATCCGACCCAGAATTTGACTGGCTTGGGTATCGAGAACGCGGTTCAGTGCCACCGAACTCGCAGAGGGCTGGACAAAGTTGACTTGTGCTTTGGTACCCAGGTTAAAGCTGTTCCACTCCAACACCGCACGCGGTGTCGTTTGGTTGATCTGCAAGTTACCCGTGCTTTGAGTGATGCTGGCCGCCCCTCCCAACACTTTGCCGCCCTGGGGCAGCTGCGTTGCAGGGACAACGGCCAAGTTCTGAGACCCGGCGGGCAAACAACTGCAAGCCAAAAAGACCAACACCCACGGATTGGCCTGCGGTTTGCGCAAGACAAAAAGTCCAAGCGCAAGGGCCAAGGGGATAACTTTTTGACGCATGATTCGATGCCGTCAAAAAGGTTGATTAAAGGAAAACCAGAGGCGGTTCAATCGATAGGATCCGTCCTGATCCAAACCGCTGCTCGTGGCCATGGGGTTGGTGCCCAGTCGGCGCGACAAACTCAGACGCCACTGCAAGGGCTTGCCCCATCCATGAGCGAATGAGCTGCCGACCCACAAGCCGGTGCCTTGCAGGGCATAGGTATTGCGGCTGGCGCCTCCGACAAAATCATTGAATTTATTCACATCTACCGTTGCAACATCGTAGAAGGCTGACACTGTCATTTGCTGGTCCATGGGCGTCAACAGATGCTGCCACTCCACATTGAGGGATTGCCCCTGACTTCCCCCACCTTCGTTGGTTGGATAAGCACGCACACCTTGCGCTCCGCCAAGGAAAAACTTTTCAGAACCATCCAAGTTCTTGCTGGCTCTTTGCGCTTGCCAAGTCGCGACCAGCGATTGCTTGGTGCCCAGCCGTTGAACCCGAGACGCCATCAATCTCAATTTAGCATAGGGACCCGCAGTTTGGGTAGTCACCGCATCCATGGACTGATTGGGGGAGCCATTTAAATCGACGAAGCCTCGCACCATCTGGACAGAAGTAGCAAATTCACCTCCTCCCATCCAGCCATCGCTTTGCTGGGCTTGGAGCGTGGCGCTCAGTGCGTTGATCCTGTAGTCGGACACCAAGCCAGCGACTGTGTTGTTCACAAAACTTTTGTGCTCATAGCCAAGTTGCAGCGTGCTATTGGCTGAGCGAGATCGAAGCCAGGGGACAGACAAGTCAAAGCCGACCGAGTTTGCGGGACCGGTGGGGCTGAGCGCCATGTATTGCGGCAAGATCAATTGGTATTTGCTGCTAGAGACATTCATTCCAATGCGTTTGCCTGAACTCCCAAAAGGCTCACTGTAGCCAAGCTTGAGATACTCGCTTCCCTGCGTTTGCATCCAAACCAGGCTAAGCGTGTCTGCGCGTCCCAGGCCGCCGTGGTGACTCAACTGGGCAATGCTTCGGGTGCTTCCTGTGGCGCTGACCACCGAGTTATCCAATGACAAGCTTCCCTCCGTGCCAGGCGCTTCGTTCATTTGAATCACGGCCTCGGTTTCACCTTCCTTTGCTGCGGGGCGCAAACTCATTTGCGCTTGAACGCCGGGTAACTCAGAGAGAAGCAAGCTGGCTCGGTCAAGCGCCTCCAGGTTCACCACCGTGCCTTTGGGCTGTGCGGTCTCGACCAAATCCACAGCCAGCGCCGGCGGCACCCTTGAGTTGGTTGCAGGCTCCACCACGGCGCGTGCAAAACGGCCCTCCCGGACAACAACCTGAACAATGCCTTCGGTCAAGTCCTGGGCTGGAATTTCAGCACGGCCCAGCTGACCTTTGCGATCGTAGTGCTGATCCAGCAAGGCAACAATTTTTTCCAGTGTGGGCATCTCCAGGGAGCTGCCCACAGTCGGCTGTAGCACCTGAGTCAATTCCTTTAGGCTAAAGGCAGTGACACCTTGCAGGTCAAAGCCCTTGACCAGGGCGGGCTCTGCCTTGTCTGGATTCACCGCAGGCGGGTTGGCAGCGCTTTCGGTTGGGGCCGTCTCTGCAGACTTGGACGCCTTGGCGGTTTCCTCCTGGGGCACTGCGGGAGGCGGTGTGACCTCTTGCGTTTTTTCAACCTGCAGGGGCTGAGAAGGCACGTTGGAAACGGGCGGGAACCGAACCCAATTCACTTGCTTGTCTGCACTGTTGAGCGGACTAGGCATCGCCGGGTTGACCGGCCTTGGCGGATATTGGACCCATTGATCGTAACGACCCGCAGCACTGCTTTGGGCCCATGCTGTCATTGCCACAAGCGCTGCGCCTGCAGCTGACAGCAGGCGCAAGGGTCGTCCTGCCCAGCTTGGAGGGCTTTGACGCGCAGAATCTGACAGAGGACGGCGGAGCGAAAACATGGTCTCTCATGGAACCACCTCTTGTCACGGACTCATGGGATGATGAGCAAAGCGCAAAGACGTGGTGTTCTTTGATCGGCCCCAAAATCAAAAATTGAAGTCAAAATCCTCCTGTTGCAGCCGTTTTCAGCAATTCACGCGCTCAATACACCGCTGAAGTAATCTGAAAGCTCTACAAAACCATCCAGCGGCAAGATATTGGCAACATACTGATCCGGTCGCACCACGATCATGCAACCTTGGCCGCGGTGGATACCGCGCATGTCGAAAATATCGCCCACGCCTTTGTGATCAACGCAGAAGATTTTTTCGTGGTCTTGCAAACCCAGCTTACCCGTTCGGGGCTTCAACAGCGCAGGCATTTTTTCGTAAGCCAGTTGGTCGAAGGTTTGCTGGAAGACGGCGCGGAAGTCGATGATGGCATCGATGTCTTCACCTTTGCGCGTGTGCCGGACGATTGGAGACTGGGGATGGGTTTGCAGCCATTCGGCCAGCTTGTGGATGGCAGAGCCCGCATCTGAGCCATCTGATTGGCCCGCAAACGCATAGATGCGCCAACGCGCGTCGGCCTGCGCCACATGGCCCAATTGCATTTGCTTGGCATCTGACAAGCGCACCACGGGTGCAGAGTGAAAGCGCCGGCCAATGACCTCGCCCGTGGCAAGCGCCTGGTGTGTGGGAGCCGCAAAAAGGTACGAGGTGTCATACTTCACTGCCGTGCCACCGGTGAACTCCAGGTTTTCCTTGAACTGCCGAATGATGCGCGGCTCCTCGCGCCCTTCACGCTCAGCCTGCGTGGTGGGGGCCGACATGATGCGCGACCATTTGTGGTCGGTCTCGACCAAGCGCTTGGCCTCGGTCAGGCGCTCTTTGGAATAGCTGCGCAACAAGCTGGCATCGGCTCGGCCTTGCAGCACATGCACCAGCTTCCAGCCCAAATTGAAAGTATCCTGCATGGAAACGTTCATCCCCTGCCCCGCTTTGGGTGAATGGGTGTGGCATGCATCACCAGCCGTGAAAACGCGGGGGTTGCGGTCTTCGCCCTCGGGTACGTCATCGAATTTGTCGGTCAGGCTGTGCCCAATGTCATAAATGGACCACCAGACCACCTCTTTGACATCCAGGCTGTAGGGCTTGATGATGCGATTGGCGGCCGCGATGATGTCGTCCTGGGTCATTTTGCGATGGGCGGCCTTTTCATCGGGACGCAGCTTGTCCAACTCCACATACATGCGGAAGATGTACCCTCCCTCGCGCGGCAGCACCAGCACATTGCCCTCGTTGGCGGAAGAGATCAGGCACTTCTGGCGCACATCAGGAAAATCGGTGTTGGCCAGGATGTCCATGACGCCCCAGGCCTGGTGGGCTGCATCGCCATGCAGCACACCGCCAATGGCTTTGCGCACCGCCGAGTGCGCGCCGTCGCAACCCACTACATAGTTGGCCCGCACGGTGCGGGTAGCGCCCCAATTCACGCCAGTTGCGTCTTTGAGGGTGACAGTCACGGGATGGTCTTGGGTGGTGTTGTCGATCGTCAAGCCCACAATTTCCCAGCCGTAATCGGGTGCCAGACGCGAGGGCGAGTTTTGCATCACTTCCAAAAACAATTCGTGCAGGCGCGCCTGGTTGATCAGGATGTGCGGCATCTCCGAACTGTCGTCGGCCACGTCTTGCACCCGCCCGACGCGGTGAATGTGGCCAGGGTTTTGGGGGTCTGGCATCCAGAAAGCCGTTTGGTTCACCCAATAGGTTTCGCGCTTGACCTTGTCGGCAAACCCAAACGCCTGGAACATTTCCATGGTGCGGGTGTTGATGCCGTCGGCCTTGCCCTTGATGATGTTGCTGGCCATGCGCTCGATGACCAGGGTCTCAATTTCCGGAAACTGCGCCAACTGCGCGGCCAGGCACAAACCGGCGGGGCCTGTGCCGGCGATCAGCACATCGACTTTCTCAGGCAATGGCTCATGCAGGCCACGGTTGCGACGGTTGGGCGCAGCAGGCTGAATGTCTGGATTGCCGCCTCTGAAACCGTTTTTATAAAACTGCATCACACATCTCCAAATGCTCAAATTTCTGACAAGCCGAAATAGTAACCACACTTATTAGTTGTGTCAATAACGTACGCATACTGATTATTAGACATCAAAAAAGGAGGCCCAAGCCTCCTCTTTTATTCGGCTGTGATCCGATCATGGATTCTGCGTATGAACAGCCAGACCAGCAAGGCCACCAAAGGTACGGTGGCCGCCGTGGTGATGTCCACCCCCCAGGGCCAGCCATGCCGATACAAACCTTCCACCACGTAATGGACCAAACCCGTGATGTAGTAAGTGATGGCGGCTACCGACAAGCCCTCCACCGTCGACTGCAGCTGTAATTGCAAGCCTTGCCGGCGGTTCATGGTCGCCAGCAGTTCTTGGTTGCTCTGTTGTTGCTCGATTTCAACCCTTGTGCGCAACAAATTGCTCATCCGCGACACGCGCTCGGACAAGGCTGTTTGGCGCCGGACAGCCCAGTCGCAGGTGCTGCGGGCGGGCGAGAGGCGCCGCTCCATGAACTCTGCAATGGTTTGCAAGCCACTGAGTCGCGACTCGCGAATATCATGGATGCGCCGATCGATCAACTCAAAATAAGCGCGGCTGGCCGAAAAGCGTGAATGCGTGGCCGCATACTGTCCCTCCACCTGCCCTGCCAGGCGTGTCAGCCGGTCGAGCAAGCCCGCCTCGTCTTCGCGTTTGGCGCTTCGAATGGCTTGCGCCAATTCCGCCAACTCGCGCTCTGCATCGGCCAGCACGGCCCCTGCAGCGCGTGCAGCGGGCAGCCCCAGCAAGGCCACCATGCGGTAGGTTTCGATTTCCAACAATTGCTGTACCAAGCGACCTAGCCTGCGCGGCGCCATGTTGCCAGCGAACAAGACCATGCGCGCAAAACCGTCCGGATGAAGTTGAAAATCGGTGTGAACTTCAGCCAAGCCATCGGCCACTGTGGAGGCTACCAAAGACTCTTCGCGCAAGCACTGAGACAGCCACGCGGCGTCCATGTCACGCACTGGCAAGGCCCACAAATGCAACCGCGCCAGACACTCGCCAGGCAATTGGTTCAGCCACTGCTGGGGCACGGCCTGAACCGCTGTTTCGGGCATGGCTGCGGCGGCGCCTTGCGGCATTTCACGCATAAACGTCCAGGTGACAAACTCGGTGTGCAACTCCCAGCGCAGTCGCCAACCGCCAAAGTCTGCGCGCAAATGCGTTGAATGCACTTCAGGTGTGGGCAGGTGATGGTTTCGCAACAACTGCGCCAAATGGTCCCGGCTAGCCTCGCGCCCTTCGCGGTCTGTCCACATGACAATATGCGCAATGGCCATCGGCACTTGCAGCGCTTCAGGCGGCCGGGCGTGCACTTCGTTGTGCAAGGCTAATCGCTGGTCATGGTCGCGCATCAATGGCTCCGGTGGACGTCATGGCATGACTTAAGGCGTGCGCACGCCCATGGAGGGGGCATCGGCAGACGTGGAAGGCTCGAAGAAAAATTGTTGCACCGCATCGCGCGCTTTGTCGCGTTGCAGCGCGGTGGGATGGTTCAATTCGCGCAACGGTCCATTGAGCATCTTGCGGGTCAAGCTGGCCGACATCGCTTGCAAAACCTTTTCAACGTCCTCGCCGCGCTCCAGCATCTTTCGGGCGCGCACCAGCTCGATCTCGCGCCAGGCCTCTGCCTTCTGGTTGAGCTGCTGAATCAACGGCAGGTGGCTGCGCACATCCAACCATGCCATGAATTTCTGCACGCCTTCATCGATGATGACCTCGGCTTGCACCATGGCAGAGCGGCGCTGCGTCTGTCCCTGGCTCACCACCTGTGACAAATCATCGACGGTGTACAAGTAGACGTCGCTCAGATCTTTGACCTGCGGCTCGATGTCGCGGGGGACGGCCAGGTCGACCATAAACATCGGCCGGTAGCTGCGTTTTTTCAAGGCCGACTCGACAGCACCCAAGCCAATCAGGGGTAAGGTGCTGGCAGTACAGCTGATGACAATGTCGAACTCATGCAATCTGCGTGGCAGGTCGGCCAAGGCCATGGCCTCACCACCATGGGCCTTCACCAAAGCCTCCGCGCGGTCTGCGCTGCGATTGGCAATGGTGAGGGACAGTGGGGTCTTGGCCGCGAAATGCGGGACGCACAAATCGATCATCTCGCCTGCGCCGACAAACAGCACATGGACTTGGCTCAAGTCCTCGAACAAACGGCCGGCCAAGCGAACCGCGGCGGCCGCCATGCTGACCGAATGCGCACCGATTTCAGTTTTCCCTCGTACTTCCTTGGCGACCGCAAAGGAGCGCTGAAACAACTGGTTGAGTGTGGTGCCCAGGGCGCCAGCATCGCCGGCAATCCTGACAGCGTCTTTCATCTGCCCCAAAATTTGTGGCTCGCCCAGCACCATGGAGTCCAGGCCACTGGCCACCCGGAACGCGTGCCGGGCAGACTCATCGCCAGTCAAGCCATAGGTGTGCGCTTGCAAAACCTCGACTTGGGTGCGCCCCTCGTGGGCCAGCCAGGCCAGGGTTTCAGGTACCTGAATTTGCTGGCCTGCGCAGTAAATTTCCGTGCGGTTGCAGGTCGACAAAATGGCGACTTCTTTGTGTGAAGAGAAAGAGTTGCGCAAGTCGCGCAAAGACTCGCCCAGACGTTCGGTCGCAAACGCAAAGCGTTCCCGCAACTCCAGCGGCGCGGTTTTATGATTGAGGCCGAGGGTCCAAACGCTCATTCAGCTGGCCTTTTTCAGGGGCACCACGGTGCTTTGTTCGGGCTGCGCCAGCGCAGGCCAGCGGGCCAGCAGGGCTTGCTGGATACCGGCAGCGGTCAGACCGATTTGCTTCATCAGCGAGGCAGGGTCGCCGTGTTCGATGAAGACATCGTCCATGCCCAGGCACAACACCGGGGTTGTCAGCGACATGGCTTGCAAGGCTTCCAAGACGGCCGAGCCTGCGCCCCCCATCTTGCTACCCTCCTCCAAGGTCACCAGGCCTTGGTGGGTTTGGGCCATCTCGCGCACCATGGCCACGTCCAGAGGCTTGACCCAGCGCATGTTGACCACCGTGAGATCCAGGGCTTGCGCCACTTTCAGGGCTTCGTAGAGCAAGGGGCCAAAGGCCAGCAACGCCAGTTTGCGGCCCGGTCGGCAGATTTCTGCTTTGCCCCAAGGCAGCGGCTCGAGAGCCATGGCCACGGGGCGCCCCACGCCCGCGCCGCGCGGATAGCGAACGGTGACGGGATGATTTTGCTGGTAGGCCGTCGTCAGCAGCTGCCGGCACTCGTTTTCATCAGCCGGGCAGATCACACTCATGTTGGGAATGCAGCGCGTGAAGGCAATGTCGTACATGCCTGCATGGGTCGCACCGTCTGCTCCGACCACCCCCGCGCGGTCCAAGGCGAAAACCACCGGCAGGTTTTGCAGGGCCACGTCGTGAATCAGCTGGTCGTAGGCCCGTTGCAAGAACGTGGAATAAATCGCCACCACCGGCTTCAAGCCATCGCACGCCATGCCAGCGGCCAGGGTCACAGCGTGTTGTTCTGCAATGCCCACGTCGTGGTAACGCGATGGAAAGCGCTGGCTGAAAGCCACCATGCCCGAGCCTTCGCGCATGGCTGGCGTGATGGCCACCAGGCGCGGGTCGTGGGTTGCCATGTCGCACAGCCAATCGCCAAAAATTTGGGTGAAGGTCGCGGCACTGGGCTTGGCACTGGGGACCAGGCCCACTTTCGGGTCAAACTTGCCCGGGCCGTGGTAAGCCACCGGGTCTTTTTCGGCCAAGGCATAGCCCTTGCCCTTTTGGGTCACCACATGAAGGAACTGCGGCCCCGCTGCTCGCGACAGCCTCTCCAGGTGTGGAATCAAGACATCCAGGTCATGGCCATCGATAGGACCGGTGTACTCAAAGCCCAATTTTTCAAACAGGGTGTCGCGACTCAGCTCCTGCTTGGCGCGTTGCTCCATCCAGCGTGCGATTTCAAACAGCGGCGGGGCTTTCTTCAGGGCTTCGCGACCCAAATCGCGGGCGGTGGCATAGAAGCGCCCTGCCATCAACTGGGCCAGGTAATGATTGAGCGCACCCACCGGGGGGCTGATGGACATGTCGTTGTCGTTCAGGATCACCAACAGGTTGCAAGCACTCACGCCCGCATTGTTCAGGGCCTCGTAGGCCATGCCAGCCGTCAAGGCACCATCGCCAATGATGGCCACGACTTTTCGGGGAATGCCTTTCTGCTGGGCTGCCAGGGCCATGCCCAAGGCGGCCGAAATGCTGGTGGAAGAATGTCCTACACCGAAAGCATCGTAGGCCGACTCGGCCCTGCTCGGGAATCCGCTCAGGCCACCAGTTTGGCGCAAGGTTGGCATGCGCTCGCGCCGGCCAGTCAGGATTTTGTGCGCATAGGCCTGGTGGCCCACATCCCACACCAGACGGTCTTCTGGGGTGTTGAAAACATAGTGCAGGGCCACGGTCAACTCCACCGTGCCCAAATTGGCGCTCAGGTGCCCGCCCGTGGAAGACACCGACGTCAACAAGTGCTGCCTTAACTCGGCGGACAGCAAATGCAGTTGCTCCCGCCGCAAATTTCTCAGCAGCAAGGGGGTTTCGATGTGTTCCAGTAAACCAG
Organism: Limnohabitans sp.; assembly: GCA_018882835.1. Lineage (GTDB taxonomy): Bacteria > Pseudomonadota > Gammaproteobacteria > Burkholderiales > Burkholderiaceae_C > Limnohabitans. Next base: position 135,573 of record VERE01000002.1, read on the forward strand.
CCATTGACGGTTTGTCCACGTGACGATTTGGCCTCTAATCTATAGAACTTTGACAAAATGTCAAGTTAGGATGACACTTGTTATGTAACACACCGCTGACATTTTTCAATTTGTGAATGGAAGCCTCTTCGCCACCATGACTTCTGCACTCCAAAACGACAGCTTTCTCAAGGCCTGCTGGCGCCAGGCCACCGACCACACCCCCATCTGGCTGATGCGCCAAGCCGGTCGTTATTTGCCCGAATACCGCGCCACCCGCGCCAAGGCCGGCAGCTTCATGGGCCTGGCCACCCAGGTCGACTACGCCACCGAAGTCACCCTCCAACCCCTGGAGCGCTACCCCCTGGATGCCGCCATTC
>VERE01000101.1 GCA_018882835.1 Limnohabitans sp.
CCATGGCCCTGCAGGTCAACCGCAAGGCCGCTGACAACACCCTCATCGACTACAGCCTGACGGCCTCGACCACAGATGCTGCGGATGCTCGCAACACTAACCTGAGTATTGCCTCTGGCCCGACCAGTGCTGTTCAGATGACCATGAACGGTGCCGATGGTGAATACACCAAGCTCACCGGTCACCTGACACTGAACGTCTTTGACTTCGTCACGGTCTCGGGCGACTTCGGCATTGAGAAGAAGCAGACCACGGTGCATGTGGCAGACCTCGCCTCCACCACCAACGTGGACGAGTCTGCTGCGGCTATCAATGCCAACGTGCTGCTGATTGGCGGTAACAACCTGAGCGCCTTTGTGGGTGCCAGCGGTGTGGGCGTGAACCTGAGCGGCATGAGCCTGGGTGTGGCCCTGGTGACCGAACAAGTCACGGGCAACGCCACGCCACGCAAGTGGACCAGTGTTGAAGCCACGGTGGCGTCTGCAAGCGTTCAAGGTGTGAGTGGCCTGACGGTCACGGTCGACACCATGGCCCTGCAGGTCAACCGCAAGGCCGCTGACAACACCCTCATCGACTACAGCCTGACGGCCTCGACCACAGATGCTGCGGATGCTCGCAACACTAACCTGAGTATTGCCTCTGGCCCGACCAGCTCGGTTCAGATGACCATGAACGGGGCCGATGGTGAATACACCAAGCTCACCGGTCACCTGACACTGAACGTGTTTGACTTCGTCACCGTGAGTGGCGACTTCGGCATTGAGAAGAAGCAGACCACGGTGCATGTGGCTGACCTCGCCTCCACCACCAACGTGGACGAGTCTGCTGCGGCTATCAATGCCAACGTGCTGCTGATTGGCGGTAACAACCTGAGCGCCTTTGTGGGCGCCAGCGGTGTGGGCGTGAACCTGAGTGGCATGAGCTTGGGTGTGGCCCTGGTGACCGAACAAGTCACGGGTAACGCCACGCCACGCAAGTGGACCAGTGTTGAAGCCACGGTGGAGTCCGCCAGTATTCAAGGAGTGGCAGGTATCACGGTAGGTGTTGACAGCATGGCGCTGCAGATCAACCGCAAGGCCGCTGACAACACCCTGATCGACTACAGCTTGACCACATCGACCGCAGATGCTGCCGATGCCAGAAACACCAACCTCACCATCGCGACTGGCCCTTCCAGCGATGTCCAACTGACGATGAACGGCGCCGATGGCGACTTCACGAAGTTGACGGGTCACCTCAATCTCAACCTGTTTGACTTTGTCATGGTTGAGGGTGACTTTGGCATTGAAAGCAAAGATGCCACTTTCACCGTAGCAAACGGCACCACCGTGTCAGGGAAAGCCCTGACCATTGGTGCCACCGGCATGCATGCCTTTGTGGGCATTGGCGGCAACAGCGCTGATCGTCTCGGTTTGGCACTGGATGGCCTGGACCTGGGCTTGATGATGTTCAGCTCACCATCAGCATCCGGCACCTCATGGACCGCCTTGCATGCCACCGCGCAAAGCGTGGCATTTGTGGGCATTGACGGGTTCACTCTGGCGGCTGAGGGCATTTCTCTCGATATCAACCGTGTCAGCGACACCCAGCACCAAGCTCTCACCCTCAACGCTTTCAATGTTGCGACTGGGCCGGGCAAGAGCATTGCATTGACCACCAACGGCACACGAGGCAATGTGCTGGGGCTCAACATCAACCGTGCAACCCTGGCCATTTCTGACTATGTTTACATCAGCGGCGGCCTGTATTTTGAGCAAGCAGATGTCACGACCATTGACATTGGCACTGGACTGACCAAGAACCAGGTGAACGACAACGCCGGCCTTAAATCTAGCCTCAGCAAGGTCAAAGGTGTTTCCAGCGATTACAGCCGCATCACCAAACTCCAAGCAGCCTCCACCTACATGGTGGCCAGTGATGTGGATGTCTTTGTGGGTTCTGGCCCGTATTTCATTGACGAGAACGGCAACGGACTGTTTGACGATGGCGAGCAGACCAACCCCGACGCCTGGGGAATCAAGCTGGAAAACATCGACCTAGGTCTGGTCTTCATGAACCCGACGGACACCGCTGATCCGGATGGCGTCATCCCCAATCTTTATGCGCTGCAGGTGAATTGGAATGCCCATCTTGACATTGACTGGACCGTGCTCCAGCTCAAGCTGGACTCTCTGCAGGTCACTGTCAACCAGGGGGGAACCTGGGATGCTGTCGAAGGTGCACGCCCCTATATCGATTTCACCACTTCCTACACCGGCGGTGCATTGCATTTGGCCAATGGCAATGCAGCATTTGACTTCAACTACGGCAAGGCGCTGATTGGCGTCAAGCTGCAAAATGCATTGCTGGGCATTGGCGGCTTCTTCTTCATCGAAGGCAGCTTTGCGTTCGAGAAATCGGTCACGCTGATCGACGTTCAAACTCAGCTGCCCTCCTCGCTGACTGGGGAAGCCTCCGCGTTGAACGCCGATCTGCGTGCGCTCAAGCGCAGTGGCTACCTTTCGTCGGACAACAGCCGACTCGAAGATTTGCCCGTGGACACCATTTCCATTGGCGCCAACCACGTCACCATCAAGGTTGGCAACTACAACGACCCGCTGTTCTCCCTGAACGATATCGATGTGGCTTTTGCCACTTTCCGCGCAACAGATGCCGCGGACCCCAATGGCGTCATTCCGCGCATGTACGCACTGCGTGCCTACTGGCCGATGAAGCTTGATGTCGATTGGGGCTTCATGCAACTGCAGGTGGACGACATTGCCCTGCGCCTGAACACCGGTAGCAACTGGCAGGGTCTGAAGGTTGGCCCATATGCCGATCTGGTGTCCAATTTTGGAACCACCGGCATGCGCGTCGAGACTGGCGCAACCCCCATCTACCTGAAATACAACAGCAGCTTCTTTGGCGTGGAGATCAGTCGCGCTCGCATTTCGATTGGCAATTTCTTCTTCCTTCAGGCGGGTCTGGCCATTGACTACTCAGGCAGCACGGCTGTCGATGTGGTCACCGGCTTCAGTGATTCATCACCCCAAGCTGCAGCGGCACTGTCAACTTTGGTGAGTCGTGGCTATGTGACTGCCGGACACTACTCACGCATCGAGAACATGCCGATGCAATCCATCACGGTGGGTTTCTCACAAACCATGTTGTTCGTGGGTTCAGGCCCATACTTCGTGGATAGCAACGGGGATGGAAAGATCACCCCTGCCGATGTGCCATCTCCAGACGCAGTGGGCTTTGCCGTCGACAATCTGGATCTGGCGCTGGCCATCTACACCGACACGGAGTTCAAGGTCGTCCCCCGCCTGTGGGCGCTATCAGCCACAGTCGACAAGGTCGGCATGGTGGGCATGGACTTCCTGACCCTGGAGGCCAACCAGGTTCATATTTCCGCCAACCAGGGCTCGGCCTGGAAAAACACCACCATCGAGCCCTATGTGGACTTCCGTTCCACCTATGGTCCCTCTGGATTGAGCGTTGCAACCGGTGGCACCCCCATTGCACTGGACTACGACAGCCCGCTGATCGGCGTCTACGTGGGCCTGGCCACCATCAAGATCAGCGAGTTTGTGTTCGTGCAGGGCTCGTTTGCGTACGAGCAGGGCGCTCGCCGCAAGGTCACCATCGACACCGGCACCAGTTTTGGCGACCTCAATTTCATGGGGGTCGGCCTGCAACTCGAGGCGGCCAGCCTGCTGTCCGACTTCGAGCTGTCGGAAGATTGGCGCACCCTCTCCAACGT
>VERE01000069.1 GCA_018882835.1 Limnohabitans sp.
GTTGTCGGGCGGCCAACGCCAACGCATCGCGCTGGCCCGAGCTCTGGCGGTTGAGCCCAAAGTGTTGTTGCTGGACGAACCCTTCGGCGCGCTGGACGCCAAGGTGCGCAAGGAACTGCGCCGCTGGCTGCGTCGCCTGCACGAGGACCTGGATGTCACCAGCATCTTCGTCACCCACGACCAGGAAGAGGCCCTGGAAGTGGCCGACCGCGTGGTGCTGATGAACAAGGGTCATGTGGAGCAGGTGGGCTCACCTCAGGATGTGTGGGATCATCCGGCCAGCCCCTTCGTTTATGGATTCCTGGGGGACGTGAACCTCTTTCACGGTCGGGCCCATGATGGCGAGATGCATATCGGTGCTGACCACCAGGCCGTGAGGCTGCAAGCACCCGAACACCGCCACGTGCAGGACGCCCGAGCACAGGCCTATGTGCGGCCGCATGACCTGGACGTACAGCGCTACGCTCCTGGGCACCAGGGGGGCATTGTGGCGCGCCTGACCCGGGCCATTTCAGTGGGACCGATTGCGCGTCTGGAACTGGAACCTACCGAAGACAGTGGCCTGGAGCCTCACGCCGTGATCGAAGCGCACATCGCCGCCAAGTCCTTCATGGATCAGGAGTTCAAGGAAGGGGAGTTGTTGGTGGTGACGCCCAGGCAAGCTAAAGTATTTGTCGAATCGCAATGACTTACAGTTTGGAGATTTACTTTTTCATCTCGTAACCAAGATTGCTCCGACATTGTGATGTGAATATGGTTTGAAATTTTCCAAGAATCAAGAAGATCTGTGTTAACTTGGATCTGTAACAATGGATATTCACATGACCTAGGAGAACTGAGTGAATAAGGCTGTACGCATCGAAGCAATCGTCAAAGAAGCAGGCCTTGATCTGTTGGTAGGCGCCAGTTGTGCAGCGATTCCTTGCGATCCGCACTGAAGTCTGAGAAGGCAAGTGATTCACCATGCACGGCATCTGGCCTATTTTGTATGCCTATTTCACCCAGGCGGGGACCCTCGATCGGGAGGCCATGCGGTGGCAGGTTCAAACCGCTGTGCGATCAGGATTGCCAGGCGTTGCCATCCTCGGTCTGGCTACTGAGGTCAACAAGTTGTCGGTTCAGGAAAAGCACGACGTGATCGCCTGGGCTGCACAGGATCTGGCGGGTGCAGCTCCAATGGCTGTGACCATCAGCGGCCCTACGGCGCAAGAGCAACTGAAACTCGCTGAAATTGCCCTTGCGTATGGAGCGAGTTATCTGGTGCTCCAGCCACCGCTGCGCAAGGAAGTCCCCATCGCTGAAGCGGAACTGGAGGCGTTTTTCCAGCGTGTACTTGAGGGGCTGGCCCAGATGTCGCCTGAGACGCCAGTAGGGATACAGAATGCACCTGAATTTTTAGGCATCGGCCTGGACGCCACGGCGCTGGCGGCGCTGCGCAGTCGTTGCGCCAATCTCCGCTTTCTCAAAGGAGAAGCGCCTTCAGTGATCATTGAAAAAACCGTGCAATCCGTGGGCCCCAGCTTCCCGGTGCTCAACGGTCGGGGCGGTATGGAGCTCATCGACAACCTGCGGGCCGGTTGTGCCGGCATGATCGTGGCCCCCGACTGCGCCTTTGAGCAAGCACGCATCTTTGAGTTGTACAACCGAGGGGCCATCGAGGAAGCCCAAGCGCACTACGAGCACATCTTGCCAACGATCAATTTCGTGATGCAGTCACTGGAAACCCTGGTGGTGTATGGCAAGAGGATCGCGGCTTGGCGCAGTGGGATGGACGTTCACCATGACCGTCAGTGCGCCTTGGTGCCAAGTGCTTTCGGCCTGGCTGCTGCAAGACGCTTCGCCCGTCAACTCGGTCCGCTGCCGGGTTGCACCCTGCACCCAGAGGTCATTTAAAAACGCTTGCTAAAAACTGCGACAAGATGGAGCCGCAGCCACGGGTATTAAGCTTTATTACGATTGCACCAGCAAGATTGAGCGCTGACCTCAAGCGGCTTTGCTCAACAAGCTCATGGCCAAGGCCTGCGCCTGACTCGCATTGGTGGCGACAAAATCGGCGTTGACTTCCTCTGCCAAATTGGGGCGCAAAAACGCTTGCGTTCCCCCTACCACCACCAGCAAATGTTTGTTTTTGCTGACGCTGCGACAACGCGAAATCAGTTGGTGAATCAGCAACAAGTCATGCTCGACTGCCAGGGTCACGCCTAGCAGATCGAAGGACTCATGTGCCAAAATTTCTGGCACATTTTCAAACTTCACATGAGGGCCGGAAGTCACCGACCAGCCATGCCAGTTGAAAATTTCGGCCGCCACAAACGAACCCAGAGTGTGGCTGCTTTGGCTGGGGTAGGTGATGATGACCTTGTGGGGGTTGTCTGGCTTTTGGTGCACGCGCAGACGCTCATCGGCAATTTCAAACACCAACTCTTCCAGACGTTGCGTGCCCAACTTCACCGCAGAAATGGAAATGCGGTCGTAGGACCACCACTCGCCCAGCACCATGGCGGCGCCGGTGATGGCCTGAACCAGAAATTGTTCCGCATCGGCGCTTTCGCGCATCAAGGCGGTGGCAACCTTTTGGAAGGCTTCGGTGTCAAAGTCAATCGAGGTGGCTGCGAGTTCCCGAATCAGATCTTGCGAAAATGTGGGATGAACCTGCGTATGGTCAAAGCGCTCGGCGTACTGGCGTGGCAATACAAAGCCCATCAGGGCTTGTTTGCGTGCGACATCGGGTGCGCTGGAAGTGTCCAATGGGTGGGCCTGTGTAAAAATGCCGAAAAGGACATCGTGTCATTTTATGAGAACAATTAAAAACGTCAATAAAGAATGACGCGCAAACCCAATCATCAGTCTCTTCGCGGACTGGGCGTTTTTTTTCGACCTTACCGTCTCCAGATTGTCTTTGCGGGCGTTTTCCTGATGCTGGCGGCAGGGGCCACCTTGGCCTTTCCATGGGCGATGCGTCGCCTGATCGACGAAGGTCTGGTAGCGCAAACCAGCCCCGAGGCCCTGGCCGCGGGGTTTCTGGAATTGTTGGTCGTTGCTGTGGCGCTGGCCTTTTTCTCGGCAGCGCGCTACTTCATGGTGAGCTGGCTCGGCGAGCGGATCACGGCTGACCTGCGGCAAGCGGTCTACGCCCATGTATTGCGGCAGAGCCCCTCGTTTTTCGAGGTCACACAGTCGGGCGAAGTCTTGTCACGCCTGACCAATGACACCACTTTGGTGCAAACCGTGGTGGGCTCATCGCTCTCGATGGGCTTGCGCAACCTGGTGATGGGCATCGGCGCATTGTTGATGCTGGTGTGGAGCAATGCCTGGCTGATGCTGCAAGTGATTGCCGTGTTGCTGGCAGTCATTTTGCCAAGTGTCTACTTGGGCCGGCGGGTGCGCAGCCTCTCGCGTGCCAACCAGGACCGCTTGGCCGATGCCAGTGCTTTGGCGGGCGAGGTGTTGAATGCCATTCCGGTGGTGCAGGCTTACACCGCCGAAGCGCATGAGAGCCAGCGCTTTGTTCAGGCCAGCCAACAGACCGTGAAAGCGGCGATTCGCCGCATCCGCGCCCGCTCGGTGCTGGTGGGCTTTGTCATGGTGACTTCCAGCGCTGTGTTGTTGTGGGGCCTTTACTTGGGGACCTTGTCGGTCCGCGCCGGCACCACCACAGCCGGCGAGCTGGGCCAGACCCTGATTTACGTGCTGTTGTTGGCCAGTGCCTTTGCCGTATTGGGCGAGGTCTATGGCGATTTGCTGCGCGCCGCAGGCGCCACGGAACGCCTGATGGCCCTGCTGCAAAGCCGCTCCGTTGTGGCTTCGCCAGCGCAGCCGCAACAGGCGCCGTGGCCTGAAGGCGGCTCCAGTGTGGAACTGCAGCAGGTTGTTTTTGCCTACCCCTCGCGGCCCGAACACGCGGTGTTGAACCAACTGAGCGCGCGGGTGCAGCCGGGGCAGACCATTGCCTTGGTGGGCCCCAGCGGTGCGGGCAAAACCACCTTGTTTGGGCTGTTGCTGCGCTTTTACGACCCGCAGCAAGGGCAGATCACGCTGGATGGTGTGCCCGTGGCCGCCATGGACTTGCAGGATCTGCGCCGCCGCATCGGGGTGGTGCCGCAGGAGTCGTTGATTTTTACGGGCAGCGTGATGGAGAACATTCGCTACGGCAGCCCCGACGCCACTTTGGCGCAGGTGAAGATGGCGGCCAAGGCGGCGTATGCGGACGAATTCATCGACCAATTGCCGCAGGGCTACGACAGCGATTTGGGGGACCGCGGCGTGCGTTTGTCCGGCGGGCAACGTCAGCGCATTGCGATTGCCCGCGCAATTTTGAAAGACGCACCGCTGCTGTTGCTTGACGAGGCCACCAGCGCCTTGGATTCGCACAGTGAGTGGATGGTGCAAGCCGCCTTGGAAACTGCGATGAAGGGGCGCACCACCCTGGTCATCGCACACCGCTTGGCCACCGTGAAAAAAGCCGATGTGATTTGGGTGATGGACCATGGCCGCTTGGTCGAGCAGGGCACGCACCAAGACCTGATGGCGCGCCAGGGGCTTTACGCCAGCCTGGCTGAATTGCAGTTCACCGAGCCCATGGCCGCCGAAGAGCGCTGAGCTCAGGCTTTGCGCGGCAGCAAAGCCTCGGCCATTTTCACGCCAGAGGCGGCATCGAGCGAGATGGCATCAGCCTTGAGGCTTTGTGCTTCCATGGGTTGCGAAAGCAGGGCCGGGCCGCCCAGCAGCACTTTGATGTCGGGGTTGCGCGAGGCGCCTCGCAATTGCGCGATCAAGTCGGGCAAGCCTGTCAGCTGTTCCACAACGCCTACCGACAGGCCCAGCATGTCGAACCATTCATTGGCCACGGCGTTCAACAGTTCGTCGGGGGTGGCGGAAATTTCCACCACCACCTCCCAGCGCTCTTTGCGGAAAAACTCCGACACCATCACCAGGCCCAGAATGTGTTGAGAGCCGGGCGCCGAGGCCAGCATGATGCGACGGCGCGCGCCCACCTGTTGCGGGCCGCCGCGAAAGGCATAGCCCAACTCGTGCGTGAGTTGCTGCATGCGCACCAGGCCCAGGGTGACCTGGCTGAAGTCCATGCGGTCGAGTTCCCACTCTCTGCCCAAATGGCGGGCGGCGGGCGCAATCAGGTGAAGGAACAGGCTTTCGGTGGTGTAGCCCTGGCTTTGCAAATCTACGATCCAGGCATGGCAAACGGCCGGGTCAGCGGACAGGCACAGATGGGCAAAGGCTTCGATCTCGGCTGTGCCCGGTTGTTTCAAGGACAGCGCGGCCAGCGCGGGCAAGCGATCGGCAGCTGGATGGGCTTCCAAGAGACGGGGAATGATTTGACGTTCAATGACTGTCAGCAGCGAGTCTTTGCAAGGGTTGTCGGCAGAGTCACTGTCGTCAGACGCTTGATCGCGCTTGAACGAAGACCGTGAATTCGACGAGGCCATCAAGAGCCAAGGTGGAACCAATGCGGGGACCGGCCAAGTCAGGGGGCCGCGGCCTAAGTGAGCCATAGACATGGAATGTCTCCAAACTTCATTTTCTCGAAAGGACAGAAAACCTGGCCTTGCAATGCATGGCATGGTGGATCATTTTGTTCCTCGCGCTGAAAGCCGCTGCCTGGTCCGCGTAATACCCTTCAAAAAAATTGGTTATTTCGCGAATGTCCTCTTGTGTTGACACTTTTTTCCGGGCATATTTCAAGACATAATCAAAGTGTCATTTGAAATTGACACTTTGGCGGCCTTGCAAGCTCTTTCTCTTATCCTCACTTTGCATATGGCATCAACTTTTCCGTTTTCTGCGATCGTGGGTCAAGAAGACATGATCCTCGCCATCCAGATCGTGGCCGTCGATCCATCGGTGGGCGGTGTGCTGGTCTTGGGCGACCGCGGAACCGGCAAGTCCACGGCGGTGCGGGGTCTGGCCGATTTGTTGCCGCCCTTGAAAGTGGTGGCAAACTGTCCTTACGGCTGTGAACCTGCCAAAACGGCGGGCGTGTGTGACCAGTGCAGCGCGGCGTCGCAAGGCAAGCCCAAGGTCGAGACACGGCCGGTGCCGGTGGTCGATTTGCCCTTGGGCGCCTCGGAAGACCGCGTGGTGGGCGCGCTCGACCTCGAGAAGGCCTTGTCGCAAGGCGTGAAGTCTTTTGCGCCGGGTTTGCTGGCGCAGGCCAACCGCGGCTTTTTGTACATCGACGAAGTGAACTTGCTGGAAGACCACCTGGTCGACCTCTTGATCGATGTGGCCGCCTCTGGCGAAAACCTGGTGGAGCGCGAAGGCTTGAGCGTACGCCATCCTGCCCGCTTTGTGCTGGTGGGCAGCGGCAACCCGGAAGAGGGCGAGCTGCGCCCGCAGTTGCTGGACCGCTTTGGCCTGTCGGTGGAAGTCAAAACCCCGCAAGCCCTGGACCTGCGGGTGGAAGTGGTGCGCCGCCGCGATGCCTTTGAGCGCGACCCGCAAGCCTTTCGCCAAAAATGGGAAGCCGCCAACGAAGCGCAGCGCAAAAAAATTGTGGCCGCGCGCAAGCGTCTGCCCAATCTGGATTTGGACGATGAGATGCTGCACCTGTGCGCCGCACTGTGCCAACGTCTGGGCACCGATGGCTTGCGTGCCGAGCTGACCCTGATGCGCAGCCTGCGGGCCTTGGCGGCGCTCAATGGCAAACACAAAGTGACCCGCCTGGACTTGCAACGCGTGGCGCCCTTGGTGCTGCGGCACCGCTTGCGACGCAACCCGCTGGATGACACCGGCTCCGATGCACGTGTGCAGCGAGCCCTTCAGGAAGTTGTGGGGTCGTGAACCCGATCCATCGCTCCGAATCCCAGGCAGGGTCAGAACTGGGGTGGGCGCTGGCAGCCTTGGCGGTGAGCCCCATGGCTTTGGGCGGGGCCTGGGTTCGCGCCGATCATGGTCCTGTGCGCGACCAATGGCTGGCTTTTTTGAAAGACAAGGTGACCCCCTGCGTTCGTGTGCCTTTCAATGTGGACGACGAGCGCTTGCTGGGCGGCTTGGACCTGAGCGCCTCGCTGACGCAGGGCACCTCGGTTTGGCACCCCGGCTTGCTGGCTCAGGCCGAGCAGGGCGTGGTGATCTTGCCCATGGCCGAACGGCTCGATGCCAGCGTGCTCGCGCGTATCCTGCAAGCGCAAGAGCGTGATGCCGAAAGCCTTCCGGCACGCTTTGGCGTGGTGGCTTTGGACGAGTCCTTAGAGGATGAAAAAACCTTGCCTGCCAGTTTCGCGGAGCGCTTGGGCCTTTGGCTTGATTTGCGACAGCTTTCACCCCATGATGAAATTTTCACGGACTTTGACGCAGCCGATATCGCGCATGCGCGCGCGCACTGGGCGCAGCTGACCCTCAGTGATGCGCAATGGTTGGCCATCTGCCAAACTGCGCAAGCCTTGGGTGTGGACTCGTTGCGCGCGCCGCAAATGACTTCACGCCTTGCTCGCATTTTGGCGGCCCTGCAAGCGCGCAGCAGCGTGGAAGACCATGATGTGGTGCGCGCCATTCAATGGGTGATTTCGCCCCGTGCCACGGTGCTGCCACAGAATCCATCGCAAGAGGCTGCGCCGCCTGAGCCCGCGCCCCCCGAGCCCCTACCGCCAGATCCGCAAGACGCCTTGCCACAGGATCCTGGCGACAGCAAAAACGCGGCGTCCCCCACCGAGATGCCGCCCTTGGAGGACGTGGTACTCGCCGCCGCCATTGCCGCCTTGCCCGACAGACTGCTGGACCGCTTGACCTTGAACCCGCAAGGCTTGCGCGGCGCGGGCTCGCAAGGCGTGCGTGGCGCGCAACGCCACAGCGTGCACCGTGGCCGTCCCTTGCCACCGCGACCGGGGCGGCCGCACCAAGGTGCGCGGCTGCATGTGCTGGCCACCTTGCGCTCGGCCATCCCGCGCCAGAAATTGCGCACGCCGCCCCAACATGGCGCCGTGTTGGCACTGCGGCCCGATGACTTTCACTGTCACCACTATGCGCAGCAATCGGCCACCTGTTTGATCTTTGCGGTTGACGCATCGGGCTCGGCGGCGGTGCAGCGCCTGGCCGAAGCGAAGGGCGCGGTCGAGTTGTTATTGAATCAGTCGTATGCGCGCCGCGACTGGGTGTGCGTACTGGCGTTTCGCGCGGGCCAAGCGCAAGTCTTGTTGCCGCCGACGCGTTCGCTGGTGCGCGCCAAGCGGGCCTTGTCGGGTTTGCCGGCCGGCGGCGGCACACCGTTGGCCTCGGGTTTGAAGCTGGCGCTGGAAGTGGCCACACAACAAGCCCGCCAAGGCGTGACGCCGCTGTTGGTGGTGCTCAGCGATGGCCGTGCCAATGTGAACTTGCAAGGCATGGGCGGCCGCGAGGAGGCGCAAAAAGACGCGCATGCGCTGGCCCAGGCGTGTGCACAGCAACGCCTCACCTCATTGTGGCTGGACACCTCCATGCAGCCCGACCCCTTGGCCAAACAATGGGCGAATTTGATGCAAGCGCGTTACCTGCCCATGCCCTATGCTCAATCCGAGCGCATGGCCGATGCCATGCGTCATGTGGTGAGCGGCATGCGTTCCTGAGTGCGTGGCGCATGCTGGATTTTTTATACCCCCCCCTGGAATGGCGTGATTGGCGCGACGACTGGCCGTTGTCGCGCTGCAGCCAATTTGCCAACAGCTCGGGCCTGCGCTGGCATTATCAAAAATTGGGGCAGGGGCCGGTGATTTTGCTGCTGCACGGCACGGGCGCTTCCACCCACACCTGGCGCGACCTGGTACCGATTTGGGCGAACGCTTTTACGGTGATCAGTGTGGATTTGCCGGGTCATGCTTTCACGCCTACGCAAGATGCGCGTCACCTGAGCTTGCCGGGTATGGCCGTTGCGGTCATGCAGTTGATGGCCGATTTGCAATTGCAACCGCAGGTGATCGTGGGGCATTCAGCGGGCGCGGCAGTGGCCGCACAAATGGTGTTGACCGCGCCCCCCGAAAATCGCCCTTTGTTGGTGGCACTCAACCCGGCCTGGTTGCCGATGCCGGGTATGGCGGGGTGGCTGTTTGCACCCGCGGCCAAATTGATCACGCTCAACCCCACGTCGGCCTGGTTGATGGCCAAGCAGGCGGCGCGCGGTTCCTTGGTGGCGCGCGTCATGCGCGGCACCGGCTCGCAACTCACACCCGAAGGGCTGGGCTATTACAAGCGCTTGTTCAGCGCGCCTGCCCATGTGCGCGGCGTCTTGGCCATGATGGTGGGTTGGGACTTGGCCGCATGGCACGCGCAACTGGAAAAATTGAATTCACCGGTGCTGATTTTGTGCGGCGACAAAGACCAGACCGTTGACCCCGAGTCCACGCTGCCGTTGTCCCAACGTTTGCCACAAGCCGAGCATGCCATGTTGCCCGCCCTGGGGCATCTGGCGCATGAGGAGGCGCCGCGAGAGGTGGCGCAGCGTGTCACTGACTGGGTGCTCAGAGCGCGCGAGGGAACGGCCCGTTCAGCTGAATCACCGCATGGTTCAGCAAGCCCGCAACACTGACCCACAGCAAATAGGGCAGTTGCAGCCAGGCGGCCAAAGGCGAGTCACGCCGCAGGGCCCCTATCACCGCGATGATGGACAGCCACAGCAAAGCCCATTCCATGAGCGCCCAGTCGGGGCGTTGCAACTTGAAGAAGAGCAGGCTCCAGGTGACATTGAGCAAGCCATTGAGGCCCCACAGCATCAGGCCTTGCTGTCGCCGTACGGGGTCGGCGGTGACGCGCCATGCCCACCAGCCACTGAAGGCCATGAGCGAGAAAAGAGTGGTCCAGATGGGGCCGAAGGCCCAGTCCGGCGGCTTCCATGCGGGCTGTTGCAGGTTTTGGTACCAGGGGCCGAGGTCGGTGACGGCGCCGCCCAGGCCCGCTGTGCCAAAGCTGAGGATGAATGCGAGAAAAAGACCTTTCCAGGTCCTCATGAGGTGCGCGCAAAGCCAAGCAAATGGCCCAGATCTTTGAAGAAGATGCGCACGTGCGCCATGGGTTTTTTGCGAACCAGCACTTTGTTCATGTAGGACTCGAAGGTCAGTTGTTGCACATCTTTGTCTTCACAAATTTTGACGAATTTTTCGCGGCGGCGGTCGCTAGAATACCAGAAGTATTGCATGATTCCCAAAACCCAGAACACCTTGCCGTGCTCTTTCATGAATTGCTTGCGGGCCGCCTTGAGGGCGGCGACTTGTCCGGTTTCCAGGAAACGGTGAGCGGCATCGGCGGTCATGCGACCGCAGGCCATGGCGTAGTAAATGCCTTCGCCTGAGGAGGGCGCCACCACGCCGGCGGCGTCGCCACACAGCATCACATCGCGCCCGTTGTCCCAGCGCGGCAGTGGCTTCAAGGGAATGGGGGCCCCCTCGCGGCGCAGGGTGGCCGCCCCTTGCAGGCCCGCCGTTTCACGCAAGCGGCCCACGGCATTGCGCAACGAAAAGCCTTTGTCGGCGCTGCCGGTGCCCACGCTCATGGTGTCCCCGTGGGGAAACACCCAGCCATAAAAGTCGGGCGACAAGGTGCCGCGGTAATACACGTCGCAACGCTCGGGGTCGTGGGTGCTCGAGGCCTGTGGGGCGGAAATGATCTCGTGATAGGCGAACACATAGCGTGTTTTTTCTGCGCCTTCCACACATTGGCGGGCCACCTCGGAGCGAGCGCCATCGGCGCCCACAATCAGGCGCGCGCGGACACTGGTTTCGTAAGGGTCGTCTTTGGAGGGGCGTGCCTGAAAATGCACGCGCGCCATGCCGTCGGCGTCACGGCTCACGCGCTCGAAGGTACCGCGCTGGCGCACCGCGCCGTGGCTTCTGGCGCGCTCGCGCAGCCACTCGTCGAAGGCGTCGCGGTTGACCATGCCCACAAAGCCATTTTCAATCGGGATGTCTACCCGGTTGTCGCTGGGCGAGATCATGCGCGCACAGCGCGCGCGTGCCACCAGCAGGTGGTCGGGTATTTCAAAGTCTTTGATCAGGCGGGGCGGAATGGCGCCGCCGCATGGCTTGATGCGCCCGCCGCGATCGAGCAAGAGGACGCGCCAGCCTTTTTGGGCCAAATCGTCGGCTGTGGTGGCGCCTGCCGGGCCGCCTCCGATGACCACCGCGTCGAAGTTGTCTTCTGTCATGGCTGTTGTCCTTGACTCGCCCAAGAGGCATTAGAGAGGTTGGAAGATGCGCGTGGCGCACGCGGTGTGGCGACTTGTACGGCCCACCAGGCCGAGGCCACAAACAGCAGCATTTCGAAGAAGAACACACTGGCATAGGCCAGGTCGAGTTGCTGAATCACATGGCGGGCCAGATCGGTGGCACCGGTACCCACCAGACCGCCCAAGCCAAACGCAATGCCTTGCGCTGCGCCCCACAAGCCCATGCGCGTGCCTTCGCGGCCCGAGGTGCCTTCGCGCGCCAAGCGCATCATGGTGCTGATGGCCGCAATCGAGAACGCCCCGTTGGCCACGCCCAGCAGCCAGACATTGGCCCGCAAGGGCCAGCCCGCGCCGTGCAAACCGGCCAGGCACAACCCGCCCATGGCCAGGCCCGAAACCAGGCAGCCGCCCACCATCCAGCTTTGAACGCTGCCAAAACGGCCGCGCGCCCAGCCACTGCCGGCCACAGCCACGCTGAGCATGCCCAGCAACACAGCGCCATGCTGTAGCCCGGAGAGTTGTGTGGTTTCGCCGGGTGTCATTTGCAGCACGGCGCCAGCAAAGGGTTCCAGAATCAGGTCTTGCGCGCTGTAGGCCAGCATCGACAAAAACACAAAAATGGTGAAGCGCCGTGCTTGCGGCTCTTGCCAAACTTCTTTCAGCACTTTGGAGAAAGCTGTCTGCGATGACGAGGCTGCGACCTGCGCATTCTGTTCGCAAGAGACGAGCTCGACAGGTCGCCCTTCCAGGCGCCACACGCTCAAGCTGCTGAGCAAAAACGCGACCAGCGAAACACAACTGGTGACCATTACCAAACGCTCGGGACTGTAGGGGTCCAGCCATTTGCCAGCGGTGACGGCGGTCAAGGCAAAGCCCATGATCATCATCATCCAGACAGTGGTGGCTGCTGGCGCACGCAAGGCATCGGGCACGCGTTTGGACATCAGCACCAGCAAGGAAGTGCCGCAGGCGCTGACGCCCAGGCCAATCAGCAGGAAGGCGGCAATCGCCAAGGCAATACCTTGCAGCCGGTCTTGCGCCATCCAGGCGGTGGCGATGGCGGCGAGGCAACCGCCAACAGCCAAGACCGCCATGCCGCCCACCATCCAGGGCGTGCAACGCTTGCCGCGGTCGGCGCCATAACCCAATCGTGGCCGCACGATTTGAACGGCGTAATGCAAGCCCACCAAAAAACCGGGCAATAACGCGGGCAAGGCCAGCTCCACCACCATCACACGGTTCAAGGTTGAGGTGGTCATGACCACCACTGCACCCAGGCAGGCTTGGATCAGGCCCAAGCGCACGATTTGCAGCCAACCAAAAGGGGTGGCCGTGGTCATACGCTGACTCCGTGGCTGATGCGCAAGGCCCAGGCGGTCACCATCATGCCGGACACATACAGCGGCACACCGAATGCGCTGAGCATCAAGGCCTTTTGCACCGGGTCTTTCAAGAAACGTCGCATCAAAGGCAGCTGCCCCAATACCAGGCCCAATACCGCCAGCGCATGCCAGGGCGTTTGCCAGGACATCAGCAAGGCGATGACCACCGCTTGCGGCACCAGCATCATGAGGCAGGCTGTTCGCGCAGCGCCTTGCACCCCCAACTTCACGGGCAAGGAGCCGACACCCATGCGGCGGTCACCTTCAATCGCCTTGAAATCGTTGAGTGTCATGATGCCGTGCGCACCCAAGCTGAAGAGCAAGGCCAGCACGATGGACCGACCCTCTGGCAGCACATCTCCCAGCATCACGGCCGCACCGGTGAGCCAGGCCAGGCCTTCGTAGCTCAAGGCACAGGCGGCATTGCCAAACCAGCCGTTTTGTTTGAGTCTGAGGGGGGGCGCGCTGTAGGCCCAGGCCAGCACCAGGCCAAGTCCCGCCGCGACAAAGCCCCAGGGGCTCAAATGCCAAGCCCACAGCAAGGACAGCGCGGTCCAGAAGATGGCGATGTACAGCCCCCACTGGCCGGGGATACGACCCGAGGGAATGGGGCGATGGGGCTCATTGATGGCGTCCACATGCCGGTCGAACCAATCGTTCACCGCCTGGCTGCTGGCACACACCAAGGGACCTGCCAGCACCAGTCCCAGAAAAATGGCCAGCCACTGGTCCATGAAGGATTGGCCTGACGCCACCACGCCGCAGGCAAAGGCCCACATTGGCGGAAACCAAGTGATGGGCTTGAGAAGCTCAGCAACAGAAGACAAGCTTGGACGTGTCATGCCAACATTTTGGCGTGACACAAAATAATGTCAACTGAAATTTACATGTCAGTGATCTTTGTCGCTGGCCAGGCCAAAGCGGCGCAGTTTGACGTACAGGCTTTGGCGTGACAGGCCCAGCATTTCTGCGGCCGACGCGCGGTTGTTGTGGGTCAGGTCCAGGGCGGCCAAAATGCACATGCGCTCAATCATGTCACTGGTCTCGCCCACGATGTCTTTCATGGGCATGCGGCCTACCAGTTGCGCCAGTTGGGCCACCGAGTCGGCCATGCCGGAGGCCATTGCAGGGGTTTCCGAGAGGCGCTTGCGAGCGGTGTCGCGCACGAAGAGCAGCCAATGGGCATTCGGATCGGACAGCGTCATGGCAGTGATTTCCACCGCCAGGTTGAGCCCGGAGAAGGTTTGCAACTCGGTGGCGAAACCGCGAACCTGGCCCATCTGCTTCACATTGGTTTGCAAAACGCTCCAATCCACCGCGCCCCGTGCCAGCCAGCGCTCCAGCGGATGGCCTTGAAGTTGGGCCAGGGAGATGGCACCCAGTTGCGACAAGAACTCGGCATTGGCCGAAACAATCACGCCCTGTCGATCAGCAACC
Source organism: Limnohabitans sp. (assembly GCA_018882835.1). Taxonomy (GTDB): domain Bacteria; phylum Pseudomonadota; class Gammaproteobacteria; order Burkholderiales; family Burkholderiaceae_C; genus Limnohabitans. The sequence goes on from VERE01000069.1 coordinate 13,966, forward strand.
ACCCAACCGTCGGGTGAGCGCTCCAGGGCTTCCTGCATCCAGCCCACACCGGCCGACTCGGCGTCTTTGGCCGAGGGCGCATCGCCGCGCAGGTAGCGCAGCAAAAATTGCGCACCGTGCTCGCTGGGGAAGGCTTTGACCGACAGGGTGCCGTCCTGGGTGGCGCCCAGGAACTGGGCCCGGCCCATTTCAACCCGGCCAGTGGCTTGGGCCATGCGCAACAGGGACACCACTTCTTCACGCGAGTGCGGCTCGAAGCAGTCTGCGATTTCGCGATCCACGATGCGACGTGTGAGGTCTTTCAGCAGCGACTGTGCGGCAGGGTTGACGTCCAGCACTTTTTGGCTGATGGCGTCCACGGTCAGCATGGGTTCGGTCGAGGTTTCGAACAGGATGCGCGTGCGCCCCTCCATGTGGCGCAGACGCTGATAGTCGCGCTCCAGGGTTTGTTGCGCCTCGATCAGCCGTTGTTGCAACGAGGCCAGGGCTTGCATGCCTCGGCCCAGCGCCAGACTGACTTTGCTGTTCAGCGCCAGAACGATGTATTCCAGTGGAATGTCACGCCCTTGGTCGGTGGGGTGATTGACCTGCCGCCAGCGCGCGCGCTGGTCGGTGGTGGGGGAGGCGAGCATTTCGCTGACCTTGGGCCGGCTCTCGGAAGTGACCGTGTCCACCCAGGTCTTGCCAATCCATTGGGGGCATTGCAACACAGACAATTCATCCCAGCCCACAGAAACCGATTCAATCACGCCGTCGCTGTTCAAAACCAAAGCGATGTCGGAGGTCGCACCAATAAGCTGGGCCAGTTTGTCAGCAGAGAGCTGGGGAAGTTTCATTTCAAGCGTCAGAGAAAAGGGCTTTGTTTGACCGTCAAGAGAAGTTGATCCTGGAGGTACTATAAGCGATCGCTGTTGTCAATTTGGTCATACAAACTGCGCTGGCAAAAGTGTTTTCCAGAAGCGAAGGGGGGAGAGCCACGGCTAGCGGTTCATGCGCTCCACCCATTGAAAAGCCTGCTTGCTGGCTTGGTCAGCCTCTAGGCCTAGAAAGTCGCCGCCAAGATCGTGCGCCACCTCGGGATGCGCCATCAACAACGGCCCGCCCACCATGACCTGAAGCTTCGGGTTCAGACTGGCTTGACGCAGGGCTTCGATCAGCTGGCGCGTTTGGGGCAAGCGCCGGTCGGTGGCCACCGACAAGCCCAGCAAATCCACATGGAAGGTTTTGACATGCGCCAGCAGGGAAGCCTCCGTCATGCCCGCTGTCGGATGAACTTGCCAGCCATCGCGTTTGAAAAAAGCTTGCAGCATCAACAGCCCCAGGCTGTGTTGGTCCTGGAAGTCGCCAGCCAGGAGCGCGACGCGACGACTCGCACCCGGCAACGGATCGGCGCTTCTCAGAAAACGGCCTTCCCAGCGCAAAACCAGCTCTTGCAAATGACCCACGGCCAAGGTCAGTGAGGCAAAGTGAATTTGGTCTGACAACCACCATTGGCCGAGCTGGCGGGCAGTGGCAGCGATGCCCTGCAGGTACAACTGTTCCATGCCCCACCCTTGGGCCAACAGCTGTTCCAGCTTGATTTCCACAGAGGGCAGGCTCTCCAGGCTGGCCTGGGCCAGATCGGCCAGGGTCTGCTCTGACAGGCTCTCGCCAGGCGTGAGCGGGCTGTGCACGCCAGTGCGTCGGCGAACCAAATCAGGAATGACCACGCTTTGCAGGGTTCGCTGCAGTGGCACCCTGATAGGCTGCTGTAGTGCATGTGGATCCGACATGTCGCGCTCCTTGCGCTTCGGGTGAGCCCTTAAACCCGTCGGTAAAAAAGCAGTTTTGATGTACTTGTCAGAAGTGTCAGGTTTTTTGTCAAACCTCATGACTAGTGAAAACCCTAGGTATGTAATTAAACTATGACGTCAATTTAAATTGACAGTATCGACCCAGTTGACTAAAGTGGCCAGGTGA
>VERE01000070.1 GCA_018882835.1 Limnohabitans sp.
CGCTTCTATCTGCCACTGGACCAGGTGTTTCCTCAGGCCAATGTGTCGCAACTCATTGTGGTGCCCCACGACCTGAAGGCCCGTGAACGCCTGCGGCGTGAATTGCCGGCCAGTTTGGCACAGGCCTTTCCCGAGGTGCGCGCGCGGGTGAAGCTGCTTCCCAATGGGCCACCTGTGCCTTACCCGGTGCAGTTCCGCGTGTCCGGCCCCAATCCCTCTGTTTTGCGTGAACGAGCGGATGAGGTGAAGCGGCTCATGCGTGACAACCCCAACACGCGCGGTGTGAATGACAACTGGAACGAATCCGTCAAGGCGCTGCGGCTGGACATTGATCAGGACAAAGCCCGTGCGCTGGGCGTGAGCAGCCAGTCGCTGGCGCAGGCCACGCGCACGTTCTGGACGGGCACCACCATTGGTCAATATCGGGAGGGCGATCGGTTGATCGACATCGTGTTGCGCCAACCGGCCGATGAGCGACAGGCCCTGGCCGATCTGGCGCAGGTCAATGTGCCCACTGCCTCGGGCCGCAGCATTCCCTTGAGCCAGATTGCACGTCCGGTGTTGTCCTGGGAGCCCGGCGTGATGTGGCGCGAGAACCGCGACTACGCCATCACCGTGCAGTCCGACATCGTCGACGGCCTGCAAGGTGCCACCGTGACGAATCAGTTGTGGCCCGCATTGGCGCAGCTACAGGCGGGGTGGCAGCAAGGGGCGTACGCGGCTTACCGCATCGAGGTGGCTGGTGCAGTGGAGGAAAGCTCCAAGGGCTCGGCCTCCATCGCTGCTGGCGTGCCGTTGATGCTCTTCATCACCTTCACCTTGCTGATGTTGCAGTTGCAAAGTTTCAGCCGAGCCATGCTGGTCTTTCTGACCGGCCCCATGGGTATCGCCGGTGTGGCTGCCGCCTTGCTGGCGCTGGACCGTCCGTTTGGCTTTGTAGCCTTGCTGGGGGTGATTGCCCTGATGGGCATGATCCAGCGCAACTCGGTGATTTTGATCGACCAGATCGAACAAGACAGGGCGCAGGGCGTGCCCGCCTGGGACGCCATTGTGGAGTCTGCCGTGCGGCGCTTGCGCCCGATCGTGCTGACGGCGGCGGCGGCCGTGCTGGCCATGATTCCGCTCTCGCGCAGTGTGTTCTGGGGGCCGATGGCGGTGGCCATCATGGGCGGGTTGATCCTGGCCACGGTGCTCACCTTGCTGGCTTTGCCGGCCATGTATGCCGCCTGGTTCCGGGTTCGCCGTGAGCCGTCGGCTTGAGGGCGGGAAAACGTCCTGTCATACAGGTTAAAATGCTCGATTGACCGAACAAACGGTGGGTGGTCTTGCCCGGCAGGCCGCCCACTGTTGTTTTTGGAACCGCGCGGGTGGCGAAATTGGTAGACGCACCAGGTTTAGGTCCTGACGCCAGCAATGGTGTGGGGGTTCGAGTCCCCCCCCGCGCACCAACCGCATTGCGGCTTTAGCCCCACTGGGCTTGAGCCCTTGCACCAGGATTCAGGAGAAACCCATGGCAGTCACCGTCGAAACCCTCGAAAAACTTGAACGCAAGATCACCCTCAACCTGCCGGTGGAGACGATCCGCGACGAAGTCAACAACCGCCTCAAGCGCCTGTCCCGTCAAGTCAAGATTGACGGCTTCCGTCCTGGCAAAGTGCCGATGAACATCGTGGCTCAGCGCTACGGTTACTCCGTTCATTACGAAGTGATGAATGACAAAGTGGGTGAGGCTTTCAACCTGGCCGCCAATGAAGCCCAATTGCGTGTGGCTGGCCAGCCCCGTATCAATGAAAAAGAAGGCGCTCCGGAAGGCCAGATGGCTTTCGAGGCCGTCTTCGAGGTCTACCCCGAAGTCAAGATTGCCGACCTGGCCCAGGTGGAGATCGAACGTATCACGGCCGACGTCTCTGATGAGGCCATTGACAAGACCATCGGCATTCTGCGTAAGCAGCGCCGCACCTTTGCCCAGCGCTCGCTGGAGTCTCAAGCGGCGGATGGCGACCGAGTGACGGTGGACTTCATTGGCAAGATCGACGGTGAGCCCTTTGAAGGTGGCAAGGCCGATGACTTCCAGTTCAACGTGGGCGAAGGCCAGATGCTCAAGGAGTTTGAGGACGCCGTGCGTGGCATGAAAGTGGGCGACAGCCGCACCTTCCCGCTGAGCTTCCCCGCCGATTACCACGGCAAGGACGTGGCCGGCAAAACCGCCGACTTCATGGTCACCCTGAAGAAGCTCGAAGCCTCGCATGAGCCCGAGCTCACCGACGAGCTGGCCAAGTCCCTGGGCGTGGCCGACGGCACGGTGGCGGGTCTGCGTGCCGACATTCGCAAGAACCTGGAGCGTGAAGTCAAGTTCCGCCTGCTGGGTCGCAACAAGCAAGCCGCGCTGGACGCCCTGGTGGCCCAGGCCGAGCTGGAGCTGCCCCAGTCCATCGTGCAGGCCGAACTGGGCCGCATGGTGGAGAGCGCGCGCAACGACCTCAAGCAGCGCGGTATCAAGGACGCTGACAAAGCCCCCATCCCTGATGACATTTTCCGTCCCCAGGCTGAGAAGCGCGTGCGCATGGGCCTGGTGGTGGCCGAGCTGGTGCGTGCCCAAAACCTGTCGGCCACGCCTGAGCAGATCAAAGCCCACATCGAAGACCTGGCTTCCAGCTACGAAAAGCCCGAAGAGGTGGTGCGCTGGTATTACTCGGACATGAACCGTCTGGGCGAGGTGGAAGCCATGGTGATTGAAAACAACGTCACCCAGCATGTCCTGGCCAGCGCCAAGGTCAAGGACAAAGCCATATCCTTTGACGAACTGATGGGTCAAGCCTGACCCGTGTCTGGAGTCTGAATCAATGAGTGCACTGGATACCCAAGCCCTCGGGTTGATCCCGATGGTGATCGAGCAGTCGGGACGCGGTGAGCGTTCCTACGACATTTACTCGCGCCTGCTCAAGGAGCGTGTGATCTTCCTGGTGGGTCCGGTCAATGACCAGACCGCCAACCTGGTGGTGGCCCAGTTGCTGTTCCTGGAGAGCGAGAACCCCGACAAGGACATCTCGTTCTACATCAACTCGCCGGGCGGCTCGGTCAGCGCGGGCATGGCGATTTATGACACCATGAACTTCATCAAGCCCGACGTTTCCACCCTGTGCACCGGCATGGCTGCCAGCATGGGCGCGTTCTTGCTGTCCGCCGGCGCCAAGGGCAAGCGTTTCTCGCTGCCCAACTCCAAGGTCATGATTCACCAGCCGCTGGGCGGCACCCAGGGTCAGGCCACCGAGATTGAAATTCACGCCCGCGAGATCCTGAAAACCCGCGAACAGCTCAACAAGATCCTGGCCGAGAACACCGGCCAGCCCCTGGAAAAGATCGAGCGCGACACCGAGCGCGATTACTACCTGTCGGCTGACGAGGCCAAGGAATATGGCCTGGTCGACCAGGTGATCGCCAAGCGTCCGTGACCCTGTTTTCATTTGGGTATCATTGCCCAAAATCACTGAGACAATTTGTTCATGGCCGATAAAAAAGGCGCTTCTGCCGAAAAGACCCTTTACTGCTCCTTTTGCGGCAAAAGCCAGCACGAGGTGAAGAAGCTCATCGCCGGGCCATCGGTCTTCATTTGCGATGAATGCATCGACCTGTGCAACGAAATCATTCGCGATGAGATGCCGGCGCAAGACGCTGCCCGCGAAGCGCGCGGCGACCTGCCCACGCCCGCCGAAATCAAGGCCAACTTGGACAACTATGTGATCGGTCAAGAGCCCGCCAAACGCTCGTTGGCGGTGGCGGTCTACAACCATTACAAACGCCTGCGCCACAAGGAAAAAGCCAAGAAAGACGATGTCGAGCTCTCCAAGAGCAACATCCTCCTGATTGGCCCGACCGGCTCGGGCAAAACCCTGCTGGCCCAAACCCTGGCGCGCATGCTTGATGTGCCTTTCGTCATGGCCGACGCCACCACCCTGACCGAAGCCGGCTATGTGGGTGAAGACGTCGAGAACATCATTCAAAAGTTGCTGCAAAGCTGCAACTACGAGGTCGAGCGTGCGCAGCGCGGCATTGTCTACATTGACGAAATCGACAAAATTTCGCGCAAGTCCGACAACCCCTCCATCACCCGCGACGTGTCGGGCGAGGGCGTGCAGCAGGCCTTGCTGAAACTGATCGAAGGCACCATGGCCAGCGTGCCGCCCCAAGGCGGGCGCAAGCATCCCAACCAAGATTTCCTGCAAGTCGACACCACTAATATTTTGTTCATATGCGGTGGTGCCTTTGCCGGCTTGGAAAAAGTCATTGAAAGCCGCACCGAGGCCTCGGGCATTGGCTTTGGCGCCACGGTCAAGAGCAAGCAGCAGCGCAGCCTGACCGAAGTGTTTGGCGAAGTCGAGCCGGAAGACCTGATCAAGTTCGGCCTGATTCCCGAACTCGTGGGCCGCATGCCGGTGGTCGCTACGCTGGACGAGCTGACCGAAGACGCGCTGATTCAAATTTTGACCGAGCCGAAAAACGCCCTGATCAAGCAGTACAGCAAGCTCTTGGCCATGGAAGGCGCCGAGCTCGAAGTGCGCCCGTCTGCGCTGCACGCCATTGCTCGCAAGGCGCTGGCGCGCAAAACAGGCGCACGGGGTTTGCGCTCCATCCTTGAACAATCGCTGATTGACACCATGTTCGAATTGCCTAACAGCACGAACGTTGAAAAGGTGGTGGTCGACGAGTCCACCATCGATGAAAACAAACCGCCTTTGTTGGTCTACCGCGAGGCGGCCAAGAAAGCCTGATGGATACCTTGGGGACAGACCCTCAAAGCTGTCCCCTTTTTGATGGAAGAGGTTGACCATGTCCGGACAAACCCCCCTGCCTGCGATTCCGCTTGAACTGCCCCTGTTGCCGCTGCGCGATGTGGTGGTGTTCCCCCACATGGTGATTCCCCTGTTTGTGGGACGCCCCAAGAGCATCAAGGCCCTGGAGTCAGCCATGGCGGCCGAGCGCCGCATCATGCTGGTGGCCCAAAAGGCCGCTGCCAAAGACGAGCCCGCCGTCACCGACATGTTCGAGGTTGGTTGCGTGGCCACCATTTTGCAAATGCTCAAGCTGCCCGATGGCACCGTGAAGGTGCTGGTCGAAGGCCAGCAACGCGCCACCGTCAATCGCATTGAAGATGGCGAAGCTCACTTCATGGCCAATGTGACCCCGGTCGAGTTGGCCCACAACCCCGCACAAGACACCGAAATCGAGGCCCTGCGCCGCGCGGTCATGCAGCAGTTCGACCAGTACGTCAAACTGAACAAAAAAATTCCGCCCGAAATCCTCACCTCGATCTCCAGCATCGACGACCCGGGCCGCCTGGCCGACACCATTGCCGCCCACCTGCCGCTGAAGCTGGAAAACAAACAACTGGTGCTCGACCTATCCGAGGTCAAGGCTCGCCTGGAGAACCTGTACGAGCAACTCGAGCGCGAAGTCGACATCCTCAATGTCGACAAGCGCATCCGTGGCCGCGTCAAGCGCCAGATGGAAAAGAACCAGCGCGACTTCTACCTGAACGAGCAAGTCAAAGCCATCCAGAAAGAGCTCGGCGAAGGCGAAGAGGGCGCCGACATTGAAGAGATCGAGAAAAAGATCAAGGCCGCCCGCATGCCCATCGAGGCGCGCAAGAAAGCCGAAGGCGAGCTGAAGAAGCTCAAGCTGATGTCGCCCATGTCGGCCGAAGCCACCGTGGTGCGCAACTACATCGACGTGCTGGTTGGCCTGCCCTGGAGCAAGAAGACCAAGATCAAGCACGACCTGGGCAACGCCGAGACCGTGCTGAACGAGGACCACTATGGCCTGGAGAAGGTGAAAGACCGCATCCTGGAATACTTGGCGGTGCAGCAGCGCGTGGACAAAGTGAAGGCCCCCATCCTCTGCCTGGTGGGCCCTCCGGGCGTGGGCAAAACCTCGCTGGGCCAATCCATTGCCAAAGCCACTGGCCGCAAGTATGTGCGCATGGCCTTGGGTGGCATGCGCGACGAGGCCGAAATTCGTGGCCACCGCCGCACCTACATTGGCGCCTTGCCCGGCAAGGTGTTGCAAAACCTCAGCAAGGTCAGCACCCGCAACCCACTGTTCCTGCTCGATGAAATCGACAAGCTCGGCAGCGACTTCCGCGGCGACCCGTCGAGCGCGCTGCTCGAGGTGCTCGACCCCGAGCAAAACCATACCTTTGGCGATCACTATGTCGAGGTCGACTTCGACCTCAGCGACGTGATGTTCGTGGCCACCTCCAACTCCATGAACATTCCGCCCGCGTTGCTGGACCGCATGGAAGTCATTCGACTTTCGGGTTACACCGAAGACGAAAAGGCCCACATCGCCACCAGCTACCTGTTGCCCAAGCAGATGAAAAACAACGGCGTGAAAGACGAAGAGCTGTTGGTGGACGACTCCGCCATCCGCGACATCGTGCGCTATTACACCCGCGAGGCCGGTGTGCGTTCGCTCGAGCGCGAGCTTTCCAAAATTTGCCGCAAGGTGGTCAAGGGTTTGCAGCTCAAGCAGATGCAGCCGCAGGTCAAAGTCACTGCCGATAACCTCAACGATTTTCTGGGTGTGCGCAAGTACAACTATGGTCGGGCCGAGCAACAAAACCAGGTGGGCCAGGTGGTCGGCCTGGCATGGACCGAAGTGGGGGGCGACCTGCTCACCATCGAAGCCGCCATCATGCCCGGCAAAGGCAACATCACACGCACTGGCTCGCTGGGCGACGTGATGAAAGAGTCGGTAGAAGCCGCACGCACCGTGGTGCGCAGCCGCTCACGCCGCCTGGGTATCACCGACGAGGCTTTTGAAAAGAAAGACATCCACATCCACGTGCCCGATGGGGCCACGCCCAAAGACGGCCCCAGTGCAGGTGCCGCCATGACCACCGCCCTGGTGTCGACACTCACTGGCATTCCTGTGCGCGGCGACGTGGCCATGACCGGCGAGATCACCTTGCGTGGCGAAGTCACCGCCATCGGAGGCCTCAAAGAGAAATTGCTGGCGGCTTTGCGCGGTGGCATCAAGACCGTGTTGATCCCCGAAGAAAACGTCAAAGACCTGCAGGAAATTCCCGAGAACGTGAAAAACGGCCTCGAGATCGTGCCGGTCAAGTGGATCGACAAAGTGCTGGATATCGCCCTGGAAAGAATGCCCGAGCCTTTGAAAGAAGACGTGCCTGTGGTGGCTGCTGCGCCTGCAGTGGCAGACCCGGCAGCCGCGCCAGTCAAGCACTGAAGTCAGGCCCCGCGAATTTTGCGGGTGGCTTGCAAAAGTGGGGAAAAGTGCGTTATAATTTATTTCTGCACGCGGGAGTAGCTCAGTTGGTAGAGCGCAACCTTGCCAAGGTTGAGGTCGCGAGTTCGAGACTCGTCTCCCGCTCCAAATCGTAAAGGGAAGCCCAGGCTTCCCTTTTTCGTCAGGAACAAGGCGCGGTAGCAAAGCGGTTATGCACCGGATTGCAAATCCGTGTAGGTCGGTTCGACTCCGGCCCGCGCCTCCAATCAACGCATCAATGTTTACTCAGTGGTGCGTTTTTTTTGGTTCACTTGCGGCAGGCGCTGGATAAACCTGCAGATTGCAAACCGAACGGACATCTGATTTGCTCGCGACCCCATCCAGTGATGTCTAGATCATTGATCTTCACCATCCATCAGTCGACGCTGGCGCCAGATGCTTTGACGATGCCAGCCCATCGAACCAAATCCGATTTGATCAACCCAGTGAATTCTTCAGAGGTGGTCTTGTAAGGCTCACAGCCCACGCCTGCCAGGCGCTCTTGCACCTCTTTAGACTCTATGGCTTTGGCGATCTCTGCATTCAATTGGGCCACGATGGCTTTTGGGGTTCCGGCAGGGGCAAACAAGCCATACCAAGGGGTGGTCCCAAAGCCCTTGATCGTCTCGCCGATGGCAGGGGCGTTGGGCAAGGCAGCGATGCGCTTGGGGTTGACCACGCCAAGCACCTTGATCTTGTCGGTCTTGATGAACGAGATGGAAGAGGGCAAGCTTTGCACCGAGACCTGCACTTGCCCAGCCACCAAGTCGGTGACGGCAGCCGAAGCCCCCTTGTAGGGCACGTGGACCAGATCGATGCCTGTTTCTTTGCCCAACATTTCACCGATCAGATGGTTCAACGTGCCGTTGCCAGCAGAACCAATGTTGATCTTGCCGGGTTGTTGTTTGGCCAACTGGATCAGTTCGCCGACATTCTTGGCAGGGAAGGCTGGGTTGGCGACCAGCACATAGCCGGCTGTGCCCACCGTGCCCACGGCCTCAAAGTCCTTGATGGGGTCGAAGCCGGTTTTTTTATACAGCGCAGGGTTGATCACCATCACGCTATCGGCCGTGAGCATCAAGGTGTAACCATCGGCTTTGGCTTTGGCCGCCGCCGCTGCTCCGACATTGCCGCCCGCACCGGTGCGGTTATCGACAATGAACGACTGCCCCGTTTGCTCACTCAACTTTTGAGCGATGACGCGCGCAATGGTGTCATTGGCGCCACCAGCCGCTTGCGGCACGATGAGCGTGACGGATTTCGAGGGGTATTTGTCTTGGGCCTGAGCTACCGCATGGCCACCCAGGGTCATGAGGGCGACCAGGACTGTCAGGGCCAATTGCTTGCTTCGTTTCATAAAGTACTCCGGTTCAATCAGGGGGATGAAAACAGCCAGGGCTGTTGCTGGCGATGTTGGGTTTCAAATTGGCGAATCAGCGCTGCATCTTGCAACGTCAGGCCGATGTCGTCCAGTCCTGCAAGCAGTCGGTGCTTGCGCGAGGCATCTAGCTCGAAATTGATCGTCTCACCGTTGGGGCTGGTGAGGGTTTGCCCAGACAAGTCGACTTTGAGGCCATAGCCGCTTTGCGCTTGAACTTCAGCAAACATGCGTTCGGTGACCGATTGCGGCAACACGATGGGCAGCAAACCATTCTTGAAGCAATTGTTGTAGAAGATGTCTGCAAAGCTGGGCGCCAGGATGACTCGGATGCCGTGATCCTCCAGTGCCCAGACCGCATGTTCGCGGCTGGAGCCGCAGCCAAAGTTTTCGCGCGCCAACAAAATCTTGGCACCTTTGTAACGTGCTTGGTTCAAGGGAAAGTCTGGATTGGGTGCACGCAGTGAGACGTCCATGCCGGGTTCGCCGTGATCCAGATAACGCCATGCGTCAAACAGGTTCACACCAAATCCGCTGCGCTGAATCGATTTCATGAACTGTTTGGGGATCAAGGCGTCGGTGTCGATGTTGGCACGATCGATCGGTACCACCAAGGAGCACAACAGGTCAAAGGCTTTCATGACAACGCCTCCACAGCCACAGGTGGATGAGACTGCAGGTCTGAAGGACGAGCCAAATGACCCGCGATCGCTGAAGCTGCCGCCAACGCGGGGCTGAGCAAATGGCTGCGCCCGCCGGCCCCTTGGCGTCCCTCAAAATTTCGGTTGCTGGTCGACGCACAGCGCTCACCCGGCGACAGGCGATCCTCATTCATGCCCAGACACATCGAGCATCCGGGTTCGCGCCATTCAAACCCAGCATCCCGGAAGATTCGATCCAAACCCTCTGCTTCAGCTTGCGCTTTGACCCATCCCGATCCAGGCACCACCAGGGCTTGCACCACGAGGGGGGAGACATGACGGCCTTGCACCACACGAGCCGCCGCGCGCAAGTCCTCGATGCGGGCATTGGTGCATGAGCCGATAAACACCTTGTCGATGGGGATGTCGCGCATGCGGGTGCCTGGTTGCAAATCCATGTAGGCCAAGGCGTTTTGCATGCTGCTGCGACGCACTTCGTCGCGCTCCAGTGCGGGGTTGGGCACATGGCCATCAATGGCCACCACCATGTCCGGTGAGGTGCCCCAGGTCACGGTGGGTGGGATGCGACTGGCGTTCACGCTGAAGTGACGATCAAACCGCGCACCAGGGTCCGAATGCAACGTCTTCCAATGCGCGACGGCCTGCTCCCAGGCTTCACCTTGGGGCCCTAAGGGGCGCTCTTGCAGGTATTGCAAGGTGGTCTCATCGACCGCCACCAGGCCCACCCGAGCCCCGGCTTCGATGGCCATGTTGCACAGGGTCATGCGACCCTCCATGGACAGGCGCTCGATGGCAGGGCCGGCGAATTCAATCGCATGGCCAGTGGCCCCTGCCGTGCCCAAGAGACCGATGATGTGCAAGATCAAATCTTTGGCGCTGACATCCTGAGCCAAACGACCCGTGACTTCGATCAAGAGCGTTTTCATTTTGCGCACCCGCAAGCATTGGGTGGCCAACACATGCTCAACATCCGAGGTGCCCACGCCAAACGCCAAAGCGCCAAAGGCGCCGTGGGTGCTGGTGTGTGAGTCGCCAGCCACCACCGTCATGCCCGGCAAGGTGGCGCCTTGTTCGGGTCCCACCACATGGATGATGCCTTGTGAGCGATCGCCCAGACCATGAAAGCGGATGCCGAACTCCTCACAGTTCAGGCCCAGTTGAGCCACCTGAGCCCGGGACAAGGGGTCGCGAATCGCCTGCAGGCTGGTGCGCTCACTGGCCAGGGTGGGCACATTGTGGTCGGCCACGGCCAGCACACTGTCGGCTCGCCAAGGCCGCCGCTGTGTCAGGCGCAAACCCTCAAAGGCTTGAGGACTGGTGACCTCGTACACCAAGTGGCGGTCGACATACAGCAACGATTCGCCGTCGTCGGTTTCGCGCACCAGGTGAGCGGTCCAAAGTTTTTCAAACAAGGTTCGAGGCTGAGCACGCATTGTGCAACCCATTCAAGCCATGGCAGTGCCCGCCACTTTCAGGGCGGCAAGCACCCGCTCGGGCACAAAAGGAATTTGTCGCAGGCGCGCCCCAGTGGCGTCAAAGATGGCGTTGGCAATCGCTGCTGGAATCGTCGTCGGGGTTTGCTCGCCGGCGCCCCAACTGGGTTGGCCTGGCCGGTCAATCAACACCGTCTCCACTTGGGGCACTTGACCAAAGCGCAAGATGGGGTAGGTAGCCCAATCTACGCTCTCGATGGTGCTGCCGCTCCAGCGCACATCTTCCATCAGCGTGCGACTGACCGTTTGGATGGCGCCACCTTGGATTTGATTGAGCACGCCATCAGGGTTGATCATCTGGCCGCAATCGTGGGCCACGACGAGCCTGAGCACCCGCACCGCCCCGCTTTGTCGATCCACTTCAACTTCAGCCACAGTGGCGACGTAAGTGATGGCGTTGTTGTAGCGCACATACGCAATGCCGCGCCCGCGAGCCAGTCGTTCTCTAGCCGGGACAGACGCCGACACGCGAGGGGACCATCGTGAGGCCTTGAGCACCGCTTGCAGCACCTCTTTGCCGCGCGGGTCCTGCAAATGCCGCAGGCGAAACTCTGCCGCGTCTGCTGCGGCCGCATGTGCGACTTCGTCCATGAAGGACTCGTTGGCAAATGAGTTTTCGATGCGGCCCGGGCTGCGCAAATGGGCTGAGCGCAAAAAGGTTTGCGCCACATGCTTGGTGGTGACTTGGATGTGAGGCACCGCATAGGGCGCACCAGCGTTTTGGAACAGGAAGCCGACCCAGTTGCCTGGGCGCGGCACACCCGTCTCCGTGGCAGTGAGCAAAGGAAAGTCCAGGGGCTTGAACGCCTGGATGTGGTTCAAAGCGATGTAGAAGTCGCCTTTCCAACCAACGATGTTGCCATTGGCGTCCAGCGCCGCCTGCAGGTCCATGGCGCGCGGCGGGCTCTTGGGCGCGAGCGCCGTTTCATCGTGGCGCATCCATTGCACGCGCACGGGGCGTCCGATGGCGATGGCGATCAACGCCGCATCGGCGCTGACATCTTCGTGGCCGTTGCGACCATAGCAGCCGGAGCCGTCCAAATACACCAAGCGGATGCGCTCCTTGGGCAATCGGGTGATGACCGAGAGCTCGTGCTGCATCAAGTGAGTGGCCTGGGACGCCGACCACACCACCAAGTCGCCTTTTTCATAAGAGGCCACGGCACAAGAGGGGCCGATCGAGGCGTGGGTTTGCACGGCGAAGTGGTAGCTGGCTTGCACTTTTTTGGCAGCGCTGGCCATGGCGACGTCGATTTGCCCTACTTTTTGGGTGGCCTCTTCTTTGGCCAGGGGCATTTGGCGCCATGCGGCGTCCAGTTGATCTTTGACGGGCAAGTCAGGACCGGGGGTCCATTGCACGACCATGGCGCGGGCGGCTTTAACGGCAGCCCATTCGCTGGCGCAAACCACCGCCAGAAAGTCGCCTTGACGCACGGTGCTGACATAACCCTTGATCTTGCGCGCGGCCAGGTCGTTGACCGAAGCAATGCGAGCACCGATCTGGGTGGAGCGGATGACGCGTGCGTGCAACATGCCTGGCAACTTGAAATCGTGCACATAGGGGTGCTCGGCGCTGACTTTGGCGGGGATGTCCACGCGTGGAATCGAGCGGCCGACCACGGCGTAATCGGTGTGGGGTTTCAACATCGCTTTGGGGTCTACCTTCAATTCAAAGCCGTTACCGATCAATTCGCCGTAACTGAGTTTGCGCTCAGGGGCATGGGGGTCGATGACCATGCCCTCGACGACCTTCAATTGCGCAACCGGCACTTGCCACTTGCCAGCGGCGCGTTCAAGCAAGGCAGCGCGGGCACTGGCCGCGGCCACACGCAATTCAGAACCCCCTTGTTGGATGGTCAAGGCGGCGCCTGTGAGCCACTGATCCGGCGTGGTTCCGGTGTCGCCCATGATCATGTGGATGTGGTTGAACGGCACCGACAGTTCCTCGGCTGCGATTTGAGCCAATGCGGTTTTGGTGCCCGTGCCCAAATCGACCTTGCCCACATACACGGTCACCTGGTTTTGGCGGTCGATGCTCAGCCAAGTGTCCAAAGCATCTTTGGCCACGCTTTTGGTCGGTGTGAGGCCAGAGTGAGTGGCGGCCTGGGCCAATTCGGAGAATGGAAAGCTGACCACCAACAAGCCAGAGCCAGAGGCTTTTAAAAACTGACGACGATCGAGGGTTTTCATGCGAAGGTCTCCTGTCGATTAAGCGTTGATGGATTTCATGATGGCCTGGACGATGCGCTGGTGCGTACCGCAGCGGCAAAGGTGACCGGCCAAGGCATCGGTGACTTGTTGCTCGCTGGGGCGTGGGTTGTCATTGAGCAAGGCTTGTGCGGTCATCAGCATGCCGTTGATGCAATACCCGCATTGCACCGCTTGGGTGTCGATGAAGGCTTGTTGCAACTTGTTGGGGGCTTTGGAGGAGCCTAAGCCTTCTAACGTGGTGATCTTTTTTGACTGCACCGTTTGTGCAGGCGTGACGCAAGAACGCACGGCTTTGCCGTCGACCCACACGGTGCAGGCGCCGCATTGGCCCAAGCCGCAGCCGAATTTGGGTCCTTGCAGGCCCAATTGGTCGCGCAAGGCATACAGCAGTGGAATGTCTGAGTCGGCTTCGAACTGTCGTTTTTTGCCATTGACTTGCAAGCGCATGGTGGACATGGGGTCTCCTGACGTTGATGTGAATGCAGGTTATACCCTTGCCAAAATCGAAATTCACAGGTTTAAATTCGCAATTTATTGAACCATTCTTAACTTATAATTAAGGATCGTCGACTTGCTGAGTTCAAGCCATGAATCTGAACCGTTATGACCTGATCAGTTTGCGACTGTTTGTGGGCGTGGTAGAACTGGGCAGCCTGACCCTGGGCGCCAAAGAATTTGGCATCTCTTTGGCAGCGGCCAGCAAACGGATCTCCGAGTTGGAAGCGCATGTGGGTCAGGTGTTGCTGGTGCGCGGCAAAAAGGGCGTGGTCCCCAGCCCCGCCGGGCAGGCGATGTACCGGCACTCGGTCGAGTTGGTGGGGCGGCTGGTGCAGTTGTCCCACGCCATGGAGGATTTTCAGCGCGGGGCCCATGGGCACTTGAGGATTTGGGCCAACCCATCGGCGTTTGCCCATTTTTTGCCGCACATGGTTTCGCTGATGGCAAGACACCATCCGCAGATTCGCATCGAACTGGAAGACGTGCTCAGTCACGAGGCCGTGCGTGCGGTCAATTCCGGCGGCGCCGAATTGGGCGTGATTGCCGAAAACACGCCGACGGAGGGGCTGCAAACTGTGCTGTGCGAGGAAGATGAATTGGTGTTGATCGCACCAGCGGGGCACCCATTGTTAGGGGATCAGTCCGTGCAGTTGCAAGACATCCTGGCGCACGAGTTGGTGGGAATGAACATGTCGACGTCGTTGATGCGACAAATCAACGGACAAGCCTCGTTGAGTGGTCAAAGCGCGCGCCTCAAAGTGCAGGTTCGAGGGTTTGACACCATGTGCAAGATGGTGGCCGCCGGTGTGGGCGTGGCGATTCTGCCGCACTTGTCGGCATTGCCGCTGGCCCCGGCGCTAGGATTGGGCCTCAAGCGCATCGAGGGAGATTGGACACAACGGCGACTGTATCTGGCGTTGCGTGATCAGAATCATTTGTCTTCTGCGGCCAGGGCTTTTGTGGGCTTGATGCCCTGGGTGCCCAAAGCCATTTGAGGGTTTCAAGCGTTGCTGTGGTCTTGACAAAGCGAGGTATGCCCGGCGCCAAGCCTTTGCATCAAAGCCGCACAGGTGTCACGATTGGACGAATTCCTGAAATACATTGCCAAAAAAAGGACGCAACTCACCATGCACGGCATCTGGCCTATTTTGTATGCCTATTTCACCCAGGCGGGAACCCTCGATCGGCAGGCCATGCGGTGGCAGGTGCAAACCGCAGTGCGATCAGGATCGCCTGGCGTCGCCATTCTGGGTCTGGCCACTGAGGTCAACAAGTTGTCGGTTCAAGAAAAGCACGACGTGATCGCCTGGGCTGCACAGGATCTGGCGGGTGCAGCGCCCATGGCGGTGACCCTCAGCGGCCCGACGGCGCAGGAACAACTGAAACTCGCTGAAGTTGCCCTCGTGCACGGCGCGCGTTATCTGGTGCTCCAGCCACCGCCCCGCAAGGAGGTCCCCATCGCAGAAGCGGAACTGGAAGCGTTTTTCCAGTGTGTACTTGAGGGGCTGGCCCAGATGTCGCCCACGACGCCTGTGGGGATACAGAATGCGCCTGAATATTTAGGTGTCGGGCTGGACGCCACGGCGCTGGTGCGGCTGCGTGGTCGCTGCAATAATTTTCGCTTTCTCAAAGGAGAAGCGCCTTCGGTGATCATTGAGAAAACCGTGCAATCCGTCGGCCCCAGCTTCCCGGTGCTCAACGGCCGCGGCGGTATGGAGCTCATCGACAACCTGCGGGCCGGTTGCGCTGGCATGATCGTGGCCCCCGAGTGCGCCTTTGAGCAAGCACGGATCGCTGACTTGTATGGCCGCGGGGCCATCGAGGAAGCCCAAGCGCACTACGAGCGCATCTTGCCAACGATCACTTTTGTGATGCAGTCACTGGAAACCCTGGTGGTGTATGGCAAGAGGATCGCGGCTTGGCGCAGTGGGATGGACGTTCACCATGACCGTCAGTGCGCCTTGGTGCCAAGTGCTTTCGGTCTGGCTGCTGCGAGACGGTTCGCCCATCAACTCGGTCCGCTGCCGGGTTGCACCCTGCACCCAGAGGTCATTTAAAAACGCTTGCAAAAAACTGCGACAAGATGGAGCCGCAGCCACGGGTATTAAGTTTTATTACGATTGCACCAGCTAGATTGAGCGCTGACCTCAAGCGGCTTTGCTCAACAAGCTCATGGCCAAGGCC
>VERE01000102.1 GCA_018882835.1 Limnohabitans sp.
GCGTCTTGCCAGTACCAGGTCCGCCGATGAACACCACGTTATGCGCGGCGTCCATGAATGGCCCTGAATGCAGGGTGCGCACCAGCCCCTCGTCGACATGGGCTTGCGCAAAGTCGAACCCCACAAGGTCCCGGTGCTGGGGAAATCTGGCCGCACTCATCTGATAGGCCGTGGAGCGTACGGCCCTCTCGGCGATCTCCGCCTTGAGCAGTTGCACCAGGAATGTTTCTGGATTGAACTCGGTGTGGCGAGCCTGGGCTGCGACCTCGGGAAAATTGGCCGCCATGCCATGCAGCTTGAGGGCTTTGAGTGATGCAATCAGTTCTGCGCTCATGGCTTGACCTCCTGCACGGTATCCAGGGATGTCGAGCGCAGTTGGTCATATCGATCGATATTGGCCAATGATTCCACACTCAACCGAGGGCCGATCGAGGCCAGCGGGGCAGGCGCTTCAGGCGACTTCAGCCGGGCCAGAATGTTGAGTACGTGTTCGCCACTGGGCTTGCCCGACTCCAGCGCCAACTCCGCAGAGACCAGAACCGCCTCCAGGCCATGAACGCTGACGGCGGCAAGAACCTGTGCCATGACGCGGTCGCCACCTGGATGCCGTAGCAGTGCGGATTGCAACTTCTTCAGCGGGTCGGGCAATGTCTCGAATGGTGCCCCGTTGCGCAAGGCTCCAGGTTTGCGCTCGATCAAGCTGACATAGTGGCGCCAGTCGTAGAAGGTCATTCCACGGTCAAAGCAGCGATCATGCTCGGCTACAACGGAGTTGTTGGCGACCACGTTCACATGCTTGGGATACAGGCGCAAGCTCACCATTTGGTGGGCATGCTCAGTGGGCACGCTGTACTTGTTGCGTTGCAAGTGCACCAGCCCCGTGCTCGAGACCCGTGACAGCACCTCCACGTAACCGTCAAATGGGCGAGGCACGGGCATCAGGCGCAACTGCTCATCTTGGAGCACATCGACCACCTTCATGGTCGGCCAATCCGGGTGGTTGAGCTCCTCCCAGGCCTTGCGGCATTCCCCGGCCAGCCATTCATTGAGCTCTTCCAGGCTCTTCCAGCGGGTCTTGGCGGCGCGATGAAATATGCTAGTTCGTCGGTCTCGCACGTTCTTCTCCACGATCCCCTTCTCCCAGCCACTGGCGGTATTGCAGAACTCGGGATCGAAGAGGTAGTGACCGGTCATGGCCTCAAAGCGAGCATTGATCAGGCGGGACTTGCCACGTCCCACACGGTCTACGGCCGTCTTCATGTTGTCGTAAATACCTCGCGCTGGCACACCGCCAAAGGCAGCAAACGCACGGGCATGTGCGTCAAACAGCATCTCATGGCTTTGGGACGGGTAGGCCGTCAGCCAGAAGGCTCGACTGGCGCACAGCTTGGTATGGGCGACTTCCAAGTGCCGACGCAAACCACCCACCCAGATCTGCTCATGGCTCCAGTCAAACTGGAACGCCTCGCCCAGCGCAAACTTCAGCGGCACGAATGCTGACTTGTTGGTGCTTCCCGACTGCTCCCGCCGCCATCGTCTGGCATGAGCGGCAACTCGAACGTAACTGCCCTGGTAGCCCTGGGTTACCAACTCCTCAAACATTTGCTTGACCGTGCGGCGATCGCGTTTGCCGCGATGAGCATCTGCCTTGAGCCAAGTCTCCAATGTCTCTTTATACGCATCGAGCTTGGTCACCATCTTGCGCGGTGGGTACTGTGGCTCGACCATCTCGGGCTCTCGCAGCCAGCGCTTGATGGTGTTACGTGAAAGTCCGGTTCGACGCTGAATTTCTTTGATGGCGACGCCGTCCCGGTAAAACAGACGTCGAATCTTTGCAAGTGTTCCCACCTTGATCACTCCTTGTACCTCTGTGCTTAAAAAATATGCACAGCAATGTAAACAAGGGGTCAAAATTCAATGAAAAACTGGCCCTCTAGGGGGTCAAAAGTGGTTGGTATTCAACACCACAGGCTCAGAAACGGTCCACGACCAAGCCGTCAACCAGCCAAAGCCCCAGCGTAAAGAAAATTGACGCTTGAGTTCCTTTGCCAGATGCTCTCAGCTCTTGGAATACCAGCCTTGCGTGTTGTTGACCACTCGCACAACCAAAAGCATGACGGGCACTTCGATCAATACGCCAACCACGGTGGCCAATGCCGCACCCGACTGGAAGCCAAACAGGCTGATCGCAGCTGCTACAGCCAATTCAAAAAAGTTGGAAGCCCCGATCAAAGCTGAGGGGCATGCTACTGAATGTTTCTCACCCAGCTGTCGGTTGAGCCAGTAGGCCAAAGCTGAATTGAAAAAGACCTGAATCAGGATGGGCACCGCCAACAGGGCAATGACCAGAGGCTGTTGAATGATGGCTTCGCCTTGGAAGGCGAATAGGAGCACCAACGTGCCCAGCAATGCCGTGATGGACCAAGGCCCTGTTTTTGACATTGCGGCATCAAATACCTCGGACCCTCGGGCCAAGAGTGACTTGCGCCACCACTGCGCCAGAATCACCGGGATCACAATGTAGAGCCCGACTGAAGTCAGCAAAGTGTCCCATGGCACGGTGATGGCTGATATGCCCAGCAAAAAGCCCACCAGCGGCGCAAAGGCAAACACCATGATGGTGTCGTTGAGGGCGACTTGCGACAGGGTGAAAAGAGGGTCGCCGTTGGTGAGACGACTCCATACAAATACCATAGCCGTACAAGGTGCGGCGGCCAGAAGAATCAATCCGGCGATGTAGCTGTCGATCTGGTCAGCAGGCAACATCGGCGCAAACCATTGACGGATGAACAGCCAACCCAGAAAGGCCATGGAAAACGGCTTGACCAACCAGTTCACGAAGAGCGTGACACCAATTCCCCGGACATGTTGGCGCACCTCGGTCAATGCGCCGAAGTCCACCTTCACCAGCATCGGGATGATCATCACCCAAATCAAAATGCCCACTGGGAGATTGACCTGGGAAATTTCCATCGACCCTATGGCTTGGAAGACAGCGGGAAAGAACTGCCCCAGTGCCAAGCCAAGCACGATACAAATGAACACCCACAGTGTGAGGTAACGCTCAAATACGGTCATGGGTGCTTGAGCTGCTTCTTTAGCAGCGATTTCGCATTGAACACTCATGATCAGCTCTTTGACAGATCGCGAGCAGTGCGTTCAATTTGGAGCTTGTTTAGGCTCTCTGCTGGCAGGTTTACAAAAATCTCCAGCCGCTTGCGGATCAGATGAAGGGTCTGAAGGAAAGCCTTGCGTTTCTGCTCATCATTGCCATCGCAGCAATGCTTGCCTTCGTTGTGATGGTCATTGTTCAGCTTCTCGGTGGCGCCGGTGAGGGAACGCTCATCACTCCAACCCCATTCGTTCACGAAGGCGTTGACTTCTCCCTCGTTCTTCTTGGTGCAACCATTGTCTGCTTCAGCTTCATTGGTTTCGATGCCGTCACCATGTACGTTGAAGAAGCTCGTACCCCCAAGGTTGTTCCTCGTGCGATTATGCTCACCGTTCTCATCGGTGGCGGTATCTTCATCGTGACCGCATACTTCACTCAGGCACTCTTCCCTGACTGGAACGTATTCGCTCCTGGTGGAGACCGTCAGTACGTTGACGATTCAACACTGCCCATCATTGGT
>VERE01000071.1 GCA_018882835.1 Limnohabitans sp.
GCACTTGAGCAAAGTGGACTTGCCAGCGCCATTGGGCCCCAGCACCGCGACGAATTCGCCGGGCGCGATGTGCATGCTGATGTTTTCAAGCGCCAGCGCCTTGCCATAAGAGGCACTCATGTTTTCAATTTCAAGCAGCATGATCGGCGTCCTGTCGCCCAATGTAGGCCTCGATGACTTTGGGATTTTTCACAATCTCGCTGGGCGAGCCGGTGGCAATCACCTGGCCGAAATCAATCGCCACCACATGCGACACCAACTGCATGAACTCGCGCAGCTTGTGCTCAATCAGCAAAATCGTGAGGCCTTGGTTTTTGTGCAAATCGCGAATCAACTCAGAGAGTGCCGCAATCTCGCCCGAGCCCAGGCCGGCAAAGGGCTCATCGAGCAGCAGCAGGCGCGGCTCGGTGGCCAGGGCGCGTGCTATTTCCAGGCGACGCTGGTCACCGTACGACAACAACTCGGCGGGCGAGTCTTCCTTGCCAGCCAGCCCGACCTGTGCCAGCAAGTGACGCGCACGCTTGGTCAGGTCAACGGCCGGAACCCGTGGCCCCAGACTGCCGACCATGACATTTTCCAGCACACTCAAGCCCACGAAGGGGCGGCACAACTGAAAGGTGCGGGCTACGCCCAAGCCCACCACCTTGTGCGGCGGCAATCCCAGCAGGGATTGCCCTTCCAGCAACACCTCGCCGTTGTCAGGCTTGATGAACCCCGTCAACAGGTTGTAGAGCGTGGTTTTGCCAGCGCCGTTGGGACCGAGAATGCCCAGAATGTCACCCTTTTGCACGTCCAGGCTGACATCCTTGACCGCATGCAAGCCACCGAAGCGCTTGTCCAGGTTTTGAACGGAAAGCAAGCTCATGATTTCCCTCCCAGAAACGCACGGCGAATGCGCTGCCAGGTGGGCGCTACCAAGCCCTGCGGCAAGAAGAACAAAATCAGTATCAGCACCACGCTGTAAACCATCAGTCGCCATTCACCAAAATTGCGCAGCAACTCGGTCATGAGGGTCAGCAACAATGCGCCGCCAATCGGCCCGTAGATAGAGGCCATGCCGCCCACATACACCATGGTGATGATGGTCACCGAGGTCACCACTGCGAACAGTTGCGGGCTGACCTGCAGCTGGTAGTGGGCATACAGCGCCCCCCCCATTCCGGCAAAGGCTGCGCTGATGACCAGCGACGCAATTTTGTAATAGGTGATGTTCAAGCCCGCAGCCTGACAGGTGGCTTCGTCGCCACGGATGGCCTTCAAGATCAGGCCCCAATGGGAGCGCGCCAGCCAGCTCAGCAGCAAGGTGGTTGCCACCAGGATGCCCAGCACCAGCCAGTAGAAGTGCAAGGGCGAGCGCAACAAGGGCTCGATGCCATTGATGCCCTCTTCGCCCCCGGTGTACTCCCAAAAAATCAGCATCAGGCGCTGCATGATGACCGCGCCGGACAGCATGGCCAACGCGAAGTAAGGGCCCTTGAGCCGCAAGGTTGGAAAGCCCATGATGAGCGCAAACACCACGGCGGCCAGCATGCCCACGGGCAAACTCCACCAGGCGTTCGCGCCCAATTCGGTATTGAGAAAGCCCGCGGCATAAGCGCCCACGCCAATGAACAGCGAGTGGCCAAAGTTTTCCCGCCCGGTCAGCCCGGACATGAAGTCCCAACTGACCGACCAGATCCCGTAAATGGCTGCCACTGTCAGCACACCGATGAGATAGCGACTTTCAAACACCAAGGGCAGGATCGCCAAGGCGATGACGGCCAACAGGGCGCCCGTGCGGTCTATGTTTTTAGCTTGCATGTCGTGTCCTGCCCATCAGAAAGCGGCGCGCTTGCCAAAGAATCCTGCGGGGCGCAGCACCAGCATGAGCAAGGTCGCAGCCACAGAAACGATTTCGGTCCAAGCGGTGGAGATGCCATAAGCCACAAAGGTTTCGGCATAGCCCAGCATCAGGGCGGCGACGATGCTGCCTGGGATCGAGCCCAGGCCACCCACGACCACAATCGCAAAGGCCTTGACGATGGGCAGCAGGTGCATGGAAGGCTGAACGCTGAGGAATGGCCCGGCCATGATGCCCGCCAGTGCGGCCAGGCCTGCCGACAAAGCCATCACGATGCCAAAGATGCGGTCGCTGGGAATGCCCATGTACTGCGCAGCCTCGGGGTCTTGAGAAATTGCCAGAATGGCACTGCCCAATCGGGTGCGCTGAATGAACAGGTACAAGCCGCCGATGGAGAGCACGGCCACCAGCAAGGTCAGCAAGCGCTGGCCCGCCACATCGACGCCACCGACAACATACTTTTGCTCGATAAAGCTGGGCACATTGCGGTATTCCGAGCCAAAGCTGAGGAACAACATTTGCTCTACCACCAGGGCAATGGCCAGGCTGATCATGAGCACCGCCAGTTGCGATTTGCGCATGGGGCGAATCAGCACACGCTCGACCGCCATGCCAAACAGCGCCACGCCCAACACCACCAGGGGTGTGGCCACCACCAAGGGAAGGTTGAACACCGTGGTGAGCAGATAGGCCCCATACGCTCCCAGGGCGTAAAAAGAGCCATGCGCCAGGTTGAGAATGCGGGCCACCCCAAAAATCAGGGTGAAGCCCACCGCAAGCATGGCGTAGATGGCACTGGTGACAGCACCGAAGATCAGGATTTCAAGCACACGTATCCCCCGCCTTCTGTCGAAGACCAATGATGAAAGGGTTCAGGCAGGCTTACTTGGTGAGCCAGGGCGGCATGATCATGTTGCCGTTGCGCAGCTCTTTGGGCCACACCACGACACGCTCGCCCTTGGGTTGCCATTGGGCAAACAGGAAGTTGATGTACTTGCCACCGGCTTTGACGTCGTGGTTTTCGTCATACTCAATTTGGCCCGAGATGCCCACCATGCTGGTCTTCTCCAGCTCTTTGATGATGGCATTGGTGTCAAAGCTCTTGGCTCGCTCGATGGCCTGGGCATAAGCGTGAATCGAGTCATAGGTGCCGAACGCGGTGTACACCGGCACGCGGCCCGTGCGCTTCTTGAACTCGTCAAAGAAGGGAATGGTCTTGGCAGTCAGGGGGGCACGCACGGCAAAGTTGGCGGCAATCTCGCTGATGGCCTTGCCACCGACACGTTCAAAGAAGTCACCGTCCATGGCTTTCACGTCAATGCCGCCAAAAGGCATGGGGAAGCGGGCGTCATACCATTGCTTGGCAAACACGTCGCTGGAGGCATGCGACAAAATGACCACCAGGAATTCGGCACCGCTGCCGCGAATTTTTGATAGCAAGGGCGAGAAGTCGGAGGTGGTGGTGTCAAAGAATTCGGTCATGCGCACATCGGCGCCAACATCGACCGCGCCCTTCTTGAGCACGGGCACCAAGTCTTGCACCCATTTGGCATTTTCGCCAATGATGGCAATTTTCTTCAGGCCCAACTCGCCAATCAGGTGGCCCGAGATCCAGCCGACCAGGCCACGGGCTTGGTGCGCAGCGTTGATGGGGCCGGTGCGGAAAATGTATTTGTAGTTGTCGTAGTCTTGCTTCACCTTGGCGGTGATGGCGGGCGACGCAGCACCCACGCCAAGGTAAATGGTTTTGGCGGAGGAAATATGCGGCAATTGCGCCAGCGTCACGCCGCTGGTGTAGCCGCCCACAATGACGTCCACTTTTTCATCGGCGGTCAGCTTCTTGATGGCATTGATGCCCACCTCGGGGTTTTCCGTTTCGTCGGCCACCACATAAGACAGCTTGCGCCCCATCACGCCGCCCTTGGCGTTGATTTCATCGATGGCAATCTTGGCCGCCTCTTGCGTGTCGCGACCCACTTGCAACTGAACCGCCGTGGTCAGGCCAATTTTGATGGGGGCTTGCTGGGCCTGGGCCGGCAGCACGCTGGCCCAAACGCCAACCGCCGCCAGCGCTGTGACAAGGGTTCGCTTGGAGTGGGAAAAAACAGCCATGAATGTCTCCTCGATTGAAACGAAAAAGGGTGATGTCTTCTGCGAGAACCTCAACCACAATTTAGTCACGTTTCAAACCACCCACCATGAGTTTTTTCCCGTAGGCCTGGAACCTCGGTGACAGACGCAAAAACTCAGGCGACGGATGTTGGCGTGCGCCGCGCCTGGACCTGGTCGATGCGCCGCCCATCCAGCGTTTGCACTTCCAACTGCCAGCCATGGCACTCCACCCGCTCACCGCGCTGCGGCAAATGCCCCAGCATGGAGAGGATCAAACCGGCAAGGGTGTTGTAGCGGCCACGCTCTTCTTCCGGCAGGTCGTCGAGAATCTCCAAGCGTGACTTGAACTCGTTGATGGGCATGGTGCCATCCAGCAACCAGCTGCCATCTTCGCGGGGGGTGGCCCACGCCTCGTCATGGCGCGTGGCGGCCAGCCATTCACCCGTGATGGCCTCCAGCAAATCGCGTGGCGTCATCAGGCCTTGCACGACACCGTATTCATCCACCACCAGCACCATGCGCCCGGAGGCGCCGGTGCGTGCGGCCTGGTGGGCATCGGGGCGGCGGAATTGCTCGAGCAAATCCAGGCCACTCAGGGTTTCGGGCACGAAGGCCGCTGTGACCATCAAGGTTTCAATTGCATCCTCGGGCGTGAGGTGATGGACCATTTGACCCAAACTGACCACCCCGGCCACATCGTCCAGACTGCCCCGACACACCGGGTACCAGGAGTGGGACGCGTGGCCAGCCACCTGTGCCAGCGCCTCGCGCACGGTCAGCGTTTGATCCAGCCACACCACCTCGGAGCGCGGCACCATGATGGAAGTGAGCGGACGATCGTCCAGGTGAAAAACATTTTGGACCATCTGGTGTTCTTGTTTTTCAATGACGCCTGCATCCACGCCTTCGCTGAGACTGGCGCGAATTTCTTCTTCGGTCACAGTGTGTGCGTGGCGTGTGTTGATGCGAATCAACTGCAAGACGGCTGCAGTGGCCCATGACAATGACACCACCAAGGGGCGTGCCACCTGTGCCAGCAGGTGCATGGTGGGCGCCACCCAGCGTGCCACCGTTTCGGGATACAACTGCCCGATACGCTTGGGCACCAGCTCGCCAAACACAATGGTGATACAAGTGATGAGCGACACCACCACCGCCGTGGCCATGATGCCAGCGACCGAGGCACTCAGGCCCTGCACCTGCAGCCAGCGCGAGAGCGAGTCGCTGAAGGCCGCTTCGCCCACAATGCCGTTGAGCACGCCAATCGAGGTGATGCCAATTTGCACGGTCGACAAAAACTGGGTGGGCTGCGCCATCAAGCGCAGCGCCACAATGGCCCCCCTGTCGCCGGCCTCTTCAAAAGCCGTGAGGCGCGCCTTGCGGCTGGATGCCAAGGCCATCTCGGACATCGCAAACACGCCGTTGAGCAGCGTCAGCAAAACAATCAGCAACAAATCCATGGATGACACATTAAATCATGGCAATGGGACAATTCACACATGGCACTTTACTTGATTGGCGATATCCAGGGCTGTGACGATGCCTTGGGCCGCCTGCTTCAGCGCATCGACTACTCTCCCAGCCGAGACACGCTGTACTTGCTCGGCGATTTGGTCAACCGCGGGCCAGCCAACGCCGCCGTCTTGCGACGCTTGATGAGCTATGGCGACAGCGCCAAGTCTTTGCTGGGCAACCACGACTTGCACCTGCTGTCAGTCGACCTGGGCATTCGCCCGCTGAAAGCCGGCGACACCGTGCAAGACATTCTGGACGCACCTGACCGCCGCGCCCTGCTCGACTGGCTGTCGCAGCAACCCCTGGCCCTGCGCCATGGCCAATGCCTGATGGTGCATGCCGGTGTGTTGCCGCAATGGCACGCAGAGCAAACCCTGCAACTGGCCAGTGAAGTCAGCGCGGTGCTCAAAAGCCCGCAGCGCGGCCAGTTCCTCACCGAGATGTACGGCAACTTACCCGATCGGTGGCATGACGGTTTGCAAGGCATGGATCGCTTGCGGGTGATCGTCAACGCCCTGACGCGGCTGCGCTTTTGCACGCCGCAAGGCCAGATGGAGTTCCAAGCCAAGGAAGGGCTGGACGCCGCACCGGAGGGTTACATGCCCTGGTTTGACGTGCCGAACCGCCAGACTGCAGAGGTGATGGTCGCCTTCGGTCATTGGTCCACAGCGGGCGGCCTGTGGCGCTCCAATGTGGTTTGCTTGGACACCGGCTGTGTCTGGGGTCGCAGCCTGTCCGCGCTGCGCTGGACACCCGGCACGGGCGTAGATGCCGTGCAGCAAGGTGCCTGGATTGAAGAGCCAGCCGCTTAAGCCGGCTCTTGCGTTTTGAACAAAGCCGCGACTTTGCGCTTGGGCTTGATGTTGCTGGAAATCGCCCGCGCCGTGGGGCGTGCCGAGACTTCCCAACTGGGCTTTTCTTCTGATGCTTCCCCGGGTTCGTAGGGCTTGTCGAAGAAAGGGTCCTTAGGCGCGCTGTGGCGGGGCGCGTAGCGACTGGCGCTTCGGCCTTCCCGTTCACGCTCTGCCGGACGATGCTCGGTCGGCGCGTCCAGCACGTCGCGCGGATCATCTTCGCCCCAGGCGCGACGGCCGGTGTTGATGCGGCCACGGGGGCGGTCTTCCTCATACTCCACGGCTTCGAGCTCAACTTTTTTCTTGATCAACTTCTCGATGTCGGCCACCAATCGCTGATCACTGCCCGACACAAAGCTGATGGCCAGCCCGGATGCGCCGGCACGGCCAGTGCGGCCAATGCGGTGCACATAGTCTTCGGCGTTGAAGGGCACATCGAAGTTGAACACCGCGGGCACGTCCTTGATGTCCAGGCCGCGTGCAGCCACATCGGTGCAAACCAGCAAATCGACTTCGCCGCGCTTGAAGGCGTCGAGTGCCTTGAGGCGTTCGTCCTGGCTCTTGTCGCCGTGCAATGCGGTGGTTTTCAGGCCATCGCGCTCCAGAGAGCGGGCCAGGCGGGCACAACCAAGCTTGCTGTTCACAAACACAAACGCTTGGGTGATGCCATTTTCTTTGACCAGTTGCTTCAGCGCGCGACGCTTGTCGTCGTCATTCACGCTGTAGAAATGCTGGCTGACCGTCGAGGCGGTTTCATTGGGACGCGCCACCTCGATCGTGATCGGGTTTTGCAAATAGCTGCCCGCCAGGCGCTTGATCTCGGGCGAGAAAGTGGCCGAGAACAGCAAGGTGGTTCGCTGCTTGGGCAAGAAGCTCAGAATGCGCTGCAAATCGGGCAAGAAGCCAATGTCAAGCATGCGATCGGCTTCGTCCAGCACCACGTATTCCACCTGGTTGAGCACCACGTTTTTGGCTTCGATGTGGTCCAGCAAACGACCCGGGGTGGCCACCAGCACTTCAACGCCACGTTTGAGCTCCAGGGTCTGGGGCTTCATGTCCATGCCACCGAACACCACGGCACTGCGCAACTGGGTGTACTTGGCATACAGCTTGACTTGCTGGGCAACCTGGTCGGCCAGCTCACGGGTGGGCAACAACACCAGGGCGCGAACAGGGTGGCGCGCCGGCGAGGTCGAGGGGTTTTCGTGCTTGAGCAAACGCTGAAGCAGCGGCAAGGAGAAGGCAGCGGTTTTGCCGGTGCCGGTCTGGGCGGCACCCATCACGTCCTGGCCGGTCAGCACCACGGGGATGGCTTGGGCCTGGATGGGGGTCATCGACTCGTAGCCCATTTCGGCTACGGCACGTGCCAGCGCGGGGGCCAGCTGCAAATTTGAAAAGGAACTCATGTCAGGGTCCTATTGTCGCACTCTTGCTGCGACAGCCCAAACAAAGCGCGCCGAACCGTTGTTTTCAGGTTTTGGGCAGGGTCACGCCCACCTGACCCTGGTATTTGCCACCGCGGTCTTTGTAGCTGGTCTCGCAAACCTCGTCGCTCTCGAAGAACAGCACCTGTGCGCAGCCCTCGCCAGCATAAATTTTGGCGGGCAACGGGGTGGTGTTGCTGAACTCCAGCGTCACATAGCCCTCCCACTCCGGCTCGAACGGGGTCACGTTGACGATGATGCCGCACCGCGCATAGGTGCTCTTGCCCAGGCAAATGGTCAGCACATTGCGGGGAATGCGAAAGTATTCCACCGTGCGGGCCAGCGCAAAGCTGTTGGGCGGAATGATGCACACATCGGACTCGATGTCGACAAAGCTCTTTTCATCAAAGTTCTTGGGGTCGACCACCGTGCTGTGAATGTTGGTGAACACCTTGAACTCGGGCGCGCACCGAATGTCATAACCGTAGCTGCTGGTGCCGTAGCTGACGATCTTGTGCCCGTCGCGCTGGCGTACCTGGCCGGGTTCGAAGGGTTCGATCATGCCGTGCTGCTCGGCCATGCGCCGAATCCATTTGTCAGATTTGATGCTCATGCTGGCATTCTAAGAGCACTAGGGCTTGGTCACGACGCCTTGCACCAGGTAATTCATACCGAGAATTTCTGGATCGGTCAACTTTTTGCCAGGCGCCAGAACTTGTCGCCCTTCATTGTCCGACATCGGACCGGTGAAGGGTTGCAACTGCCCTGCTGCCAGCTCTTTTTGGCGCTGCAGCACCTCGTCTTGCACCGCCTTGGGCACCTTGCTGCCAAAGCCTTCCACCCGCACCATGCCCTCGCGCACCCCACCCCAGACATCACCCGAAGCCCAGCGCCCTTCCAACACCTCGCGGGCGCGTCGGCTGTAATAAGCACCCCATTGGTGGGTCACGGTCAGCAGTTGGGCGTCGGGCGCCACCTTGCGCATGTCAGAGTGGTAGCCGATAGCAAATTTGCCACGCTCTTGCGCCGCGACCATCACGGCATTGGAACCGGTGTGGAAGGCGACCACATCGGCATTCTGATTGAACAGCGTGATGGCGGCTTCGCGTTCCCGCGGAGGGTCAAACCAGGCGTTGAGCCAAATGACACGCACTTCAGCCTGCGGGTTCACCGAGCGCAAGCCCAGCGTGAAGGCATTGATGCCTTGCAGCACCTCAGGAATCGGAAAGCCCGCCACATATCCGGCCACCCTGGTTTGGGTCATGCGACCGGCGGCAATGCCGGCCAGGTAGCGACCCTCGTAATAGCGGGCGTTGGCGGTCGCCACATTGGCACTGCGCTTGTAGCCGGTGATGGACTCGAACTTCACCTCGGGAAACTCGGCCGCTACTTTCAGCGTAGGTTCCATGTAGCCAAAACTGGGCGTGAAAATCAGCCGGTGGCCCTGGCGTGCCAAGTCGCGAATGACACGCTCGGCATCGGGGCCTTCGGCCACGTTTTCAACATAGGTGGTCTGCACCTTGGGCGCCGCTCCTGGGCTGTTCAATGAGGCCTCGACCGCCTTGCGTCCTTCTTCGTGTTGGCGCACCCAACCGGTTTCGGTCAAAGGGGCAACATACACAAAACCGACCTTGAGGGGCGGCGTTTGGGCGAAGGTGGACAGGGAGAGCCAAAAAGAAAAGGCCACGCCTGCGGCCTTGAGGTTTTTGTACATGGTGTTCCTCTACATGGCCCGACATGGGCAAAACCGCAATGATACCGGAGGCTGCAATGGCTTCGGCTTGGTTTCAGTATTTCAGCGTGGCCAGTGCCCGCAGGTTTTCCGCAGTGGTGGTGGGGAATCCGAAGAATTCCAGGTAAGCCGGAATCTGCTCGAACAGCATGTCGGTGCCCACCTGGGTCGCGCAGCCTTTGGCGCGTGCCGCCGCCAGGAAAGGCGTGACCTCGGTCTTCATCACCACTTCGCCAATGAAAGTGTTGGACGACACGCGGTCCATGTCGATTGGCAAAGGATCGCCCGCATTCATGCCCATGGGGGTCGCATTTACCACCAGGTCATAGCCCTGCGGGTCGTTCGAACCGGTTTGCACTTCGATGCGCGAATGGTGCTCTTTCAGGCGGCCGCCCAAAGCTTTGGCCGACGCTTCGTTGACGTCATACAACGTGATGGCAGCAATCCCGGCGCCGGCCAATGACGCCGCGATGGCGCAGCCTACACCGCCACTGCCCACCACCAACACACGTGCGCCTTGCAGCTTCAGACCCTTGCGCAGCACGCCGCGCACAAAGCCTTCACCATCAAACATGTCCCCGACCAGGCGGCCGTCGGGCAAACGCTTGACCGCGTTGCAGGCCCCCGCCACCTTCACCGCCGCACTTACCTCGTCGAGCAAGCTCACCGTGGTGACCTTGTGAGGCATGGTGATCAAGGCGCCACGAATGTTCGCCAAGTTGAAAACCGATTTCAGGAAAACAGGATAGTCCTCGACCTTGCAGCCCATGGGAACCACGATGGCATCGATGTTGGCGCTGTCGAAATAGGGGTTGTAGATCATCGGCGCCTTGAAGCTGTGGGTGGGATACCCGATGTGCGCGATGATTTCAGTGTGTCCGGTGATCAATCAATGCTCCTGGGCCTCTGCGTCAATCGGAGTTGCTTCAGTTCGCTCACTTGGCCTTGGCGGCGTTGACCGCAGCGCGCAGCGCTAGCAGGTAACTGTCTGCACCAAAGCCACAAATTTGTCCGGTGACGATTTCGGCAAACACCGACACATGGCGGAACGCTTCCCGTGCATGGATGTTGGACATGTGCAACTCCACAATGGGGCAAGTCAAAATCGCCAAGGCATCACGGATGCCATAGCTGTAATGCGTCCAGGCGCCGGCATTGATCAGCACCGCGTCCACATTGTCAAAATAAGCCTTGTGAATGCGCTCCGACATCTCGCCTTCACTGTTGGTCTGGAAACACTCCACCGACACACCCAGCTCCTTGCCAAGCTGATGCAAACTGTCATTGATCTGATCCAGCGTGATCGTCCCGTATTGCTTCGGATCGCGCTTGCCAAACATGTTGTGGTTAATGCCGTGCAGCATGACGATTTTCATAAGCTACTCCTTTGATAGGGGGTGAGGGGATGGGGTCAGGTCTTGAGTTTTGCCTTTTTTCTGTGGATAACTACACAAGCCGGCGAACCACTTGAGTTATCCACAGAAAAAAGGCAAAACTCAAGACCTGACCCCCTTTTTGCTTTTCTTCTTACTTACGCAGTTTGGCGAGTTCGGCCATCATCTCGTTGACGGTGGCGTCACCCACGTTGGCGGAGTATTTGGCGATCACGGGCTTCATTTTTTCGCGCAGCTTGGTCACCTCTGCCGGGGGCAGTTGGGTCACGGTCATGCCGTTTTTCTTCAGCAATTCGAGGTTGGCAGCCACGGCGGCGCGGGACTCGGTGCGTTGCGTTTTGGCGGCTTCATCGGCGGCATCGTCAATCAGCTTGCGCTCGGCAGGCGTCAGCGAGTCCCACACCTTCTTGCTCATGATCACTGACTGGGGGTTGTACTGGTGGTTGCTCAGCACGATGTGCTTTTGCACTTCCCAGAACTTGTTGGCAGCGATCACCGAGATGGGGTTCTCTTGACCGTCAATGGCTTTTTGCTCCAAGCCACCGTACACCTCGGGGAAAGGCATGGGGGTGGGGTTGGCGTTCAAAGCCTTGACCCAGTCGATGTTGATCGGGTTAGGGATGACGCGCAGTTTCAGGCCTTCGAGGTCTTCCACTTTGTTGACAGCGCGCTTGCTGTTGGTGATCTGGCGGTAGCCGAGTTCCCAGTAAGACAGGCCAATCAAGCCCTTGGCTTCAAGCAGCGCGTGCATCTTCTTGCCCACCGGGCCGTCAACGATGGCGTCTGACTCTTTCTCGTTCGCGAACAAGAACGGGAAATCGAAAATCGCCAACTCTTTGGCTTCGCTGGCCAAAATGCCAGAGTTCATCACGGCCAACTCAATCGTGCCGCCCTTCAGCGCAGACACCACAGCCTGGTCACTGCCCAAGCTACCGTTGAGGAACAAGTTGACCTTGATCTTGCCACCGGATTTGGCCGCCACGGTCTCTGCGAATTTCTTCATGCCAGCCACAGCGGGATGGCCTTCGGGACCGTTCAGGCCCATCTTGAGGGTCCGTTCCTGAGCACTGACCATGCCCACGGAAGCCACGGCTGCCAGAGCCAAAACCGATTTGATCATCAAACGCTTCATGCTTGTCTCCATCCAAAGATAAGTTCAGTACGCAGAAAAAAAGTATCCCGGCATGGCGTACAAAGCACGCCGAGAGTTTGAAAACATCAGTACAACAACTTGGCAGGCCACATCACCAGTTGCGGGAACAGAACCATCAGGAACATGACCGCGAACTGCACGATCATGAAGGGCATCACGCCGCGGGTGACATCGTCCATCTTCATGCGGCCAACTCCCGCCACGGCATTCAGCACCGTGCCCACAGGCGGGGTCACCAAGCCGATCGAGTTGTTGATGATGAACATCACGCCGAAATAAACCGGGTCAATGCCAGCGGCCTTGACCAAGGGCATGAGCACCGGCGTCAGAATCAGAATGGTGGGCGTCATGTCCATCGCCGTTCCCACAACAATCACCAAGGCCATGATGGCGAACATCAAGAGCGTCGGGCTGTCGAGCAACGGGCTGAGCAACTGCACCACTTGCGCTGGCAACTGCGCCACGGTGATCAGCCAAGCCGACACCATGGCCGCAGCCACAAGGAACATCACCACCGCCGTGGTTTTCGCCGCCGCCTCAAAAGTTTGATAAAGCTGAGACCAAGTCAACTCGCGGTAAATCACGCCCGCCACAAACATGGCAAACACCGCGGCCACCACAGCCGCCTCGGTCGGCGTGAACACGCCCATGCGCAAGCCCACAATGATGATCAAAGGCAAGGTCAGCGCCCAACCCGCCTCACGCAAGGCCTGAAAAACTTCAGCGGAAGAACGGCGCGGCGGTGTTTCCAGTTTCTCCTTGCGGGTCGTCCACCACCAGGTTAGCCACAAGCCCAGTGCCAGCCAGATGCCGGGAAAAATACCCGCCAGGAAAAGCTTGGTGACCGACACGTTGGCGGCCACGCCAAAAATCACAAAACCAATCGACGGCGGGATGATCGGGCCGATCACGCCACAGGCAGCGATCAAGCCTCCGCTGCGCGCCTTGTCATGCCCAGCGCGCACCATCATCGGCAGCAACAAGGCTGTCAGCGCGGCCGCATCGGCCACCGCCGAGCCCGAGAGTGCCGACAAAATACAGGCAGCAATGATGGTCACGTAGCCCAGACCACCTCGCACATGGCCCACCAAGGCCAGCGCGAAATTCACAATTCGCCGCGACAAACCACCGGTGTTCATCACTTCTCCTGCCAACATGAAGAATGGCACGGCCAATAACGGAAAACTGTTGGAACCCTCGATGATGTTTTGCGCCAAAATTTGCGCGTCGAACATGTTCAGATGCCACATCAGGGCGGCACCGCACAGCAACAACGAGTATGCAATTGGCACACCCAACAGCATGGCGGCCAAAAGGGAAGTGAGAAATACTGCAATGGTCATGGTGTCTGTCTGACTCGTTAATGCTGCGACTTGGACAGGTCCAGAGGCTCATCTTCGGACTCGCGGATGCCAATCAGCTCTTCTTCACTAAGCTCACCTCGCACCAGTCGCAACAAATGCGTCAGCAAGATCACCGCACTGGAAACTGCACACACCATGCCGCTGGCGTAAAAGATGGACATCGGCACTTCCATGGCCGCACTCGACGACTCGATGTTCACCATCACCTGATCCAGCGAGCCTTTGAACAAAAGCCAGCAAATGAAGAGCATCAAGACATGCGTCAAAAACAGACATACCTTCTTGCCAGTGACCGACAGTCGACTGACCAGCATGTCCGAGCCCAGATGGGTGCGCTCATTCAGCGCCACAACAGCCCCTAAAAATGTCACCCACACAAACAGCCAGCGTGACAGCTCTTCCGAGACCGTGATGCCCGAGTTGAAGCCATAGCGAAGCACCACGTTGCCGAACACCAACACCACCATCAGCGCCAAAGCGCCAACGATCAGAAATGTAATGAAGCGGCAATAACCATCAATGAATCGGTTCAACATGACCGGCATCCTTATGAGTTGGTTGTCAGAGCAAAATGTACAAAACAGTTAGTTTCATTCGTATAAGTAAAAACCCTAGGAATTCAAATGAATACCCTACTAGCAGTTATGCACTTTATGAATGTTTGGCGAAGCGAAGGACCATGTCAATCACATTGGCACGCCGGGAAGCCAAGGTTTGCCGGTCGTGGCCATCGCGCTTGAAAATCAGGTCAAAGGTGTAGCGGTTGGATACATTGAAAAAAGCCAACGCAGAGATCGATTCATGGATATCGATCGGGTCCAGCCCAGGTCGGAACACCCCTTGCGCCACACCGCGTTCGTACAACTCGCGAATCGATTGAATCACCGAGACGTTCAGGCCCTGGATGACTTTGCTCTGCTCCAGGTACTTGCCCCGCTGCATGTTCTCCGACATCACCAGTCGAATGAAGTCCTGGTTGCTGTGGTGCCTGTCAAATGTGAAGCCCACCAGTTTGGCCAAAGCTTCCTCGGGTGGCAAATCCGACAGGTGCAAGTCTGCTTCAATCTGACGCATGCGCCGGTACGACTCCTCCAGCACCGCAAGGTACAAGCCTTCCTTGCTGCCGAAGTAGTAATAGATCATGCGCTTGCTGGTGTGCGTGGCATCGGCTATGGCATCAATGCGCGCACCCGCCAGACCCTTGGCAGCAAACTCGGCGGTCGCCACCTCCATGATTCCAGCCATCGTGCGCTCGGGATCATTGGTGCGCGTTGGCGTTCGCTTGGCTTTTTTCGCGGAATGTACTGCTTTGTCCATTTGCGAAGTGTAAGGGGCGATCAGGTCGGTGGATGGGGTCAGGTCTTGAGTTTTGCCTATTTTCTGTGGATAACTACAACTCCTGGCTAACGCATAAGTTATCCACAGAAAATAGGCAAAACTCAAGACCTGACCCCATGCCCACATAAAAAAACGCGCCATAGGCGCGTTTTTTTGAAGGGTGGCGGAGTGGACGGGGCTCGAACCCGCGACCCCCGGCGTGACAGGCCGGTATTCTAACCAGCTGAACTACCACTCCGCGTGGTGCAACGT
>VERE01000017.1 GCA_018882835.1 Limnohabitans sp.
CAAAACACCCGACGAATTTGCCAAGTATGTCAGTGACCAATTGGTCAACTGGACCACCCTGATTCGCCAAGCCGGCATCAAACCTGAATGACCATGACGACACCTTCTTACCTGGTACGCAGTGAGAACGTTGCAGCTTACCAGCCTGCCAACCACCATCACACCAGCAACCAGCGCTTGATCGGCCCGGAGACCGTCGGCGCCAAGCAAATGGAAGTGCTGCTGGGCACCCTCTCCAAGGGCGGTGGCGCGCTGCCCCATGCCCACCCTGGCATTGAGCAGTCCTGCTATTTGCTGGAAGGCACAGCCCATGTGACCGTGGGCGAGCAAGCCTTTGACATGGCGCCAGGCGACATGTGCTTTTTCCCGGCGGACGTGTTTCATACCTTCAGCGTGACCAGCGACACCCCCGTGAAATTGCTGGTGATTTACAGCCCCCCCTACGGCGAAAACCCCCAGAACGTGATTCGCCCGGCAGCGGGTGCCTGAGCATGGACTTTTCACTGTCCAGGGACCAGGAGCAGCTGCGCGACGCCATCGAGCGTGTGTGCGAGCCTTTCGATGCAGACTACTGGTTGCGCAAAGACCGCGAGGGTGGTTTTCCGGATGAGTTTCACCGCGCGCTGGCCGATGCCGGCTGGTTGGGCATTGCGATGCCTGAGGCCTACGGTGGCGCAGGCCTGGGCATCACCGAGGCGGCATTGATGATGCACACCATTGCAGCCACAGGTGCGGGCTTGTCGGGTGCGTCAGCGGTGCACATGAACATTTTTGGATTGCACCCTGTGGTGGTGTTTGGCACGCCCGAACAACAGCAGCGCTGGCTACCGCGCCTGATTCAAGGACTGGACCGCGCCTGCTTTGGCGTCACTGAGCCCAACACCGGCTTGAACACCCTGAAGTTGCGCACCCGCGCCGAACGCCATGGCGACCATTACCGGGTGACGGGACAGAAAGTCTGGATTTCCACCGCGCAAGTGGCCAACAAAATATTGCTGCTGGCCCGCACCACGCCTCTGGAAGACGCCAAGGGCACCCATGGGCTGAGCCTGTTCTACACCGACTTCGACCGTAGCCGAATCGAAGTGCACGAGATCGAAAAGATGGGGCGCAAGAGCGTCGACTCCAACCAACTCTTCATTGACGACTTGCGGATTCCTGTGGAAGACCGCATTGGCGAAGAAGGCCGGGGCTTCGAGTACATCCTGCACGGCCTCAACCCCGAGCGCATCCTGATTGCGGCCGAGGCGGTAGGCCTGGGGCGCGCTGCTTTGAAGCGCGCGGCCAACTATGCGCAAGAACGTGAAGTGTTCGGGCGGCCCATTGGCATGAACCAAGGCATCCAGCACCCCTTGGCGAAGTCGTGGATGGAATTGGAGGCTGCGCATTTGATGGTCTACAAAGCTGCTTCCTTGTACGACGCAAACCAAGCCTGTGGCGCAGAAGCCAACAGTGCCAAGTACCTCGCGGCCGAAGCCTGCTACCACGCCTGCGAGAACGCCATCCTGACGCACGGCGGCATGGGGTACGCCAAGGAATACCACGTCGAGCGCTACCTGCGCGAGGCCTGGATTCCGCGACTCGCACCCGTCAGCCCGCAACTCATTCTGTGTTTCATTGCAGAAAAAGTCCTGGGCCTCCCAAAATCCTACTGACCCTTGCGCCGTCCTCG
Organism: Limnohabitans sp.; assembly: GCA_018882835.1. Lineage (GTDB taxonomy): Bacteria > Pseudomonadota > Gammaproteobacteria > Burkholderiales > Burkholderiaceae_C > Limnohabitans. The sequence continues at coordinate 1,673 of VERE01000017.1, forward strand.
CGCTTATTCTTTCGGGGCGCCCGACATTTTGACCAGGCCCTCGTAGCGCTTGATCTCGGTCAGCACAAAACGCGAGAACTCGGCAGCAGAGCCGCCACCTATCTCGGCGCCCACATTTTGCAAGCGTGTGCGAATGTCCGGGTCGTTGAGCACTTTGGCAATTTCTTTGTTAAGCCGCTCCACCACATCGGAGGGCGCGTTGGCAGGCAACATGATGCCGTACCAGGCAGAGGCCAGCACCGGCACGCCCGCCTCTTCCATCGTTGGCACCTGAGGCAAGGCTGCAATGCGTTTCCTGGAAGCCACGGCCAGCGCTTTCAACTTGCCACCCGCAATATTGGACAGCGAACCGGTGTCAATCATCATGTCGATGTGTCCGGCCATCAAGTCAACGGCCGCTGGCCCGCTGCCTTTGTAGGGGACATGGCTAATGTCCAGCCCCGTCGCTATCTTGAACTGCGCGCCCGCCAAGTGCTGCGAGGAGCCAATGCCGGCCGAGCCATAGGTGTATTTGCCCGGTGTTTTCTTGGCCGCTGCCATCAACTCGCCCAGGGTGTTCCAGGGGGAGTTGGCCGGCACCGCCATGATGTTGGGAATATTGCACAGCAAGATGACAGGCGTGAAATCCTTGACCGGGTCAAACCCCTGATTGGCATAGAGGTGCACGCCGGCCGCGTTGGTGGAACTTGTAGCCAACAGCAAAGTGTGGCCATCGGCCTTTTCCTTGATGAAGGCCTGGGTCCCGATGTTCCCGCCCGCCCCGCCTTTGTTTTCAACGAACACCGAGACACCCAGGGCCTGGGTCAGCGGCTGCACCAGAATGCGTGCCACCTGGTCGGTGGCGCCGCCCGGTGGCCAGGGCACCAGGATTTTGATGGGCTTGTCTGGAAAGGCCGCATGCGCTGCCAAGGGCATCATGGACATCAGGCCGAGTAAGCCGGACGTCAATCCCAGCATGGCGCGTCGGCGCAGTTCAAGTGAATTCATAGCGGATTCTCCTTAGAGTGTGAGCCCACGGGGGCGTCGTCCCGCCCACAAAATGGGCTGAACCTTGGCAGGCCGTGCGGGCGCGCCATGCGCATGCAGCACCTGATCCAATGCGGCGCCCGCTTCATCTTTGAGCGCGGCCTCGCGGGCTTGCTGTATGGCGCGGGCACGCGCCTCGGGCGATGTTGTTGTACTAGCGCTGCCCAGGTGCTGAAGAATGTGCAACAGGTTGTCACGCCCACGCTCTTGCGTGCTGCCATAGCCTTTGATCAAGCGGCCACTGCGCGCCATTTCCAAACCCAAGGCGTGGCCTTGCTGCAAGCCAGCCTGAACAGCCGCCAGCCAATGGTCGATCAAAGTTTGCTCTTGGGCATAGCGGCTGCCCCAGCGACGGACGCGGCGCAAACTTGCCAGCAGGCGCAGCATCAGCATGCCAGTCACACTGTGCGTGCCGATTTTCAAGGGCCAGGATTTGGCCGGCAAGCCGCGCGCCAGGCGGCGCTGTTCCCATTGCAACAGGCGCTGCGCCCAAGCGGGGGGCAACAGCGCAGCGAACTCCGGCAAGCCGGGCTTGAAGTGGTCGTAGACACGCAGCAGGTCGTCGTCTTGCGCTTTCACCTCTTGGCGCACGCGTGCCAAACGTTGCGAACGGCTTTTCAAATCTGCCACGCGCACGATGTCGTCAAACGCCATCCACAGGGCCAGCCAGCGGGCCACCTCTTGTGTGGCGGTGCATTCGGCAGGTGCAGCCTGCTGTTCCGACAACAACACTTGTCGCAAGCGTTGGCGGTAAAGGTCGACATAAGCCTGATCCTGGTAGTCCAGCAAGCGCGCGCGCGCATGGCCCAGCACTTCATGCATGGCGCTGGGAAATTCGCGCTGCCAAGCTTCAGGCAACGCGGGAGACGCTGGCGCTGAGGCTTTTTCAGGCAACAAGTCGGCCAGGAACTGCGCTTGTGTGCGCTGCGCTTGCACTGCCTCCCAGCCCAGGGCAAAGCCTCGCAAGCTGGCTTGTTGGCTGGCACTGGCCGCGCCAATCACGGCCTCGTAGTCGCTGCGATGCATGGGCAAGGCGCCGCACGCCGCAAGGCTGCCCAACATGACGGCGCTGACCACCGTGCCGGCCTCGCGCGTCATGCCCGCCATGTCCAGCACGTGGCAGGCTTGGCCTTGTTGTTGCACCACCTGCAGCAAGCTGGCCTCGTCGAGCCGGCCATCGCCCATCTGCATCTTTTCCTGGGTGGTGAGCACCCGGTTGCCAGCGGTGATGATGCGCGTTCGCTGGGCAGAACTCAGACCATTCGCCACTTGGCGTGCCGTCTCCAAAAGTTCGGAAGACACCAGCAAGTCCAGCCGTCCCGGCAAGGGATTGAGCCCCAAGACGACGCGGCGCTCACCCAACTCGGATTGCAGTTTGGGAAAAATTTCAAGGTAATACGTGGTTGCACCGGTGCGCTGCGCGACACCAGGAATGGAAGTGGCTTGCACCGGATAGCCGGCATGGCGCGCGGCATCCACCAGCCAGTCGGTCAGCACGCCACCGCCCTCGCCGCCCAGGGCGCACAACAAAATGGAAATAGGTTGGGTCATGAAGCTGCTTTCAGGTGGGTTGCAGGGCACGCACCCAACGGCTGCGCAGGCGCTCGAACAAACGCTCCCAAAGGCCGGCGTTCTGCACCACTTCGGCCCGGTAAAACGAGGGGCACAAAGTGGCCGCGTGGGCATTGGCGCCACACAGGCCACAGCCCACGCAACCCTCAATCACGGTCGCTACCGGGTCGACCTTCAAGGGGTCGGGGTTGTCTTTCAGCGTCAAGGTCGGGCAGCCCGACAAACGGATGCAGGCGTGGTCGCCATTGCAAACGTCTTCATCCACGCCGTATTTGACACGCTGCACGCGCTGGCCCTTTTTGAGCAACTGCGCCAGCCAGGGCTTGATGCGGCGTTGGCGCTCCAATTGGCATTCGCCCTCGGCCACGATCACCTTCAAGCCCTTGAAGTCGGAGGTGAAGGCGTCCAGCAAAGTGGCGCGCATGGTTTCCACTTCGTAGGTATGCACGGTGCGCAACCATTGAACGCCCAGGCCTTGCAAGGTGCGCTCAATGGTTTGGTTGGTGTGGGCCAGGCTTTGCAGTTTGTCAGCCGCCGCCAGCTTGGCTGCGTCTGCGGGCGTGGAGATGATGTCTTGGGTGCCGGTGGCCGAGGTGTAGCCGTTCTTGAAAATCAACAGCACCGCATCGTCGCCATTGAAGAGCGCGCTTTGTACGCCGGTCAGCAAGCCGTTGTGCCAGAAGCCGCCATCGCCCATGATGGACAGCACCCGCTGCTGCATCGCCGGCGACACGCCCGCGCGACTCGCCAGGCTCATGCCATAGCCCAAAATGGTGTGGCCCGTGGAGAATGGCTCAAAGGTGCCCAGCGCATGGCAGCCAATGTCGGCCGACACATGCAAGGGGCCGATGGCTTGCTGCGCCAGCTTGATCGCCGAAAACACCGGGCGCTCCGGACAGCCAATGCAAAAACTCGGTGGCCGTGCCGGCAATGTCTGGCCACGGGCCTTCAATTGCTCGGCCACCTTCAGGCGGCGCTCGCGGTTGTCTTGCAACCATTGGGCCGCCTGCGCCGCCACCGGTGTTTGCGGCAGGTAACGCTCACTCCAGGCCTGCAAGCCCTGGGCCATGGCCTCTGCGGTGTATTCGCCGCCTTGCGGCAGCCAGTCTTTGCCATGCAAAGGGGTTTGAATGTCGCGACGGCGCAGCAAGGTGGCAATTTCTTGCTCGATGTATTCGGGCTGCCCTTCTTCCATCACCAGCACGCTGCGCTTGTTCAGGCAGAAGTTGGCGATCTGCTCAGGCACCAGTGGCGAGGTGACGTTCAAGACCAGCAGCGGAATTTTGCTGTCGCCGAAGGCATCCGCCAAATCGAATTGCTGAAGCGCGCGAATCAGCGTGTTGTACAAGCCGCCTTGCACAATGATGCCCAGGTCGGCATGCTCGCCGGCAAAGTGTTCATTCAAGCCATGCGCTTCAATGTAGCGGCGTGCCGCGGGCAAGCGTTCCTGGTATTTCAGCTTTTCATGGCCGAAAGTCACTGGCGGATGGGCCAGGCGGTTGTAATCAAAGCGCGCCGGCTGTGTCATCAATTGCCGCGTGGAGATGGCGGGGGCCTGGTTGTCTTTGGCCACGAAACTGCCCCGCACATGGCAAGCGCGAATGCGCAACTCCATCAGCGCTGGCATGTTCGACGCTTCCGACAAGCGAAAGGCGTGCTCCACCATGTCGACCATGCGGGTCAGGTCAGGGCGCGGGTCCAGCAACAGCATGCCCGACTTGAGCGCATAGGCATGGGTCCGCTCCTGGATGACGGAGGCACCTTCGCCGTAGTCTTCACCCACCACGACCAACACGCCACCTTTGACGCCCGGCGACGACAGGTTGCTGAGTGCGTCAGCCGCCACATTGGTGCCCACAATGGATTTCCAGGTCACTGCCCCACGCAAGGGGTAATGGATCGAGGCCCCGAGCATGGCCGCCGCAGAGGCTTCGTTGGCACACGCTTCCACATGCACGCCCAGCTCGTCCATGTAGGACTTGGCCTGCACCATCACATCGAGCAAGTGCGATACCGGCGCGCCCTGGTAGCCGCCCACATAAGCAACGCCCGATTGCAGCAAGGCCTTGGTGATCGCCAGGATGCCTTCGCCATGAAAGGTCTCGCCTGCACCCATGCGCAGCTGCTCGACTTCTTTGCTGAAAGAAACTTCCAAATCGGTTCTCCTGTGCGTCAGGCCTGCGCGGCATAGCCCAGGCGCAGCTCACGCTTGAGCAATTTGCCGCTGGGGTTTTTGGGCAGTGCATCGGTGAAGAACACACGCTTGGGGCTTTTGAAGCTGGCCATGTGGGTGTTGCAATGCGCGATCACCTCTTGCTCGGTCAGGGTCTGGCCGGCTTTCACCACAATCACGGCGCTGACGGCTTCCACCCATTTGGCATCGGGCAAGCCAATCACCGCCACTTCGCTGACCTGGGGCAAGCGGTAAATCATTTCCTCGACCTCCCGGCTGGCAACGTTCTCGCCGCCGGTCTTGATCATGTCCTTCTTGCGGTCCACCACTGTGATGAAGCCTTCCTCGTCGATGGTGGCCAGGTCGCCGCTGTGGAACCAATCGCCTTCGAAAGCGCTTCGGGTGCGCTCATCGTCATGAAAGTAGCCCAGCATCAGGTGGGGCGAACGGTGCACGATTTCGCCCACTTCGCCAGGCGCGACATCCCGCATCTGATCGTCTACCACGCGCGTCTCCACATTGAGCACGGCACGGCCGCAGGAGCCGGGCTTGCGCAACTGGTCGTCCGGCCCGAGCATGGTGGCCAGCGGCGCGATTTCGGTTTGGCCGTAAAGATTCCACAGGCGCACCGAGGGCAGTCGCGTGGCCAGCTCACGCAGCACTTCCACCGGCATGATGGAGGCGCCGTAATACCCTTTGGCCAAATGTTGGAGCTTGGCGGCATCGAACAAGGGCGAGCGCAGCAAGGCAATCCAGACCGTAGGTGGCGCAAAAAAACTGCTGATCTTGTAGGTTTCCATCAAGCTCAGTAAATGGTCGGGCACCGGTTTGGAGGTGATGACGTTGCTGCTGCCGACAAAAATGGCGGGGCCAAAAAACACATCGAGTTGCGCGCAGTGGTAAAGCGGCAGCGCATGCAAGGCCAGGTCATCGGCAGCAATTTCGGCATCAACCACGCAGCTGACATACTGCCACAGCACCGCATCATGTGTAAGCATCGCGCCCTTGGGTGTGGACTCGGTGCCGCTGGTGTAAACAATTTGCGCCAGATCGCTGCTGGCCAAACTGACATCGGGCAAGGCATCGGTGCAGGCTGCGAGGTCGTCAAAAGCGAGCATGCCCGCAGTGGCCTGGCTGGGATCTTCCGAGGGCAACCAGATGAACTGCTGCACCTGGGTGTCGAGCGCCGCAGCAGCGCGCGCCAACTCGGACAAGCCCGAGTCAGTGGCCAGGGTCTTGGCGCCTGCATGCCGCAGGATGTAGGCCACTTCTTCGGCCTTGAGCATGAAATTGATGGGCACCAGCACTGCCCCCAAGCGCGCCAGGGCAAACCGCAAAGCTGCAAAGCCGTGCGAGTTGCGCGCCAGCACGGCCACCCGATCGGCGGTGTGAATGCCGTGGCGCGCCAGGCCCGCCGCGAGTCGCGTCACCAGGGCATCGAACTGGGCATAAGTCCATTCGGTTTGGCCGCAGCGAATGGCCATCTTGGTGGGCACCCGCAAAGCGGTGCGGCGCAAGACATCGGACAAAGTTTGACGGCGAACGATGGGATGCATGTGTGTCTCCATGAATCAAGGACGGTACAACTGACGGACCCAGGCGCGCGAATGCGTGCCAAAGTTGATGAACAATCGGTTCAGGCGCTGGCTCAGGGCCTGCGCCGCGACAGGGGACTGCTGGGTCACCAGCGCAAATAAATTCACAGGGGTCGACGACGCCCCAAAGTCAAAATTCGGATCGGACACGTATTGAGGTGGCAACGACTGCGCCAGCAAGGCGTCAATGTCATCGGCCAAGGACGCTGCCTCTTGGGCCACGTGATGGCGCAAACTCATCTCCGACCATGGCAAGCGGGCGGCATCTTGGGCATCAGCCGCATACACCTTCAGCATGGGATGGTCCAGCTGACCCTCTTGCCAGGGTGTCAGCATGGCATGTCGTTGGAAATTCTCCAAAGCCAGATGGCGGTTGGACACCAGGGTGACAGCATTGTTCTTGGGGGCTGACACCCCTAGCAGGTCCAGCCCCTGGATGCCCAGCATGCGCACAACACTGACGCCCGGCAACACCCGCGCATGGTAGGGTTGGGTCAGGTCCTGCACATAGTGCAAAGCCCAGCCAGCAAAACGCCAGGCCCAATAGTCATGACCGGTCTTCATGGCTTGGCGTGCGAGCGCCTGCCACAGATGAACGCGGTACTCGGGATAGGTGCGACGCAAAAAGCCCGCTGCGGCATAGACCACAGGCGACTCATGGAAGAAGCCCATGTGAAACGGCGCCTGGCTTGAAAACGCCAAGGCGGGGTTGCCGAAAGGCTGCTTGCCAAAGCCATAGCGCCGGCCGTGTTCGGTACCGTTGTCTTCCCACAGGCCCAGGTCCAGCCCATAGTCGGGCTCATCGGCGGCCGTGGCAATGACGTCCAGGGCGGGCACCCACTCACCCACAGAGAGTCTGACAAAACGGGTGCCTTCCAGGCCGTTGTCACGCGCCAAGGTGCTGACGGCCGATGCCGGCAGCACGGGGCGTGTGGCTTCGGCTTGGTCTGGCGGCAACTGCAGAAACAAAGGCAAAGGAATCTGGGGGTTCACCCTCAGAGCATGCAAAAAACGCTGCCGCAGCGCAGCGTCGTCCAGGGAAGGATCAAAACGGTAGGCCAACACCTCTGGTCGCGCCGGATAGTTGCGCAGGCGCTCGCGCGACAACTGCTCTTGCTGAGAGAGGACGGCCTCCAGTGCTGGGCCTTGCGTGCGTAAAAAGCTGGCCAAGGACTCCACCTTGACAGGGGGAACCCCCTGCAACTCGGGCATGCCTTGCAGAGATTGCCAAGTCCCCAAAGCATGCTGGCTCCAGGCCCAAGCCGAAGCACACGCCCACAAGCCGCACCACACCACGGCACGGCGCGCCATGTTTTGCCAAGAAAGACGCAGCGCGAAACTGTGTTTTTCAGGCACCATCGACAGTCCCCTTGTTTTCAATGGTTGAATCCGTTCACTGAACCGCATCGTAACCTGCTTGAGGAGACCCCATGGACCTGCAACTCAATGACCACCATATTTTGATCACTGGCGGCAGCAAAGGCATTGGCCTGGCCTGTGCCCAAGCCTTTTTGGCCGAGGGCGCGCGCGTCACGCTGGTGTCTCGCGACCCGCACAACCTGGAACGCGCCAAGCAGTCGCTGCACGCACCAGCGGGTCATGTGCACACGGTGTCTGCCGATTTGCGAGATGCTGCGCAAGCGCTGCGTGCGCTGGACGAAGCCGAGGCCTTGGGCGGTGCTGTCCAAGTGCTGGTGAATTCCGCGGGCGCCGCGAAGCGCACGCCGGCGGCGGAGTTGACCCCGCAAGCCTGGCAGGACGCCATGCAAGCCAAATACTTCAGCTACATCCACATGATCGATCCGCTGATCAAACGCATGGCACAACGAGGTGCAGGCAGCATCGTCAACGTGGTGGGGCAAGGCGGCAAAGTGGCCAGCCCGATTCACTTGCCGGGGGGCGCAGCCAATGCGGCACTCATGCTGGTGAGTGCCGGCCTGGCGGCCGCATACGGCACACAAGGCATCCGGGTGAATGCCGTCAACCCTGGCCTGACTTTGACCGATCGCCTGCAAGAAGGCCTGGCAACCGATGCGCGCCAACAAGGCATCACGCCGGAAGAAGCCCTGGCACGCGCCAATGCGCGCATCCCGCTGGGCCGGATTGCCCAGCCCAACGAAATTGCAGATGCGGTTTTGTTTTTGGCGTCGGCCCGGGCCAGCTATGTGACCGGGGCCATCCTCGCCATGGATGGCGCGCTCACACCCATGGTGTGAGGCAACTCGCGCTCAACGGCTGCGCGGCTTGAAGCTGCGGTTGGCTGCCGGCTTGCCAGGGCGAACCTGGATCGGGCCGGAGCGCTTGGGACCTTCCGAGCGGAAGTTGTCGCCGCGTGAACTGTCGCCACGGAAAGCGTCCTGACGCGGTGCATTGCCGCGCGGTGCGCCACTGAAACCACCGCCAAAATTGCCACCGAAGGGCTTGCCACGGCCACCGCCGTGACGCTTGCCATCGCGACGGTCATCGAAGCCACGGCTGCGCTCGGGGCGCTGGGTGGGCTCCAGGCCAGGAATAACTTCTGCTGCAATCGGCTGACGGGTGTAGAACTCGATGTCCTGTATCTTGCGACGATCGCGGAATTCGGCAAAGGTCACCGCCAAGCCATCGCGACCGGCGCGGCCGGTGCGGCCAATGCGGTGAACATAGTCTTCGCTCTTCATCGGCAAGCCGAAGTTGAAGACATGGCTGATGGTGGGCACGTCGATGCCACGGGCGGCCACATCGGTGGCCACCAGAATTTGCACCTGACCATTGCGCAAGGCCATCAGGCGACGGTTGCGCAAGCCTTGGCTCAAGGCACCATGCAAGGCCACGGCCGAGAAGCCGGATTGTTGCAGGTCGTTGGCGAGACCATCGCACTCGATCTGGGTGCTGGCAAACACAATGGCTTGGTCGATATGGGTGTCACGCAGCCAATGGTCCAGCAGCTTGCGCTTGTGGTGGGCGTTGTCGGCCCAGAACAGCACTTGGCGAATGTTGGTGTGGCGTTCTTGCGGTGAGTCGATTTGCACGCGCTGGGGCTCGCGCATCACGCGGGTGGCCAGTTGCTGAATGCGCGGCGCAAAGGTCGCGCTGAACATCATGGTCTGGCGACGCTCGATGGTCAGCTGGTTGATTTCGGCCAGGTCGTCCGAGAAGCCCAGGTCGAGCATGCGGTCGGCTTCGTCGACCACAAGGAATTGCACCTGGTCAAGCTTGATCTGCTGCGAGCGCTGAAGGTCCAGCAAACGGCCGGGCGTGGCCACCACCAGGTCGGCGTTTTGCAGGCGCGCAATTTGAATTTGGTAAGGCATGCCGCCCACCACGTTGGCAATGCGCAGGCCTTTGCAATGCTGCACCAAACCGATGGCGTCGTGAGCCACCTGTTGGGCGAGCTCGCGGGTGGGGCACAGGATCAGGGCGCCGGGCGTGGCGGCCTTGAAGTTGCGAGGCTGGGTCGGGTCCTTGCGCTTGGGGCGCTTGGGAGCGGGCAAGCCGGCAGCTTGTGCTTCGGCGACTTTGCGGGCCCAGGCTTCGGCTTCGGCCTTGGCGCGCGCTTGTTGCTGCGCAAGCAAAGTGTTCAGCACCGGCAACAGAAAAGCGGCGGTCTTGCCGCTGCCCGTCTGGCTGGACACCATCAGGTCGATGTGCCGGTTGTTTTGGACGTCGTGCATGGCCAGCGGAATGGCTTTGGCTTGCACCACCGTCGGCTGGGTGTAGCCCAGGTCGGTCACCGCAGCCACGAGCTCGGGCGCGAGCCCGAGGGCGGCAAAGGGGTTGGGACCTTCGGAGGCGGCGGTTGTCGTGTCCACGGCAACATCGTCCATCAAAGGCGTTTCAGACAACACTTCGTTGTCCAGCGTATAGGCGTCGGTCATGTTCATGCCGCCTGCTTGGTGCGAGGCGGGTCCATCCAAAGATTGAAACAACATCAACCTTCAGACAGAGTTCAACGCCGTTGTGTTGTGCAACACGGTGGCGCGGTTGGCTTCGATTTTTTGAAGCCCAAGGTGTGAGGCAGATGCGCGATCTTGTGCTTGATTTCGCACAAGAGTGTTAATTATCTCACAAATTCGGGTTTCCCCTTAATCTCCACCCACAAGGCCATTTCAAGGCAGCAGAAAGTGGGTTCGGTAGTGAATGAGTTCCTCGATGGATTCATGCACATCCGCCAGAGCCGTGTGCTTTTGCTGCTTCTTGAAGGCGCTGTAGACGTTGGGTTTCCAACGACGTGCCAGTTCCTTGAGGGTGCTGACATCGAGGTTGCGGTAATGCAGCCAGGCTTCCAGCTTGGGCATGTACTTCACCAGGAAACGGCGGTCCTGGCTGATGGTGTTGCCACACAGCGGGGAGCTGGCTTTGGGAACGTATTTCTGAATAAAGGCCAAAATTTGTTGCTCGGCCTGGGCTTCGCTCAAGGTGGAGGCCCGTACTTTGTCAATCAACCCACTGCGACCATGGGTGCCTTTGTTCCAGGCGTCCATTTTGCCCAGCAGCTCATCGCTCTGGTGGATGACCCACACCGGGCCTTCGATGCGCGGCGTGAGGTCGGGCCCGGTCACAACGACGGCGATTTCCAGCAAGCGCTCGCGCTCGGGGTCCAGCCCAGACATTTCGCAATCGATCCAGACCAAATTCATATCGGATTTGGCGAGCACGGGGGGCGTGGCCTGTGTGGCCAGAGCATTTTGTTCAGACATGGCACGATTGTCGCCCATCCCGCGAATCCCCCCCCGGCAAGAGGGTGTCGATTGGCCCTAAACTCTGCGCCTATGAACCCATCACTTGCCATGACCCTGGCCTTGGCCATTGCCCTGATCGCCAACCTGGGACTGAAACTTTGGCTGGCCACGCGTCAAGCCCGCCATGTCGCACTTCACCAACATGAGGTGCCGGCTGCATTTGCCGGCACCATTTCACTGCAGGCCCACCAGAAGGCCGCCCACTACACCCTGGCCAAGTCAAAAATCGGCCTGTGGGACATGGCCCTGGAAGCGCTGGTGTTGCTGGGTTGGACCTTGTTGGGTGGCCTGGACTGGCTGAACCAAAGTTTGCTCGCATGGCTGGGGGCTGGCATGGCGCAGCAGCTGGCCTTGGTGGTGGGCTTCATGCTGATTGGGGGACTGATTCACCTGCCCTTGTCGCTGGTCCAGACTTTTGGCGTGGAGCAGCGCTTCGGCTTCAACAACATGACCTGGCGCCTGTGGCTCAGCGACATGGTCAAGGGCGTGGCCCTGGGCTTGATTTTGGGCTTGCCCATTGTGTGGCTGGTGCTGTGGCTGATGCAAGCCGGCGGACATCTGTGGTGGCTTTATGCCTGGGGCGCGCTGGTGGCCTACCAGTTGTTTGTGATGTGGATCGCCCCCAATGTCATCATGCCGCTGTTCAATAAATTCACGCCGCTGGAAGACGAGACTCTGAAAGAGCGCGTCAGCCGCCTGATGGCACGCGCCGGCTTCACGGCCAAAGGCTTCTTTGTGATGGATGGCAGCCGCCGCTCCGCCCACTCCAATGCGTTTTTCACTGGCTTCGGGGCCAGCAAGCGTGTGGTGTTTTTCGATACCCTGCTGCAACAGCTCAACCCGGACGAAATGGAGGCGGTTCTGGCCCATGAGCTGGGCCACTTCAAACACCGCCACATTCTCAAAATGATGGCCACCAGCTTCGTGATGACCCTGCTGGGCCTGGCCTTGCTCGGGTGGCTGTCGCAGCAGCCTTGGTTCTACACCGGCCTGGGGGTGATGCCCAACATGTCCTCGGCCAATGACGCACTGGCCCTGTTGCTGTTCATGATGGTGGTGCCTTTGTTCACCTTCTTTTTCTCGCCGCTTTCAGCAGGCCGCTCACGCCGCTTCGAATTCGAGGCCGACGCCTATGCGGTGGCAAACAGCGATGGCAAGCACCTCGCCGGCGCCTTGCTCAAGCTGTACCAAGACAATGCCTCAACCCTGACACCGGACCCGCTTTATGTGGCTTTCTATTATTCGCACCCCCCCGCCTCGCAGCGACTGGCGCGCATGACGGCATGAGACAAGACGGCTTGGTCATCGCCGGCCATGGCCGCCATGTGGTGGTGGAGAGCCCGAATGGCGAGCGTCGCATCTGTCATCCTCGCGGCAAAAAAAGCCAGGCCGTGGTCGGCGACCGCGTGTGGTGGCAAGCCAGTGAGGACGAAGGCACCATCGAGGCGGTCCAGGAACGCCGCAACCTGCTGTACCGGCAAGACGAAATTCGCACCAAGTCTTTTGCGGCCAATTTGGACAGGGTGCTGATCCTGATGGCCGCCGAGCCGGAGTTTTCCGAAATGCAGCTCACCCGCGCCCTGATTGCAGCAGAGGCGGCAGGCATTGCGCCCTTGATTGCGCTGAACAAACAGGACTTGGCCGAGGCTTTCGAGCGCGCCTGGGCGCGGCTGGCGCCCTACCGCAACATGGGCTACGAAGTCTTGCCGCTGTCGCTGCGCAACAACGCAGAGGCCCTCGGCGCCTTGCTGCGCAACCTGCATGGCAAGACCACCTTGGTGCTGGGCCCTTCAGGCGTTGGCAAAAGCACCTTGATCAACCGTTTGGTGCCCGATGCCCTGGCTGCGACCAACGAGATTTCACAAGCCCTGAACTCGGGCAAACACACCACCACCAGCACCACCTGGTACTGGGTAGACCGTGCGCAAGGCACGGCCCTGATCGATTCACCTGGCTTCCAGGCGTTCGGCATTCACCACATTGAGCCGACGCATTTGGCGCTGTGCATGCCAGATGTGAAAGCCCACGCAGACCATTGCCGGTTTTACAACTGCACCCACCGGCACGAGCCTGGCTGTGGCGTGCGCGAGGCGCTGGGACAGGGTCTGATCAGCCCTTCACGGCACAAAATTTACGAGCAATTGTTTGACGAGTTGTCGCAGCCTGCGTTCTGAGCCGTGACGCCGGCAGGGCCGCTTAACCCAGCAAGCGCGCCAGGGTGAGCAAGGCCAGCAATACCAGCCACATCACCACCGTGCGCCACACCAAGCCCACCATGGTTCGCAAATGGCCTGGCTCGGCCTCGCGGCCCGGGGTGCTCGCGCTGTCACCCAAAGGGGTTTGCAAGGTCTCGGCCCGCGGGCGAAGCGCCTCGCCGCCGAGTCGCACGTTGATGGCCCCGGAAGTGGCCGCCAAGACCACGCCATCGTTGTCATCGGGAAAAGCTTGTGCGTGGTGACGCCAGCAATCAATCGCTTCCTCGAAATTGCCAACCACCGCAAACGCCAATGCGGTGATGCGTGCTGGCAGCCAATCGATGCGACGCCAGGCCAGGCTGGCCGTTTGGCTAAGCGCCTCGCTGTTGAGCAAGCTCGGCTCGGTATCGACGGCCGCCTGGCGGCGCCACAGGCGAGGGACAAATTCGCTCATGCGGTAAAGAACGGCACCAGCAGGCCCCAGGCCCAAAGCGGCCAAGACGGAGAACCAGGCCAATACGCCAAAGACGTGCCGGTGGGCAGCCAGGGCGGAGAACTCGATGACGTGGCGCAACAGTTCTCGGCGCGGCACCACCGAGGCATCCACCTGTTGCCAGGCCGCCAGTCGCTCGCGCACCTGGTTTTCATCCCCCGAATCAAGCGCATCCCGAATTTCGGTGAAATGGTGGCTGAATTGCCGAAAACCCAAAGTGGCGTAAAGAATGCCGATGCTCCACAGGATGGCCACTGGCCAGCCCAACCAACCCATGAGGATCCAGTGCACAGCAGTGGCCAACAGGGTGGGCGCACCGACCGTCAAACCCCAAACGGTCCATGCCTGGCGCGCACGCCCCGCATCCAGCATGCGGCTGACCCAATGGGCCCATTGGCGCATGGCTTGGTGCACCGGGTTGCGTTCTGCCAGCGGCCGAACCTGTTCGATCAGCAATGCAAAAAGAAGGGCCAGAAAGCTCATGCCCGCATCATAGCGGCGAAGCAGCCAACTCAAGCCATCAGGAAGCGGTAAAAGTTACGCAGCATGCCAGCGGTGGCACCCCAGATAAAACGTTGTTCGTCACCGTCCTGATAGGGCATGGAAAACCACTCGCGGCGAACCCCTTCGGCCTCCAATGCATGGCGTCGGTGGTGGCGCGGATCCATCAGGTATGACAAAGGCACCTCAAAAGCGGCCGCCACTTCTTGCGGATTGGGGTGCAGTGCGTGCAAGGGGTCGACCAAGGCCACGATGGGCGTCACGATGAAGGAGGTTCCCGTGACGTATTCAGACAATGCGCCCAAGACTTCCACGTGCCGAGGCTCCAGCCCGACCTCCTCCTGCGCTTCGCGCAAGGCCGTGGCCGCAGCATCGGCATCTTCGGGATCCACTTTGCCACCGGGAAAGGCAATTTGCCCAGAATGGGTCGAAAGGTGCGCCGTACGCTGCGTCAGCAACAGCGTCGGCGTATCGCGCATGACGATGCCCACCAGCACCGAGGCCAAGGCAGGCTCGCGTTGGGCAAATTTGCGCTCACGCACCACTTCTGGCTGCCAGGCTGGCGGCTGCGCGAAACGCTGTCGCAATGCCTGTGCCGACAGCCTTTCCGCTGGCACCGCTGGCATGTGATGGTCCACCCCAATCACCGGCACGCGCTCGGGATCGAAGTTGGGCAATTTGGACAAAGGGGTCAGGGGTTGCGCCATGAAAAAAGCCGCCTCAAGACATGCAGGGGCGGCTGATTGGAAGCGGTCAAGCAGCTTATTTGGCTGCGGCAACCGAGGCCTTGTGGACCAGTTTTTCCTTGATGCGAGCAGACTTGCCGCTGCGTGAGCGCAGGTAGTAAAGCTTGGCACGACGGACGTCGCCGCGGCGCTTGACTTCAATGCTGGCGATCAGCGGGCTGTAGGTTTGGAAGGTACGCTCGACACCCTCGCCGCTGGAGATTTTGCGAACAGTGAAGCCGCTGTTCAGGCCGCGATTGCGCTTGGCAATCACCACGCCTTCGTAGGCCTGCACGCGCTTGCGGGTGCCTTCGACCACGTTCACGCTGACAATCACGGTGTCGCCGGGGGCGAACTCGGGGATGGTTTTGCCAAGGCGAGCAATTTCTTCTTGCTCAAGGGTTTGGATCAGGTTCATAAGTTCCTCAAAGGATCGTGGTCGCGCTACACAAAAGGCCCTGCATGGCGCTGTTCTCGGCAATGAAGCGAGACATGTTCGTCGCAAGGCGGCCGACCAGAGGATCGATTAGCCAGCTATTCTACAACGATTTCGGCTTGTTCAGCAAATCCGGGCGCAGGGCCCGGGTCAGGGCCTGGGACTGGTCCTTGCGCCAGCGTTCAATCTGGGCATGGTGGCCAGACAACAAGGGGGCCGGCACGGCTTGCCCTTGCCACACCTCCGGTCGGGTGTAGTGGGGGCAATCCAACAAGCCGTCAATGGCCGGGTTGAAGCTGTCAAGATGGTGGCTGTCCTGGTCATGCAGCACCCCGGGTTGCAAGCGGGTGACGGCATCGAGCAAGGCCATGGCAGGTACCTCGCCACCGGAGAGCACAAAGTCGCCCAAACTGATTTGCCCATCCACAAACAGGTCAATGAACCGTTGGTCCACCCCTTCGTAGCGACCGCATAACAACACCGCCCCCTCCCCTTGCGCCCAGTGCTGAACGCGTGCGTGATCCAGACGTTCACCCAAAGGGGAGAAAAGCAACAGCGGCGCCGTGGTGCGATCCTGCCCACGGTCTGCTCGAATCGCTTCCAGGCAGAGTCGCAAAGGCTCCGCCAGCATGACCATACCGGGACCGCCACCAAAAGGTCGGTCGTCCACGCGGCGGTAAGGCCCGTCTGCGAAATCTCGCGGGTTCCAGAGCTTGACCTGGACCTGCCCCGAAGCAAAGGCGCGGCGCGTCACACCCAAGCTTAAAAAGGGCGTGAACAAGTCAGGGAAAAGGGTGATGACGTCAAAGCGCATGGCGAGGGACTCAATAGTCGGGTTGCCAGTCCGCCGTGATGCGCCGTGCGGCCAAATCGACCTGGTCGATGTAGGCACTGACAAAAGGAATCATGCGTTCCTGCGGCTTGCCATCTTGCTCAAAGGCCAAAACCAACACCGTTTGCGGGCCGGTGGCCATCAAATCTTTGACCTGGCCCAGCGGCAGACCTTCGCGGTTCACCACATCCAATCCCAGCAAGTCGACCCAGTAGTACTCGTCGGCATCGGGCGTGGGAAAGCTGGCACGGGAGACAAAAATGCGGGCGCCACGCAAGGACTCTGCTGCCGTGCGATCGGGCACCTCATGGGATGAGGCCACCACCGTGTCAGAGTGCTCGCGGGCCTCCTTGATGCGCATCAGCACTGTGCCGTCAAAGACCTTGGGCCCTTTTTCGGCGGGCTGCAAATACCAGCGCTTGGAAGAAAAAAGCGCTTCCGGAGAAGCGCTGTAAGGCAGGATTTTGAACCAGCCTTTGATGCCCCAGGCATCGGCAATCCGCCCCACCTCGATGGCATCCGCTGGCAATTCAGCGGCTTCGAAGAGAGGCGTCATGCGAGAAAAATCAGGCTGCTTTCTTGGCAGCTTGCTTGATCAGGCGCTCCACGGTGGGAGAGGCCTGTGCGCCCACGCTTTTCCAATAGGTCAGGCGGTCCTGGGCAATGCGCAAGCCCTCTTCGCTTGCCACGGCGATGGGGTTGTAAAAACCGATGCGCTCGATGAAGCGTCCGTCACGGCGAACACGCTTGTCCGACACGACGATGTTGAAAAACGGACGGGCTTTGGAGCCGCCGCGAGAGAGTCGAATGACGACCATGGTTTATCCTTCGGGTGGTGAATTTTTTTCAACGTTTGAGACACGCGCAATGGCCACCCGGCCAGCGACACGCTGAAAAGCCTCTGATTATAGCGCGCATTCGGCAAATGGCTGCCGCCACCCCATCCTCGCGAGCGCAGCGCGTCGATCTCGACCTGGTCAATACAAAGTAAAACTCAACCAATACGCCATGCCAGCCACGAACGCGCTGGCAGGAATGGTCAAAATCCAGGCCCAGATGATGTTGCCGGCCACCCCCCAGCGCACCGCGCTGGCCCGCTTTGTTGACCCCACCCCCACGATGGCCCCCGTGATGGTATGCGTGGTTGACACAGGAATGCCGAGTGCGGTGGCCATGAACAGGGTCAGGGCGCCGCCCGTTTCAGCACAAAAACCGCCGACAGGCTTGAGCTTGGTGATTTTTTGGCCCATGGTCTTCACGATGCGCCAGCCCCCAAACATGGTGCCTAAAGCAATCGCAACGTAGCAGGAGATGATGGTCCACCCCGGGGGCGAGGCATCAGAGGCTGAGGCATACCCCGTGGCAATCAGCAGCATCCAGATGATGCCAATGGTTTTTTGGGCGTCATTGCCGCCATGGCCCAGGCTGTAGGCGCTGGCAGAGACCAGTTGCAGCCTTCGAAACCACTTGTCGACGCGAGACGGTGTGGTGCGTCTAAACAACCAAGCCACGGCCACCATCATGAGCGACCCCAAAAGGAAACCCAGAAGCGGCGAAATGAAGATGAAGGCCACCGTGCGCAAAACGCCCGTGGCAATCAAGGCGCCCGCTCCGGCTTTGGCCAGCACGGCCCCCACGATGCCGCCAATCAAGGCATGCGAAGAGCTGCTGGGAATACCGTAATACCAGGTCACTATGTTCCAGGTGATGGCGCCCGTGAGCGCGCCGAACACCACGTGTGTGTCCACCACGCCCGGCATGACGATCCCCTTGCCCACGGTGGCCGCCACACTGAGATGAAAAACAAAAATGGCGATCAGGTTGAAAAAGGCCGCAAACACCACGGCCTGCGCCGGCTTCAGTACGCCTGTCGACACCACCGTGGCAATCGAGTTGGCCGCATCATGAAAACCGTTCATGAAATCAAATGCCAGTGCCAGAAACACCAGCAACATGACCACCCACAGCGCTGTTTGAGCCGTATCCATTCAGAAACCCGAAGATCTTAGGAATTCTCGAGGACGATGCCCTCGATCAGGTTGGCCACGTCCTCACACTTGTCGGTGATGGTTTCCAGCAGTTCGTAAATGGCCTTGAGCTTGATCACTTCACGCACTTCGGGCTCTTCGCGGAACAGTTTGCTCATGGCGCTGCGCATGACACGGTCGGCATCGGATTCGAGCCTGTCTATTTCTTCGCAAGTCTTGAGCGCGGCTTCAGCCGTGGCAGGCTCGGCAATGCGATCGAGCAATTTGACGGCATCGCGCACGCGCTCACAGCAGCGCACGGAGAGGTCGGTCAGGCGCGTGATCTCATCGGTCATGTGGCGCACGTCGTAGAGCGCCATGGTTTCGGCAGAGTCTTGGATCAGGTCCGCCACATCGTCCATGGTGTTGATCAGCGAGTGAATTTGCTCTCGGTCGATCGGCGTGATGAAAGTGCGGTGAATGGCGCGGTTGACATCATGGGTGACCCGGTCTGCTGCACGCTCTGCATTGTCGACATCCTGGTTGTATTTTTCGCGCAAATGCGGGTCTGCGTAGTTTTGCACCAGGCTGGAAAAAGCACGCGCAGCTTCCACAATGCGGTCGGCATGCTGGTTGAACATCTCGAAAAAATTGCCCTCGCGGGGCAGCAACTTCCCAAACAACATGGGGAACTCCTCAATATGACAAAACAGTGACGTTTTGATGTCAGGACGGAGTGTACTCGCAGAGTCTCGCGGGTCGCTGACACAAGCTTCCAGTGAACGAGACGCGCAAATCCCTGGGTCAAAGAGGTTTGCCAAGGCCCTGGCGGTATCGCCAGGAGGGCGGGCTAATTTCTGAAAATGAAATAAATGGCACCCAGCAGGCAAAACCCGGCCCAAAGGTAATCGAGCTTGAGAGGCTCTTTCAGAAAGTACACGGAGAACGGCACAAAGACAGCCAAGGTGATCACTTCCTGGACGATTTTCAGCTGTCCAACGCTCAGGGCGCCCGATTGGTAGCCGATGCGATTCGCTGGTACCTGTAACAGATACTCCAGCAAGGCGATGCCCCAACTGACCAGGGCGGCTATGTACCAAGGCGCTGTCGACAGGTTCTTGAGATGACCATACCAAGCAAATGTCATGAAGACGTTGGCCAGCAACAGCAATATCAAGGCCTGCGCAATCGGCGGCAGGATTGGCAATGCACTCATGGCTTTCTTCCTTGCATCAAAGTGGATAGATAGACTGGCCTGAGACCGATGCCAGCATCGCCGCAGTCACACGGTGCGGGCAAACGTCTCGCAAAGGGAACAGCACAAAGGCTCGCGAGGCCCAACGCGGATGAGGCAACTGCAAATCTGGGCTGTCCATGCGCGCTTCACCATAAAAAAGCAAATCGAGGTCGAGTGTGCGCGGCGCATTGAGGTAGGGCCGCTCGCGCCCCGCCGCAGCTTCCAGGCGCTGCAACAATCGCAGCAATTCCGGTGCCGTCAAGCGGGTTTGCAGCGTCGCCACGGCATTCACATAGTCGGGACCGCTGGCCTCGTGTGGCGCGCTTCGGTACAAACGGGACAATTGAAGGTCTTCGCAGCCCTCTGTCCTTGACAGTGCTTGTGCCGCATGACGGACTTGTTGTGCAGCCTCTCCCAGGTTTGCGCCCAAACCGATGCAGGCCAGGACCGGGTCGCGCATGTCAGCTCTCGACAGCACCACCCGCGCCCTCTGGGCCCGCCCCAGGCTTGCGACGACGGCGGCGGCGTTTGCGCGGGGCTTCCCCGTCGGATGGCAGGCCTTCGCTTGGCGTCACAACTGCAGGGGCACCCTCATGGGCCGCAGGAACGCGCACAGTGCGGGGGACGCGCTGAGGCCGCTGAGTTTGCAAGCGGATTTGCTGCAGCATGTCCTCGCGGGCCAGGTCGTCGGCCAGGCTGAAGGTTTGCCACCAGTCGGCCAGGTCTTCCGCCACTTCCCCAATGTCGGCGCGCAACCGCATGAAATCGAAACCGGCACGGAAGCGTGCCTGCATGACCAGTGTCATGGGCCCGCTGCCGGTGCGCTTTTCAAAGCGGGGTTGCATCATCCAGATTTCGCGCATGTCGGCACCAAGCTTGCCACGGCCGGACACGTCGCCAATGCGGGCATCGAACACTTCGTCGATGGCTTCTTGCAAAGCGGGAAATGGGGGCGCTTTGCCACGGCGCTGGTCCCAGGCTTCGCGCACATCGGACCACAGCACACAGGCCAGCAAAAAACTGGGCGCAACCGGCTTGCCTTCGCCAACGCGCCGATCAGTGTCCTGCAAAGCGGCTTGCACGAAGGGGTCGTCGCCGCGTTCCACCACCACATCCAGCAGCGGGTAAATGCCTTTGGCCAAACCCAAGCTGCGCAACTGGGCAATGCTGGCCAGGGCATGGCCTGTTTGCAACAGCTTGAGCATCTCGTCAAACAAGCGGCTTTGCGGCACATCGGCCAGCAAGCCAACCATTTTTTTCAGCGGGGCAGCGGTTTTGGTTTCCAGCTTGAAGCCCAGCGCCGACAGCTTGGCCGAAAAGCGCACGGCCCGGATGATGCGCACCGGGTCTTCGCGGTAGCGCGTGGCGGCGTCGCCAATCATGCGCAGTCGGCGTTTTTTGGCGTCCTGAATGCCGCCGTGGTAGTCCACCACTTCGCCGGTGCGCGGGTTGTAGTACATCGCATTGACACTGAAATCGCGTCGGGCGGCGTCTTCGTCTTGCGGGCCCCAGACATTGTCACGCAGCACGCGACCGCTGGCGTCCACCGCATGTTTCACATCGGCCAGGGCGCGTTTGCTGGTGCGCTCGTTGCCGGAAACCTGGGCTGCGTCGGCCGCGTCAAGGTAGGCCCGAAAAGTCGAGACTTCTATCACTTCATGCTCACGGCCACGGCCATAAACCACATGAACAATGCGAAAGCGCCGGCCAATGATGAAGGCACGGCGAAACAAGGCCTTCACCTGCTCTGGCGTGGCATTGGTGGCCACGTCAAAATCCTTGGGCCGCAAGCCCAGCAACAAATCGCGCACGGCACCGCCAACGATGTAGGCCTCGTACCCCCGTTCTTGCAAGGTGCTCACCACATTCAACGCCCGCTCGTCCACCAAGGAGGGATCAATGCCATGAACGCGCGCCGGCACCAGCTGGCGCTTGCCCAGCGAAGGCTTTTTGCTGTCGGGCGCCTGGCCCATCAGCCGTTGAATGAAAGTTTTGATCATGAAGTTGCAAACAGTTCGAGGATCGGCCAGCCACGCTGCTGGGCTTGGGCACGCAAAGCGGCATCCGGGTTGGTCGCCACAGGGTGGTTGACGCGGCTCAGCAGGGGCAGATCATTGGGAGAGTCACTGTAAAAAGTGGTCTGAACCGATGTCCACGACAGGCCCCTGGCATCCAGCCATTGTTGCAGACGTTGCACCTTGCCCTCGCGCATGGAGGGCGTGCCCTCGATTTCGCCTGTGAACCAGCCCTGACTGTCACGCTGTAACTGCACGGCGATCAGATCGGCAATGCCCAAGGCTTGCACGATGGGGCGGGTCACGAACTCGTTGGTGGCGGTGATCACCATCAAGTGGTCCCCGGCGGCGCGATGGCGCTCGATCAAGGCCAGCGCCTCAGGCCGAATGGCCGGACGGATCACCTCGTCCATGAACTGCGCATGGGCCGCATAGGCAGCCTGCGGGCCTTTCAAGCGAAACGCTTCGGTCGCAAAGCGAACATAGTCGTGAATGTCCAGGCGGCCTGCTTGATAGTCAGCATAAAAAGCGTCGTTGCGCCGGGCAAACGACACCGGGTCGACCCATCCCATGCGGATGGTGAACTCGCCCCAGCTGTAATCCGAGTCGAGCGGCAACAAGGTGTTGTCAAGGTCAAACAATGCGAGTTTCAAAGCGTCAAACCTCTTGCAACATGGACTTGATCAAAGGGATGGTGATGGGGCGCTGGTTTTGCAATGCGTAAACATCCAGGGCATCCAACAACTGCACCAGGCTGCCCAAATCGCGGCTGAAGCGGGTCAGGATGAAGTCCATCACCTCGTCCTTCAGAAAAACACCTCGCGCTTCAGCATGCTGGCGTAAGACAGCACGCCGCTGCGATTCGTCCAACAACTGAAGCTGGTACACATGGCCCCAGCCCAAGCGGGTTCGCAAGTCCTCTCGCAAGGGCAAATCGCTGGGGGGGCAGTCGCCCGCTGCCAGCACCCAACGCTGTCGGCCATCCACAGGCGATGTGGCATTCACAAACCAATTGAACGCCGTGTGTTGCTGTACGGCGCTGTAGGCCTGTACATCGTCAAACAGCACCACTTGCCAGTGGGCGTCAAAGCCCGCCGGCTCGGCCACGGTGGCATCCAGCCAGCCCACTGCAGTGCCCTGTGCCTGCAAGGCTTGCGCCACCGCGCGCAACAGATGGGTCTTGCCACTGCCAGATTCGCCCCAAAGGTAGGTGGGCACGGGCGAGCGCAATTCGTTGCCAACCCACAAGCGCAGGTGCTGACAAACGTCTTCATTCGGTCCTGGAAAAAAGTTTTGCAGGGTTGGCCCCGAGGCCAAGCCCATGTCAAGCACGATTTGTTTCATGGCCTGTGGGACGCTCACCGATACAAGGCGCTGGCCATGTACTGTTGCTTCAGGCGCCGCAAGGCCACCAACAGCACGGCACTGGCGGGCAAGGCCACCAGCACGCCGACAAAGCCCAACACCTGGCCAAAAGCCAGCAGCGCAAAAATCACGGCCAGCGGGTGCAGGCCAATGCGCTCACCAACCCAGCGTGGCGTGAGCACAAAACTTTCCAGTACCTGGCCCGCGCCGTACACCAGGGCGACCACGCCCAGCGCTTGCAAGGGTTCGAACTGCAGCACAGCCGCCAACAAGGCCAGCAGCAAGCCCAGGCCAAAGCCCAGGTAGGGAATGAAGATCGCCAAACCGGTGAAGACGCCGATCGGCAAGGCCAAGTCAAGACCGCACAAGCGCAAGGCTAGGCTGTAGTAAATTGCCAAAGCCAGCATTACCGAGAGTTGCCCGCGCAAGTACTGCCCCAGCACCGCATCGGCTTCGGTCATGAAGCCATCCACAGGGGCGCGCCAGCGCAGCGGCACCCACTCGCGCAACAAAGCCACCAGGCGCTCCCAGTCGGCCAAGAGGTAAAACAACACCACAGGGATGAGCACTGCGTTGCCAATCAGGGTCAGCGCCATGCTGCCGCCCATGCGCAAGGACGACAGCAGCGTGGTCACCACCTGGT
This sequence comes from Limnohabitans sp., assembly GCA_018882835.1. Classification (GTDB taxonomy): domain Bacteria; phylum Pseudomonadota; class Gammaproteobacteria; order Burkholderiales; family Burkholderiaceae_C; genus Limnohabitans. The sequence goes on from VERE01000017.1 coordinate 25,169, forward strand.
CCATCGAGCCGTCAAAATGCTGCATCAAAAAGGCTTTGAAGCTGGCCACATCCAGCCGGGTTTGAACGCCCCAATGCTGCAGCATGGGGGCCAGCCAGGCATCGAGCCGCTGCAACTGCAAGGGCAGCTGTTCGCGCAGCAAGGGCAGTTCTTTCACCAGGATCGGAATCAGCAAGGTCAGCAGTGCCAGCGCGACCAGCAAAAAAACGCACTCCACCAGAAGGACGCAGGCCAGTCGCGGCAAATAGCCGCCCGTGACGCGGTGCAAACCGCCCACCAGTGGGCTCAAGGCATAGGCCAGACCTGCGCCCACGACAAATGGCATGAGCACCGGCCCCAGTCCCACCAATACCCCCACACACACCGCAAAAATGCCCAGCCAGGCGACGGCCCGTTGCTGCGTGGGGGTGAATTGCATACAGGTGGTAGATGGACAGAACTTAGAATGCCCTGATTCTATCGGCGTGGCTCTGGTTGCGCCCACCCCCTTCCCTGCATACACCTCTTGCCATGAACAAGCCCCTCTCGTACAAAGATGCTGGCGTCGACATTGACGCCGGTGACGCCCTGGTGGAGCGCATCAAGCCGCTCGCCAAGAAAACCCTGCGCGAGGGTGTGCTGGCCGGCATTGGCGGCTTTGGTGCGTTGTTTGAAGTGCCCAAGCGTTACCAGGAACCCGTCTTGGTCAGTGGGACCGATGGCGTTGGCACCAAGCTCAAGCTGGCGTTTGAATGGAACATGCACGACACCGTGGGCATCGACCTGGTGGCCATGAGCGTCAATGACGTGCTGGTACAGGGCGCCGAGCCGCTGTTTTTCCTGGATTACTTCGCCTGTGGCAAGCTCGATGTGGACACGGCGGCGGCGGTGGTCGGCGGCATTGCCAAGGGCTGCGAGCTCTCGGGTTGCGCGCTCATTGGCGGCGAGACCGCTGAAATGCCGGGCATGTACCCTGCCGGTGAATACGATCTGGCAGGTTTTGCAGTCGGCGTGGTGGAAAAGTCCAAAATCCTCACGGGCCGGCAAGTCCAAGCGGGCGATGTGGTGCTGGGCTTGGCCTCGAGCGGTGTGCACTCCAACGGTTTTTCCCTGGTGCGCAAAATCATTGATCGCGCAGGCGCCGACCTGCCCGCACATCTCGATGGCCAGCCCTTCAAACAAGCCATCATGGCGCCGACCCGACTGTATGTGAAATCGGTCTTGGCGGCGCTGGCCCAGCACCCGGTCAAGGCCCTGGCCCACATCACGGGCGGGGGGTTGCTGGAGAACATTCCACGCGTCTTGCCCGATGACTTGGGCGCCCGTCTGGTCAAAGGCAGCTGGCCGCAAACCGAGTTGTTCGCCTGGCTGCAAAAAACCGCTGGCATCGATGACCTGGAAATGAACCGCACCTTCAACCACGGCATCGGCATGGTGGTGGTGATTGCCGCCGAGCAGGCCGAGGCTTGCGCCCAAACCTTGCGCCAGCTGGGCGAAAAGGTCTACGACATCGGCCGCATCCAACCCCGTGCGGACCGCCCCGCCGTCACCGTCGACTGACTGGCGACGTCGGGACAGGGTTAAGGGGTTGGCTCGGGAAGCAGGATGTCCAACCTGTCCTGTACCGCCTTGAGGCGCGGCTCATCGCCTTGCGCCCGGTAGATTTCTTGCAAATTGCGCAACATGCGCGCAATGATTTCACGGGGTGTGGCCGCGCGCAGATAATGCATCAGCAAGTCATCGGGCGCAGACAAGCTGCGCGGCAACCCCCCTGGCGTGCGCAAAGGTTGCAAACGCTCGAGCAGATCTTCCCGCGACAGGGACTCACCGGTGAAAGGGTCCAGTATGACCTGGCCTTGGTGCGGCTCGGGCAACTGCACTTTCACCAAAAAATGGCCCGGAAAGCCCACGCCTTGAGCGCGCAAGCCTGCCGCCACAGCCAATTCCAGCCACAGCACGGCCAAGCTGATGGGGATGCCCCGCCGGGTGCGCAAGACCACATTCAAAAAGCTGTTGTCGGGGTCGTAATAGTCGTTCACATTGCCTGAAAAGCCCAGGTCACCGTAAAAGAATCGGTTGAGGATGCTAAGCTTCTCCAGATCGTCGCCCGCGCCGATCAATCGACGCTTGAGGCGAGATTGCACCTGGTCCATGTCGCCCAGGACCTGCTGAATGTCGAGTTCGGGATAGTCGTCTTGCGCCAGGCTGGCTGCTGCCTCCAGCAACGGAAAGCCTGCATCGCTTTGCACCAGCGAGCGGAAATACGCCAGTGCGGTGGGAATTTCAAGTTTGAAGTCCATGGGCGGATGATGCCTTCAACGGCGCAACAGCGCTCGCAGCTTCAGACCAACCCCATGCAGCGTGGCGAAATAGCCCAATGCGCTGAGCGCCAGCACGCTGGCCATCAGGCCCACACGCTGCCAGGGCGTTTGTTGCATGCCTGTCCAATCCCAATGACCTGACACCCACCACAGAGCCAGTCCGAGCAGGGTGCTGGCCAAACAAACCTGCGCCAAAAAGCGCCCCCAACCCGCCGAGGGCTGGTAGCGACCCTGGCGCCGCAAGCCAACCCACAACCAAGCGGCATTGACCAAGGCCCCCAGCCCAATGGCCAAGGCCAGCCCCGCATGGGCCAACAGCGGCACCAGCACCAGGTTCAGCAACTGCGTCAGCAGCAGCACCACCACCGCAATCTTGACGGGCGTGCGCACATCCTGGCTGGCGTAATAGCCCGGCGCGAGCACCTTGATGGCCACCAAACCCAGCAAGCCAAAACCATAGCCCATCAAAGCAGCGGTGGTCTGCGTCACATCCTGCACAGTGAAAGCGCCGTAGTGGTACAGGACCGACACCAAGGGCTTGGCAAACACCAACAGGGCCACGGCACAGGGCAAGGCCAACAACACCACGATGCGCAGACCCCAATCGAGCATGGCCGAATAGCGGGCGGCATCCTCGGTGGCTTTGGCTGCAGCCAACTGGGGCATCAGCACCACCCCCAGGGCAACGCCGAGCAAGGCGGTGGGAAATTCCATCAAGCGGTCGGCGTAGCTCAGCCAGCTGACGCTCCCAGGGGCCAGGTGTGAGGCCACCTGGGTGTTGATCAACAAGGAGATTTGCGCCACGCTGACCCCCAGCAGGGCCGGCGCCATCAGCTTCAAAATGCGCTGGGTGCCAGGGTCTTGCAAAGCTTCGCGGCATGCACCCAAGGAGAAGCCGATGCGGGGTAGCAGCCCTAGCCGCCACAGCGCAGGCAGTTGAACGCCCAATTGCAAGGCACCGCCCAACATGACACCGGCGGCCAAGGCATAGATCGGCGGCCAACCCGAGGACTGAAACAGAGGCGCACCGAAATACGCGGCACCGATGACGGCCACGTTAAGCAACACCGGGGTGGCAGCGGGCACCGCAAATTTTTTCCAGGTGTTCAAAATACCTGCAGCCAGCGCCACCAGCGACATGAAGGCGATGTAGGGGAACATCCAGCGCGTCATGACAACCGCCGCTTCCATGCCGTCAGCCGATTGCTTCAAGCCACTGGCCATCACCCACACCAGCCAGGGCGCGGCCGCCACGCCCAGGGCCGAAGTGATGAGCAAAGCCCAAAAAAGCAGGGTCGCCGCCCGGTCAATCAGCAAGCGGGTGGCATCATTGCCCTGCTGCGCCCGGCTGGCAGCCAGCACCGGCACAAAAGCCTGGCTGAAAGCCCCTTCGGCAAACAGGCGACGGAACAGGTTGGGAATGCGAAACGCCACATTGAAGGCGTCGGTGAGCGCACTGGCGCCAAAGGTGGACGCGATCAACAACTCGCGAGCCAGGCCGGTGATGCGCGAGGCCAGGGTCAGCAAAGAGACGATCGAGGCGGATTTGAAAAGGCTCACGCTGGGAGTGTAGCCAGAATTTGCTACAATCGTGGGCTTTGCTGACATCATCCACAGACACAAGGAAACCAACATGGCCTCTGGAAAGCCCAAGAAAAAGAACCCGCGCCTGGCGTCGGGCCGCAAACGCGCACGCCAAGACGTCAAGCTCAACGCAGCCAACACGTCTTTGCGCTCCAAATACCGTACCGCAGTGAAGAACGTCGAAAAAGCAGTTGCCTCTGGCGACAAGGCCAAGGCCACCGACCTCTTTGCCAAGATGCAAGCCGTGGTGGACACCGTGGCCGACAAAGGCATCTTCCACAAGAACAAAGCCGCTCGCGACAAGAGCCGCCTCTCCGCCAAGGTGAAAGCCCTGGCCACCGCCGCCTGATCTTCAGGCAAACAGCCCGGCCTGAACTTCAGGCCGCCGTTTGACCGGGTGCGCTGTCCGCAAAGCAAAAAAGCCGCTCTCTCGAGCGGCTTTTTTGTTGCCCTGTCAAACGGGGGCCTCAGGCTTCGACAACTTTGAGTTCATTGTCGCGGGCAAAATTCATGACGAAATCCCAGGCCATGGGCTCAGCATCGCGCAAATCGGTGTGGATGATGACGCATTTGTTGCCATCGATGGTGTTGGGAACGCACCAGGGCGAGTAGCTCAGGTGGCTGCCAGGAACGGCGCCACCGGGGCGAAACGAGCTCATCACGCCAGCAAGGCGTTCCGCCCAGTCGCTGGGGCGAAAGGTGCGACCGTTTTGGGTGACACCCAGGATGAACACTTCTTTGGCAGAGGGAGAAACCATTGGATACCTGGCGGATGGAACGTGCGATGCACCGAGGATCGCCCGATGCTGCAGCGTCAAAGTATTCTATCTTATATAAGACTTACGCTGCCGCTTCGCAGCTTCACGATGCTACGACAAAGAATCTATTTTTGTCATACATCATGCAAAGTCTGCGCCTAAAATCATGTTTCAACGGCTCAACCTCCGATCTTCGTTGTTGAGCCGCTTTCTTTTCTGGCTTCTTTCAGGAGATGTGATGACCTCGCCCGTACCCAGCTCACCCCACACCATGAACACGTATGGCCGCCTGCCGGTGGCCATGTCCCATGGCCAAGGCTTGCGAGTCTGGGATACGAATGGCAAGTGCTACCTCGATGGGCTGGCCGGCATTGCAGTGAACACTTTGGGGCACGGCCACCCCAAGTTGGTGCCGGCCCTGCAAGACCAGGTGGCGCGCATGATCCATTGCTGCAACTATTACCACGTGCCCGACCAGGAGCGCCTGGCCGCCAAGCTGGTCGAGTTGTCGGGCATGACCAATGTGTTCTTCTGCTCCACCGGCCTGGAAGCCAATGAGGCCGCCATCAAACTGGCGCGCAAGTTTGGCCATGACAAAGGCATCGAGAAGCCTGTCATCGTGGTCTATGAAAAATCATTCCACGGCCGCTCCATTGCCACGCTGAGCGCCACTGGCAACGAAAAAATTCAAAAGGGTTTCGGTCCCTTGGTGGAAGGGTTTTTGCGAGTCCCGCTGAATGACATTGAAGCCCTCAAGAAAGCCACACAGGGCAACCCCAACGTGGTGGCCGTGTTCTTCGAAACCATCCAGGGTGAAGGCGGCATCAATCCCATGCGCACCGACTACCTCCGGGAAGTCCGTGCGCTGTGTGACCAGCAAGACTGGCTGATGATGATTGATGAGGTTCAGTGCGGCATGGGCCGCACAGGCAAATGGTTTGCCCATCAATGGGCAGGCATCGTCCCTGACGTCATGCCCCTGGCCAAAGGCCTGGGCTCGGGCGTGCCCATCGGCGCTGTGGTCGCGGGCCCCAAGGCCGCCCAAATTTTCCAGCCGGGCAACCACGGCACGACCTTTGGCGGCAACCCCTTGGCCACCCGCGCTGGCGTGGAAACGCTGCGCATCATGGAAGAAGATGGCTTGCTTGAAAATGCGGCCCGTGTGGGCGAGCATTTGCGCGCCGCCCTCCACCGCGAGTTGCACTCTGTGCCTGGTTTTGTTGAAGTGCGTGGCCAGGGTTTGATGCTGGGCATTGAACTTGACCGCCCCTGTGGCGTCATCATGAACCAAGCCCTCGAGGCTGGGTTGCTGTTGAGCGTGACTGCCGACAGCGTGATTCGCCTGGTGCCACCCCTGATCATCACCGCCGCCGAAGCCGATGAAATCGTGTCGATTTTGGTGCCCATTGTGAAAAAATTTCTGGCCACCGCATGAAACACTATCTGCAATTCAGCGACCTCACGGCGCAAGAGTATGCCTACCTGTTCAAGCGTGCGGCCCTGATCAAGCAGAAGTTCAAGGCCTACGAAAAGCACCAGCCTTTGGCTGACCGCACGCTGGCCATGATTTTCGAAAAGGCTTCCACGCGCACGCGTGTCAGCTTCGAGGCTGGCATGTACCAACTGGGCGGCTCGGTGGTGCATTTGACCACCGGCGACAGCCAACTCGGCCGGGCTGAGCCCATCGAAGACAGCGCCAAGGTGATCAGTCGCATGGTGGACCTGGTGATGATTCGCACCTACGGTCAGGACAAGATCGAGCGCTTTGCCGAACACTCCCGGGTGCCGGTCATCAATGGCTTGACCAACGAGTTTCATCCTTGCCAGATTCTGGCCGACCTGTTCACCTTTATCGAGCATCGCGGCAACACGCAAGATCCGCTGACCTGTTTGCGCGGCAAAGTGGTGGCCTGGGTGGGCGATGGCAACAACATGGCCAACACCTGGCTGCAAGCCGCGGAGTTGCTGGACTTCACCGTGCATGTCAGCACGCCCAGTGGCTATGAGATTGACCAGTCAGTCGCTGGCCTGCGCTCGAACGACAGCTACAAAGTGTTCAAAGACCCGATGGCGGCCTGCCAGGGCGCCGACCTGGTCACCACCGACGTCTGGACCAGCATGGGCTACGAAGCCGAGAACGAGGCGCGCCGGCTGGCCTTCGCCGACTGGTGCGTTGACAACGAAATGATGGCCGTAGCCAAGTCCAACGCCCTCTTCATGCATTGCCTGCCAGCCCACCGTGGCGAGGAAGTGCAAGCAGATGTCATCGACGGCCCGCAATCGGTGGTTTGGGACGAAGCTGAAAACCGCTTGCATGTGCAAAAAGCCTTGATGGAGTATTTGTTGCTCGGCCAACTCTGAGGGGTGATCGCATGTCGGCTTGCCAACAATGCGGCGCCTGCTGCGCCAGCTTTCGGGTGGACTTCTCGGTCGAGGAACTGGACGAGAACGGTGGCAGTGTGCCGGCAGGCTTGACCGTCGAGCTCACGGACACCCTTTGCCGCATGCGTGGCACCGACCACACGCCGCCGCGCTGCGCAGCCCTGACCGGGCAGCTCGGCGTGCAGGTGAGTTGCGGCATTTACGAATGGCGTTCTTCGCCTTGCCGTGAATTCAGCGAGGGCAGCGATGCCTGCGCCCGTGCGCGGCTGCGTCAGGGCTTGCCCGCGCTCAACTGAGCGCCATACAGCCAGGGAATGTCCATCAAGCGCGCGCCCATCGTGCGCAGTGCCAGGTCGCGCCCGATGCGCATCAACCCAGTTTCGTGAAAAATATGCCCATTGCGCTGCGCACGCTGCTGCACGCGAGCGTTGCGTTGCCAGCGCTGCTGAGCGTAGTGCTGCAAGCGTTGCGGTACCGTCCACGACCGCTCGGACCATGCGCTGGCCAGCACCTGCGCATCCTCGATGGCCATGCCCGCACCTTGCGCCAGGTAAGGCAACATCGGGTGCGCAGCGTCGCCCAATAAGGCCACCCGGCCTTGAGCCATCTGATGGGCCCCTTGCACGATGCCACGCTCGCACAGGGGCCAGACACGCCAGCCCTCCATGTAGCGCACCAAATCTTGCAACGGGCTGCAGGTGCCACGCATGGCACTGCGCAAATCCAGGGCCACTTCATCGGGGGACCGCGGCAAGTCCCAGCCCTGAGCGTGGGCCGGCGCTTGCGTCTCTGTCAACACCACCAGATTCAGCCATTCGCCGCCACACACAGGGTATTGCACACCATGCATGCGCTCACCCATCCAGACCCTGACATCTTGGCAACGCAAGGCATGGGGCAGAATTTTTTGGGGGACCAAAACGCGGTAGGCCAGATGGCCGGTGGCACGCGGTGGCGCGTCTTTCAGCAACAACGATCGCACACGGCTCCACAATCCATCGGCACCGATCAGCGCTTGCGCAGACAGGGACTGCGCCGCTGAGCGAGCGTCAACACAGCTCACCCTCACGCCCATGGGCTCTTGCTCAAACGACTGAACCACCGATTGCAACTGCAGGCTGGCCAAACCCTGGCTTTTCACAGCTGACAGCAACAGGCTGTGCAAATCGGCGCGGTGGACGGTGGCATAGGGGGCGCCATAGCGCTGCGCGATCTCGGCGCCCAGCGGCAAACAGGCCAGAACCTCGCCTGTCAAGGCACTGCGCGCCTGCAATTGCTGGGGCCAGGCGGCCACTGCCTGCAGGGCCGGTTGCAAGCCCCACCCTTGCAACACACGCACCACATTGGGCCCCAACTGAATGCCCGCCCCCACCTCGGTGAAAGCCTGGGCCTGCTCCAGCAAATGCACTGGCACCCCTTGGCGGGTCAGGGCCAAGGCAGCCGCCAGGCCCCCAATGCCACCGCCGGCAATCAGCAAATCCGCCCGGGCATCCGCTTCAGTCATCGTGTTCCACAAAACTTTCAACGCATAGTTTCAGTTCATGCAGCCATTTTTCACGCTGCTGTGTGCTCACAAAGCTGGCCTCAAAACTGTTTCGCGCCAGCACATAGGCTTGCTGTGCCGTGAGGTTCAGAGCCTCGAAGGTTTGCACAAAGTTGTCGCCGATGTAGCCACCGAAATAAGCCGGGTCATCTGAATTCAGCGTGACGCATACGCCCGCGTCCAACATCTTTCCCAGGTTGTGATCGGCCAAGGTGTCAAACACCCGCAGCTTCAGGTTCGACAAAGGGCACACTGTCAGCGGCACGCGTTCGGCCACCAGGCGGTGCATGAGGCGCTCATCTTTCAAAGCCTGAACACCATGGTCGATGCGCTGCACGCCAAGCACATCCAGCGCGCTCCAAATGTATGAGGGCGGGCCTTCCTCGCCCGCATGGGCCACCAGATGCAGGCCCAGCTCCTTGCAGCGCGCAAACACGCGCGCAAATTTTTCAGGCGGATGCCCCACCTCGCTCGAGTCCAGGCCAACGCCGATGAAACAGTCACGAAATGGCAACGCCTGCTCCAAGGTCTCCAACGCCGCCTCTTCGCTCAGGTGGCGCAGGAAGCACAGGATCAGGCTGGCATCGATGCCCCAATGGGTTCGCGCATCCTGGCATGCGCGGTACAGGCCATGGACCACCGTCTGCATCGGCACGCCGCGCTCAGTGTGGGTCTGCGGGTCAAAAAAGAGCTCGGCATGCACCACATGGTCTGCGGCTGCGCGCTCGAAATAAGCCCAGGCCATGTCGTAGAAATCTTGTTCATGCAGCAGCACGCTGGCGCCCGCATAGTAAATATCGAGGAAGCTTTGCAAGTTGGTGAAGGCGTAGGCCGCCCGCAAAGCATCGACGCTTGCGTAGGGCAAGCTCACCTGGTTGCGCTGGGCCAGCGCGAAAATCAACTCGGGCTCGAGGGAGCCTTCAATGTGGATGTGTAACTCGGCCTTGGGCATGGCCTTCAACAGCGCCGGCAAGCGCTTGGCAGGAATGGCGTGAACTTTGAACATGGCAGACCCAAACAATTCAATGCAACAAGCGTACCCCAGAAAAACAGCGAGCGCCACCGTCAACCGGCGGCGCTCGCGCGAATCAGCTCGAAGAATTACTTCTTGTCGCCGCCAGGAACCTTGCCCTCCACGCCCTTGACGTAGAAGTTGATGCCACCAAGGAATTTGTCATCGGCGACTTCATCCTTTTTCAGGACTTCTTTGCCGGTGTTGTCCAGGATCGGGCCCTTCCAAATCGCGAAGCTGCCTTCTTTCAGACCTTTTTTCACTTCTTCGACCTTGGACTTGGTGTCGGCTGGCACGTCTTCGGCGATGGAGACGATGTCAATTGCACCCTCTTTCACGCCCCACCAGGCGGCGGTGCCACCGGTCCATTTGCCTTCCAAGGCCTCTTGCGTGGCCTTGATGTAGTAGGGGCTCCAGTTGATGATTGCGGAGGCCAGGTGGGCCTTGGGGCCGTAGGCCGTCATGTCAGAGTCCCAACCGAAGGCGCGCTTGCCTTTGTCCTGGGCGGTCTTGAGCACGGCAGGCGAGTCGGTGTTCTGGAACAGCACATCCGCGCCGCCATTGATCAGCGACGTGGCTGCCTCGGTCTCCTTGGGAGGATTGAACCATTCATTGACCCACACCACCTTGGTTTTCACTTTCGGATTGCTCGATTGCGCCCCCATGGTGAAGCTGTTGATGTTGCGAATCACTTCAGGAATGGGGATGGAAGCGACCACACCCAAGGTGTTGCTTTTGGTCATCTTGCCAGCGATCACACCAGCCATGTAGGCGCCTTCATAAGTGCGGCTGTCATAGGTGCGCATGTTCTCGGCTTGCTTGTAGCCAGTGGCGTGCTCGAACTTGACATCCTTGCTGTCGGCTGCCACTTTCAACATCGGCTCCATGTAGCCAAAGGTGGTGCCAAAAATCAGCTTGTTGCCCTGGCCCACCATGTCGCGAATGACGCGCTCGGCATCGGCTGATTCAGGCACGTTTTCCACGAACGAGGTCTGCACCTTGTCGCCAAACTCTTTCTCGATGGCCTTGCGTGCATTGTCGTGCGCAAAGGTCCAGCCACCATCGCCCACTGGGCCGACGTAGGCAAAGGCAATTTTCAGCGGCGCCGGTTTGGCTTCTGCGGCCTTGGGAGCCTCTGCAGGCTTGGCTTCCTCTTTTTTGCCACAACCCACCAGGGCGGCAGCGGCCACGGCTGTCAGGGCAGCCGCCTTGAACCATGAACGTTTGGAGAGATCTGTCATGCGATTTCCTTTGTTAAGTGAAAGGGAGGTTGAGAAAAAATCAGGACGAACCTGGGAAAAAAGGTTTGCCAATGGCCGCAGGCATGTTCACCCGAATCCACTGCGGATTGCGTGAAATCAGTGCCAGCACCACGATGGTCGCCAGGTAGGGCAACATCGACAAAAATTGGCTGGGCACATCCATACCCAAGGCCTGCAAGTGAAACTGCAACATGGTGACACCGCCAAACAGGTAGGCACCCAACAACACGCGCACCGGCCGCCAGGTGGCAAATGTGGTCAGGGCCAGGGCAATCCAGCCTTTGCCTGCAATCATGCCCTCGACCCACAGCGGGGTGTAAATCACAGAAATGTAGGCGCCTGCCAAGCCACACAAAGCACCACCCACCACCACCGCGGCCAAGCGAATCTGGCGCACCGGGTAGCCCAAGGCGTGGGCCGATTCGGGCGACTCGCCCACCGAACGCAAAATCAAGCCAGCCCGCGAACGCTGCAAGAACCAAACCAATCCCAGCGTCAAACCCACGGCCAGAAAAACCATGGGATGCTGGCGGAAAAGCGCAGGGCCAATGAAGGGCAGATCTGCCAGGCCCGGAACTTCGTAGACCATCCGCTCTGGCAATTTCGCCTGGACATACGGCACGCCGACGAAGGCAGAAAACCCTGCGCCAAAAAGGCTCAAGGCCAGGCCGGTGGCATATTGGTTGGTGTTGAGCCAAATCACCAGCACACCAAACAAGGCTGCCAGCACGCCCCCCGCGGTCATGCCTGCCAGGAAGCCCAGGCTGTCTTGTCCGGTGTGCGCCACAGCGGCAAAACCGGCGATGGCTGCGCACAGCATCATGCCCTCGGCCCCGAGGTTGACGATGCCAGCCTTTTCGTTGATCAACAAGCCCAAGGCCGCCAACGCCAGCACGGTGCCAGCGTTCAAGGTGGCGGCCAAGAGCAGGGCATAGGCTTCCATCAGTGCCCTCCTCCAAGTGCCACGCGGCGAATGCGGTAATGCATCAGCGTGTCACATGCCAACAGCGTGAACAGCAGCAAACCCTGGAACACCCCGGTCAAGGACTTGGGCAAACCCAGGCGCGACTGCGCCAACTCTCCGCCAATGTAAAACATGCTCATCAATACCGCTGAAAAGGCCATGCCCACCGGGTGCAAACGACCGACAAAAGCCACGATGATGGCGGCAAAGCCATAACCAGCAGGCACATAGGGGGTTAGTTGACCGATGGGCCCTGCCACCTCCAGCGCCCCTGCCAGACCAGCAGCACCCCCGGAGGTGAGCAATGCCACCCACAGCGCGCGGCGCGATGAAAACCCGGCATAGCGAGCCGCATGCGGAGCCAGCCCCCCGACTTGCAATGCAAAACCGGCGCGTGTGCGAAACAAAAACACCCACAAGGCGAGCACGCCTGCCAGGGCCATCCACAGCCCCACGCTGACGCGCGAGCCCGCAAAAAGCCGAGGGATTTGCGTGACCTTCTCAAAATTCTGCGTTTGCGGAAAGTTGTAACCTGCGGGGTCTTTCCAGGGGCCGTACACCAGGTAACCCAACACCAGGGTGGCCACATACACCAGCATCAGACTGACCAGAATTTCGTTCGCATGAAAACGGTCTCGCAACCATGCCGTCACGCCTGCCCAGGCCATGCCACCCGCCACGCCCGCCAGCAAAATCGGAACCACAATCCAGCGCGTGGTGTCTTTTTGCGCCAGCAAGGCCACGCCCGCTGCAAAGATCGCGCCCATCACAAACTGGCCCTCTGCCCCGATGTTCCAGACATTGGAGCGAAAACAGACCGCCAACCCCAGGGCAATGATCAGCAAGGGCGTGGCCTTGACCATCAACTCGCCCAGGGCATAGCCGCTTTTGATGGGCTCCCAGAAAAACACCCCCAGTCCTTTGACAGGGTCTTTGCCGAGCGCCACAAACATGAGCACGCCAAACAGCACCGTCAGCAGCAAAGCCAAAAAAGGGGAGGCGTGGCGCCAAAACGCAGAGGGCTCGGGACGTGCTTCAAGCCGCAGCATCGGCGACCTCCCACAAACCACTCATCCATTCGCCAATTTGGGCCACCGTGGCTTGCGCACGGTCGATCGAAGGTGACAGGCGTCCTTTGGCGATCACATGCAGGCGGTCACAAATTTCGAAAAGTTCGTCGAGCTCTTCGCTGACCACCAACACCGCGCAACCAGCGTTTCGCAGCGCCAGAATTTCGCCTCGGATCTGCGCCGAGGCACCCACATCGACGCCCCAGGTCGGTTGCGACACGATGAGGACCGCCGGCTGTGCCGATACCTCTCGGCCGACAATGAATTTCTGTAAATTGCCCCCGGACAGCGACTTGGCTACCGCCTGAGGTCCGCCAGCCTTCACCTGGAAGCGCTCTATCACGGCCTGGGCTTGCTGCGCCAGCACACGCGGGCGAATCCAGCCACTGGGGGTGATGGCATCTTGTCGCGTCAGCAACAAATTCTGCGCCAGGCTCAAGCCAGGCACAGCGCCTCGCCCCAGGCGCTCCTCAGGCACAAAATGCAAACCCATGGCGCGCCGGGCTTGCGGCCCTTGCTGCCCAACCGCCTGCCCCTGCAACTCGATACTGGAGGGCTCAGCGCGGGTGTCTTCGCCCGAAAGTGCAAACAGCAATTCGCGCTGGCCATTGCCAGACACACCCGCAATGCCCACCACTTCGCCTGCCCGCACATGCATGCGGATGTCCGACAGATCTACCCCAAACTGGTCCTCCCGGGCGAGGCTCAAACCAGCAACCGCCAGGCGAGTTTCACCTGGCGAGTTCGGCTGATGGTTCAAGGGTGCAGGCTCTGCGCCAATCATCCAGCGTGACAAGGAAGCATTGCTTTCTTCGCGTGGGTCACACACACCCGTGACCCGGCCGCCCCTCAAGACGGTGCATGCCGTGCACAACGCCCGAATTTCGTGCAATTTATGGCTGATGTAGAGAATGCTGCACCCTTCTTGGGCCAGCTGCTTCAACACCACAAACAAACGTTCGACGGCTTGTGGGGTCAGGACTGACGTGGGCTCGTCCAGGATCAGCAACTGGGGCTCGGTCAGCAGCGCACGAATGATTTCCACACGCTGCATCTCGCCCACGCTCAGGGTATGGACAGGCCGCAACGGGTCAATGTCCAGTCCGTAGTCTTGGGCCTTGGCGGCAATGCGCTGGCTGACTTGGTCGAGCGAAAGTGATTTGTCCAGGCCGAGCCAGACGTTCTGCGCCACGGTCAGGGTGTCAAACAGGCTGAAGTGCTGAAACACCATGCTGATGCCCAGGCGCCGCGCCTCTTGCGGGTTACGGACCTGCACACGCTGGCCATTGAAAAAAATATCGCCCTGATCTGGCTTGACCGATCCGTAGATGATTTTCATCAGGGTGGATTTGCCTGCGCCGTTTTCACCCAGTACCGAATGGATCTCGCCCGGGGCCACTGCCAGGGACACGTCGTCATTGGCGACCACAGAGGGGTAACGCTTGGTGATGTGCTGGAGATGAAGTCGGAGATCAGGCATGCCAGGTCTGTGCGGGGTCGGCAAGCCTGCATGTTAGCAAGCGCGATGCCATCTTTGCGCAAACCGGGTAAAAAAATCAGGCGCCTGCCAGCATTCGCAACGCGCCAGGGTCTACCAAACTGAGCACACGGCCACGGCCCTTGATCAGCCCCCGCTCACGCAGGTCACGCAAGATCCTTGACAGTGTTTCGGGCGCAATGCCGAGTTGCTCGGCAATCTGGCGTTTTCTTTGTGTGAACTGCACAGCCAAGGATTCGCGATCGCCCGACTGGGCATGGTGCAAAAGCCAATCGGCACAGCGTGCTTGGGCATCCATGGCCAGACGGCTCACCGACAATTCGGCCAGTTGGTGCTGAGAGCGGGCCAGGTCGCGCATCACCTCTTGCACGGCCAGGGGCTGCACCTCCAGCCACTGGCGAAAGACAGACAGCTTGACCCGCTTGATGTCTACCGGCGTTTCGGCCACAGCATCGCAGGTCACCGGCAGGTTCAACACCGCTGAGGCCAACTCGACCCAGGCAGGCGAGGACACCCGACCCAGGCGGTGCACCAGGTGAGCGCCTTGCACCATCCCCAGGGCCACGCTGCCATTCACCAGGTAAGTGATGTCGGTCAAGGGCTGGCCGCGCGTCAACAGGCGCTGGCCGACCCCACAGGATTGCAATTCGGCTTGATGTAACAGTTCGACGAGGGACATGATGGGCCCGACTGTGCACCCATCCGCCCGGAGAGACTTTGTCGCAGGTCAAAAAACCGGCTCAAAGCACCAGCATGGCCCGGAAATCGTTGACATTGGTGAAGCTCGGGCCGGTCACCACCAGGTCACCCAGGGGCTGGAAAAAACCATAGGCATCGTTGCGGTCCATGGCATCGCTGGCTTTCAGGCCTTTTGCCAGGGCGCGTTGCAAGGTGTCCGGCGTGACCTGCGCGCCGGCGTTTTCTTCCATGCCGTCAATGCCGTCGGTGTCGGCTGCCAGACCCCAGACCCCTGCCTGCCCTTGCAAGCCCACCGCCAGGCCCAGACAAAACTCCCCGGCCCGACCGCCTCGTCCGCGCTGACTGCCTGGGACCACTGGGCGCACGGTCACCGTGGTTTCGCCCCCACTGAGAATCACGCAAGGCTTCAGGAAGGGACCCTGCCCGCGGGCTGCTGCGCGTGCCAGGGCGGCGTGCACCTTGCCCACCTCGCGCGACTCGCCTTCAAGCTCGTCTGACAGGATGTAGGCATTCAGCCCGGCCGCGCGCGCCACTTCGGCGGCCGCTTGCAAGGATTGCTGCGGCGTGGCGATCATGTGAACAGGCTGTGCTTTCCAGCGCGCTTCATCGGGCTTGGGTGTTTCCAAATCGCCGGCAGCCAAAGCTTTTGACAAGGCTTCGGGAATGGCAATGCGGTAGCGCGCCAGGATTGCCAGGGCATCGGCGCAGGTGGTGGGATCGGGCACCGTCGGTCCGCTGGCGATGATGGAAGGATCATCGCCGGGGACATCACTGATGGTCAGTGTCTCCACGCGCGCGGGCGCACAGGCGGCCGCCAGACGGCCGCCCTTGATGCGAGACAGGTGTTTGCGCACACAGTTCATCTCGGCGATATTGGCGCCGCTCTCCAGCAGTTGGCGGTTGATCTGCTGCTTCTCGGTCAGCGTCAGTCCCTGCGCAGGCAAGGTCAGCAAAGACGAGCCGCCCCCAGAAATCAGGCACAACACCAAATCGTCCGGGGTCAAGCCCTGGGTCAGGGCCAGCATGCGCTCGGCAGCCTCCAGGCCCGCCTGGTCAGGCACAGGGTGCGCCGCTTCCACCACCTCAATGCGCGAAGCCAAACCGGCGGGGCGCGGCGGGGTGTGGTGGTAGCGCGTCACGACCAGCCCGGACAAGGGCTTGTCCGCTGGCCACAAAGCCTCCACTGCCTGAGCCATGGCCCCACCTGCCTTGCCAGCCCCCAATACCAGGGTCCGTCCGGGCGGTGGCGGCGGCAACCAGGCCGCCGTGTTGTGCAAAGGCAAGGCACGCTGCACAGCGGCCTGGTAAAGCTTCGTCAGAAAAGGCAAGGGGTCGATTGGGGAAGGCATGCTCATGGCAAAGCTTCAGGCTTTCAGAATGGCGCAGACGGATTCGGTGACTTGGGCGGTGGTGGCTTGGCCGCCGAGATCGCGGGTGTGCAAGGCCGTGTTGGCCGTCACCTTTTCAATGGCCTGCATCAAGGTCTGTGCGGCGGCGTGTTCGCCCAGATGCTCCAGCAACATGACGCAGCTCCAGAAGGTGCCAATCGGGTTGGCCAAGCCCTTGCCCATGATGTCAAATGCAGAGCCGTGAATGGGCTCGAACATGCTGGGGTAACGGCGCTCGGGGTCGATGTTGCCGGTAGGGGCAATGCCCAGACTGCCGGCCAGTGCGGCCGCCAGGTCGCTCAGGATGTCGGCATGCAGGTTGGTGGCCACAATCGTGTCCAGGGTGGCGGGCCGGTTGACCATGCGGGCGGTGGCGGCGTCCACCAGCTCCTTGTCCCAATGCACGTCGGGAAACTCGCGGCTGATCTGCACGGCAATTTCGTCCCACATCACCATGGCATGGCGCTGGGCGTTGGACTTGGTGACCACGGTCAGCAACTTGCGGGGGCGCGATTGCGCCAAGCGGAAGGCGTAGCGCATGATGCGCTCGACACCGGCTCGCGTCATCACAGACATGTCCGTGGCGACCTCGATCGGATGGCCTTGGTGCGCACGACCGCCCACGCCAGCGTATTCGCCTTCCGAGTTTTCACGCACGATGACCCAGTCCAGGTCTTTGGGGCCACAGCGCTTCAGCGGCGCGTCAATGCCGGGCAGGATACGGGTGGGACGTACGTTGGCATACTGGTCGAACCCCTGGCAAATTTTCAGGCGCAGTCCCCACAAAGTGACGTGGTCGGGGATGTGCGGGTCGCCAGCCGAGCCAAACAAAATCGCGTCCATGGGGCGCAAGGCATCCAGGCCGTCGTCGGGCATCATCTGGCCATGGGCGCGGTACCAGTCGCCCCCCCAGCCAAAGCTGGTGAAATCGAACTGAAAGGTCTTTTGGGCCTGGGCCAGCACCTGCAGCACGGCCTGACCGGCTGGTACCACTTCCTGGCCAATGCCGTCCCCGGGAATGCATGCAATTTTGTAGGTTTTCATGAACTTTTTCTTTCAGAAGTCGTAACACAAAGATGATCCAGACTGTAGTGCTTTTCCCGGGGCATCGCAGTCACGTGATTTAATTCGGCCATGAGCACCCTGCTGATCCACCAAGCCCATTGCATCGCCACCCAAGACGACCACCAGACCGAGCTGCAAGGCGCGTCTTTGCTGATTCGCGATGGCGTCATTGAGCGCATTGTCCCCCAAGGCCAGGCCAGTGACGACTTGCGCGCCCAGGCCGACGAGGTGATTGACGCCCGCCACCACGTGGTGCTGCCTGGTCTGGTCAACACCCATCACCACATGGTGCAGTCGCTGACGCGCGCAGTGCCTGGCGTTCAAAACGCCGAGCTGTTTTCCTGGCTGCGTGGGCTGTACCCCATCTGGGCCGGGTTGACGCCAGACATGGTGCGTGTGGCCACCCAGGTCGCCATGGCCGAGTTGTTGCTTAGCGGCTGCACCACGGCCAGCGACCACCTCTACATTTACCCCAACGGCGTGCGGCTGGATGACAGCATCGAAGCGGCCCAGGCCATTGGCATGCGCTTTGTCGCCACCCGTGGCGGCATGAGCGTGGGCGAGAGCCAGGGCGGCTTGCCGCCCGACCGTGTGGTGGAAAAAGAAGACTTCATATTGAAAGAAAGCTTGCGTGCCGTGGAAACCTGGCACAACCCCGCACATGGCGCCATGACGCAGGTGGCCGTGGCCCCCTGCTCGCCTTTCACGGTGAGTCAGGACCTGATGCGCGAATCGGCCTCCCTGGCCCGCGCCCTCCGGGTGCGACTGCACACCCACCTGGCCGAGAACGACCACGACGTGGCCTACACCCGCGAAAAGTTCAACTGCACGCCCACCGAATATGTGGCGCAACTGGGGTGGGTGGGTGACGATGTCTGGCACGCCCACTGCGTGAAGATCGACGCCCCCGGCATTGCCTTGTTCGCGCGCACCCGCACCGGCATTGCCCACTGCCCGTGCAGCAACATGCGCCTGGGCAGCGGCATACTGCCCTTGCGCCAGCTGCTGAACGCGGGGGTGCCGGTGGGTTTGGGGGTCGACGGCAGTGCCAGCAACGACGCGGCTCATTTGCTCAACGAAGCCCGCCAAGCCATGCTGCTGGCGCGGGTCAGCAAAGGCATGGCGCCTTTTGGCTGTGACACAGGGCCCGCGGAGATGACGCCGCGCGATGCCTTGCGCTTGGCCACACGCGGCGGCGCCGAGGTTCTGGGACGTCAGGACATCGGGCAAATTGCGCCGGGTTATTGCGCCGACCTGGCCTTGTACCGCACTGACACCCTGGCCATGGCAGGCGGCGCGATTCACGATCCCGTGGGCGCCTTGTTGCTGTGCGCCAGTGGCAACGCAGACTACACCGTGGTCAATGGCCGTGTGGTGGTGCGTGAAGGGCAATTGACAACGCTGGACCTGGGGCCGCTGATCGAGCGACACAACCGCATGGCCCAGCAGCTGGCCCTCTCAGCGCACTGAGGCCCCCGCCTCGTACCAGCGTTTGATCAAGCCGCGCTCATCCTCGGTGATGCCGGTAGCGTTGTTCATGGGCATTTGACGGGTGACCACCGCTTGCTGGTAGATGCCCAGTGCATGTTGCTTGACGCCTTCGGGCGTGTCAAAGCGCACGTTTTTCATCTGAATTTGTGCGCCATGGCATGACAGGCAGCGTTGCTCGAACACTGCGCTGACCTGCTGGAAGCTCACTGCTGCAGTGCTGGTTTGGGCGCTGGGCGCCGCCGGTGCGGGGCGCAGCCAGACAATGACTCCCAGGATCACCACGACGCCAGCGATGGCGAACGGCAGCGGGTTCTTGGCGCGGCCGTGGTGATAACCGTGACGCTGCACAAAAAATTGCCGGATCAAGGCACCGGCCAGCATCATCAGCACCAGGATCAACCAGTGCTTTTCATGGGTGTACAAGAAGCTGTAGTGGTTGCTCAGCATGGCAAAGATCACCGGCAAGGTGAAGTAAGTGTTGTGCACGCTGCGCTGCTTGCCGCGCTTGCCATGCAGGGCCAACTCTTTGGGGTCCATCGCCTGCCCGGAGGTCATGGCCGCCACCACTTTGCGCTGACCCGGAATGATCCAGAAAAACACATTGGCGCTCATGGCCGTGGCAATCATGGCGCCCACCAGCAAAAAGGCCGCCCGCCCCGCAAACAACTCGCACGATAGCCAGCAGGCAAAGCTGACCACGGCCATCATGATCAAGCCGACCGTGCGCTCACCGTTCTCGCGAAAGCCGAACACACGGCACACGGTGTCGTAAATCAGCCAGAACGCAACCAGGAAACCCAAGGCGGCGGCAATCGCCACCGGGGGAGTCCAGTCCATCAAGGATTTGTCGATCAAAAAGGTGCTGGCATTCCACAAATAAAGCACGGTGAACAAGGCAAAGCCAGTGAGCCAGGTGGAGTAACTTTCCCAGTAAAACCAATGCAGCTTGGTATGGATTTTCTTGGGCGCCACCATGTACTTTTGCGGGTTGTAGAAACCGCCACCGTGCACCGCCCACATGGCGCCATCGACCCCCTTCTCCAGCAAGTCGGGCGAGTTCGGCCGAATCAGGTTGTTGTCCAGAAACACGAAGTAGAAAGACGAGCCAATCCAGGCGATGGCCGTGATCACGTGGACCCAACGCAGCAGTAAATTGGCCCAGTCCAGAAGGTATGCATCCATGTCAACGCTTCTCAATCAGACACCAGCATCCAAGCTGGCAAGGGCTCTTCACCACTGCGGGCGCTGTGAAGAACAAAGGGGTCGCGCACATGGGGTCTGAAGCCTGCGCCGCTGCGACAACGGATAGAAGTGTATACAATTTTTGTCAACAATCAAGCCCCCTGAAAACCCGGACCCCCTCGGCCAGGGGAATCAGGCTTGGGAACGTCTTTGCAACAACTGTGCCGCCACCGCGACTGCAATCACCTCGGGCTCTTTGCCGGTGATCCGGGGGACGCCAATCGGACACGTCACTTGTTGCATTTCCTGCTCGGTGAAGCCCCTGGCTTCCAAACGGTGTCGGAAGGTCGCCCATTTGGTTTGACTGCCGATCAGGCCCACGCTACCCAGGTCTTGGTGCTCGCGCTGCCGCTTCAGGCAAGCGGCCACCACATCCAGGTCTTCGGCGTGGCTGAAACTCATGATCAGCACGTGTGTGCCGGGCGACAGGTTGGCCACGGCAGCGTGCACCGGGTCGGAGTGCTCGGTCACCACATTGGGGGGCACTTGCACCGGAAAAATCTCATCTCGGCTGTCAATCCACAGCACACGGTAAGGCAGCATGCCCAGGACCTGCACCAGCGCTTTGCCAACATGGCCACCGCCGAACAGGGCGACGGCATCTTGCGGGCCTTTCAGGCGCTGTTGCAAAGATGGAATGCTGAGCGCGGTCACGTGTTCGTAGCGCAAGTGCACAACGCCCCCGCAGCATTGGCCCAGCGCAGGCCCCAAGGCATACCGCAGCACCAGAGCCTGCGCAGGGCTGGGCAAGGCATTCTCGGACCGCTGCAACAAAGCGCGGGCTTCGGCCAGGGCCTGGTACTCGAGGTGCCCGCCGCCAATGGTGTTGATCACGCCATCGGCAAACACAGCCATCCAGGCGCCCTGCTCACGCGGGCCAGAGCCTTGCACCTGGTCGACGCTGACCAACACAGCCGGCGCGTGCTGCAATCGCGCCAACAAGGCGGCCGTGTGCTGCGACACGGCGCTCAGTGGGCGCGTGCGGCCTTGGCGCGCTCGCAGGCCAGCAGAATGCGCTCGGGGGTCGCCGGCGCATCCATGTGCACCACGACCTGATGCTCTGCACTGGCGCTGACCGCATCGCGCAGCGCAAAGAATGTGGACAGTGCCAGCATCAAGGGCGGTTCGCCAACAGCCTTGCTGTTGAACGGCGTGGGCTTGAGGTTGCGGCCATCGAACAGGCTGACTTTGAAATGTTCCGGCACATCGCCCGCCACCGGGATCTTGTAAGTGCTCGGGCCATGGGTCAGCAGTTTGCCTTTCTTGTCCCAGATGCACTCTTCCATCGTGAGCCAACCCATGCCCTGGACATAAGCGCCTTCAATTTGGCCCTTGTCAATGGCGGGGTTGATGCTTTTGCCCGCATCGTGAACGATGTCCACCGCCTTCAACCACCACTCACCTGTGCGGGTGTCGATTTCGGTTTCAGTGACAGAAGCACCGTAGCAGTAATAGTAGAACGCACGACCATTCAAAGTGGCGAAGTCATACTTGATCTCGGGCGTCATGTAGAAGCCCGTCACTGACAGCCCCACCCGGTCCAGCCAGGCTTGCTTGGCCAGGTCGGCCCATTTCACCAACTTGCCACCGCCATGGGCATGGTTGTCGGCAAAGCTCACGTCGCCCTCGGCACAACCCAGCATGCGCGCTGCCACAGGGGCCAAACGGGCCCGCATTTGGGTGGTGGCA
Organism: Limnohabitans sp.; assembly: GCA_018882835.1. GTDB lineage: Bacteria > Pseudomonadota > Gammaproteobacteria > Burkholderiales > Burkholderiaceae_C > Limnohabitans. Next base: position 47,116 of record VERE01000017.1, read on the forward strand.
TTCATGATCGCCGCGCCATTGATGTCGGCACCGCTGGAGGCCGAGGTGGCGGAGGCATTGGGCACCTTTTGCGTGTCGGTTCCGGTAACCCGCACCCAGTCGGTGGAAATGCCCAGGCCGTCGGCGCAGACCTGTGCCATCTTGGTATTCAAACCCTGGCCCATTTCGGTGCCGCCGTGGTTGACGCTGACCGAGCCGTCCATGTAGATGTTCAGCAAGGCACCCCCCTGGTTGAGCATGGTGGCAGTGAAGCTGATGCCAAACTTCAAAGGCACCAAGGCCAGGCCGCGCTTGCGGTGCTTGTTGGCTTTGTTGAAGGCGTTCACTGCCGCACGGCGAGCTGCATAGCCAGCCTCGGCCTCGACCTGAGCCACCACCTTGTCGCCCACCCAGTCTTCAATGGTCTGGCCGTATTGCGTCACCATGGTTTCGGGATTGCCCGACTCGGCAGGGTCGCGGTACATGTTGAGCTTGCGCACTTCCAGCGGGTCTTTGCCCAGGGTGTTGGCAATTTGCTCGATCACGGTTTCGATGGCAAACATGCCCTGCGGTCCGCCAAAGCCTCGGAAGGCCGTGGCGCTTTGGGTGTGGGTCTTGCAGCGGTGGCTGATCAATTGCAAGTTGGGCAGGTAATAGCAGTTGTCGATGTGCAAGCAAGCGCGGTCATTGACCGGGCCGGAATAGTCGGTGCTGTAGCCGCAACGCGAATGCAAGGCGATGTTGGCGCCCAGAATGCGGCCTTCCTCGTCAAAGCCCACTTCGTAATCGGTGCGGAAATCATGGCGCTTGCCCGTGATGGTCATGTCGTCATCGCGGTTCACACGCAGCTTCACGGGCTTTTGCAATTTGAAAGCTGCGAGTGCGGCGCTTTGGCTGAAGATGCTGGAGTTGCCTTCTTTGCCGCCGAAGCCACCGCCCATGCGGCGGCAAATCACTTCCACATCATTGGTGGTGAGGTTCAACGCAGACGCAGCCTCACGCTGGTTGCCGTCCGGGTGCTGAGTGGAGACATACAGGGTCAACTGGCCGTCTTCGCGCGGCACGGCATAGGTGATCTGGCCTTCCAGATAAAACTGTTCCTGTTGCCCGGTGGCCGTGCTGCCCTTGATTTTGTGGGGCGCTTTGGCAATCGCCTCGGCCGCGTTGCCACGGGTGATGCCTTTGGGCGGCATGACGAAGCTGTTGGCCTGCATGGCTTCGTCAATGGTCAAGATGGCGGGCAACTCGCGCACTTGCACCTTGGCCTTCTTGGCGGCCTCGCGGGCATAAAGCATTTCACGCGCCACCACCACCGCGACGGCCTGACCTAAAAATTCCACTTTGCCAACGGCCAGGAAGGGGTCGTCGTGCACGATGGGGCCGCAGTTGTTTTCACCGGGAATGTCTTTGGCGGTGTACACCGCCACCACGCCGTGCGCTTTGAGAATGGCAGCGCGGTCAATGCCCTCGCCGATCAACTCGCCGTGTGCCACCGGCGACAAAATGAGCGCAGCGTACAGGGTGCCAGCATGCTCGGGAATGTCGTCAATGTAGGTGGCAGAGCCGGTCACATGCAAGTGTGCCGATTCGTGAACCACGTCGGTGCCCTGCTGCAAGCCGGAGGCCGGCAACAAATTTTTCAGGTTGATGGGTGCGTTCATTTATGCCACCTCCGACGTATGTTCTTCGATGAATTCCAACACCAGGTTGCGTGCCACCAGCGCGCGGTAAGCCCAGGTCGCGCGCAGGCCGTCGCGGGCGGTGAAGCTCTTAGCCACTGCGGCGTCGAGGTCTTGGGCCTGCACATCGGCCGGCGCTTTTCCCTCGAGCACCGCTTCGAGCAGCGGGGCGCGGCAAGGCGACGGAGCCAGGCCGTTGTAGGCCAGTTGCACATTCTTCAGCTTGCCGTCTTTCAATTCGTAGCGAATGGCGGCGCAGGTGGCAGAAATGTCTTGCTCAAAGCGCTTGCTGATCTTGTGCGCCTTGAACACTTGCGAACCCTGCGGCTTGGGCAGGTCAATGGCCTCGATGAACTCACCCGGCTGCAAGACGGTTTGCTTTTGGCCCGTGTAGAACTTGTCCAAGGGCACAGTGCGGGTCTTGTCGCCACGCCGCAGCAGCAAGGTGGCCGACAGCGCCATGAGACAGGGCATGGTGTCGCCAATCGGCGAGCCGTTGGCAATGTTGCCCGCCAGGGTGGCGGTGGAGCGAATGGGGGGCGAACCAAAGCGGCGCAGCACTTCAGCAAAGTCGGGATAGGCTTGGGCGACCAGAGACTCGATCTGGCTCAGGGGCACCACTGCGCCAATGCGCCAGTGCTTGCCCTGGTCCTGAACCTGCTTCAACGCGGTGACATTGCCCAGATAAACAATGTGCTCGGGACGCGTGAACTGTTTGTTCACTTGCAAGCCAATCTCGGTGCTGCCCGCCAGCAGCGTGGCAGACGGATGCTTCACCAGGTAGTCAGCTACCTCGGCCACGGTGGCAGGTGACACAAACTCATTGCCTTTGCGGGTGCGCACCACCGGCTGAACAATGATGTCACCCTCCAAACTGAGGGTGGGCGTGGTGGCACGGCGAATTTCCACGAGCAAGGGCAAATCGGCGCTGTCATCCAGCTTCAAGCCCGTGCCTGGCTCGCAGGCTTTTTCGGTGGCATCGATGATGGGCCGGTAGCCCGTACAACGGCACAGGTTACCGCTGAGGGCATCGGTGATTTCGTTGCGCGCAGGCTTGGGCTTGAGTTGCACCAAATTGACCAGGCTCATGACGATGCCTGGCGTGCAAAAGCCGCACTGAGAGCCGTGGCATGCCACCATGGCTTGTTGCACGGGGTGCAAGCTGCCATCGGACTTCTTCAGGCTTTCGACGGTTTTCACCGATTTGCCATCCAGCGTGGGCAACAACTGAATGCAGCTGTTGACGGGGACGTAGTCAATGCCCGTGCCCGCCGCGTTCAGCTCGCCGACCATGATCACGCAGGCACCGCAATCGCCTTCTGCGCAACCTTCTTTGGTGCCGGTACGGTGCAACTGTTCGCGCAAGTAATCGAGGACGGTGGTGGTGCGGCGCACACCTTGGGCTTCAACAATTTTGCCATCGAGCACAAAACGCACAGTGTTGGTGACTTGGGTCATGGTGGGAGAGAAATTAGGGAAGCCTCGATTTTAGGGACAAGCCGCGCAGCTTGGGGAAGCTTTTCTGTCAGGAACCACGGTAAGTGGAATAACTCCAAGGACTGACCAGCAAGGGAACGTGGTAGTGCTGGTCGGTGTGGGCAATGCCGAAGTCCAGGCTCACCTGGTCCAAAAAGGCAGGCTCGGGCAGGTTGACACCGCGAGCGTGGAAATAAGCTTTCACATCAAAAACAAGGCGATAGGTGCCCTTCTTCAAGTTATGGTTGTCATACAAGGGCCCATCACTGCGCCCATCGGCGTTGAGCGTGAAAGCCTTGACCAGGCGGGCCTCTCCCCCTTCTGTGGTGAACAGCGACACCTTCATGCCCGCTGCGGGGCAACCATTCATGGTGTCGAGAACGTGCGTACTTAAGCCCATGGCGAAACTCCTCAAAACGTTTGGCAACCAAAAGTGTATACAATTTTCGCGAATCCGGCTATGATGATCTTTCATCAGCCTGCTTTTGGAAAGCTGCCATGACCCTGACCTCGGACAACTCCACCACGCGAGTCATTGTTGACGCCCTCACCAAAGCCATTGTCGAGCATCGTCTGCACCCCGGCACCAAACTGGCGGAGCAAAAGTTGGCCGATCACTTTGGCGTCTCGCGCACCCTGGTGCGTCAGGCCTTGTTTCAACAGGCGCAAAAAAAGCTGATTCGCATGGAGCCTGCGCGCGGGGCCTTCGTCGCCACGCCATCGTCCGATGAGGCGCGCCAAGTCTTTGCCGCACGCCGCATGATTGAACTGGAAATGACGCGCACCTTCGTGCGCGAAATCACCCCGGCACGCCTGAAAGCCTTGAAAGAGCACGTGGCCCAAGAGCGTGCAGCGGTCGAGCGGGGCGACGTGCCGGGACGCACCGAGTTGTTGGGCGACTTCCATGTGTACATGGCCGAGTTGCTGGGCAACCAGGTGTTGTCGCAACTGTTGAACGAGTTGATTTCACGTTGCGCCCTGATCACCCTGATGTACCAGACCTCGCGTGCCGCCGAGCATTCTGCCGACGAGCACGCCGACATCTTGAAGGCCATGGCCGCCAAAGACGAAGCGCTGGCGGTGCGCCTGATGGACGAGCACCTGCGCCATGTGGAGAGCAACCTCACGCTGGACCGCAAAGTGCCCAGCAACGACATCGCCATGGCTTTGACCTGATGCAAACGGAGTCTTCAATGAACGTCTACGACACCACCCTGCCCTACCCACGTGACTTGGTCGGCTATGGCCGCAACCCGCCCCATGCGCAATGGCCAGGTCAGGCCCGCATTGCCGTGCAGTTCGTTCTGAATTACGAAGAAGGCGGCGAGAACGCCGTGCTGCATGGCGATGCCGGCTCCGAACAGTTTCTGTCCGAGATGTTCAATCCCGCCAGCTACCCCGACCGTCACCTGAGCATGGAAGGCATTTACGAGTACGGCTCGCGTGTGGGCGTGTGGCGCATCCTGCGTGAGTTTGAAAAACGCGGCCTGCCTCTCACCGTGTTTGGCGTCAGCATGGCGCTGGAACGCC
>VERE01000018.1 GCA_018882835.1 Limnohabitans sp.
GCACACAATCGAACCGCTTTTTTGCGCCAACATCAGGGGCATGACCGCTTGCGATGCATACAGCGTGCCACGTAAGCTGACATCCAGCACCGCATCGTAGTCATCGCCTGAAATGTCCAGGGTTTTGCGGGGTTGGGTGATGCCGGCGTTGTTCACCAAAATGTCGATGCGACCTGTGGCTTTTTGAATCTCGGCCACAGCAGCGATGCACGACGCTTTGTCGGTCACATCGGCCACCAAGCCAAGGTGTTGGGCGCCCAATCGCGCGGCGGCGGCTTGGGGGTTGGCGCCGGCCAAATCCAGAATCACCACACGGGCGCCTTGTTCGGCCATCATTTTGGCGGTGGCAAAGCCCAACCCATTGGCGCCTGCGCCGCCGGTCACGACGGCAACTTTGTCTTTCAGCAACATGTGTGTCTCCTGTGTGTGTCTGGTTAACAGTCTTAATTGTGGTGTCAGTTGAAAATGAGTGCAAACGATAAAATGTCACTTCAAGATGAAATAAATTCATCTTTTCATCCATCGACTTCCCATGATTCCTCCTCTTGCATCCTTGGTGGCCTTTGAGGCCATTGCACGGCGTCAAAGCTTTCAATTGGCGGCTTCGGAACTGCACCTCACACCTTCTGCAGTCAGCCATCAAATGGCCAAACTTGAAAGCCTGTTGGGCGCGAAGTTATTTGAGCGCTCTGCCAAGGGGGTGGTGACCACGCCAGCCGGCGAAGCTTATTTGCGGCGTGTTTCGGGTGCGCTGGCCGCTCTGACTTCGGCCACGCAAGATGTCCGCAACAGCGCGCGAAACCGGCTTTATGTCCATGCCAGCCCGAGCTTTGCCAGCCTCTGGCTGATGCCTCGCATCAGCGCATTTGCCAAGCAGCATCCAGCGGTTTCATTGTTTGTCTCGGCCTCGCCACAACACTCAGATTTTCAATTGGGTATGGTGGATGTGGACATCCGGTATGGCGTCCCCAATTGGCAGAACGTCGAAATTGAGCCCATGGCCGTCGAGCGTATTCAACCCTTGGCCAGCCCTGAATTTTTGAAACGTCACAAAGTACGGCATTTAGAAGACTTGCTCAGGGTTCCCTTGATTCATTCAACGGTCAATCGTGTGCAATGGGCAGACTGGTTTGCTGCGCAGGAAAGTGACGAGCGCCCCAATCGTTTTGAGCTCAGTTTTGATCGCGCCATGATGTCACTCGATGCCGCTGCGCAGGGGATTGGCGTCGCGTTGGAAAGCCACCTGTTGGCCGAGTCCTATTTGAAGAAAAAAATGCTCAGGCCCGTGCTGGGTCCTCAGTTCGCAGTTTCCCTGCAAGCCCATTTCGCGGTTTATCCGTTGCGCAATGCAGCTCGTCCCGAAGTGCTTCAATTCCTGAAATGGCTTCATCAGGCCCGATAAGCCTCAACTGGTGGAAGAGGCCAATTGGTCGAACAGCCAATCTCGAAAGGCCTTCATTTTGGGCAGGTGCGCTTTGGCCTTCAAAAAGCACAGGTGATGGCACACCATGCTCGGCCCTTCATTGCCAAACGGCAACAGCAAGCGGCCTTCCTCGACCTCTCGCTCCACCAGCAAGCGGCTCTCCAAGCCAACGCCTGTGCCGTCCATGGCTGCACTGATGGCCATGAAGGAGCGGTCAAATCGCGGTCCGCGGTCGAGTTTGAGTTGTGTTCCCGGATGGTCACGCTGCCAATCGCGCCATGTGTACAGGTTCACCTCGGAATGAATCAGGGTTTGTGGGTTCAGATCGGCGGGTTTGCGCAGCGCGCGCTTTTCTGCCAATTGTGGGGCACACAAAACCACAATGGTCTCGGCGGGCAGGGGGGTGATGACCACGCCGGCGTCTGGAAATGTCGGGCCATAACGGATTGAAAAATCGGCTTCTTCAGCCAGCAAGTTGACGGGCGACACGGAGGCGTTCAAACGCAAATCAACCTCTGGAAACTGGGCGCTGAAGCGGGACAAGCGACGCATGAGCCATTGCGTTCCAAAGCTTGGGACCGTGTGAATCGTGAGGATGTCGCTCTTGCCGGTGCGCTCGATGCTGCGCGTGCCGGCAGCAATGACCGATATGCCTTCTGACACCGACTCTGCATAGTTGCGACCGACATCGGTCAATTCAACGACACGGCCGACCCGGTGGAAAAGCGAAATGCCCAGACTCTCTTCCAGCGATCGAATTTGGTGGCTGATCGCTGACGGTGTCAGGTTCAATTCAAGCGCGGCGGCCCCGAATGATCCGTGCCTGGCCGCGGCTTCAAAAGCCAGAATGGCTTTCATGGGGGGGAGGCGTCGCATAAGGACTTATGGTGAATTTAATTCACCAATTCTACTCAAAACTTCATTTGAAATCATGGAAGAGGCATCTTAGACTTCGGCCATCGAGGCGCGTGCGCCATCGATCCAGAACGGTTGAACCGTCGCTATCGAGGAGACAAAATTGAACACCAAGGACACGCCTGCGGCTGTGCATCAAGCGCTGCTGGGCCATGCATACCGAATCCGTCGCTTCGCGTTGCGCATGGGAGAAGTGCAAGGTCAAGGTTACATTGGACAGGCCTTGGGTTATGCCGATGTGCTGGCTGTGGCCTATTGCCATGCCCTGAAATTACGCCCGCAGGATCCTCATTGGGAAGGGCGTGACCGATTCTTGCTCTCACACGGTCATTACGCCATCGCTCACTATGCTGCCCTGATCGAAGCGGGCGTCTTGCCAGAGAGCGAGCTTGAAACCTATGGCAGCGATGACAGCCGCCTGCCCATGTCTGGCATGGCCACGTACACCCCCGGCATGGAAATTTCGGGAGGCTCGCTGGGGCAGGGCCTGCCCATCGCGGTGGGCATGGCTTTGGGGCTCCGATTGAAGAACAACCCTGCGTTTGTTTACAACTCTATGTCGGACGGCGAGCTGGACGAGGGCGCCACCTGGGAAGCTGCCATGTCGGCGTCGCACCACGGCTTGGGCAACTTGATCTGTCTGGTGGACATCAACAACCAGCAGGCAGATGGCCGTTCGGGCGATGTCATGGGGTTTGAACCACTGGCCGCCAAATGGGCCGCTTTTGGCTGGCATGTGCAGCGCTTGAACGGCAATGACATGGAGGCGGTTCTGCAAGCGTTTGACACAGCCCGCCACCTGGCAGACAACAAGCCTCGGGTCCTGTTGATCGACACCTTGATGGGCAAAGGGGTACCTTTCCTTGAAACCCGTGAGAAAAATCACTTCATCCGCGTGGACCCACCCGAGTGGCAACAAGCCATAGAAATTTTGGATGCCGCCCACAAGGAGCATGCATGAACACTGCTGTGACACCCAAGAAAAGGTTGACCACCTCCGCGATGATTGCATCGATTGCGGGGGAGGGGCAACGCACCCAGGCTGCGCCATTTGGCAAAGCCCTGGTGGATTTGGCCAAAGACCGTCCTGACATTGTTGGCTTGACGGCCGACCTGTCCAAATACACCGACCTTCATTTGTTTGCGCAAGCCTACCCAGAGCGCTTTTTCCAGATGGGCATGGCCGAGCAATTGTTGATGGCCGCCGCAGGCGGCATGGCCAAGGAGGGGTTCACCCCGTTTGCCACCACCTATGCCGTTTTTGCCACGCGTCGCGCCTATGACTTCATCCACCAGGTCATTTGCGAAGAAAACCTCAACGTCAAAATTGCATGTGCGTTGCCTGGACTGACGACCGGCTATGGCCCCAGCCATCAGGCCACCGAAGACCTGGGCATGATGCGTGGCATTCCGAACCTGACCGTGATTGACCCCTGTGACGCCTTGGACATCGCCCAAGCTGTGCCGGCCGTTGCAGCGCATTCCGGGCCGGTCTACATGCGTTTGCTCAGGGGCCAGGTTCCCTTGGTGCTCGACGAATACAACTACCGCTTCGAATTGGGGAAAGCCAAATTGTTGCGCGGCGGCCGTGATGTGCTGATCATCTCCAGCGGCTTGCTGACCATGCGCGCACTGGAAGCGGCGAAGGCCATGGAAGGTGGGGCGGCAGACGTTGCCGTGTTGCATGTGCCCACCATCAAACCTCTGGATGAAGAAACCTTGCTGCGGGAGGCTGGCGTCAGTGGTCGCTTGGTGGTTGTGGCAGAAAACCACGCAGCCATTGGCGGCCTGGGCGAGGCCGTGGCCAGCCTGCTGCTGCGCAACCGCCTGGCCCCTGCGTTCCATCAAATTGCCTTGCCCGATGCATTCCTCGATGCTGGTGCATTGCCAACATTGCATGATCGCTATGGCATTTCAACCGAAGCCATTGTGGCTTCACTGAAATCCTGGCTTTGACCGATTCCCCCCTCGTGACACAACAACCAAGGAGACCTCTGTGAAAAGCATCTACCAAAAAATTGCCATCGCCGCGCTCAGCGTCTGTGCCATGGCCGTGCAAGCGCAAACCAAAATGACTTTGGGTCACAACGCTGCTGTGGGCAACCCCAAACATGAAGCGTCGGTGAAATTTTCTGAAATTGTGAAGGCCAGAACCAACGGTCGCATCGACATCCAGGTAGCGCCTGCCGCGCAATTGGGCGATGATGTGCCCATCCTGACTTCGATTCGCACCGGCGCTGTCGATTTGGCGGCGAACTCACAAGGCTCCATGTCGACAGTGGTGCCTGAGTACGCTGCTTTTGGCATGCCGTTCTTGTTCCCCAGCCTTCAATCTGCCTGGAAAGTTCTGGATGGCCCCGTCGGCCAAGAACTGGCCAAGTACACCGAAGCCAAGGGGATGGTGGTTTTGGGCTATTGGGACAACGGGATTCGTCACATCTCCAACAAAGCCCGTCCCATCAATACGCCTGCTGACCTCAAAGGCTTGAAGCTGCGCACGCCGCCAGATGCCACCACCATTGACATCATGCAAGCGCTTGGCGCAGATGCCCAGCAGATCAAGTTCTCCGAACTCTATGTGGCTTTGCAACAGGGGGTAGTGGACGGGCAGGAGAACCCTTTGATGAACATTTGGTCCTCCAAACTTTACGAAGTGCAAAAGTACATTTCGTATACCTCGCACAAATACGAGATGACGCCTTTCGTGATGTCCAAGCGCAGCTACGACCGTCTGTCGGAAGCTGACCGCAAAATTTTCCATGAAGCCGCTGCCGAAGCCACGCAATTCAACCGCAAGGCCTCTTTGGAGTCCGATCAGAAGCTGGAAGGCGAATTGAAAGCCAAGGGTATTCAGATCAACCGCCCCGATCTGGCCCCGTTTGTCAAAGCGACCGAGTCAGTGGTCAGCAAGTGGGTGGCCGGACCGCAGGGTGAATTTGTTCGCAAAGTGGTTGCCGCTGCACGCGCATCCAACTAAAGCCGGAGGTCTATCGTGTCCCCAGGAATGATTCGCCGCTGCAATGGGATCGATGGCGCTGTGCAAGCTGTGTGCCGCTGGATCTTGTACGCCACCATGGTGTTCTTGTTCCTGGTACTGTCTGTCAATGTAGCCCTTCGGTACATTGGCGGCACCAGCATGCAGTGGGCGGGTGAAGTGCCTGAATTGGTCTTCCCCTGGATGGTGATGGCGGGTGTGGTGCTGGCAGCCCAGCACGGCACCCACATCAGCATTGTCTGGCTCACCGAGAAATTTTCAGCGTCTGTGCGCCGATTTTTCTTGTTGCTCAATGCCGGCCTTCTTTTTGTAGGCTACGGATTCCTGACCTGGGGCACCTGGACTCTGCTGCCGATCGTGCACACCGAACACAGCCATGTTTTGGGAGTACCAACATCGGTCACCTACAGCTGCATGATGCTCGGATTCACCGCCCTGATGCTGACCTCGCTCACCCAGGCCCTGCGGGCCTGGGATGCGAAGGGCAATCTGTCTCACTGAATCGGGCGACACCATGCTATCCATTCTTATTTTTTGCTGCTTTGTGGTGCTGGCCCTGATCGGCATGCCCATTGCTCACTCGCTTATTGTGGCGTCAGAGATTGGGCTGATCCCCTCTGACCGGCTGGGCGTGGACTTCATTGTTCAGCAGTTGGTCACGCAAACACAAAGTTTTCCCTTGGTGGCAATTCCCTTTTTCATGCTGACGGGCTCACTCATGGTGGGTGGAAAGCTGGGTCAGCATTTGATCGACATGCTGACCCAAATGATGGGCCGCTTTCATGGCGGGCCGGCGCAAGTGGGCGTGTTGTCATCCACTATTTTTGGCGGCGTCTCAGGCTCTGCGGTGGCTGATGCCTCTGCCATCGGTTCGCTGCTCATTCCATGGCTTAAAAAATTGGGTTATCCCCCAGCGTTTGCCGCTGGCACCCTGGCTGCTGCGGCCACCATAGACATCTTGATCCCACCCTCGATCCCCATGATCATTTATGCGCTGGTCTCCAGCGCGTCGATTGGCGCCTTGTTTGTGGCGGGTATCTTGCCTGGGATTTTGATGTGCATCGGATTCATGGCGGTCTGTTATGTCCAAGGCCGTCGCAGAAACTTTCCGCGTGACAACACGCCTTTCAATTGGACACAGCTGCGCCAATCCACTTACTACGCCATGCCGGCGCTGTTGCTGCCGATATTGATCATCATTTTTTTACGCTTTGGCATTGCCACGCCAACCGAAGTCAGCGTGATGTCCACCCTTTATGCCCTGGTGGTTTCGGTTGCCATTTACCATGACCTGGACATGGCTCGGCTACGTCACTCGATCATTGACGCCGGACTGGCGACCGCTGTGGTGATGCTCATCATCATGGCTTCCAGTGTGATTGGCTGGGTGCTGACTTTCGAGCAACTGCCTGCGGCTTTTGTGGAATTCGCAAAAAACACCCTGGGGCAACCCTGGATGATCATTTTGTCCATGAACGTGATCATGTTGGCCATTGGCATGTTCATTGACTTGCCTGCGGCCGTGTTGCTGTTGACACCCATGTTTGTACCCCTGGCGTCCGCCATCGGTATGGACACGGTGCAATTGGGCATCATGATGATCATCAATTTGTCCATTGGCCTTTACCATCCGCCCGTCGGTACGACTTTGTTCATCACGAGTTCGATAGCCAAAGTCAAAATGGGTCAGGTGGTGATGGAACTGATTCCGTTTTATGCCGTAGCGATTTGCATTTTGATGCTTTACAGCTTTGTGCCAGCCCTTACTTTGCGACTGTAAATTCCATGGACACTCTGACTGAAAAAAAACCGACGGTTGGCTTGGTGGGATTGGGCGCCATGGGGCGCGGTGTGGCCCTGAATTTAATGCGCAAAGGCTACCGTGTCATTGGATTCGATGTGAATCCGGAAGCACTGACATGGTTGAAAAGCCAAGGCGGCGAGACTGCGCAAAGTCTTTCCAGCGCTGCGCACGATGTTGAGGTGCTTATTTCCTTTGTTGTGAACGATGTGCAAACAGAAAGCGTCCTGTTTGGCGAGGGCGGTGCTGTTGGGGCGTTGAAGCGGGGCGCATTGGTGATCACTTGCAGCACCATGCCCCCCAGCTATGTTCAAGACCTGGGGGAACGGCTCGCAGAGGTTGGCCTTGGATTTGTCGATGCCCCCGTGACCGGTGGCAAAGTCGGCGCCGAGGCGGGAACCTTGACCGTCATGGTGGCGGGAGAAGCGACCCATGTTCATCGTGCCACCCCCCTACTCGAGACCTTTGGAAAGCGAGTGTTTGTGCTGGGTGACAAGCCTGGCATGGGCAGCCAGATGAAGGTCATCAACCAATTGCTGTGTGGCGTCCATCTGGCTGCCGCCGGCGAAGCCTTGGCCTTGGCCCATCGCAGTGGCCTGCCCATGGAAACCACCCTGGAAATCTTGAAGAGCGGGGCTGCCTCATCCTGGATGTTGGGTGATCGTGGCCCGCGCATGGTCCAGCAATCGTTCGAAGATGTTACTTCGGCCGTGGACATCTTCGTCAAAGATTTAGGATTGGTCGCCGATGCTGCGCGGCAAGCCAAATTTCCAGCGCCCATTGCCCAGGCGGCTTTCCTTGATTTTCTGGGGGCGAGCGCCAGAGGTTGGGGTAAGTGGGATGACTCCGCTGTTTACAAGCACTACACCGAACTTTTTCAGAAAGGCTAACTTCATTTGATAAGGCTGTTGCACTGAGCGTACAGTGCGGGCGGGGAATTTGCGCGCTATGATGCCGCAAACAATGAGGAGCAGGCTCCGCCTGTTGACACATGAGCCCCTGGCATGCCGCCCAAATTGGTGACCCGGTTGATTCCATCGACACGCCTGCGCTGGTCCTGGACCTGAATGCCTTTGAGCGCAACCTGAAACGGATGGCAGATGCCTTGAAGCACAAAGGCGTTCGACTGCGGGCGCACGCAAAAAGTCACAAATGCCCAGAAATCGCCAAACGGCAGGTGGCTTTGGGCGCTGTGGGTGTGTGCTGCCAAAAGATAAGCGAGGCGGCGGTCTTTGTCGAAGCTGGCATTCAAGATGTCTTGGTGACCAACCAGACAATGTCCGCAAACAAAGTCGCCCGGTTACTGGCCCTGGCCAAACGTGCCCGCATGGGCATTTTGGTTGATCACCTTCAGCAAGTCGCCATCTTGCGTCAGCAGGCTCAAAGCGCACAGGTGCCACTGGATGTTTATGTCGAGGTCAATGTGGGCGCCAACCGATGTGGCGCCGCACCAGGGGAAGAAGTCTTGAGGCTGGCCCGCGACATTATGGCAAGCCCGCCTTTGCGTTTTGCCGGACTGCATTGTTACCACGGGGGCGCACAGCACATGCGCTTGCCTGACGACCGCCGCAAAGCGATTGAAAGCGCCAGTGACATCGCTCGCCAAATGCGCGACACCCTCCATGAAGCTGGCATTCCCTGTGATCGCATCACGGGTGCGGGGACTGGCACCTTTTGGCTTGAGCGTGACTCGGGCATCTTTAATGAGGTTCAAGCGGGCTCTTATATTTTCATGGACCGAGATTACAGCGACAACCAACCGGGGCCAGAAGACCTTTTGTTTGAGCATGCCTTGTTTGTGCGCACCACCGTCATGAGCCATCCCACAGCAGAGCGCGCCATTGTGGACGCAGGCCTCAAAGCGTCCAGCGTTGACAGTGGCATGCCTGTGGTCTGGCAACGGCCGGACTTGAAATTTCTGAAAGCATCGGATGAGCACGGTGTTTTGCAAGTTGCGGCCTCTTCAACACTCAAGTTGGGTGACGCCTTGATGCTGGTACCAGGCCACTGTGATCCCACGGTGAACCTTTACGACGAATTGGTCTGCGTTCGCGATGGCCATGTCGAGGCCTTGTGGCCGATCAGTGCGCGCGGCGCGCTGCTTTGAAATGAATACGAAGGACAGCCGAATGCCTGCTTATTGGATTTCTCGTTGCATCGTGAACGACCCCGTGGCCTACAAGCGCTACACCGATCAGGTTCCAGGCATCATCGCGGCCTACGGCGCCAAGGTGCTGGCTCGCGGCGGTCGGTATCAAATCATGGAAGGGCCTGAAACTTTCCATCGATTTGTGGTGCTGGAATTTCCCACCATGGAAGCGGCAGTCACTTGTTTTCAATCCGAGGCTTACACCCGGGCAGCTTCGCACCGTCGCAATGGCGGCGGGATTGTCGAGAATGTGATTGTGGAAGGTGGAGAAGCCACGGTTTAATGTGCCTTCATGCAACAAGTTTTTGATTATGTCGTGTTGGGTGCAGGCAGTGCCGGTTGTGTGCTGGCCAACCGCCTGTCGGCCAGTGGTCGATATCAAGTGCTGCTGGTAGAAGCCGGCCCACCCGATCGTTCGCCCTACATACACATTCCGGCGGGGTACCTCAAGCTGATCAACCATCCCGAGCTCAGCTGGCGTTACAGTTCCGAGCCCGACCCCCAGCTGCATGGGCGCGCCATTGCTTATCCTCAAGGGCGCATGCTGGGTGGCACTGGCTCTTTGAATGGCATGCTGTATGTGCGCAGCTCTCCCGCAGAGCATGCGCGCTGGGTAAGCCAGGGCTGCGAGGGCTGGTCGTTCGAGGAAGTGCTCCCTTATTACCATCAGATTGAAAATGTGGAGGGTGCCTCGCCCCAAAATCCTCTGCCTGTCTGCTCTTTTCTAGAGCGCCATCCCTTGAGTGATGCTTTTTTGCAAGCATGCCGTGAAGCCGGGTTGCGCATCAATGATTCAATCAATGGTCCCCAGCGTGAAGGGGCGGCGGCTTTTCATCAAAATCGATTGAACCGTTTTCGCGGTGGACCTGCGCAAACCTACCTCCGACAAGCCCGTTCACGCGCCAATCTGACGGTGTGGACGGGAACCTTGGCTGAGCGGCTCATTCTGGATGGACGGCGCGCGGTGGGAGTGGCTTTGCGGGGGGGCAGTGGGTCATTCACAGTGAGGGCCAAGCGTGAAGTGATTGTGTCATTGGGCACGGTTCGATCGCCCCATCTTCTTCAGTTGTCAGGCATCGGACCAGCGGGTTTGCTGCAAGAACTGGGAATCCCTGTGCACACGGATCTGCCAGGAGTGGGCGAAAACCTGCGTGACCATTATTCGGTTCGCATTGCGAAACGGGTGCAAGGCATTCGAACCTTGAATGAGCGCACACACGGACTGTCATTGGCGCGAGAGTTATGGAACTACGCACTCACGGGCACTGGTTTGTTGACGCTTGGTGCCAGCACATGCGCTGCCTATGCGAAAACATCGCCAGAGCAGGTTCACCCAGATGTGGTGTTGAGTTTTGCACCAGGCAGTTTTGAGCCCGGCACGTATGACCTGGAAAAGCAGGGCGGCATGACGGTTGCTGTCTACCATTCATTTCCAGAAAGCAAAGGACATGTTCGGGCCAAGTCACGCGATCCGTCGCAAGCCCCCGCTATCACCCCAAATTATTTGCAAGCCAGCGAAGACCGGCAAGCTGTCCTGGCAGGGCTGCGATTGGCTCGCAAGATTTTGGACATGCCTGCCTTGAAGCCCTGGTGTGTTCATGAAACCATGCCCGGAGAGGACATGCAAAGCGACGAGCAATTGCTTTCGTATGCGCGAGCCAAAGGGGTTTCTGGTTACCACTTGGTGGGCACTTGTCAGATGGGGCAAGGGCATGACACGGTGGTCGACCCTTGCTTGCGAGTTCATGCAACACAAGGGCTGCGGGTTGTGGATGCCTCCATACTTCCCAGCGGCACCTCTGGAAACTCCAACGCTCCGACTTTGATGGTCGCAGAGAAGGGCGCTGCCATGATTTTGGCCGATGCCGATTGACGCAGAAATCACCTCATGAAACCGACCCTGCTGTTTGACCATTTTCAAGCGAACACCCTGATGGGCCAGCATGTGGAGGTGTTTGAGGCTTCTCTCGCGCATGCCTGGCGAACTGTTTTTGGCTTGCCTGAAAGTGCACAGCCATACCCCGGCGAACTCTCCAGTCTGGCTTTGGCCATGGCCATGCGCGCCTACCTCACTGTGGTGTCGCCCAGACCGCCTGGCAACGTTCATGCCCGTCAGCAATTTCAAATGCACACTTTGCCGGAGATCGGTGAAACCATCACCACGCGGGTGGTGTGTGTTCGAAAAGAAATCCGTCGCGAACGACGGTATTTGGACCTCCAGGTCCACGCCTGTGGCCGGGCTGCGCGGCCTTTGTTCACGGGCGAGATGCGTTTGATATGGGCGGCCTGAAGCATGAAGTCACACCTGCCGACCGATCTTGAGCCCGTGTCCCTGACCGTGACGCCTGCTGCGATCGAGGCGTATGCGCATTTGACGCAGGATTTCAATCCCATTCACCTGGATCCTGAGTTTGCATCGCGCACGCCCATGGGCGGTGTGATCGCGCATGGCACGATGTCTGTGGGACTGATTTGGCGGTCCTTGGCGCAAAGTCTCCCGCCAGAGGATTTTTCAAGCGTGCGACTGGATGTCCGGTTCGTCAAACCCATCCGCTTGAAAGAAACCGTCGTGGCTGGCGGGCGACTGCAAGCAGGCGGGCAGTCCACTTATGATGTCTGGGTGCTGGGGGCGGACGATGGCGTGGAGCGCATTGTGGGCACGGCACAACTGTCTGCCTGAAGCTATTTTCCAAAGGAGCACCTATGGGGTTGCGATTTCTTGAGCATGTCTTGATTTTGACCCATGACCCAGAAGCCACCCGAGACTGGTTCTGTGACAATCTGGGGTTTCGCAGCGGTGACCATCCCGATTTTGGCTTCCCCGTCTACTGGCTCTACATCGGCGAACAGGATGTGATTCACATTGGCAAGGCGCGCCATTCAGCCCACCAAGACACTTACCTTCAAACGCCCAGCGATCAGGCGGGAATGGACTATGCGGCAGCCGGTGCCCTGGGATCAGGCCGCATTGACCACCTGTGCCTGAACTGTGATGGCATGGGAGAGTTTGTGGAACGCCTGACCCGCCGTGGCGTCGTGTTCAGCGAGCGCAAGGCCCACAACTCCAACCTGTATCAGCTTTTCATGCGGGAGCCTGTCAATGGCATCAAGGTGGAGCTCAACTTCGCTTGGGAAGAAGCCGTCAAGTTGGGCCGAGTCCCTGCCTGGACTGACGCAGGAGAAAACACCAAGCCCGTGGCCGAGGTGAAGGCTCAGCGGTAATAAGCCTCGACTTTTCCTTTGAGCTTGAGCAGCAGGGGGTTGCCTTTTCGGTCCAGTGTTTTGCCTGCAGGAACTTTGACCCAGCCTTCGCTGATGCAGTATTCCTCGACGTCGGTGCGTTCTTTTCCATTAAATTTGATGCCCACATCGTGCTGAAACACCTCCCGCAGGTAGTGTGGGCTGCGCGGGTCAATGGAGAGATGGTCAGGCAGGGCTGGGCGCTCAGGGGCAACGGACATGGCAATGAATGGGAGAAAGTCTATGGGCTGGTTGGATTGTGCCTGAGGGACGCTCACTCACGGCTAAATAAATTCAACAGAATTGGCGACCTAGTAAATATAGATAAATTTTATTATGATGCCCCTATGCTGCTGGTGAAATACTTTCCGTGGGTGTGTGCGCTTGTGTTGGCGACACAGTCGCAAGGCCTTTTTGCGCAGTCCCATGCCCAGAAAAATAATTTTTCTGCGCTGACGCAAGTTGTATCTTCCACCACAGCCAGCGCCCTGTCGGCCTCTTACCTTTCCAGCATGGTGGGCGGCATGGGGGTCTTTCGCTGGCGAATTGGCGAGGGGAATGTGCAAGACCATGGGCTGGGTGGCCTGACGGCCTCTGCCGAGGAGTCCCCCTGGAGCGTCTGGGGAACGCCTGTGCGCAGCTCCTTCGACAATAACATCGCGCCCATCACTTCGCGTGGGTATGTCTCACTGGCCATTGCAGGCCTTGAATACCGCGATGACGGGCCTTGGATGGGCGGCTTGTCCCTGTCAGTAGACAGTTTATCTGCCCAGACAACCTACAACGCTGGCCAGCTGACAGGCCATGGCTATACCTTGGCGCCTTACCTGGTTTACCAAGCCTCACCAACGCGAGCGTTTGACTTCAGTTACGGTCGAGGCGTTTCAAACTTGAGCCATCAAAGCACAGGGGTGATCAGCCAACCCCGAGATCAGCGCATGCTGGCTTCGATGGGGGTGACGGACATTCATGAGGTCGGCAAGTCTTTGTTGATGCTGAAGGCAAGTTACAGCGTCATATCCGACAAGGTGGCCTCCTTCACCAGCAGTGACGGCACAGTGAACGATGCAACTAGCACCAGGTTGAACCAAACCAAATTAGGCGGGCAATGGATGTACCCCATTGGCAATTTTTCGCCCTTTTTGGCCTACTACAAACTGTTGAACGATTTTTCTGCAACCGGCGGGCTATTACAGCCAAGGGAATACAGTGCGACAGGCCAATACCAACTGGGATTGAACGCATCTGCTGGCGATATCTTCGGCGCATTGGTTGCGCAGTATGAAAAAGACCGTAGGCAATTGCGCGCCTACGTAGGCATACGCTACTAGTTTTCACACAGGATGAGTTGCCCATGATTCTCACAAAAGAAGTCAAAGGAAGCTTTGCTGTTGACATTGAGCATCTGCATTCCTTGGGCGTCGTCGACCCTTACTCACCCAAAAGTCTTGAGTTGTATTCCTCCGGTCAATTGAGCAGCGAGGAGCGTTTGTATTTCACCTTGTGGGGATCCTCGCAACTCAGTACGGCCTCCTTCAGCGCGCGCAAGCGTTTGGTAACCCAAGGTGAAGAGGTCCACGCGGCCTATTTCATCGTATCGGGCAATCTGCTCGGCATCAAGGGCGAAGAAATCTTCCGGTTGGGTCCCGGCAGCGTGATTGGCCTGGCAGAGGGCGTGGGTGGCTTGCCCTACAGCATGACCGTTGTTTCGGTTGACGCTGTACAAGCGCGATTGGTTGCAATGCATAAATTGGACGGATTGTTGCCCCGAATGCCTGTAGGTTTGCGCGGCATTCTGCGTTCTGCCGTGATGAGAACCCTGGCATTGAAAGAGCCGCCGGAGGCATTGAAATGAACGACTTTGAAGAGGTCAAATTTGCGCCCGGTGAAAGGTTGTTCAACGCGGGCGATGCGGCGGACAAGCTTTACTTGATTGTCAAAGGAACAGTCCAAATGCTTGACGCCAAGTCAAATCAGCCTTTTGCAGATTTGGTCGCGGGCGAGTCGTTTGGCGAGCAAGCCATGCTGCCGGGCGGCATACGAGGTGCATCGGCCCAGGCGCTGGACGAAGTTGTCTGTCTTCAAATCACGGCTGACAGCATCAAGGTTTTATTGAAGGCTCAATCGCCCATTCTCATGCCCTTGTTTGAAGCACTTATGCTGCAGCAAAGCATGCACAACGCGTTACGCCGTAAGGTGGCTTGACATGCCAATTTCAGGTGCGATTTCCTCGCTTTTATCCAGAGCCCTCAAGTCTGTCAGGAAGCAATTTCTCAGAATCCTGCTGGGGCTTTCGGTTGTGTTTGTCATTTGCTTGCACACCGCTGGCCAGTTCAATATTGCTTTCATCGATCAACTCGAGAACATTCTCTATGACGCAAGGCTGAAGCTCACGCTCAAAGAGGGAACAGATGCGTCAGTGGTGATCCTGGACATTGACGAGAAAAGTTTGGCGCTCCCGGAGTTGGGGCGTTGGCCCTGGGGGCAGGACAAAATGGCAGCGATCGTGAATACGCTGTTTGACCGTTACCACGTCAAAATCCTAGGCTTTGATGCTGTTTGGGCCGAGAAAGACACGAGCTCCGGTTTGGACGCATTGAAAAAGCTGGCTCAAGAGGATTTGAAAACAGTCCCCGGCTTTGCCCAAGCGGTGAAAAAGCTTGAACCTCAACTGGACCATGAAGCCTTGTTTGCTTCGGCGCTCAAGGATCGACCTGTTGTCCTGGGATTCTTTTTCAATTCTGCCAAAGAGCCCATGACCTCGGGTGTCTTGCCCGATCCCAGCGTTTCTCCTGAAAGCATGGCTCAACGTGATGTCAGTTTTCCGCTGCGCAACGGCTATGGCGCCAACTTGCCAAGTTTGGTTGCAAGCACTTCCGTGGGCGGGCATTTCAGCCCAACGGTTGACCCGGATGGCGTGATTCGTCGCGTGCCACTTTTTTTGGAATACAAAGGGCAATATTACGAAGCACTGTCACTGGCGATGTTGCGGTTGCTGATGGGTATTGAGCACCCGGAGCACACACGTTTGGGAAGGATGCCAGACCTGATGCCTGGCATTGATTTACTTCCTGATGCGCCTGAGAATTTGCCCTCGGGAACTCTGTGGCCTTTGGAGGCTATCGGTGTAGGCCCCCTGGCTATTCCAGTGGATCAGCGTACTCAGGCACTCATCCCCTTTAGAGGCCCCCCAGGCAGCTTCCAATATGTATCGCTCGCCGACGTTTACAAAGGCACGTTGCCGGTAGAAACCCTGCGCGACAAAATTGTGATTGTTGGAACAACGGCTTTGGGCTTGGCTGACCTGCGGTCAACACCTGTCAGCGCGGTGTATCCCGGCGTGGAAGTCCACGCCAATTTGATTTCAGGCATGATCCAGTCAACTTCAGGGGGCATCAAAAGCATTCCAGTCAATGCCAAGGCGGCAGAATTCCTGGCCCTGATGCTTCTAGGGGGTGTCTTCGCTTGGCTACTGCCTTTCATCGCGCCAACCTGGAGCACACTGGTCACCAGTTTGACGACATTGGGTTTGTTGGGTCTGAACCTTTATGCATGGGAAGCTGGGCTCGTTTTGCCTCTGGCCTCCCTGATCCTGCTTTTGTTGAGCATCTACGTTCTCAACATGGCTTATGGCTATCTCGTGGAGGCACGTTCCAAGCGTCAATTCACGGAGTTGTTTGGTCAATATGTTCCGCCAGAACTGGTGGACAAAATGGCCGAAGACCCTGAAAAGTACAGCATGGAGGGAAAGAAGGAAGTCTTGACGGTTCTGTTCTCTGATGTGGTGGGGTTCACCTCCATTTCAGAGCGCCTGAGCCCTCAGGAACTCGCAGCATTTATCAATGAATACCTGACCACCATGAGTCAGGTCATTCGCGAACAAGGCGGTACGCTGGACAAATACATTGGTGATGCAATCATGGCCTTTTGGGGCGCCCCTGTCCCGGATCCAGGGCACGCCACGAATGCCGTTGTGGCAGCGCTTCGCATGCAGTCTGGTTTGAACCTGCTGCGGCAATCGTTTGAAGCTCGGGGCTGGCCTTCGATCGCCATTGGCATCGGTTTGAGCAGTGGTGAAATGACAGTAGGGGACATGGGCTCCAAGGTTCGCAAGGCCTATACCGTCATGGGCGATACAGTCAATCTGGGGTCTCGGCTCGAAGGCATCACACGTCAATATGGCGTGGGCATTTTGGTCTCGGAAGAAACGGTGATGTTGAGCGAAGGGGTGCTTTACCGTGAAATTGACGCAGTCCGTGTCAAGGGAAAAGACAACCCGATCAAAATTTATGAGCCTCTTGTCCTCGAGGCTGAGGCCACGCAGCAGACGCGCCTGGATCTTGAGATGTGGCATTCGGTCCTGAGGCTTTACCGCGCCCAACAATGGGTTGAGGCGCTCGCGCTCCTGAACGAGCTGCGGTCGCAGGCACCCACGGACAAGCTTTACCAGATCTACAGCGAGAGGATCACCGAATACCAATTGGATCCTCCTGCGGCCGATTGGGATGGCGTTAAAAAATTCGACTCCAAGTGAGGTCATGCATGAAATTGAAAGCGATCTTCAACGGATTTCTTTTGTCTTGGTGCGCTTTGTTTTTTGCAGCACCAGTGAGTGCCCAAGAAGCCGGCACCCTAAGCCGAGTTTCAGGCAAAGCCACGGTGACGACGACTGAAAATGCAAGCCGTGAAGCCAAAGCAAATGAGTCTGTCTCAGTGGGTGACATAGTGACCACCGAGTCTGGCGCGGAGGTTCTGATCCGTTTCAAGGACAACTCCACCATGATTGTTCGCTCCGCGAGCAAGCTCAAAATTAGTCAATTTCGTTTCGAGAAAAAATCGACAGACACATCACAGACCAGCCTCTTGTCGGGGACCTTGCGTGCTGTCAGTGGCCAAATTGCCAAGGCTCAACCCTCTAACGTCAAATACGATGCTGGCGCGGCCACCATTGGTATTCGGGGCACCGACATTGAGCTTGCCATCGTGCCTGAAGGTGCCAAGGACAGGGCAGGGATCTACAACTACGTGCACTCAGGCGAAACCGAGATGAAATTGGAGACAGGTGAGACTGCTGTTGTCTCGAAAGAGTTGACGGGCTTTACCCCGGAAACACTCTTGCCGGGCGAAACCCGTTTGCAAGTGTTGCGCGATCGGCCTGCCTTTTTACAGTCGGGTGGTTTTGATGCCCTTCTTCAGCAACTGACGGCGCCCAGAATCCCCATGATTCGCTGAATCCCTGAACCCAGCCATGCGCAGTCTCTGGGGCATTTTTGCTGTTGCATTGTGTTGGGCCTTGGGCTTGACGGGATGCGCCCTTCAGAGTTCGCGCATCAGTTCCAGCATCCCCGGCACTTTGGCCGAGTCGGGTTACAAGGAAGTTCTTTTCAATCCTCACCAGAGGTTATGGTACCGCGCACAGCAAACTGGTACCGCGCCGGCGCTTCGTTTGAGAGTTTACATAGAAGGGGATGGTGCCAGTTGGTGGCAAAGGAAAATTCCGCCAGCGGATCCGACGCCGCGCGTGTCAATTTCAGCTGCGCTCGCGGTACTGGATGACTTTCCCACGGTGGCATACCTGCCGAGGCCATGTCAGTGGCTGGCGAATGTGCAGTCTTGTCCTCAAGCCTGGTGGACTGGCGGTCGTTTTGGGGAAGAGGTGATTGCGCTCAGTATGAACAGCCTGGATTGGCTGAAACATCAAACCGGCGCGTTCGAGCTGGAGCTGATAGGCCATTCTGGGGGGGGGACGCTGGCCGTTCTTTTGGCCGCACGGAGGCCGGATGTTCACTGTGTCATCACACTGGCATCTCCCCTTGATACAGCAGCTTGGGCACGGGCCATGTCTGTCGGCGCACTTCGCGAGTCCCATAACCCTTTGACTGTTGCTGCCGGCTTGCATGATGTCCCTATGTGGCACTACTTCGGCAGTCAGGATGAGATTGCGCCAGAGGAAATCAGCAAGCTTTTTTTACAAAAATGGCCACATGCCAAAAGTGTGGTTATTGAAGGCTGGACCCATACAAAGCCCTGGGTAACCCGTGCCCGTGAATTTAAAAAAGAAAACTGTCTTATGGACGCCAGGGCCTCGGACAGTACTAGTCGATCGCCTGGGACAGATCTTTGATTTGTCGATCAATCACAGACTGGATACCCAGGACCTGGCTTGCAGGGCTAGAGAACAGCGCAAATTCTCTCAAGAAAAAGATGCGTGACTGTTTGCTCAGCAGTGATTTTGACCGCGAAGGGTCTACCGTACGCCATTCGTCGGACAACTGGTGGGTTAAACCATCACCAATTTCCGGCATGGCGCTTGCCATGATGTCCGCCTCCTGCACCAAAACGGTTTGACAGGGCAACTGGCGGTCATCGAAGACCCTGCCCCTCACTTTTTGATGAGATTCTTTGACCAGGGTGGGGTCTGTCTGCAAAATCATATGGCTTACAGCCTTTTGATCATCCTCATGAACGCCACACATTTGCATCAAGGGCGTGAGGGCAGCAACCGATTGGCCTTCAATTTCCGAGGTGAACTGATTGATCTTTCCGCTATGAAACAGGTCATGACTGCAAATGGCAAGAAACATCTGCCATTCATGGGGCAGCAGCATAGAAGGCGATGACTGACCTTGGCAGCTCCTTTGTGCAAGCAACAAAGTGGTCAAAGCAACAACCGTGTCTGAGATGTGCAGCCGATTGTGATAGCTGGGTTCGAGGGAAACTTTTGACTTTTGAGCACCATCATGCTCTATGCGTTCTGCAATCGATGTCACGCAATCAAGCATGGCTTGATAACGTTGAGGGAGACGTGCGCCTGGGGAATGGCCTAGCTGCAGCAAAGCGCTGTTGACCACGCGTGGCAAACCAGGCCAATCGTGCGGCCACCGCTTGCGAAGATTCACAAACGTTTGACACAATTGCTGAAGGTCCATTCAATGACAAAATGAAATTAACAGATTCGCCAAATGTATCATTTGAATATTGAATTGTCATTTTTAAGAATTTGATGGCGGTTCCCTTGGTCAGGTAACAGCCTGCTTCAAATTCTCTTCCTATCCACCTCTAACCGTTGCACTCATCCCCCCGTCGATCACCAAGTCGATCCCGGATATGAAACGTGCCCGGTCGGATGCCAAAAAGACGGCAGCATTGGCCACATCCCAAGCGTCCCCCATCTTGCCCAGAGGAATTTGCGCGTTGCGACGGTTGACCATGGCACGCTCATCTTCGCCATAGGTGCCCATCATGGTTTTGCGAATTCTGGGCGTGTCAACCAGGCCCACGACCAATGAATTGACCCGAATGTTGTCTGGTGCGTACTCCACCGCCATCATTTTGCAAAAATGGTTAGTGGCAGCCTTGGTGACGCCATAGGCCAAGTGAGGGATTCCCACGTAGCGCTGAGAAGCGACCGAGGAGGTGCAAAGGATCACGCCACTTCCCGCTTGCCGCATCGCCGGAATGGCGGCTTGGGAAGCCAGGTGCAATGCCAACAGGTTGGCATCCGCGATGCGTTGCCAATCCGATGCCGTGGTGCGCGCTGAATCACCTGATTTTCCGATGCCCACATTGTTGTGCAGCACATGCAGGCCTCCGAAATGAGAGACCGTTTGTGACACAGCATTTTGAACGCTGGCCTCGGCCGTGACATCCACTTGACAGGCTTGCGCCTGATGACCCTCCGAACGGATGAAATCCACCGTGGCTTTCGCTGCCTCCAGATTCAGGTCACCCACCATCACTTGTGCGCTTGCCCGAGCGTAGGCAATAGCGATCGCCTGTCCGATCGCCCAGCCAGCAGTCGCTGCGCCTGCACCCAGAACCAGGCAGACACGGCCAGACAAGCAACCGTCGGTAGGGGTGTTCATGCGTTAAATAAAAGTTGGTCCATGCGTCGCAAATGTTGACCGGTTTGTCCAAACAGCAACTCAATTTGCGTGGCGCGCCGAAAGCATCGTGCCACATAAAGTTCTTCCGTCACGCCCATGGCACCATGCAGTTGCACCGCACCCTGTCCGATGGCGCGCAGGGCCCGTCCAATGCAGACTTTGCAGGAGGAAACGGCCAAAGCACGTTCCTCTGTCGAGCTTTCCTGCGCAGCCAATGAATCTGACACGGCCCAGATCAGAGCCTGCGCTTGCGCCAACGCCAAGTGCATGTCAGCCAGCCGATGCTGCACCACTTGAAAGGAGGCCAGAGGTTGTCCGAACTGTTGTCGCTGACGAACGTGTTCCAGGGTATCTTGCATCATGCGCTGCATGAGGCCGACGGCCTCGGCGCAGACGCCCAAGGTAGCCTCTTCGTGCAGGCGATCTTGCAAGTTTGCGGCGCTCAGTCCTTGGCACAAAATATCATCGTCAGAAATTTCGACTTGGTCGAAATGAACCTCACTCAGTTCCTGACCATCGAGTCCTGGAACATCTCGCCGATGAATGCCCGGTGTTTGCGCATTCAGCCACACCCATGTCAAGCCGTGTTCTGAAGACTGCGCGCTGATCAAAAAATGTGTGGCATTTTGAGCACCCTGGACAAAGGACTTTCGACCCTCGAGCAAGCGGGTGCCTTCGACGGTGCGCAACTTTGTATTGAGAGTATGGCGCTGCAATCGGTGGCCTGGTTCGGCATCTGCCCAAGCCAGGCGAATCTTGCCTTGCCGCCAAGAAGATTGCCATTCCATCACTTTGGCGCCATGGCCTGCACCCAGTGCAGTTTGCGCAATCAAGCCAGAGGTGAGGTAGGGTTCAGCGAAGAGCCAAGGCCCCAAGGCCCAAAGAACGCGCAGGTGCATGCGCAGGCCACCTTCAAGCTCGAGCAATTCGAGGTCATGCAGAAGTCGAGGCCAGAGTTGCGCTGGCGTGGTCGAAGCGCTCTCAGGGTCCTTGCGCGCCCAATTGGAAGGATCAATGTGGTCTGTTAACCATCGTGACAGGCTATCGCAGAGCGCTTGTTCGGTGTCGTTGAGAAATTCCGTCATGGCTTAGCCCCTGAGCAACTGGGCCGCGATGATGTTGCGCTGAACCTCATTGGTCCCACCGTAGATAGAGGCGGCACGGTCGTTCAAGTAAGAGGACATGGCAAACACAGCATCTTCTGACAGCGTCAATTCATGCTGAGACGCTTGGTTGAGGGGCGGCCTGTACATGGCATGTTGACCCACAATTTGGACATGCAACTCTGTCAGGTGTTGCTTCAATTCGGTGGCCAGAATTTTCCCCATGGAAGGGCGGATACCCATGGGCTCGCCTCGCATTTGCGATCGCAAGGCAGACATTTCCAGGGCTTGCAATGCATCGATTCGGGCAGACGCATCGGCCAGTTTCAGTCGCAGGTCAGCGTATTCGGGTTCGCTGCGTTGATCTGGGGAAAATGCCTGTTGCAAAGCTTTTCTCAAGCGTTGCCAACGCGCCCGAAGGTTGGGGGCCCAGGTTCCTCCGCGCTCGTGCTGCAACAAATACTTGGCGATTTCCCACCCCTGGTTTTCCTCACCGATCAAGCCACTGACAGGGACACGTACATCATCGAAAAACACCTGGTTCAACTCATGGTCGCCAGAGACGCTGGGAATGGGGCGAACAGAAATACCGGGCAATTTCATGGAGAAGCAAAGAAAACTGATGCCACTTTGAGGCTTGCCTTCGCGCTGCGTCCTGACGAGGCAAAACATGTGGCTGGCATGGTGGGCATGGGTGGTCCAGATTTTGGAACCGTTCAAGGTGTAGTGGTCACCCTCTCTCACTGCTTGGCATGACAAAGAGGCCAGGTCGGAGCCTGATCCGGGCTCCGAATAGCCTTGGCACCAGTAATCCGTTCCCATGCGAATCCCAGGCAGCCAACGCTCTTTTTGAGCAGGTGTGCCGTAGGCCATGAGCACGGGTGCCACCATGCCAGGCCCCATGGGAGCGCGCGCGGGGGCCTCTGCCGCGGCCAATTCGCTGGCGAAAATGTAGCGTTGCATGGGCGTCCAACCCGTGCCGCCGTATTCGACAGGCCATTGCGGCACACTCCAACCCCGGTGGGCCAATACACGGTGCCAGTCGTTGCCCTGTGGGTAGTCGGTGAAGATGCCTGAATTGCGATGACCCGCAGTGCGCAGTTCTGGCGTCAGTGACTGTCTTAAAAAGTCACGGACCTCTTGCTGAAAAGCCAATTCCTCGGCATTCAATGGGAACAACATGGCCAGAGCCTTTGCAAAAAAAAAGCGCCCCGAAGGGCGCTGGCATTATTTCTTGAGCAAGGGACACACACTCTTGGAGGCCGGCATGAAAGCCTGTTCCGCGGGAATGGTGGCCTTGAGCTTGAAGTAGTCCCAGGGGTATTTGGATTCAGAAGGGTCTTTGACTTCAAACAAGTACATATCGCGCATCATCCTGCCGTCTTCCCGGATGCGGCCATTCTTCACGAACATATCGTTGATGGGATTGGCCTTCATCCATGCCATGACGGTGGCTGTGTCGTCCGTGCCAGTGGCCTTGACGGCGTTGAGGTAGTGCAGGGTGGAAGAGTAAGAGCCCGATTGCAACATGTTTGGCATCTTCTTCATGCGCTCGAAAAAGCGGCGCGAAAACTTGCGGGTCTCGTCGTTCATGTCCCAATAGAAAGCTTCGGTCAACTGCATGCCTTTGGTGACGTTCAGTCCCAAGGCATGGACATCGTTGATGAACACCAGCAAGCCAGCGAGTTTCTGGTTTTTGGTCAGGCCAAACTCGTTCGCCGACTTGATGGCGTTGATGGTGTCGCCACCGGCATTGGCCAAGCCCACCACTTTGGCTTTGGAGGCTTGCGCTTGCAGCATGAACGATGAAAAGTCTTGGCTGTTCAAGGGGTGCTTGACCGACCCCACAATTTTGCCGCCTTCGGATTTGATGACTTCTGAGGCATCTTTTTCCAGCGAGTGACCGAATGCGTAATCTGCCGTGATGAAGAACCACGAGTCACCGCCGCCCTTGACCACGCCACGGCCAGTCACGGCCGACAGCGCATAAGTGTCCCAGGTGTAGTGCACACTGACAGCCGTGCAATTTTCATTGGTCAGGCGCGAGGTGCCGGGACCACTCATGATGATGACTTTGTTTTTTTGCTTGGCTACTTCAACGGCAGATAGCGCGGTGGCAGAGGCGGCCACGTCCCCAATCATGTCGACTTTTTGCGTGTCGAACCATTCACGCGCCTTGGTGCCTGCCAAGTCGGCTTTGTTCTGATGGTCAGCGTATACC
This sequence comes from Limnohabitans sp., assembly GCA_018882835.1. GTDB lineage: Bacteria > Pseudomonadota > Gammaproteobacteria > Burkholderiales > Burkholderiaceae_C > Limnohabitans. Next base: position 23,734 of record VERE01000018.1, read on the forward strand.
AGCTCGATGGGCATGCCGTGAACTTTGCCGCCAAAGTCTTCGATGGCCATTTTTACAGCGGTCACAGTGCCCATGCCTGCGACGTCTTCGTACAGGCTGTTCATGTCAAGCAACAAGCCCATTTTGACCACGCCATCCGAGATGTTGATGGTGGGGGCCTTGTTTTGGGCATTTAAATGCAGCGGGGTTGAGAGAGCAGCCAAGCTCAGCAAGGCTGCCGTGCATTTTTGGGTCAGAGAAGCAAGACGAAAGGGTAATGTGCGCATGTGGAACCTCATTGGAATCTTGGCACATCGTAGTGGGTGGGGCGGCTTTGGTGATCGGGAGAAACCCCGGTCGCGAAGGTGACGACTAGAATGATTTTTCGAAGTTTCAATGCCACCATGCTGACACCCACCCCCGCGTCTGTTCCCCCTCCCGAGTTGCGCCATTTGAATGCCAATGGCCTGCGCCTGGCTTACTTTGAGTGGCATGCCGAACAACGTGGGAACCAGCCAACTTTGTTCCTGATTCACGCTACAGGTTTTCATGCGCGGGTTTGGGATCAAGTGGTTGCGCGCTTTGCGGCTCGGCATGTGATTGCCCTGGAGCTTCGAGGGCATGGCCGCAGCAGCTTCGCGCCGTTCAGTAGCTGGCAAGACTTTGGTGAAGATGTGACGGCAGCGACTCAAAGCCTGGGCCTTCAAGGCGCCATAGGGGTTGGGCACAGCATGGGCGCCCACGCCCTGGTTCATGCGGCCGCGATGCTGCCGGAGAGTTTCGCCAGGCTGGTGTTGATTGACCCCACCTTGTTTGCGCCAGAGGTATACCTCCACGCTCCTCCTGTGAACCAGGCCCCTCATCCTGTGTCACTGCGAAAAAACCGATTCGAGTCGCCTGAAGAAATGTTTAATCGGTTCGCAGACAAAGTGCCCTATCTGGCTTTTCAAAAAGAGGCTTTGCGCGATTATTGTGTCCACGGCTTGTTGCCGTCACCGGACGGCCAGGGTTTTCATTTGGCATGTGCACCGAGTACCGAAGGCCAGATTTACAACTCGGCACGCCGGGATCGCACGCTTTACAACAGCATTCGTGCCATCGACCGGCCCGTGCGGGTGATTCGCGCGCGGGCCTCCGATCCTGCAATTTTGCCGTTTGACACCCTCGGCTCGCCGACCTGGCCGGCAGTCGCACAGGAGTTCAGGCGGGGGGAAGACATTCACCTGCCTGATCGAACACACATGTTGCCGATGGAAGACCCTCAGCTGACGGCAGATTTGATCAGCCAACCTGCACGATGATTTTTCCAAAGTGCAGATTGGCCTTCATGCGCGCATAGGCCTGTGCGACATCCTTCAGCGGGAAGGTGCTGTCAATCGGAAGTTGCAATTGCCCGGCTTTCAGTGCAGGCCAAAGGTCTGCCTGCAGGCGCTGTGTGATCAGTTCGACTTCAGGAATGCTGCGGGTTCTGAAGGTGACGCCAATGTAATGGATTCGGCGCAAGGCATGCAGATCAAAATCGAAGTTGTCTGCCATGCCAGCCAAACGGCCCACATTGACGATGCGTCCACAAATGGCGGTCGCAGAAAGATTGTGGGAAGCCAACGCACCGCTCAGTTGGTCAATGACAACATCAACGCCACGGCCTTGGGTCGCCTCCAGGACTTGATTGACCCAGGCGGGGTCGCGACTGTCCAGGGCCAGGTCGGCCCCCAACTCTTTCAAACGGGCGCGCCGCGCTGCATCGGTGGAGGTGCCGATGACGCAGCTTGCACCCCGCCATTTGGCAATTTGCATCGCCATCAGTCCGACGCCTGCGGAAGCGCCTTGCACCAAAAGGCTCTGTCCAGGCCGAAGTTGTCCATGGGTGATCACTGCATCGTGCATGGTTTGCAATGCAATGGGCAAGCCAGCGGCTTGTTCGTAGGACATGTCTTCTCGGGGAATGGGCATGACGCGCCCCAGGTCGGTCACCGCGAATTCCGCCATGCCGCCCCGCCCAGAGCACATGACGCGTTCGCCTACGCGAACATGCTTCACGGCATCGCCCACGGCCACCACGTCGCCCGCCCACTCCAGTCCCAGGGGTGTGCCCGGTCCGCTGGCAGTGCCGTGGCGCTGGCCGGCAAGTACGCTGAGGTCAGCACGGTTTAAGCCTGCAGCACGCACTTTGACCAGGACGTCGCGCGCTCCTACGGATGGGATGGGCACCTCGAAAAGTTCGGCGCCGTTGTCGCTGGTCAGGGTGGCTTGCATGGCATGGAGCTTTCAAAATTGGCTGAGTCGTTATTCTGGCAGGCTGTTCGTTGGTTTGCGGCGCGGCCACGTCCGAGAAAACCCGCTATCGACCTTTGAAACGGGCGGTTAGAGTGGCGTCATGATGCAGCGTAGAGATTTTTCCAAGGCTCTTTGGGGCTTGTCTTTGGCCTCACTGTCGGCGCGTGTTCAAGCGCAATCGCAGTCTGTCAAACTTCTGGTGGGCTTTGCCGCAGGAGGTTCGGTGGATTTGACCGCCAGGGCTTTGGCCGATGCGATGAAAGACAGCCTGGGTCGCCCGGTCATTGTCGAGAACAAGCCTGGTGCAGCAGGGCGACTGGTCCTAGAAGCTGTCAAGCAAGCCAGGCCCGATGGAGACACCCTGATGCTGGTGCCCCATGGCCCGATGACCTTGTTCCCCTGGATTCACCGCAACCTGCGCTACGACCCGACCAAAGATTTCACCCCTATTGGTCGCGTCTGTGTGGTCGATTACGCATTGACAACAGGTCCGGCGACTCCCGCCAAAACCATGGGTGAGTATTTGCAATGGGCGCGCGACCCCAAGAACAAGGCCTCTTACGGCTCACCGGGCGCCGGCACCATTCCTCATTTCATCGGCCAGGGCTTCACGCAGAGAACGCGCACCGACATCGTTCACGTGCCCTACAAGGGGTCGGCGCTCACCATGGTGGATTTGATGGGAGGCAGCGTTTCTTTGGGTGTGTCACCCCTTGCGGACGCCATTGAGCACCACCGAAATGGCAAGGTTCGTATCCTGGCCACAACGGGGTCACAACGCAGCACCGCCTTGAAAGATGTCCCCACCCTGAAGGAGGCCGGTATAGATTTGGTGGTGGATGGTTGGTACGGGATCTATGCGCCGGCCGGCTTGCCGGACACTCAACTCCAGGCCTTGTCCAAGGCCCTGGAATCTGCGGTGCTGAAGCAAGAAGATTTTTTCATCAAAAACGCCATGCGGGCGGCCCCTCTGAAGCCTGAACTGTTGGCGCAACTTCAACGGGCCGAAATGGCGCAATGGGAGCCTTGGGTCAAAGCCTCAGGCTTCAAGGCCGAGGATTGAGCCACACACCCAAGACTCAATGCGCATTGATGCGATCCAACCATGTTTGCAGGGCTGTCGCATCCATCGCCTGCGACAACCCCAGCATCAAGGCAATGCGTGTCTTGTGAGGCGGCAGGGTGCCTGCGGTCAAACTTCCCAGCGTGTCGTCATGGAACATGCTGGAGTTGCGCGTCACATTGCCCGGAATCCAGCGGGCACAGCGTGCCATGAGGACCCCCTGCGCAGGAAGGGAACGTAAAAAGTCGCGGTTTCCTCCAGGGGCGTTGGCATTGCCCAGACCCGCATGGACAATACCGCGCGCGCCCGCAGCCACACAGGCTTTCAGTGCCACATCGTCTGCGCCTGCGTAAGACACCACCACATCCACTCTGGGCAAGACCTCGGGCAGAGGACCGGTCACAGGGGGGCAGCGGTGTGCCGGCCCGAACCAGCGCACATTTTGATCGGCCACTTCACCCAGTGCGCCAGCGAGCGGCGAGTCAAAGGCCTCCACGCTGCTGACATGGCGCTTGGTCACCCGCAACCCAGAATGGATACGCCCGTTCATGACCACCAAAGCGCCCCGGCCTGTAGCCTGAGGATCGGCTGCCACCGTGCAGGCATCGAGGACATTGGCGGGTCCATCCGCAGAATGCGCAGTGGCAGGACGCATGGCGCCAACGACCACCACAGGCTTGTCGCAGGCGATGCTCAAGCTTAAAAAGGTCGCGGTCTCCTCCAAGGTGTCGGTGCCATGGGTGATGACGGCGCCTTGCGTCTCGGGGTCGGCCAGCGCCTGCGTCACCACGGCATGCAATTCACGCCAGTGTGCCGGGGTCACGTCATAACTGCCCAGTTGCATGGGTTGAAACAATTTCAGGCGGTAGCGTGTCTGTAGTTCGGGCACCGATTGCACCACCGCCTCGATGCCCAAACTGGCAGGCTGGTAGCGTGTGGTTGAGGTGGCATGGGCCGCAGCGCCAGCAATCGTGCCGCCGGTGCCAATCAAGGCTAGTTGAGGAAGGCTCATAGAAAGGGGGTCGCAGGTTGATGGACGTTGCCGAAATCAGTCAGAGGCCATGGCCTTGTGCAGCGCTTGGTCGATATCCCAGAGAATATCGTCTACATGCTCCAATCCCACCGACATTCGGACCATGTCGGGCAAGACGCCCGCTGCGATTTGCTGCTCAGGCTCCAACTGCCGGTGGGTGGTCGATGCGGGATGAATGATCAAGGTTCGGGTGTCGCCAATGTTGGCCAGGTGGCTCATGAACTGTGCGCCCTCGATGAACTTTACCGCACTGTCATAGCCGCCACGAATGCCAAAGGCCAGCAAGCCTGATGCGCCCACCATGCCATTGACTTGTCGCAATTGGCGCTGTGCCAGAGCATGCTGAGGATGGTCGTCCAGCCCCGGGTAATTGACCCAGCTGATGGCGGGATGGTCTTTCAGGTAACGGGCAATGCGATGCGCGTTGGCGCAGTGTCGCTCCATGCGCAAAGGCAATGTTTCCAGGCCTTGCAGAATTTGCCAGGCACTGGTGGGGGACAAAGCGGCACCGTAGACCCTCAGAGTTTCCATGCGGGCGCGCATGGTGAAACCAAAGTCGCCAAATGTTTCGTAGAACTTGACGCCATGGTAGCCGGGCGAGGGCTCGGTCATGCCAGGAAACTTGCCGTTGTCCCATGGAAATTTGCCAGACTCTACGACCACACCGCCCAAAGTGGTGCCGTGACCTGCGATGTATTTGGTGGCCGAATGCACCACGATGTCGGCACCCCATGCCATTGGGTTGCAAAGGTAGGGCGAGGGCACCGTGTTGTCTACCACCAGGGGGAGGCCATGCGCATGGGCGACCTCGGCGATGGCATGGATGTCCAGCAAAGTCAGGCTGGGGTTGCCCAGGCTTTCAGCAAAGATGGCGCGGGTATTGGGTTGGATGGCCGCTGCAAAGGCATCGGCATGGGTGGCATCGACAAAGGTGGTGTCAATGCCAAGACGTTTCAAATTGACCGCCAACATGGTCACGGTGCCGCCATACAGGGCGCCGGCAGCTACCAAGTGGTCGCCTTGCTGAAGCAAGGTCATCAGGGCCATGGCTTCTGCTGCCATGCCACTGGCCGAGGCGATCGCCGCACGGCCTCCTTCGAGCGCGGCGACACGTTCTTCCAGTGCAGCCACGGTAGGGTTGGACAGGCGGGAGTAGACATTGCCAAAGGTTTGCAAATTGAACAAACTCGCCGCATGGTCCGCGCTGTCAAAGACAAAGCTGGTGGTCTGATAGATGGGCAATGCCCTGGCACCTGTGGCGGCGTCAGGAATCTGGCCTGCATGGATGGCCAGGGTTTCGGGCTGAAAGTGTCGTTCGGACATGGTGAACTCTTTCGTGGTGGCCGATCAAACGGGTCGCTTGGCGGAAATGATGCGGGTGTTCACCCCTGCCCAGTGCAGGCCGCCAAAGAGTCGTGCATGCTCGATCTTGACACAGCGATTCATCACCGAATCCAAGCCCGCTTGGCGCACCAGGGCATCGGCCTCATGGTTCATCACCTCCAGTTGCTGCCAGAAGCAGCGCGCGCCGACCGCAATGGCCTGCTGCGCCAGTGGCAAGACCTCGCTGGTTTTGCGAAAGACATCGACCATGTCAATGGCGTGCGGCACCTCTTGCAAGCTGGCATAGCAAATTTCGCCCAACACTTTCTGGCCAGCATAGCGTGGGTTGACTGGCACAATGCGGTACCCTTTTTCCTGCATGTACTTGGCCGCAAAAAAACTGGGCCGATGCCATTCTGCGGACAAACCCACCACGGCTAAGGTGGTGCAACTCTTGAGAATGCGACGCAAGGTCGAGATGTCGTTGTTCATGTGCCAAACCCGTCCGCAACAAATACTTCAATCAGGTTGGGGCGCCCGCTGGCCAGGGCCGCCTTCAGCGCATCGCCCAGGTCTTGCGGGTCGGTGATTTGGGTGGCTTGCAAGCCCATGGATTGCGCCAGTGCGGCAAATTGAATGTCGGGTTCCCGGATGTCCATGCCGATGAACCTGTTGGAGCCTTGCATGGACACCAGGCGTTCCTTGATGATGCGATACCCCCGGTTGTTCGCGATGACGTAGGTGATGGGCAGTTTCAGGTGCGCAGCTGTCCACAAACCTTGAATGCCATACATGGCGCTGCCATCGCCCACGATGGCAACGACGGGCCGCCCCGGCTTGGCCAGGCTGATCCCCACGGCACCAGGAATGGCAAAACCCAAGCCGCCACTGGCCAGACCAAACCAGCTGGAGGGATCACGCTGGTGCAAAAACTGGGGCAGGGGTTGGGTGGACGTCAGGGCTTCTTCGACCACGATGGCATCGCTTGGCAATTGCTCGGTGATTCGCCAGATCAAATTGGCAGGGGTGATGGGCTGCGCCGTGGCTTGCGAGGCCATCACCGCCTTCACAGCCTTGGCACGGCGAGTGGTCCAGTTGTCGTTGGTCAACTTTTCCTTGCGCTGGGCCGCTGCTTGCGCGAAGTCTGAGGGCGCCAGGGCGCGCAAAGAGGGCAACAGCACGGCCAGCGTGTCTCTCACGTTGGCACAGACAGCAAGTTCGGTCGGGTAATTTTTTCCCAATTCCCAGGAACGCTCGCTGATGTGAATCACTCGGCTGTGCGATGGAAGCGGCTCCGTCGGGCTGTAAACAGACATTCTGAGCAAGTCAGCGCCGAGGCAGACCACCAGGTCGAAGGGGGCCAGCGTGGCTTGCACGTTCTCTTGGCTGCGGGTCAACATTCCCAGGTACTGGGGGTGTGCTGTGGGAAAGGTGGCACTGTAGGGAATGGACTCTTGGTAGACGGCTGCGCCCAAAAGCTCTGCCAGCTCGGCGGCCGCTTGGAAGCAGTCGTGCGCAGCCAACTCTTGCCCGGTGATCAAGACAGGATTTTTTGCTGTCAACAGGGCTTGTGCCAACTCGTGCACGGCGTCATCGCTGGGGCGCACCCGCGGGTCAATGCGCACGCGACGCCCCATGTCCAACTCTGCTGCCTCGTTCAGAATGTCGCCTGGCAAACTGATGAAGACCGGACCCAAGGGATAGCTCATCGCCACCTTGGCGGCTCGCCGCATCGTTCGCGGCAAGTCTTGCAAGCGGTTGACCTCGGTCGACCATTTCACCAAAGGGGCAGCGATGGCTGGCAACGGCTCGTAGAGCAGAGGTTCCAGCAACCCATGGCCTTGCTCTTGCTGACCGGCTGTCAGGATCAGGGGTGACCCGGAAAACTTGGCGTTGTACAAAGCACCCATGGCATTGCCCAAACCGGGCGCAACGTGAACATTGGCTGCAGTCAATTTTTTGGAGGCGCGCGCGAAGCCATCGGCCATGGCGACCACCACCGACTCCTGCAAGCCCAAAATGAACTGAAGGTCCGGGTAATCAGGCAAGGCTTGCATGATGGGCAACTCGGTGGTGCCCGGGTTGCCAAACAAATGCGTCACGCCCTCATCGAGCAGCAACTCTACAAAAGCCTGACGTCCAAACAGATGGGACATGTCATCTCCGCATTGAATTAGGTGATGGTTCGATTATGCGCAGTCTAGAATGCATTCTTCAACCGATTGACGCGAAGGAAACTCCCATGCCCAAGGCCTACTGGATCAGCGCCTACCGTTCCATTCACAATGAAGATGCATTGGCGGCCTATGCCAAACTGGCAGGCCCCGCTCTGGCAGCTGCCGGGGGGCGTTTTCTGGCACGGGGTTTGCCCGCTGCAGTGAAAGAAGCCGGGATGCAACAGCGCACCGTGCTGGTTGAATTTGACAACCTCGCCGCCGCTTTGGCCGCCTACGACAGTCCTGCTTACAAAGAGGCCCTGGCAGCGCTGGGCGACAACGCCGTGGTGCGCGAAATTCGCATCCTTGAAGGTGTCTGAGCCTTAATCGGGCTTGATGTTGCGCCGCTGCACCAGCTCGCGCCACTTCTTCAAATCCAATGCGATGGCTTGCGCCAGAAAGTCGGACTGGCTGTTCACTGTCTCGAACCCGGAAGCCGTGATCTGTGCCTGAATGGCAGGATCGGAAAGGGTTTTTTGCAAGCTTTTCTCCAGTACCGCCAGGACGGGTTTTGGGGTATTGGCAGGCGCCACCAAGCCAAACCAAGAATAAGCTTCCAGCGACGATTTGCCCAGCAATTCGTTCAAGGTGGGCACATCGGGCAAGCCTGGGTAGCGCTTGCTGCCTGCCACACCGAAAGGAATCACTTTGCCGGCTTTGATGTGCGGGGCCATGAACTGGGCGGTCTCAAACAACAGGTCTATCTGACCACCCAACAGGTCGTTCAGCGCCAATGCGCCGCCGCGGTATGGGACATGCAACAAATGAACATGGTTGCTTTCTTCAAATAGCTCGCCAGCCAGGTGACCGATAGAGCCTGCGCCAGCTGAACCGTAGCTCAACTTTTGCGTTTTGGCCAAAGCCAACACTTCTGCCAGGTTCTTGGCGGGTAAATTGCCTTTGCCTACGATCATCATGGGACCGCGTACCACCATCCCAACAGGAGCAAATGACTTCACGGGGTCATAGCTCAAACCCGGGTAAAGCGCCGGCGCGACCACCAGGCTGCTGGTGCCGCCCCACAACAAGGTGTAGCCATCGGCCGGGGCTCTGGCCACCGCAGCGGATCCCACGGTGCCTCCCGCGCCAGCACGGTTTTCGATCACGACTGGCTGTCCCAGACTGCTGGCCATTTCTTTGCCAATGAGTCGGGCGCTGGCATCGGTGGGGCCGCCTGGCGGAAAGGGCACGACCAACGTGATGGGGCGTGTCGGATAGGCGTCGGTTTGTCCCCAGCAGCATGCTGCACAAAGGCTCAGAGCCAAGGTCATCAGAAATTTTGGAGAGTTCATCAGTTCTGCTTAACTGGCCAGGGCTTCCAGCAGTTCGGTTTCAATTTCGAGTTGCGAACGGTTTTGCTGCAATTCAGCACCATCGATCAAGAAGGTGTCTTCAACACGCTCACCCAGCGTGGTGATTTTCGCCAGCAGCAAATTCAGATTGTGTTTAGCCAGAACCCGGGCCACGCTGTACAAGAGTCCCACGCGGTCACTGGCAGAGATGGTCAACAGCCAGCGTTGCGCCTTTTCATCAGGTTGCAAAGCAACGCGCGGCGCAATGGGAAAACTCTTGACGCGGCGCGAGACGCGGCCTCGGCTGGGTGCTGGTAAAGAGCCCGCTTTTTCCAAAGTTTGCGCCAGCCCTTGCTCGACCATGGTGATGAGTTCGCGGTAGTGCTCGTTCAGCATCGAGGCCACCACTTGAAAGGTATCCAGGGCATAGCCATTGGTGGCGGTGTGAATTTTGGCATCGAGAATGCTGAAGCCGGCCTGGTCGAAATAGCCACAAATTCTTGCAAACAAGTCGGGCTGGTCAGGGGAATACACCATCACCTGCAAACCCTCACCAATGGCTGACAGGCGTGCGCGCACGATGACACCGGGTGTTTTTTCTTGCGCCCGCGCAATGGCCAGACTGCGAGACAACTGGCGCGTGTGCCATGCGATGTCGGCGGCGTCGTGTCGCATGAAGTAGCCCACATCGAGTGTGGCCCAGAGGTCTTTGTGAGCCTCAAAGGGCAGGGCATACAAGGCCAAATTGGTCAATGCCTCTCGTTTGCGGGCTTCGACTTCTGCATCGGCATCGGGCGCTCGACCTCCGAGGGTTCGCAATGTGTAGCGGTACAAGTCTTCAAGCAACTTGCCTTTCCAGGCGTTCCAGACCTTGGGGCTGGTGCCCCGAATGTCGGCCACGGTCAACAAATACAGCGCCGTCAATCGGCGCTCATTGCCCACGCGCTTGGCAAAGGCCTGGATGACCTCGGGGTCGCTCAAGTCCTGCTTTTGGGCAATGTGGCTCATGGTCAGGTGCTCACCGACCAGAAATTCAATCAGTTGCGCATCCTCTTTGCTGATGCCATGCTGACGGCAAAAGCGCCGCACTTCGGTTCGGCCTAAAACAGAATGGTCTCCGCCGCGCCCTTTGGCAATGTCATGAAACAGCGCAGCGGCGTAAAGAACCCAAGGTTTGTCCCAGCCCGCCGCCAGTTGTGAGCAAAACGGGTACTCATGGGCATGTTCGGCAATGAAGAAACGTCGCACATTGCGCAACACCATCAGGATGTGCTGATCCACGGTGTAAACGTGAAACAGATCGTGCTGCATTTGGCCGACGATGCGTCGGAACACCCAAAGGTAACGTCCGAGCACCGAAGTTTGGTTCATCAGGCGCATGGCGTGCGTGATGCCTTCGGGTTCTTGCAATATTTTCAGGAACGAGGCGCGGTTCACTGGATCAGCGCGGAACCGGCTGTCCATGACCCCCCGGGCGTTGTACAGGGCGCGCAAGGTTCTGGCGGACAAGCCTTTGATGCCCACCGTGGTTTGGTAAAGCAAAAAGGTTTCCAGAATCGCATGGGGTTGCTGAAAATAAAGGTCGTCACTGCGCACATCGATCATGCCCGCCTTGTCGGCAAAGCGCTCATTGATGGGCTGCGGATCGTGGCTGTGGTCTCCTTGCGTCAACCGCTCCTCGATGTTCAACAGCAAAATCTGGTTCAACTGGGTCACGGCTTTGGCCGCCCAGTAGTAACGCTTCATCAGGGCTTCGCTGGCGACGCGGGCATGGCGACTGCCGTTTTCTTGCTGCCCCAGGCCCAGGGTGTCGGCCACCTGGGTTTGCATGTCAAAGACCAATCGGTCTTCACGGCGTTTGGCCACCAAATGCAAACGTGCGCGAATCAGCGACAAGGTGGCCTCATTGCGTTTCAGAGAGCGTGCCTCTAATTGTGTTGCCAGCCCTTTTCGCGCCAGGTCATCCCAGTTGTTTCCCAGACCAGCAGCCTTGGCAACCCACAAGATGATTTGCAAATCGCGCAGGCCCCCAGGAGACTCTTTGCAATTGGGCTCCAGGGAGTAGGGCGTGTTTTCAAACTTGGTGTGCCGCTGCCGCATCTCCAGTGTTTTGGCCACAAAGAATGCTTTGGGGTCCAGGGTTTTGACAAAGCGACGGGTGAACTCTGTGTACAGGCCTTTGTCTCCCGTAATCAGGCGCGACTCCAGCATCGAGGTTTGCACTGTGATGTCGCCCTCTGCCTCCCGGATGCAGTCGTCCACATTGCGCACACTGGAGCCAATTTCGAGGCCAGAGTCCCAGCATTGGCCAATGAAGGTCTCGAGGCGAGTTTTCAGGGCGTCATCCTGGTCGGGGGATTGGTTTGCTGGCAGCAGCAACAGCACGTCCACATCAGAGTGGGGAAACAATTCTCCACGCCCGTAACCCCCCACTGCCACCAAGGCAAGGGTCTTGTCCAGTCCGCAGTCCCGCCAAAGTTCGGCCAAGGCCCGGTCGGTCATCTTGCACAGTTGGTGCAATCCTTGGCGCATGGCGCGCAAGCTGGCGTTGGGCGGGCTGTTGCGCCACTCGGCCAACAACGCCGCTTTTTGTTGACGGTATGTTGGCTCGCCCATGTCAGCCGATCAGCAAAGGGTGGTGGTGACGAAGGCTGGCAACGGCGGGCTGCCATCCGACAGGGTGAGAACTTCATAGCCGGTGTCGGTCACCAGGATGGTGTGCTCCCATTGCGCTGACAGGGAATGGTCGCGCGTGACGATGGTCCAGCCATCGCCCAGCTCTTTGATGTCGCGGCGACCCGCATTGATCATCGGCTCGATGGTGAAGGTCATCCCGGGCTTGAGCTCTTCCAGGGTGCCTGGTTTGCCATAGTGCAAAACTTGAGGCTCTTCATGAAAAACCTGACCGATGCCATGACCGCAAAACTCGCGGACCACAGAAAAGCCGTTGCTTTCTGCAAACTTTTGAATGGCCCAACCAATGTCACCCAGCCGAGCGCCGGGCTTGACTTTGACGATGCCGTGCCACATGGCTTCGTAGGTCAGCTGGCAAAGCCGCTTGGCAGCAATCGAGGCTTCGCCGACGATGAACATGCGACTGGTGTCACCATGCCAGCCATCTTTGATCACGGTGATGTCAATGTTGACAATGTCGCCCTTTTTCAGGGCTTTGTCGTTAGGGATGCCATGGCAAACCTGATGGTTGACCGAAGTGCAAATCGACTTGGGGTAGGGGTTGTAGCCATTCGGGGCATAGTTCAATGGGGCCGGAATACAGCCTTGAACCTGTGTCATGTAGTCGTGCGCCAGCTTGTCAAGCTCGTTGGTGGTGATGCCGGGCTTGACATGGGGCGTCAAAAAATCGAGAACCTCGGAGGCCAAACGGCCAGCCACGCGCATTCCTTGCGCGCCAGCCGCATCTTTGTAAGTGATAGTCATGTGGTGATTATCTCAGGGACGCGCCCCCGCCGCCGACATCTCGCGCGGTGCACAGCGCGCAATTCCGGCGAGGGGTTGCCGTAAAATAGGGATTTCCCGGATCGGCGCCCCAGTCAGCGGCGTCGGCCAGCTCACCGACACCAAGGCCACCCCGTGACCCTGCACATCTCGTTTTTCCCCGGCAGCAATGCCCTGAGCGCTTTCCGCCTGCGCCAATTGTTGCCCCGGTTGCAAGCCATCCATGACAAAGTGGAAGGCCTCACGGCGCGCTACATCCACCTGGTCGCCAGTCCTTCGCCTCTTTCCGATGAGGTCAGCCGCCAATTGGGGGCCCTGCTGACCTACGGCGAGCCTGCCTTGTCTGCCGAAGGCCCTTCGCTGGTGGTCACGCCGCGGTTTGGCACGGTGTCCCCTTGGGCCTCGAAGGCCACGGACATAGCCCATAACTGCGGACTGGACCTGCGCCGTGTTGAGCGTGTCACGCAATACCACGTGGTGTTGAAAAAGGGCTTGCTCAGCACGCCCAGTTTGTCCGATTCGCAATGGCAAGCCATTGCACACCTGTTGCACGATCGCATGACCGAGTCAGTTGTGAAAGATCTGCAAGCGGCCCAAGCCTTGTTTCATGAGCAACCCGCAGCTTCCATGGAAACGGTGGACGTGCTCACCGGTGGGCGGGCTGCCCTGGAAGACGCCAATCGCCAATGGGGTTTGGCCCTGGCCGACGATGAAATTGACTACCTGGTCAGCTCGTTTCAGCAACTCCAGCGTAACCCGACCGATGTCGAGTTGATGATGTTCGCACAAGCGAACAGTGAGCACTGCCGACACAAAATTTTCAATGCCGACTTCACAGTGGATGGGGCGGCCCAGGCGCAAAGCTTGTTCGGCATGATTCGGCATACCCACAAAATCAGCCCGCAGCACACGGTGGTGGCGTATTCGGACAACGCCTCCATCATGGAAGGACATCCAGTAGAGCGGTTTGTGGCCATCGACGATGGCGCCAGCCTGCCGCGCTACGCGCCCCAAACCGCCACCCACCATGTGTTGATGAAGGTGGAAACCCACAATCACCCTACAGCAATTTCGCCTTTTCCTGGCGCTTCCACGGGCGCTGGCGGTGAAATTCGAGACGAAGGTGCCACAGGTCGCGGCTCCAAACCCAAAGCGGGAATGACTGGCTTCACGGTTTCGAAATTGTGGGACAGCCCCCTGGGTCGGCCTGCCCACATGGCCAGCCCGCTGCAAATCATGACCGAGGGTCCTTTGGGCGGCGCTGCCTTCAACAATGAGTTTGGACGTCCCAACCTGTTGGGTTATTTCCGAGAGTACGAGCAACAAGTGGCAGGTGTCACGCGCGGCTACCACAAGCCCATCATGATTGCCGGTGGCCTGGGCGTGATTGACAGTCAACTCACCCACAAAATTGAATTTCCCGCAGGCACCTTGCTGATTCAGCTGGGCGGCCCGGGCATGCGCATTGGCATGGGCGGCGGAGCCGCCAGCTCCATGGCCAGTGGCACCAATGCCGCTGAGCTGGACTTTGATTCGGTGCAACGCGGCAACCCGGAAATTGAACGACGCGCCCAAGAGGTCATCAACCATTGCTGGACACTGGGCCCACAAAACCCCATTCTGGCCATTCACGATGTGGGTGCTGGCGGCTTGTCCAATGCCTTTCCAGAACTGGTCAACGATGCCGGTCGAGGGGCGCGCTTTGACCTGCGCGCCGTGCCTCTGGAAGAGTCTGGCCTGGCGCCCAAGGAAATCTGGTCGAATGAAAGCCAGGAGCGCTATGTGCTGGCAATTGCGCCCGAATCCTTGCCCCTGTTTCAATCGTTCTGTGCGCGCGAACGTTGCCCGTTTGCCGTGGTCGGCGTGGCCACAGACACAAGACAACTCGAATTGGTGGACGAGGGCGCGGCCACGCCGGTTGACATGCCCATGGATGTGCTCTTGGGCAAGCCCCCCAAGATGCACCGCGATGTGAAGCGGGTCACTCGCGAGACGCCGCCCATGGACCTCACGGGTGTTTCTTTGCAAGCGGCTGTGATTGGCGTCCTCAGCCACCCCACGGTAGCTTCCAAACGTTTCCTGATCACCATTGGCGACCGTAGCGTCGGCGGCTTGACCCACCGCGATCCCATGGTCGGCCCTTGGCAGGTGCCTGTCGCCGATTGCGCGGTGACCCTGGCCGACTTCAAGGGTGTGGCTGGTGAGGCCATGAGCATGGGCGAGCGCACCCCGCTGGCGTCGGTGAATGCGCCGGCATCGGGTCGCATGGCAGTCGCCGAAGCTTTGACCAACTTGCTGGCGGCGCCTGTTGATCTGACACGCGTCAAACTCTCTGCCAACTGGATGGCCGCTTGTGGCGAGCCCGGCGAAGATGCAGCCCTGTACGACACCGTTCGTGCTGTAGGCCTGGAACTCTGTCCGGCCTTGGGGATATCCATCCCGGTCGGCAAAGACAGCCTGTCGATGCGCACCCAGTGGTCCGCCGAGGGACAAAACCACAAAGTGACATCCCCTGTCAGTCTGATCGTCAGCGCCTTTGCCACGCTATCGGATGTGCGCGGCACCCTGACGCCCCAACTCGACGCCCACACTGAGGACACCACCTTGGTGCTGATTGACCTCGGGCATGGCCAAAACCGCATGGGGGGCAGCATTCTGGGTCAAGTTTTGACTCAGCCTGGCCAAGAGGTGCCTGATCTGGACGATCCACAAGACCTGGTGCGCCTGTACAAAGCCGTGAACCAATTGCGCCAGGAAGGCAAACTGCTGGCCTACCATGACCGCAGCGATGGTGGCTTGATCGCGGCCGTGTGCGAAATGGCCTTCGCTGCGCAGGTTGGTGTGGCGTTGAATGTGGACCTGCTGGTCACCGAAGGCGACGGCATCCATGACAGCCGGGCTGAATACGGGGACAGCAAAAACTGGGCGGCGCAGGTCAGCGCACGGCGCGAAGAACTGACCTTGAAAGCCTTGTTCAACGAAGAATTGGGCGTGGTCTTGCAAGTTCGCACCAGCGAGCGCAACGAAGTCATGCAGGTGTTGCGCACTCACGGCCTGTCCCGGCACAGCCACTTTGTGGGTAAAACCCGACCGCAGTCTTCCAGCATTGACAAGGGCAAAGGGCAGGTCAGTGTCTGGCGCGATGCCAAAGAGGTGTTCAGTGCCTCGCTGTCCGATTTGCATCAGGTCTGGGACAGCGTCAGCTGGCGCATCTGCCAGCAACGCGACAACCCGGAATGTGCTGACGCCGAACACGCCTTGGCCGGCGCCCCTGGGCACGCAGGACTGCACGTGCATCTCCCAGAAGGGGTCATGGAGAATGTGGCGGCACCGTTTGTGAATGTGGCGCGACCCAGGGTTGCCATTTTGCGGGAGCAGGGCGTGAACTCCCATGTGGAGATGGCCTATGCCTTCCATGAAGCAGGCTTCGATGCTTTCGACGTGCACATGACCGATCTGCAGACCGGCAGGGCCAGATTGGCAGACTTCACAGGCTTGGTGGCCTGCGGCGGCTTCAGCTATGGCGACACCCTGGGGGCTGGCATTGGCTGGGCGCGCAGCATCACCTTCAACCCACGCTTGTCCGACCAATTCAAAGCCTTTTTTGAGCGCAGCGACACCTTTGGCTTGGGCGTTTGCAACGGCTGCCAAATGTTCGCCGAATTGGCTGACATCATTCCGGGCACGCAAGCCTGGCCGCGCTTCACCACCAACCGCAGCGAGCGCTTCGAGGCTCGACTGTCGCAGGTGGAAGTGCTGGACTCCCCGAGTTTGTTTTTCCAGGGCATGGCTGGCACCCGCTTGCCCATCGCCGTGGCGCATGGGGAAGGTTTTGCCAATTTCTCGCAACGTGGCAAATTGGACCAGGTTCACGCCGCAATGCGCTTTGTCGACGGGCAAGGGCTGCCCACCGAGACCTATCCGCTGAACCCCAACGGCAGCCCTCAGGGATTGACCGCCGTGACCACAGCCGATGGCCGTTTCACCGCCATGATGCCGCACCCGGAACGCGTGTTTCGCAATTTGCAATTCAGCTGGACGGAGCCATCGCGAACTGGCGGCTTGGAAGGCTTCAGCCCGTGGATGCGCCTGTGGCGTAACGCACGACGCTGGGTCGCTTGAGTCAAGACACTGCCCGTTCTGGGCGTGTCTTGTAAAACTTCATGGGAATGGCTTGGGGCTCGGCCATTTCGCGCGCGCGTTGGTTCATGACGGAGGGCTTCATTTTCCCCACCACGTGCATCTCGCACGGCTTGCAATCGAAACGCAGGGTGAGCTTTTCCTTGCCGTTGATCAGGGTCAGGGGCTCGGCGCGCACTTGCCCCTGGACACCCGTTACCCCCTTGGCCTGCTTGGGGCACAGGCTCATGGAGAAGCGCACACAATGCTTGGTGATCATCAGGCTGACTTCGCCCTCTTCTTCGTGGCTTTCGTAGGCGGCAGCAATCAGTTTGACGCCATGCCTGGCGTAAAAATCGCGGGCCTTGTCGTTGTAAACATTGGCCAGGTAGGTCAGTGTGTCCTCAGGGTAGAGCGCTGGCGGATCAAGCGCTTTGCCCGGCGCAGGCCGCTGGTAATGTGCCGAGCGAACAAGTTCCAGCGAGGCCAGGGCTTCGCGTCGCAAGGCGTTCAATTGGGAGGCGGGCAGGAACCAGGCCTGTGCCCATTGAAGGTCCAGGTCCAACAATGCAAAGTCGGTCGAGCCAAGTTTGCCCAAATGTTCGCGCACGCTGGCGTTGGCCTGCAAGGGGTCGCGCGCAGCCTCCTTGCGCAGGGTCAGGGACGCCTCGGCGGCGAGGCCGTCTTCGTCCGTGACACACAGGGCGATGCCGTGAGGTGTGTCCTTGAGGGCAAGCCACACCCCGATGCGACGCTCGCTGGATCGCTTCTCCAGGGTCCGCACCCAGTCCATGTCCCGGTTGCGGTTGACTGTCACGCCGCGGCGCAAGTCTTTGAAGTCGGCCATGGCATCTTTGGGGAACAGCCGCCAACGGCCTTTTTTACCGATGGGTTCGGCCCGGTTGATCGCCAGTCCAACCAGTTCTTTTTGCAAATCGTAGTAGCACAGGCCGTCTCCGTTGTGCAGCACAACCTGAGGCTCGAAGGGCTGAACTTCTACCCAGTTGGGGCCAACATCGGTGACTTCGCCCAGTGGCAGCCCAGGATTTTTGGGAGAGTCGAAAGCGCCGATGTCTTCTTTGCGGCCTTGCACAAAGTAATCGGTGAACTCGCGGTTGAAATTCTGGTTGGGGTCGGGCGTGAAAAAAAATTGGGTACGCCCACTGGAAGCGCGCGCCAGCGGGGGGCGCTCGGGATCGGTCGAGGACTCCCGGTCTTCAATGATCTGGTCGAAAAGCTTGCGGTAATGGGCCGTGATGTTTTTCACATAGCCCATGTCTTTGTAACGGCCTTCAATCTTGAAGCTGCGAACGCCTGCGTCAATCAAATCGGCCAGGTTGGCGCTTTGGTTGTTGTCCTTCATCGACAACACATGTTTGTCATGCGCGATGAAACGACCTTGCGAATCGGTCACATGGTAGGGCAGTCGACAGGCCTGTGAACAATCGCCCCGATTGGCGCTGCGACCCGTGTGCGCATGGCTGATATAGCACTGGCCACTGTAGGCCACACACAAGGCGCCATGGATGAAGAACTCCAGCTTGCATCGGTCGGCATCCAGCACCTGATGAATGTCCCGAATTTGGGCCAATGTGAGTTCACGCGCAAGCACCATTTGTGAAAAGCCGACATCCTGCAAAAACTTGGCTTTGGCGGGGTCACGGATGTCAGTTTGGGTGCTGGCATGCAGTTGGATAGGCGGCAAATCCAGTTCCAGCAGACCCATGTCTTGCACAATCAAGACATCGGCACCGGCGTTGTAGACATCCCATGCCAGTTGGCGCGCTGGTTCAAGCTCGTCATCGCGCAGGATGGTGTTCAGCGTGATGAAAATGCGGCTGTGAAAACGGTGAGCTTCGCGGCACAACCGCTCGATGTCACGCAACCCGTTGCTGGCACTGGCACGGGCGCCGAAGGCGGGTGCGCCAATGTAGACGGCATCGGCACCATGATGAATCGCAGCGATGCCAATATCGGCATCGCGCGCGGGGGACAGCAGTTCGATCTGGTGTGACAGCAACAGCGCCCCCTTGCGGGAATTACTCGACCTTGGCCTTGCTGCGCAAGTTCTGCTGGTACTCGCTCATCTTGGTCTGCTGCATTTGCTGGGCAATTTGCGGCTTGACCTCTTCGAACTTGGGCAACTGTGCTTCGCGCACATCGTCCAGGCGAATGATGTGGAAACCAAACTGGCTCTTCACGGGGGCGTCAGTGGTTTGGCCTTTTTTCAGTGCCACCATGGCGTCAGAGAATTCTTTGACAAAGTTGCCGGCAGAAGCCCAGTCCAGGTCCCCGCCGTTGGCGCCGGACCCAGGGTCCTTGGACTGCTTCTTTGCGATGTCTTCAAATTTGCCGCCCTTTTTCAGGCTGGCCAATATGGCCTTGGCCTGCTCTTCCTTTTCCACCAGGATGTGGCGAGCACGGTACTCTTTGCCGCCATTGGCTGCCACGAACTTGTCGTATTCGGCCTTGATCTCGGCATCGGTCACCGGGTTGTTTTTCTGGTAATCGGCGAACAACTCACGAATCAAGATGGTTTGACGCGCCAGTTCCAGTTGGCCTTTGTAGTCGTCTGTGGCATCAAGACCGCGCTTTTGGGCTTCCTGCATGAAGATTTCACGGGCAATGACTTCTTCCTTGATCTGGGCCTCAATGTCAGGGGTCACCGGGCGGCCAGAACGGGCCAATTGCTGCGCCAAGGCTTCCACGCGTGCTTTGGGAACGGCTTTGCCGTTCACGATCGCCACATTCTGGGCCGATGCACCCAGGCTCACAGTGGCCATTGCCACAGCGACGGCGGCGAACATCATTTGCTTTTTCATGGGTCTCTCTCGATGAGTCTCAATCAGGAAGGCGTCTGACCGAAGGGTCAGGACACCGAAACAACCTCAATCGCCAGGGCATGAACACCCTGATCAATGAAATCTTGCAGCGCATCATACACAAGCCGGTGGCGGGCCACCCGTGACAGCCCATTGAAAGCCTGGCCGCCAATCCGGACCCGGAAATGGGTGCCCTGGCCGCTGTCATTGGCGCCCACATGGCCGGCGTGTGCCGCGCTTTCGTCCAAAACCTCCAGTGCCTGAGGCTGCAGCCGCTCTTGCAGGCGTTGGGCCAGATCTTGTGCGCGAGGGGTCATGAGGAGGAGTCCTCTTTCATGTAGCGGCTCAGGTAGGCGGCTTGCAGCAGCACAAAAACCACCATGAGGCCAATGCCGCCAAAAAGCTTGAAATTCACCCAGGTTTCGGTCTCGAAACGGAAGGCCACCCAGAGGTTGACCACGCCCATGACACTGAAAAATGCAGCCCAGCTGTGCAGCATGAAAGACCAGGCGTTGTCAGGCAGCTCCATTTGTGCCTTCATCAAGCTGCGCAGCAGGTTGCGCTTGAACACGTACTGCCCGATCAGCAAAGCGCCCCCCATCAGCCAATACAGGACGGTGGGTTTCCATTTGATGAAGTTTTCATCATGGGCAATCAGGGTCGCGCCGCCAAACAGCACGATCACCCCCAGGCTGACCCATTGCATGGGCTCGACGCGGCCCACTTTGTAGCGTAGCCAAGCGATTTGCGCCACCGTGGCCACAATGGCGATGGCCGTGGCAACATAGATGTCGAAGGCCTTGAAAGCCAGGAAAAACAGGACGATGGGGAAAAAATCTAAAAAAAGCTTCATGTCAGATCAATCCTCGGCCTTGAATTGCAGCGAGGCCGAGTTCATGCAATAGCGCAAGCCGGTGGGCGCCGGGCCATCGGGGAACACATGCCCCAAATGCGCGCCGCATTGCGCACAGACGGTTTCGGTACGAATCATGCCATGGCTGCGGTCCACAATTTCGCGAATCGCGCCAGGCACAGCCTCCTGGTAAAAACTGGGCCAACCGCAACCTGCGTCAAATTTGGTGTCCGCATTGAACAATGTGTTGCCGCAGCAGATACAGGCATATTGGCCAGGCAACCAATGGTTTTCGTAGCGCCCCGTGAAGGGCCGTTCGGTGGCGGCTTTGCGGGTCACTTCGTAGGCCACGGGTTCGGCATTCTTTGCGGCCAACAAGGCGCGCCATTCGGCTTCGGTTTTTTCGATTTTCATGAGGAACAACTGATGGAAATGGAAGAGGCCCAGGCGGGCGGAAAGTCGGCATAGGCATCGTATCCGGGATGCTCGTCAAAGGGCGATGACAAGAGCTTCAGCAGGGTTTGGACTTCGCTGAAGTCGCCGGCCTGGGCCTGCCGGATGGCTTGCTCGCCCAGATGATTGCGCAGCACCATTTTGGGATTGTGCTGCAACATGCGAGCGCCTGTGCCTGCCGGCTCAGCGGCCCAGCGCGCTTGCAAGCGCAGGGCCAGGTCTTGCCAGCGCTGACGGTCCAAAAACAGATCGGTCACGGGTTGCAGCGCCTTGGCTTGTGCGTTTTCAAGGTCTTTTGCCGCATGGCTGAGCCGGCGCCAGAAGATGGTGTGATCCGTCCGCTCGCTTGCCAACAGTTTGCAGATGTCTTCTACCAAGCTTGCGTCGGTGGTTTGGGGCTGGGTCAGGCCCAATTTGGCGCGCATGCGCTCCAGCAGGCTGTTCGAGAAGCGTTGTGTGTAACTTTCCAGCACCTTCAAAATGAGGTCGCTGTCATTCACCAGGGGCATGAAAGCCTGGCCCAGACAAAAAAGGTTCCAGTACGCCACCTGAGGTTGCCTCTGAAAAGCGTAACGTCCTTGCGAGTCAGAGTGGTTGCAAATGTGCTGGGGGTCATAGCCGTCCAAAAACTGGAAGGGGCCATAGTCGATCGTCAGGCCCAATATGCTCATGTTGTCGGTGTTCATGACGCCATGGCAAAAGCCCACGGCCTGCCAATGAGCGATCAAATCTGCTGTTCGATCGACCACGGCCTGCAACAAGGCCGCATAGGCATTTCCATGATGTGCCTCAGCGTCGGGCACATCCATCCATTGGCTGGCGCAGACAAAATCGGCCAACTGTCGAAGCGCCTCGGGTTGGTTGAGCGCGGCGAAATGCTCAAAATGTCCAAAGCGCAAAAAACTGGGGGCCACACGGGTCACCACGGCGGCGGTTTCCAGTGTTTCCCGAATCACGCGCCCCTTGGAGCCTGTCAAAGCCAAAGCCCGGGTGGTGGGGATGCCCAGGCCGTGCATGGCCTCGCTGCATAAAAACTCCCGAATACTGGAGCGCAGCACAGCCCGGCCATCACCCATGCGGGAGTAAGGCGTTTGCCCCGCGCCTTTGAGTTGCAACTCCAATGGGCCAAGCGGTGTGTCCAGCTCACCCAGCCACAGCGCGCGCCCATCGCCCAACTGTCCAGCCCAGACGCCAAACTGGTGTCCGCTGTAAACACTGGCCAGGCTGGCGTGCTCGGCCCAGGGCCGGTTGCCCGTGAGGACGTCCAGCAGTCCCTCCGTCTGCTGCCAGTGGGTGGGCCAGCCCAGATCAGCCGCGAGACGGTGGTTCACCGCCACCCAATGGGCCTCGGGCAAGGGCGTCGGCGCACACGGCGTCGCGAAGGCCGGCCCCAGGCGGGCAAAGCGGTTCAGCCAGGTCAGGGGCAGGGCAGGGGCAGCAGATGTCATGCCCAGATTGTCGGCATTCTTGAATTCCATGCATGGTGACCAGGCAATTGGGAGAGAGGCGCACGGTATGGGGCACAATCCGCGACATGGCACGTGCGTGCTTTTTTCTGTTTTAGGAGATACCCATGCTGGGCTTGATGCAACAACAAAATCTGTTGATTTCCTCACTCATTGACTTCGCCGAAAAGCACCACGGCGATGTGGAAATTGTTTCCCGCCGTGTCGAAGGCGACATTCATCGCACCACCTGGGGCGGTATTGCCCAGCGCTCGCGGCAGGTCGCTCATGCCTTGGACCAAATGGGCTTGGGCTTTGGCGACCGCGTCGCCACACTTGCATGGAACGGCTACCGCCATCTGGAGTTGTACTTTGGCGTGAGCGGCACAGGCCGGGTGTTGCACACCATCAATCCGCGCTTGCACCCCGACCAAGTGGTCTGGATTGCCAACCATGCAGAAGACCAGGTGCTTTGCTTTGACATGAGCTTCCTGCCTTTGGTGAAACAAGTTCACAGCCGCTGCACCACCCTTCGTCAGTACGTTGCCTTGTGCGATGCCGACCAATTGCCCACCGACACGGGCATTCCTGGGCTGGTGAGTTACGAAGCCTGGATCCAAGG
The DNA here is from genome assembly GCA_018882835.1 of Limnohabitans sp. Classification (GTDB taxonomy): domain Bacteria; phylum Pseudomonadota; class Gammaproteobacteria; order Burkholderiales; family Burkholderiaceae_C; genus Limnohabitans. Next base: position 46,687 of record VERE01000018.1, read on the forward strand.
CCAATCCACGCAATACACCTGGCCCGAGTTTGATGAAAACACAGCCTCCAGCCTCTGCTACACCAGCGGCACCACAGGCAACCCCAAGGGCGCGCTTTACAGCCATCGCTCCACCATCCTGCATGCCTATGCTGCGGCCTTGCCCGATGTGATGTGTATCTCCGCGCGCGACGCGATCTTGCCAGTGGTACCCATGTTTCACGTCAACGCCTGGGGCATTCCCTACAGCGCTGCAATGGTGGGCGCGAAACTGGTGTTCCCGGGCGCCGCACTGGACGGCAAATCGGTGTACGAATTGATCGAAAACGAGGGGGTGACCTTCGCCGCAGGCGTTCCCACGGTGTGGCAAATGCTGCTGACCCACATGAAGCCCGGCAACTTGAAGTTTTCGACGCTGCAGCGCACCGTGATTGGTGGCTCGGCCTGTCCACCTGCCATGATCACAGCCTTCCGCGAAGAGTACAACGTGGACGTGCTACACGCTTGGGGCATGACCGAGTTGAGCCCTTTAGGCACGCTTTGCACCTTGAAGAACAAGCACCTGAAACTGCCTGAAGCCGAGCAAATGAAGATTCGCCTCAAGCAAGGCCGAGCCATCTTCGGTATTGACATGAAGATCGTCAACGACGAAGGCCAGGAGCAGGTGCATGATGGCAAAGCTTACGGCGACCTCCTGGTCAAGGGCCCCTGGGTGGTGCGCGAGTATTTCAAGCAAGAGGGCGGAGACCCATTGCAACAGGGGTGGTTCCCCACCGGCGATGTGGCCACCATCGACGCCGATGGCTACATGCAGATCACCGACCGCAGCAAAGATGTGATCAAGTCGGGTGGCGAATGGATCAGCTCCATCGACATCGAAAATATCGCAGTGGCACATCCTTCGGTGGCCATGGCCGCTTGCATTGGCATCAAGCATCCCAAGTGGGACGAGCGTCCAATTGTGGTGGTCGTCAAAAAGCCAGAGGCCTCAGTGAGCCGCGAAGAGCTGCTGAAGTTCTATGAAGGCAAAACCGCTAAATGGCAAATTCCTGATGATGTGGTGTTTGTGGAGGCCATTCCCATTGGCGCCACAGGCAAAATGTTGAAGACCAAATTGCGCGAGCAATTGGCGGACTACGTTCTGCCTAGCGCTTGATCTTTGCGTGCAGCGGTGCCGCAGGCCTGCTGCACAGACACCATGGAGTCTCTGTTCCTCGCAGCCTTGAATGGGCTGAGCTATGGCATGCTGTTGTTCATGCTGAGTGCCGGCCTGACCGTGATTTTCAGCATGATGGGTGTGCTCAATTTCGCCCATGCCAGCTTTTACATGGTGGGTGCCTATCTGGCCAGCGCCATGGCCGCATGGTGGGGATTTGCGTGGGCACTGGTTTGCGCGCCCTTGTGCGTGGGTTTGTTAGGGATGGCTTTTGAACGCTATGGCCTGCGCCGTGTCAGCCACCAGGGTCATGTGGCCGAGTTGTTGTTGACGTTCGGCTTTTCTTTTCTGCTGCTCGAATGGGTGCAACTGGTATGGGGACGGGGGGCGGTGCCCTACCGCGTACCGCAAGCCCTGCAGGGCAGTCTGTTTACTTTGTTTGACATGCCTTTCTCCCGTTACCGAGCCTTCATCATGGCGATGGCATCGGCGGTGTTGTTTTTACTTTGGCTGGGCCTGGTTCGCACGCGCATCGGCTTGATCTTGCAAGCGGCGCTGACCCACCCCAAAGCCGTTCAAGCCTTGGGGCACAACGTGCCACATATTTTCACAATCGTGTTTGCCGGTGGCGCCGCTCTGGCCGGTTTGGCGGGGGTGCTGGGCGGTAATTTGTTTGTCACAGAACCGGGCATGGCCGCCACCATTGGCTCGGTCTTGTTTGTGGTGGTCGTGGTCGGCGGATTGGGTTCATTGATGGGCGCATTTGTGGCTTCACTGGCGTTGGGTTTGGTGCAGACACTGTGCCTGGAGATTGCGCTGATTCGACCCTGGGCACCCGTGTTGCCGTTCTTGTTGATGGTGCTCATGTTGTCCGTGCGTCCCCAGGGCCTGATGGGGCAACGGGGCGGCTGAGATGAAGTTCCTCACGTGGGCATGGCCCCTCATCAGCCTGGGCATCTTGGGCCTGGCCCCTTGGATTTTTTCCAGCAGTTCGGCCTTGACACTTTTGAGCCAGATGGGCATCGCTATCCTGATTTGTCAAAGTTTTCAGCTTTTGTGGTCGCAAGGGGGCATGCTCAGTTTCGGCCATGCCATCTATGTGGGTGCCGGCACTTTTCTGACCATCCACAGTTTGAAACTCATAGGAGCGGGGCAGTTGAACTTTCCCGTGATCCTGGTGCCCTTGCTGGGCGGTTTCGCTGGCTTGCTGCTGGCAATCCTGCTAGGGTGGATCACGACCCGCAGGGCTGGCACCGCCCTCGCCATGATTTCACTGGGTCTGGGCGAGTTGGTCTGGTCGATTGCACTGATGTGGCCCGAAGCCTTTGGCGGCGAAGGAGGCTTGAGCGCCAACCGTGTGGTCGGCCACGCGCCGTGGGGACTGACCCTGGCGTCTGCGCTGCAGATGTATGGCCTGATCGCCGCCTACACCCTAGCGGGCACGCTGCTGCTGGCGGGTTTTGTGCAGACTCCCATGGGGCGCCTGCTGAATGCGGTTCGTGACAATGCGGAGCGGGTGGCCTTTCTGGGATACAACCCCCATGTGATTCGCTATGGCGCCTTTTTGTTGGCGGGCTTTATCGCAGGGGTTGCGGGTGGACTGGCCGCCCTCAATCATGAAATTTTCACCACCGACATGCTCCATGCAGAACGCTCGGGCAGTTACCTTTTGTTCACCGTCCTGGGTGGAAGCTCACTTTTATTGGGCCCTCTGATGGGGGGCGTATTGATGGTGCTGTGCTTGTCTCTCCTATCAGCTTACACACCGGCATGGATGCTGTATGTCGGTGTGCTGTTTATGGGAGTGGTGATGTTTATGCCAGGAGGCTTGTCTGGGGGCCTGATTCAAAGAGTTCAAAGTCAAAAAAGAGCCATGGATTGGCATCGCTGTTGGCCAGGCTGCCTGCGGCTTGTGGCTGTGGTGTGCATCATGGCCGGCATGGTGGCCATGATTGAAATGACTTATCACCTGCCACAGTTGATGGTGCTTGGCCCCCAGCTCGAGCGCATGGGGTGGTTGTTGGATGTGCAAGACATGGCGCCCTGGTGGGTTTCGGCTGGCCTGGTGCTGATGGGCACCGTGTTGCTTCTGTGGCTACGTCCCACGCAGCATGCACAAGAGGCCAAGGAGCCCCAACCATGAGCGCCACGCCTGCCTTGCAACTCCAGGATCTTGGCTACCGCATCGGTGGCACCGAAATTCTGCGCCACCTGGATTTGACGATCGCTTGCGGTGAAAGAGTGGCCCTGATTGGGCCGAATGGGGCAGGCAAAACAACCTTGTTCAACCTCATCAGTGGTCGCCAAAGACCAACTTCGGGGGCTATTTTGATGAACGGCCAACCGATCGTGGGTTGCACCCCCTCAGCCCTGTACCAGCGGGGGCTGGCACGCAGCTTTCAGATCACCCATTTGTTTCCCAGCCTGACGGTGCTGGACAACATGCGCTGTGCTTTGATGCGATCTTTCAACGTGGGTTTGTGTTTCTGGCGCGCGTTGTCCCACCATGCAGCGCTTCATCACAAGGCCCAGTTGCTTTTGTCGCAATTGCAATTGACGCACCACCAGGACACAGTGGTGAAACACCTGAGCTATGCCGACCAGCGCACCCTTGAACTGGGACTGGCCCTGGCCGCCGACAGCACGCTGTTGCTTTTGGATGAGCCCACCGCTGGCATGAGCCACAGCGAATCGCGCCACGTGGTCAAACTGATACGGCGCATGACAGAGGGCAAGACCCTGCTGTTGGTGGAGCATGACATGGGCGTGGTGTTCGACCTGGCCGATCGCATCATTGTGCTGGTGGACGGGCGCTTGGTGGCCAACGGCACGCCCGAGGCCATTCGAAGCAACCCTATCGTGCGCGCTGCGTATTTGGGGTCCGACCAGACAGAGGGGCCATGAATGTTGGAAGTTCAAGCACTTCATGCCCAACAAGGAAACACACCCGTATTGCGCGGCGTGAGTTTGTCTGTCCGTCCAGGGGAAATTGTGGCGCTGCTGGGGCGCAATGGGGCAGGGCGCTCGACGCTGGTCCAGGCCTTGATGGGGATGTGTCCCGCACAGGGCGAGGTGCTGTGGCACGGCGAATCATTGCTGGGC
>VERE01000103.1 GCA_018882835.1 Limnohabitans sp.
AGCGGCCCCGCAATTCGCGCGCCACGATGTCCATGGGCGCGACATTGCCGCCATGGGCATTGAACAGCACCAGCTTGCGCAGGCCGGCACGCGCCACCGCTTCGCCAATTTCACACCAGACCTGCAGCAAAGTCTGCGGCGACAGTGTCAGCGTTCCAGCAAAAGCTTGATGCTCGGTGCTCAGTCCCAGCGTCTGCGTTGGCAGCACCAACACTTGGTCTTGTACCGTCAAGTGTGGCAAAGCGGCTTGCACCACCCCGTCTACCAACTGCGTGTCCACATTCAAAGACAAATGCGGGCCATGCTGTTCGGTGGCCCCCAAGGGCAACACGGCCACCGCCCGCTGCGGGTCCATGCGCGCAAAATCTTGGGTGTTGAGCTCGGCCCAATATCGTGAAAGAGCTTTCATACCCGACATCTTACGGGGTTCGGTAACATCCTGACCTATGTCTACCTTTGTTCACCGGCTTTGGCTCGGTTTCTCGCTGCTTCTGTTGGTTGCGAGCAGCCTGAAGGCTCAAACACCCGCCCCCACGGCCGTGGTGTCGACCCCCCAAGTGCGGGCTGAGCTTTTGGTGCACGCGCCCGAGGGCGTGGCGCCAGGCAAGCCCATGTACGCGGGCTTGTGGCTCAAGCATCAGCCAGAGTGGCACACCTACTGGCTCAACGCTGGAGATTCTGGCCTGGCCACGCAGCTTGACTGGGCACTGCCTGCTGGCCTGTCTGCCGGCAAAACGGCATGGCCCCTGCCGCACAAAATTGCGGTTGGCAACCTCACCAACTATGGCTATGAAGGCCAAACACTGTTGGTTACACCCATCACCGTCGGCTCGGACTTCAAGGCGTTAACGGGTCCTTTGAACTTGCAACTGAAAGCGCAATGGCTGGTCTGTCGCCAAGAATGCATCCCGCAAGAAGGCACTTTTCAACTGGCGCTTTCACCTCACACAAGCTACGCGTCATCTGCGGTCTTGTTTGAAGATGTGCTGCGTCAGCAACCCCATCCATTGACTGGCGCTCGCCACACAGCCACCGCAGCGGGCCATGCCATGCAGGTCAAGGTCAGTGGTTTGCCCAAAGTGTTGCAAGGCCAGAAACTGGAAGTCTTCCCCACCCAAAGCGATTTGTTGGAAGCCAGCACCGAGCGTCACCCACAGGCCCAACAGGCTTGGGAGGGCGAGATCTGGACCGCTGTGTTGCCCGCCAGCAGCATGCGCGTCAGCCAACCCGCGCAGTTTGGACTGATGCTGGTTCATGGCCAAGGGGCTGCGCGCAGCGCTTGGCTGGCAGAGGTTGCCGTCCAGGGCGCTTGGGCTGAGCCGGCGCCCGTCACCCCTGCGGCGATGGTGACCACGCCCCCTGCAACGGCCTCGGGGCTCGGCTTTGGCGCAGCGCTCTTGGGTGCTTTGCTGGGAGGCCTGATCCTCAACCTCATGCCCTGCGTGCTGCCAGTGCTGGCCCTCAAAGTGCTCAGCTTCACTCGGCCTCATGCGAACCCTTGGGTCCATCGCATGGCGGGGCTGACTTACGGCCTGGGCGTGATGGCTTCCACCTTCATGTTGGGCGCGGTGGTCATGGGCCTGCGTGCAGCGGGCGACCAACTCGGCTGGGGCTTTCAGCTGCAGTCTCCCTGGGTGGTGAGTGGCCTGTGCATTTTGTTCACACTCATCGCGCTCAATCTTTGGGATGTGTTTCAGGTTCATCAGGTATTGCCATCGCGCCTCCTTTCCTGGGAGTCGCGTCACCCGGCATTGGACACGCTGCTCTCTGGCGTGCTGACCGTGGCCATTGCCACGCCTTGCACAGCCCCTTTCATGGGGGCATCGATCGGGCTGGCCATTGGCTTGCCCGTCTGGCAAGGCCTGCTGATCTTTGTCATGTTGGGATTCGGATTGGCCTTGCCCGTGTTGCTCATCAGTTGGTTTCCTGCATTGTCCAACCGCCTGCCCCGTCCCGGACCCTGGATGAACACCCTGCGCCACGCCCTGGCCTTTCCCATGCTGGCCACGGTCATTTGGTTACTGTGGGTGCTCGGGCAACAAACCGATGTGCATGCAGTGGCGACCTTGCTAGGGGTCCTGCTGTTGCTGTCAGGCCTTTTATGGTCGCTGACACTGCAATACCGAGTGCGCCTGGTCCTGGGCACTTTGTTTGGCGCCATGTTGCTGTGGGCGCTGACGCAAACTTCGGCCTTGCTCTCAGAAGTTGATACACCCAACCGCCCGGTGGCGTCCACGGCAGGCGAGCGCTGGCAAGCCTGGAGCGAGGAGCGGGTGCAAGCGGCCCTGGCCACCGGTCAACCCGTTTTTGTGGATTTCACGGCCGCCTGGTGTGTCACTTGCCAAGTCAACAAGCGCACCACCTTGGCCAACGCCGAAGTGCTGGCAGACTTTGACAGCCGACGAGTGTTGTTGCTGCGCGCAGACTGGACGCGACAAGACCCAGTCATCACCCGCGCGTTGTCAGCCCTGGGGCGAAGCGGTGTGCCCGTTTATGTGCTCTACAGCCAGAACCGCCCAGCGCAGGTGCTGTCAGAATTGATCAGCGTGTCCGAAGTGCGCCAAGCGCTGCAAGACTTGCCCCTGGCCCCGAGGTGACCATGAGCGTTCTCTCCATTTTGAAAAATTCCCAGACCATTGCCGTGGTCGGCTTAAGCCCCAACCCGGAGCGCGCGAGTTACCGCATCTCCAAGTACATGCAGGCGCAGGGCTACCGGATCGTTCCCATCCACCCCGCCGCCTCTGAGGTGCTGGGCGAAAAAGCCTACCCCACCCTGACTGCGGCAGCGCAAGCCATGGCCATCGATTTGGTCAATGTCTTTCGACGCTCGGAGGACATCCCACCCATTGCCGACGAAGCCGTGGCCATCGGTGCCAAAGCCTTGTGGCTGCAACTGGGCATTGAAAACGACGCGGCCTGTGCCCACGCTGCCAGCCATGGCCTGGAAACCGTTCAAGACCTGTGCCTGAAAGTAGAGCACGCCCAGTTACTGCGCACCGGCAAACTGAGCGCTCGACATTGAAGTCCTGCGACAATGTTCGCATGACTTCTGCACTCCAAAACGACAGCTTTCTCAAGGCCTGCTGGCGCCAGGCCACCGATCACACCCCCATCTGGCTGATGCGCCAAGCCGGTCGCTATTTGCCCGAATACCGCGCCACCCGCGCCAAGGCCGGCAGCTTCATGGGCCTGGCCACCCAGGTCGACTACGCCACCGAAGTCACCCTCCAACCCCTGGAGCGCTACCCCCTGGATGCCGCCATTC
>VERE01000072.1 GCA_018882835.1 Limnohabitans sp.
GATCAGGGTCGTGGAGACATTGGGCTCGCCAAAGCGATTGAACAGCACCAGCGTGACCTCGAGGATCCGCTCCGCTGTTCGCCTGGGCGCTTTTTTCGCCATGGTGTTGTCTCGCTCGCCAATGTCTTTTGGGAATCAAGACACTCTACCCGAATTTCAGGGCAGCGTCATGTCCAGGCACACGACGGGCGAGGCCACTCTGCCGTGGCCACGCGGTCCTCAGGCGCGAGGCGAACGCTTGGTGGCGCGCGCAGTTGCCGCCTTCGACGCAGGTTTGGCTTCGGCGGTTTTTTTCACGCGGGCCGGCTTTGTGACGCCAGCTTTGTTGTGCGCCAGCGCCTGCTCCAGCGCTTCCACGCGCTGCGCCAAAGCCTGTAACTCGGCCGCAGTGGGTATGCCCAGTCGCGTCAGGGCTTTGGCCACACGATCTTCAAAAATCGTTTCCAGCCGGTCCCAGGAGCCGCTGGCCTTGCCACCCAATTGCGACGCCTGCGCGCTCAATTGGCTGGCCATCGTGGTCATTTTTTGCGTGGCCTCGGCAATTTTTTCTTCCGCCGTTGTCTGGGCTTTGCGTTGCATCGTCAGCCCGTCGTTCACCAGCGTCTCGAACACCTTGCCACCCTCTTGCTGCGCTTTGGCAAAAGCGCCCAGGCCAGCCAGCCAGATCTGTTGTGCAGACTCTTTGACCGTGTCGTTGAATGCGGCAGGATGGGAGGGGTGTTTCTTCTCGCTCATGGGAATGCTGATCGGTTGAGGGCTGAAAATCGCACTGTAGCCCCAAGCCCGTCTTTTGTTTAGGGAGTGCTGACTAAACAAGGCTGGCGAAGCGAACATTGTTTAAAACTATAATAATGAATTGTGTTACTTTTTGCCTTATCCTTTCCTCCATGCAGTGGTACGTCATTCACACCAAACCTCGTCAAGAGCAGCGCGCGCTGGAGAATCTTCAGCGCCAGGGCTTTGAGGCATGGTTGCCCATGATCGAGCTGGAGAAGGTGCGACGCGGCCAACTGGCTCGGGTGACCGAGCCCATGTTCAGCCGTTACCTGTTTATTCACCTGGACACGGTCCAGACCAATTGGTCGCCCATCCGTTCCACCCTGGGGGTGAGCAAGCTGGTGTCGTTTGGCAACACACCTGCCGCCGTGCCCGATGCCTTGATCCAGGCCTTGCGTGACATGCCGCCTCTGCCGCGTGAGCGCATGATGAATCCTGGCGATGAGGTCCAGTTTGTGGCGGGGCCACTCAAAGGTTTGCGTGGCATTTACCAACAACACGACGGCGAAGCGCGTGCGATGGTCCTCATCGAATTGTTGAGCCAGCCGCAAAGCATCCAGACCGAACTCCAGGCCTTGCGGCCAGTCGTTGCATGAGTACCGAATCCTCTCTTCCTCAGCACATCGCCATCATCATGGATGGCAATGGCCGCTGGGCGAAAAAGCGTTTTTTGCCACGCACGGTGGGACATGTCAAAGGGGCCGCAGGCGTGCGGCGCATTGTCAAGGCCTGTGCCGATCGCGATATCCGCTACCTCACCCTGTTTGCCTTCAGCACCGAAAACTGGCGCCGTCCGCCGGAGGAAGTTTCCACGCTGATGGACCTGTTTGTGCAGTACCTCCAAAAAGAGATGGCTGACATGAGCAGCGAGGGCGTGCGCCTGCGCGTCATCGGCGACCGCAGCGCTTTCCCGGCCGATTTGCAGGCGCGCATTGCCGCTGCCGAGCAAGCCACCGCACACAACACCACCCTGCACCTGACGGTGGCGGCCAACTACGGGGGGCAATGGGATATCCTGCAGGCGACACGGGCCTGGCAAACAGCCAACCCGGGGTGCACCCTGGACGACTTGCACGAAGCGGACCTTGCGGCCCATCTCAGCACCGCCGACCTGCCTGACCCCGATCTTCTGATTCGCACCGGGGGCGAATCACGCATCAGCAATTTCCTGTTGTGGCAGTGTGCTTACACCGAGCTGTATTTTGTCGACGATTACTGGCCCGACTTCGATGAAGCCAGCCTGGTCAAAGCCCTGACATGGTTTGCCTCGCGTGTGCGACGCTTCGGTCGTACCGACGAGCAGGTGGCGCCCGCGCCAACGGCAGCCACTTAATCGCGCAGCGAAGCCACCCACTGCATCTGTTCGGGCAGGCACTTGCCTTGCAGATCGTAATGCGCGACAGCGAAAGCGCGCGCCGCCGCGCCCAGTTGTGCGCGCCGTGTCGGGTCCTGGCACAGGGCAATCACCTGTTCGGCCAGTGCAGACGCATCCAGGAAGTCGACCAGCAGGCCTGCCTCGCCATGCGTGATGGCCTCCCTGACAGGGGCCGTGTCGCTGGCCACGATGGCACAACCCGCGCTCATGGCTTCCAGCAAACTCCAGCTGAGCACAAAGGGGTAAGTCAGGTAAGCATGCACCGTGGAAATCTGCAGCAATGAAACAAACTGCGGATAAGGCACATTGCCCAGGAAGTGAATGCGCTGCAGGTCCACGCGGTCCTTGACCTCGTCCAGAAAAATCTGCTTCCAGCCTTTGGGCGCGGCACCCTGGTCGTTGCGTGGGCCCGAGGGCGGGGCGCCATAGCTCACGCCATCGCCACCCACGATCAGCACACGGGCGTTGGGCCGTGCTTTCATGATCTCTGGCAAGGCGCGCATGAAGACGTGGTAGCCCCGGTAAGGCTCCAGGTTCCGGTTCACAAACGTGATCAGCTCATCGTCGCGTGTGAGTTCGAGCGTGCCCGATGCGGTTTTCAGTTGCAGGCTGACCTGAGGCCTGGGGCAAACCCGTGCGGTGTCAATGCCATCGTGCACCACTTGAATCTGGTGACGGAAAGGTTCTGGAAACACCGAACGCTGCCAATGCGTAGGCGACAGGCCCGCCTGGGCCATCGGGAAATGCAACTGGTAGTTGGCATTCTTCATGCGCAGCCGGCAAGCGTCTTCCTCGCCGCTGGACGGGAATTCAGGGTCAAAGCCCACATCAGCCCCTTGAGGCTGATAAAAGAATTCACAGTAAATGCCCAGGCGCGCGCGCGGCCACACATCCTGGAGAAACAGGCTTTCACCCCAGCCCGGGTGGGCCACGATCACATCGGGGCTGAAGCCTTCATCTCGCAATTGGCGGGCGCATTGGTACGCGGCTTCGCCCCGGATGACTTTGGTTTCCAGATCGGACACCCAGCGGTGCACGCCCGGGGTGGAGCCGCGCTGCGTTTGGTAACGACGCGTTTCCACGCCCGGCATGGCGGGCGTGGCATTGATGTGCATGGCCACCACCCGATGCCCGGGCAAGCGGGCCATGGCGGGGGCCAGATGTTTGTATTGCCCCGGAAAGTTTTGATGAACAAACAGCAGGTTCATGCGTGCAGGCCCATCAGGGCCTGGAGGGCATCAGGCCTTGGGGGCTTCTTGCGCCACCTCGGCGGCATCACGCTTTTTCAGGATGCCTTGTTCCACCAGTTTGTTCACCACTTGGGTCATCTGATCGTAGGTGCGCACAAAACCTTGCACCGACATGGCCATGCCACCCACCTTGTTGGCCTGGGCCTTGTCACCGTTGATCTGGGAAATCGTCACCAATTCATATCGGACAACGCCATCGACCATGGAAATGTTGTCAATGCCGTCCACGTAGGTGTACTGAGTGCTCATGAAAAATGCTCGCGATGTAAAGGTTGCAAACTTCTCATTCTAAGGGGCTTGAAAGCGTAATAAACTCGCCTGAATCTATGAAATCGCCACTTTCCGCCGCTCAAAGCGAAATCGCCGCCGCCTTGAGGCAATTCAAGGGCATCTTCAAGACTGTGGCCGTTTTCAGCATGGCCATCAACCTGTTGATGCTGGTGCCTTCCATTTACATGCTGCAGGTCTACGACAGCGTGCTGACCAGTCGCAACCTGATGACCCTGGCCATGCTGAGCCTGATCACGGCCTTGTTCTACGCCATCATCAGCGGTCTGGAATGGGTGCGCAGCCAGGTGCTGATCCGCGTCGGTGCCCAGGTGGACGCTTTGCTCAGCGAGCGCATCTACACGGCAGCCTTTGAGCAAAACCTCAAGAAAAACAATTTCCAGGCGGGGCAGGCACTGACCGACCTGACCACCCTTCGCCAGTTTGTCACCGGGCAAGGCCTGTTTGCCTTCTTCGATGTGCCCTGGTTTCCGATCTACCTGGCGGTTATTTTTCTTTTTGACTTTTGGCTGGGCGTGTTTTCGCTGGTCGGCACCGCAGTGCTGATTGCATTGGCCTGGGCCAATGACCGGGTGTCCAGCAAACCCCTGTCCGAGGCGAGTCAACTGGCCTTGGTTTCAGGCGCCATGGCGACCAACAACCTGCGCAATGCCGAAGTCATCGAGTCCATGGGCATGCTGCCTAATTTACGGGCACGCTGGCACCAACTGCACCAGCAGTTTTTGGCCCAGCAAGCCATTGCCAGCGACAAAGCCTCGGTGGTCACGGCGGTCACCAAACTCTTCCGGCTCACCTTGCAGTCTTACATCCTGGGCTTGGGGGCCTGGCTGGTGATTGAAGGACGCCTGACCCCGGGCATGATGATTGCGGGCTCCATCCTCATGGGGCGTGCGCTCAGTCCGGTCGAGCAACTCATCACTGTCTGGAAGCAAGTGTCCGGCGTCAAAACCGCCTGGCAACGGCTGGACCAGTTGCTGCAACAAAACCCGGCGCGCAAAACCGGCATGCCCTTGCCCGCCCCCACAGGTCAATTGAGCATTGAAAACGTCACGGCGGCACCGCCAGGGGGCCAGGTCGCGGTTCTCAAAGGCGTGCAGCTGTCTTTGGCGGCCGGCGAAGTGTTGGCCATCATCGGGCCCAGCGCTTCCGGCAAGTCTTCCCTGGCGCGGCTTATGGTGGGCATTTGGCCCGCCCAGGTGGGCAAGGTGCGGCTTGATGGCGCCGACCTTTACCAATGGAACAAAGACGCCTTGGGTCAGCATCTCGGCTATTTGCCGCAAGACATCGAACTGTTTGCCGGAACCGTGGCGGAGAACATTGCGCGCTTTGGCGAGGTCGATTCCGAAAAAGTCATCGCGGCGGCCCAGCTGGCCGGCGTGCACGAGATGGTGCTGCGGCTGCCCAAAGGCTACGACACACCGATCGGCGAAGGCGGGGCCGGCCTCTCTGGCGGGCAGCAGCAGCGCATTGGCCTGGCGCGCGCCTTGTATGGTCAGCCCGCCCTGATCGTGCTGGACGAGCCCAACTCCAACCTGGACGATGCCGGCGAAGCGGCCCTGATCCAGGCCATCCGCGAGCTCAAAGCACTGCGCCGCAGCGTGGTCTTGATCACCCACCGCATGCCCATCCTGACCATCAGTGACAAGCTGCTGGTCCTCAACGAGGGCGCGGTACAGGGCTTTGGGCCGACCCAGCAAATTTTGGGCGCCTTGGCTCAAGCGCGCCAACAAGCTGCAGCCCAACGTGCGCCAGCCGCTCCGGCCGCCTGAGATTGCCATGTCCAAGTCAGATCTTACTTCCTCTGCCGCTGTCCAGGATGCGACCCCTCGGCCCATTGCCCCCCCCGATCTGCTGAATCCCTACCGTTATGTCCGTTTGGGCTGGGCGGTCATTTTGGTGGGCTTGGGCGGCTTCTTTCTCTGGGCCGGGCTGGCCCCGCTGGACAAAGGGGTGCCAGTGTCAGGAACCGTGATGGTCAGCGGTCACCGCAAGGCCGTGCAGCATGTTTCGGGCGGCATTTTGGCCAAAATTCTGGTCAAAGAAGGCGACCTCGTCCAAGCCGGCCAGGTGGTGGCCCTGATGGAGCCGATACCGGCCAAATCTCAGGCCGATGCCACCCGCAGCCAATACATTACTGCGCGCCTCACCGCTGTGCGACTCCAAGCCGAGCTGGCCGGGCAGGCTCAACTGACGTTGCCCCCGCCTCTCCAGGCCCAACTGCACAGTGTGCCCCGTGCCATGGCCACTTGGCAGGTACAACAAGACCTGTTCAAGAGCCGGCGCGCCGCTTTGCAAGCCGACCTGGCCGCCATGCAGGAAAGTCTGGCGGGGTTGAAGTTGCAAATGCAAGCCCTGGAAGAAAGCCGTTCCAGCAAGCTGCTGCAGCAACAAAGTCTGGTGGTGCAACGTGAGGGCATGCGCGAGTTGGCGAGCGACGGCTACGTGCCGCGCAACCGGTTCCTGGAAGTCGACCGCATGCATGCGCAAATCGTCGGTGCGATTGCCGACGACACAGGCAATCTGGGGCGGTTGCGGCATCAGATCAGCGAAACCCAGCAACGCGTTGCTCAGCGACAGGACGAATACCAAAAAGAAGTCCGAACCCAGTTGGCCGAGGCCAGCCGTGACGCCGAGACCCTGGAGAGCCGCGCCACGGCCACCGACTTTGATTTGGCCAACACCGAAATCAGGGCGCCCATGTCTGGCAAAGTGGTGGGCTTGGCTGTTTTCACCGACCGGGGGGTGTTACCGCCGGGCTTCAAGTTGATGGACATCGTTCCCCAGGACGAAACCCTCTTCATCGAAGCCCAGGTTCCTGTTCATCTGATTGACAAAGTCAAGCCTGCATTGTCGGTCGAGGTCATGTTTACCGCATTCAACCAAAACCGCACCCCGCATGTCCAAGGCCACGTCGACATGGTTTCTGCCGACCGTTTGGTCGATGAAAAAAACGGTTACCCCTACTACACCATGCATGCGCACGTCACCCCGGAAGGCATGCGCAAGCTTGGTCAATTGCAGGTCCGCCCCGGCATGCCCGTCGAAGTGCTGGTCAAAACCGGTGAACGCACCTTGCTGAGCTACTTGCTCAAGCCCGTGGTCGATCGCATGCATGGCGCCTTGCGCGAGGAATGAGCGTGGCCAAGTTAAGCCAATGGTGTTGGGGCCTGGGGTTGGGAACGCTGGGCCTGACCGCCGCTGCCTGGGGGCAAAACACGCTGCAAACGCTGTACGAGGCCGCTTTGCGCAACGACCCGCAATACCGCAGCGCCCAACACGAGCGCGATGCCGGCCTGCAAAACAAAGCATTGGGCCGTTCTGCCGTCTTGCCGCAAGCGCAATACAGCTACAACCGCGCCGACAACCGCGCCGACCGGTCCATTTTTACGAGTGCCGGTCAAGTGACCACGCAAGACCAGTTGAACTACCGCAGTTTGTACAGCGGCGTGTCGGTCCGGCAACCGCTTTACAACCGCGAGGCCTGGGCGCGTTACCAACAAGGCCAATTGCAGGCAGATTACGCCCAGGTTCAATTTGACAGCCGGCAGCGTGAGGTGCTGGCCCGCTTGGTGGAGGCGTATTGCAATCTTTGGTATGCCAAAGACCAGATCGATTTGTTGGCCGTCCAAAGCCAAACCTTGGCCGAACAGTTGCTCAGCGTGACCCAGCAATTCGAAAAAGGCGAAGCCTCGCGCACCGATGTCCTCGAGGCGCAGTCCCGCAGCGACCTGTTACAAGCCAGCCGCATCGAGGCCGAGCACACCTACAAGCTGGCGCAACGAACCCTGTTGGCCATGGTGGGGCCCGAGCAGCAAGACCTGGTGAGGCTGGGTCCTAAACCCGCCTCCTTCAAATTCTCTGCGCAGGCTTTGGCCAAGCCCCTTTCCCAGTGGGAGGCCCAAGTCAAAGAGCGCAACGCCGACCTTCGGGCGCAGCAATTGGCGGTAGACATTGCCCAGCAGGAATACCTGAAGGCTCAAAGTGGCCACTTGCCGCGGGCGGATTTGGTCGCCAGTTACGCCAAATCAGAGTCGGAAAACGTCAATCTGGTGAACCAGTCCTACCTGACGCGCTCGGTGGGCGCCCAAATCACCGTTCCGCTGTATGCCGGTGGCGCCACCGAGGCTGGCGTCAGCCAGGCCGCAGCCAGCCGCGCCCGGGCCGAGGCCGAACTGGCCAACCAAGTTGAAAAAACCATGGTGGAGTTGCACCGTCATTACCTGGCCATGGGGCAGGTGGTAAGCAAGCTGCAAGCCCTTGACAAGGCGCTCGCATCGGCCAATGCCCTGGTCGAAGCGACCCGCAAGAGCGTGTTGGGCGGTGTTCGCACCCCCTTCGATGTCCTTCAGGCCAACCAGCAGGTCGCCCAATTGCAGCGTGACCGACTGCAAGCCGAATACACGGGGTTGATCTCATCCTTCCGCTTGCTTTGGCTGGCGGGGGAACTCAGCGTACTCGATCTTCCGTAAGCCCAGAAGCCATAAAGCTGACCAAGCGTTGAGCGGTGCGCCAGGCATGAACCCAAAAACGCCGTTTTGTCATTCAGGTGACCGAAAGTTGGGTTAACATCAATCTAAGTCTATTTTTAGCCCAACCCTGCCGTATTGCCGCCCAGGCATGCGTCATTTGTTCGAACCCAGGAGTCGAGATGAGTATCCGTTCACAATACACATTGAACAAAAAAGCGCCGGCTGCCCGCTCTTCGGCTCTCAGCCCCATGGCCTTGGTTGTGATGGGACTGGTCGGTGCGGCCGATGCGCTGGCCGCTGTCCGAGAGGCCCTGCTTCAAGACACGGCCTCCCAAGCCACCCTGACCTCTGGCAAAACCACCGTCCTTGACTACAGCGCCGTCGCCGCGCTGGTTCAGGCCCTGGTACGTGAGGGCCTGGCCCCTGAAGAAGCCGCCTTGCGCGTTCAATTCGCCTTGCAAAGCCCCGACCCCCTGGCCGCCCTGTCAGCATTGACGGCACCTTCCTCGGACTTCTCGGCAGCGCCGGAAACCACCGATGGCTTGTCCCTGACTGTGCTGGTCGAGGCCCTGAAGGTTCAGGACGACCTGCTGGACATGCCGCTGGAAGCGGTCTCTCAGTCTGCAGGTTTCGCGCCGTCCGATATCTCATCGGCACTGGATGCGTTCAAGTCGCTGGCGCAGGACACGGGCGCTGCGGGCCGTGTCGGCCACGTGCAAACCGCCCAAAACCAGATGGACATCCTGCTGGCCCAAGCGGCTCAGGCAGGCTCGGCGGTGGCAACAGATGCCGGCGCGGCCACGGCGGCCACAGCCTCCGGAGCAGCTTCTGGCGCTTCTGCCCTGGGCGCTTTGTCTTCTGCCCAGGCCTTGGCCCTGGTGGGTTTTGCCGCAGTGGCGGGGGGCGCTTTCAGCTCCAGCGAAGCAGCGGCCACTGTGGTCAGCTCATCCTCAGGCAGCGTGGTCAAGGGCCCGATTTCCGGCGCCATTGTGTTTCGCGACATGAACGGCAACTACATTCTTGACGCGGGTGAAGAATCCACCACAACCAGTGCCTCGGGTGCCTACACCTTGAATGGTTCTGGCGGAAAAATTGTGGCCACAGGCGGTACCGACACCACCACCAACCTCAGTTTCACCGGCGTTTTGGCCGCCCCGGCCGGCGCCACCGTGGTGACCCCGCTCACCACCTTGTTGGCCGCCAACAGCTCTTTGACGGCCGCAGACCTGAAATCAGCCCTTGGGTTGACGGTCGATCCCTTGACCTTCAACCCATTTGCGACCGGTGTGAACGCCGCCGACGCGCTCAAGGCTGAAGGTGCTGCCGCACAGGTTAATACTGTGCTGACCAACCTGGCGGTTTCTGTGAACGGCGCCAGTGCGGGTGCCGTCTCTTTGGCCGATGCGGTCTCGGCAGTGGCCACCAAATTGGCCGCTCAGGTCATTGACCAGGCTGCAGCCCTGAAGACCAATACCAACGCCGGCACCTTGAATTTGACCAGCGACACTGTGTTGAACACCTTGGTGACCAACGTGAAAACGGCGGTGGCGGCCAAAGCCACACTGACGGACTCCGACTTCAGCACGGCCCTGACCACCACCAAGGCCACCAACACCACGATTTCCAACGTGGTGAGCACCAGTGGCAGCATCTCCACCATCGCCAGCACCCTGAAAACGGCGCAAGGCAATGCCCCGGTGGTCAATTCGAGCTTGGTTCCAGATGTCACCGTGGCCGAAGACTCGGCTCTGTCCGGTACCGGCGGCACGGGCTCGCTCACCACGTTGCCCAGCACCTTCACGGCCAGCAACATCAGCCGCGCCAACCTGCTGAAGTTCTTTGACAACAACAGCAGCACAGTCGGCACGGCCCCCACGCTGACCTTTGACATGACGGGTTACACCGTTACAGATTCGGGCACCAGCAGCCTGGACCTCGTCATGAGTATGCAAAAGGCTTCCTTTGCCGGCCGCAGCCTCACCGTGACCCTCAACGACGTCAAACTCGACGCCGCCACCAGCTCGGGCAACACCACCTTCACCTTGCCGGTGCAAAACATCTCTGCCACCGTCAAGATGGGCTCCGTGGCTTTGGGGACCTACACCTTTTCCAATCTGGACTCCGACCTGCTGACCCTGGCTGCAGGCTCCAACACAGTGGGCCAAACACCCTCTTTCAGCCTCAAGCTGGACAGCTTGTTTGCCAAAATGACCAATGGCACCGGCGATGTGCTGGACGTCTCTTCCCTCAGCCGCGAAGGCTTGGTGGCACTGGGTGGCGCCTTGGTGGTCGGCGTGCTTGACGATGTCACCCCGACTGCCATCGTGACCAAGTTGAAGAGCCTGGTCACTTTGCCTGCCAGCGTTGACACGGTGACCGAGCTGGTCACCCTGACCAAGGCTGTGGTGAACTTCCCCGAAGTGTCCTCCCTCAAAGTTTCCGACCTGTTGTCGCAAATTTCTGCGGGCAGCACCAAAACCCTGCTGCTCACCGCCGCCAGTCGCGCTGGCGTGGTGGTGGACAGTGCCAACAGCGACACCTTGTCCAGTGCCCTGACAAAAATTGGCACCACCTTTGGCACGTACAAGCTCAGCGACCTCAGCAGCTTGCTCTCCAACGGCCTGGGCATTGATGCCGGTGTCGACTTGGTCACCGTGGCACAAACCCTCATCGGCGCAGCCCTGAGTCAAGCCCAGGGCTTGTCGGCACAGACGCTGCTGGACAAAGCCATTGGCGCTCTGGTCGATGCCAACAACGGCGACCTGCGCGCCTTGCTGGCCGGTGTGGACTACCAGGCCGTGGTCGGTACCAATGTCGACGTGCTCAATGTGGTGAACAACATCATCCAGCACGGCACCATCAAATACGTTGACCTGATCAACCTCGGTGCGCAGTCTTTGCTCAGCACCGACGCCACTCTGTTGGTTCAAGCCAACGACTTCAAGAACCTGAGCGTCACTTCGGGCGGCGTGGCCCAAACCGCCTTGCAGGTCAGTGTGCCGATTGGGTCTGCTTCCACCTTCACGCCCCCCAGCAATGGCCTGGGCATTGCCACTGGCGCTTTTACCGACCCCGATGTTGCCGATGTGTTGAAGTACACCGCTACCCTGGAAAGCGGTGCAGCGCTGCCTTCATGGTTGACCTTCAACGCCGCCACGAAAAGCTTTGCCGGCACACCGACCAACGACAACGTTGGCTCGATCAACATCAAAGTCACGGCCATTGACCCCGCCGGTAACCGCGTTTCCGATGTGTTCAAGCTGACGGTGACCAATGTCAACGACGCCCCGCAATTGGCCACCGGTGCTGTGACCAGCATCACCGCTGAAGAATTCAGCGCCGTCAGCGTCGATGTGTCCAAAGCTTTCACCGATGTGGACGTCGGCGACGCCCTGACCTTCTCGGCCACCTCTTTGCCCACCGGCTGGGCCATCACTTCTGCCGGGGTCCTGACCGGCACGGCGCCGCTCAATGCCACCAGCGCCACGGCGCAGCAAACCATCAACATCACGGCCACCGACAAGGCAGGCGCTACCAAAACTGCGGCGTTCACCCTCAACGTGACCAACGACACCACGGCGCCGGCCAAGCTCACCGCAGCGCTGCAAAGTGATAACGGCACCTCCTCGACAGATGGCATCACCTCCAACGGTACCCTGGTGGTGTCTGGCCTGGAAGCCAATGCCACATGGCAGTACAGCACCAACAGTGGCAGCACCTGGAGCAATGGCTCGGGCACCAGCTTTGTGTTGAACGTGGGCACCTATGCCAAAGACGTTGTGCAAGTGCGCCAGATTGACCAGGCCGGCAACAACGGCGCAGCCACCACGCTGACCGCTTTGGACATCCGCACTGCGCCCGCGACGCCCACTGTGGTGCTGGCCACGCCGGACTCCGGCACCCAGGGTGACAGCATCACCAACAGTGGTGTCGTCAACGTGGGCGCGCTGCTCAGCGGCACGACCTATCCGACGGGTTACTGGCAGTACAGCACCAATGGCGGCACCACCTGGTCTGCCAACCAGACCTTGAGCACCACCACCTTCAGCCTGTCCGAGGGCACCTATGCACTCGACAAAGTGGTGGTCCGTCAAAGCGATGGACAGTACGAAAGCTTGTACGGCAAGCTCGCTACGGCCATCACCATCGACAGCACCAAGCCAGCTCTGACCGCAACCGTGGACAGCTTCAATGCGAGTGCAGGCAATTACACTTTTAAGTTTGTCTCTACCGAAAAACTGATTGGTTTTGATGTATCAGATGTGGTTGTCAGCTCGGGTGCCACGAAAGCAGGCGCATTGACTGCAGTTGGCACAGACGGAACGACGTACACATTGCTCGTAACCCCTGTAAATACTGCGGCAACTTCTGCAACAGCATCGAACATCACTGTTTCTGTTGCTGCAGATTCAGCTAGCGACGCTGCTGAAAATTCTTTGGCCGCTGCACAATCTATAGCATTTTCTGTTCTCTTCGGATCTTCCGCAGCGCAAACGCTGACTGGTACAGCAAATGCTGACACCATCAGTGGGTTGGGTGGGCAGGACACCCTGCTGGGCTTGGCTGGCAATGACTCCATCATTGGCGGCTCAGGTAATGACTCTATCGATGGTGGTGCAGGCAACGACACTATCGAGTCTGGTGCTGGAAATGATGTCGTTATGGGAGGACTTGGTGCCGATAAAATCGATTTAGGCACAGGCACCGATACCGTGAAGTTAGTGGATGTTTCTGACTCTACAGTGACCTCATCCGACACTGTGACTGGTTTTGGTTCGGGCGATAAGATTGATCTTTCTGCTCTTTTGGGCTCTTTAGGTGTTGGCTACACTTCAGAAAATGCGATCCCTGCGGGCTCGTCTTCATCGCCTTTTACCCTCTCCGGGATGTCAGTTAGCAATGGCGTTGCAACAGTCGATGTCGTTTACAACGGAACGGATCTGATTGGTGAAGGTTCCATTTCGATTGATTTCATGGTGCCCTCAGGCTCTCAACTAATTGACGTAACCAACAAGGCCAACTGGAAGGCCGTTGACTTTAACCCTGATACGGGTCTTGTTGGCGGTGTGACAACTACCACATTGGCGACTTCAACTGCATTGGCTAAAGGGGCAACTTTTATCACAGCTTCGTTCTCGGTCGCAACCAATGCAACGTCTTTTGTCTTTGCTGTGGAATCTGCATCCGTTAACAATACCTCTGTGAGTGCGCCACTAACCAAGTTATTTGGGACGACTTCAACTGCGCAAACAGGTGCCTACAGCATCATTGATGACGGGGCGTCAATTGTTTCTACAGTGGGTGATAATGAAATTCACTTTGCCAACAACCCAACTACTGGCGGGGTGGATATTCGTTTCGACTCCAGCAAAGTGGCAGGTACCGTCACCCAAAGTTCATTGGTACATCTTGAGGGTATTTTGAGCATCGATCTGACTAAAACAGACTTTGTATTGATCTGATAGTTATCAAGTACTGACGGCCACCCATAGGTGGCCGTTTCTTTTTTTAAACTTGATATAAAAGCCTCAACTGCCAAACTTATGATCTTTTCTCCTGCGCAATTGGTTGCTATGCAACCAAAAATCCTCAGGACCTTAGGGGTGTTGGCTGCTTTGCACATCAGCGCATTAGCTGCTCAGACACAACTTAGCGAGGGTGTGCAAGGTAAAGATCTTGTAAATCAAGACGTGTCGCTTCGTGCCAAAACCGTAGGCGATCAATTGATACGTTATCTGGACGATTGGACGCCAGTTAATTCACATGTGGAGCAGCAAAAAAAAGCGCGCCGCATTGCCGACTCGGTTGCCG
The DNA here is from genome assembly GCA_018882835.1 of Limnohabitans sp. Taxonomy (GTDB): domain Bacteria; phylum Pseudomonadota; class Gammaproteobacteria; order Burkholderiales; family Burkholderiaceae_C; genus Limnohabitans. Next base: position 13,971 of record VERE01000072.1, read on the forward strand.
ACGCTGTGCGCAAGCACCCCGAATTTCTGGCGGCACGTGCCGCCTTGAACAGCAGCCGAGAGGGTGTGGACGAGGCCCGTGCCGCCTGGTGGCCTCA
>VERE01000019.1 GCA_018882835.1 Limnohabitans sp.
ATGGGGGCCAATACCGTGGTGAGTTGCTGCATCTGCGCCATGGCGGCGTTCATGCGCGACTCCACACAGTCATGTGTGAGGATGATGAGGTCGGTCTGGTTTTCGCCCTCGCCGGCGGCACGTTGCAACACCGCCTCGATGCTGATGCCAGACTCGGCCAGGATGCCGGTCACCCGGGCCAGCACGCCCGCCTCGTCGGCCACGCGCAGGCGCAGGTAGTAACTGGTCACGACCTCGGCCATGGGCAGCACTTTGACGTCACTGATGGCATCGGGCTGGAAGGCCAGGTGCGGCACCCGGTTCAGCGGGTCGGCAGTGTGCAAACGTGTGATGTCCACCAAGTCGGCAATCACGGCGCTGGCGGTCGGTTCACTGCCGGCCCCCTTGCCGTAGTAAAGGGTGGTGCCCACGGCATCGGCTTGCACCATCACGGCGTTCATGGCGCCTTCCACGTTGGCAATCAGGCGTTTGGACGGCACCAGGCAAGGATGCACGCGCAACTCCACGCCGGAGGCCACGCGCTTGGCGATGCCCAACAACTTGATGCGGTAGCCCAACTGTTCGGCATACCGAATGTCTTGCGCTTCCAGGCGGGTGATGCCTTCGACATAAGCCTTGTCGAACTGAACGGCGATGCCAAAGGCAATGGCCGACATGATGGTGGCTTTGTGCGCCGCATCCACACCTTCGATGTCAAAGGTGGGATCGGCCTCGGCGTAGCCCAGGGCCTGCGCTTGCTTGAGCACTTCGTCAAACGGCAAGCCCTTGTCGCGCATTTCGGACAAGATGAAGTTGGTGGTGCCGTTGATGATGCCGGCAATCCATTGAATGCGGTTGGCAGTCAAGCCCTCGCGCAAGGCCTTGATGATGGGAATGCCCCCGGCCACGGCCGCCTCGAACGCCACCATCACCCCTTTGCGACGGGCGGCCTCGAAAATTTCGGTGCCATGCACGGCCAGCAAAGCCTTGTTGGCGGTGACCACATGTTTGCCGGCATCGATGGCTGCCATCACCAGTTGGCGTGCAATGCCATAGCCGCCAATCAGTTCGATGACGATGTCGATGTCCGGGTTGGCGATGACTTCGCGGGCATCGGCCACCACCTTGGCGGCGGAGCCCACCACAGACTGGGCGCGCGCCGTGTCCAGGTCGGCCACCATGCTGATTTCAATGCCACGGCCAGCACGGCGCTGGATTTCCTCTTGGTTGCGTTGCAACACCTCGAAGGTGCCGCGCCCCACGGTGCCGATGCCCAAAAGGCCTACTTGGATGGGTTTCATGATGCGTGTCGTTGTCGGTAGGTTTCAAGAAATTTTGCGATGCGCTGGATGGCTTCACGCAAGTCGTCTTCGTGTGGCAGGAACACGATTCGGAAGTGGTCTGTTTCTGGCCAGTTGAAGCCCGACCCCTGAACCAGGAGGACCTTGGTTTCTTGCAGCAGTTCGTTGATGAATTGCTGGTCGTCCTCAATGGGGTACATCTTGGGGTCGAGGCGGGGGAACATGTAAAGCGCCGCGCTGGGCTTGACGCAGGTCACGCCAGGAATGGCCGTGATGAGCTGGTGCGCCAAGTCGCGCTGGCGGCGCAGACGACCGCCCTCTTTCACCAGGTCCTTGATGCTTTGGTATCCGCCCAAAGCGGTTTGAATGGCCCACTGACCTGGCACGTTCGCACACAGGCGCATGGAGGACAGCATGTTCAGGCCCTCGATGTAATCGCGGGCCGGCTTTTTGTCGCCAGACACCACCATCCAGCCTGCACGGTAGCCGCACGAGCGGTAACTTTTGGAAAGAGAGTTAAAGGTCAGGGTGAGCACATCGGTTGACAAAGACGCAATGGCCGTGTGCTTCACATCGTCGTACAAGACTTTGTCGTAGACCTCGTCGGCAAAGATCACCAAGCCATGCTCGCGCGCCAAGCCTACGATGCGCTTGAGCAAGTCGTCTGAATAAAGCGCCCCCGTCGGGTTGTTGGGGTTGATGATGACGATGCCTTTGGTGTGCGGGGTGATCTTGGCGCGGATGTCATCCAGGTCGGGCATCCAGCCATTTTTCTCGTCGCACAGGTAATGCACCGGCGTGCCTCCCGACAGGCTGACCGCTGCAGTCCACAAAGGATAGTCAGGGGCGGGTAACAACAATTCGTCGCCATCGTTGAGCAAGGCGTTGGTAGCCATGACAATCAACTCGCTGGCGCCATTGCCCAGGTAAATGTCGTCCAGCGTGACGCCATGAATGCCTTGCTGCTGGGTGTAGTGCATCACTGCCTTGCGCGCCGCAAAGATACCTTTGCTATCGGAATACGCTGCGGCGTTGGGCAGGTTGCGAATCATGTCCTGCTGAATTTCTTCGGGCGCATCGAAGCCAAACACCGCCAGGTTGCCGATGTTCAACTTGATGATTTTGTGGCCCTCCTCTTCCATCTGACGGGCCCGGTCGAGGACCGGTCCGCGGATGTCGTAGCAGACATTGGCCAGCTTGCTGGATTTTTGTATGGCTTTCAAAGTCCCTCCCAGGGGCTTTTCAGGTGAAAACCTATAATTTGACCACAGAACTCGGGCGTTTTTGCCTCACCCATTCATGAAACTCCAACCTGATCGCATGGACGTTCAAGCCGTGACGGGCTACGGCCCTGGCTGGATTGCGCTCAATGGCGAAAAACTTCAGCACAGCCTGCTGATCACTTCCAGTGGCGAACGCCGCGACTGGGCCTGCCAGCGTTTTGAGGACCTGGGTCCCGCACATTTCGAAACGCTGGCGGACCTGTCGGTCGAAATGGTCATTTTTGGCAGCGGCTCACGCCTGCGCTTCCCGCCCCCTGCCTGGCTTGCCCCATTGATGGCCAAACGCATTGGGCTGGAAACCATGGATACCGCAGCGGCCTGCCGAACCTACAACATTTTGGCGGGCGAAGGTCGCCCTGTTGCCGCCGTCTTGCTGGTTGAGCCCGAAAGCCTTTTTTCAAGGTAAAATCATGGGTTGCCGTAGAGCTCTGCGGCGTTTCACACCTGATTGAAGACCTATGGCGATCGTTGTCAACAAACCTCTCCCCGAATTCGAAGCGAACGCCACTGGTGGCGTCAAGGTCACCAACGCGTCCCACCAGGGCAAAGTGCTGATCCTGTACTTTTATCCCAAGGACAACACGCCAGGCTGCACCACCGAGGCCATGCAGTTTCGGGACAAATACAAAGACTTCACCAAAGCTGGCGCTGTCATCTTTGGCGTCTCCCGCGACAACATGAAGTCGCACGACGATTTCAAAGCCAAGCTCGAGCTCCCCTTCGAGCTGATTGCCGACACCGAAGAAAAAATGTGCCACATGTTTGGCGTGGTGAAAAACAAGATCATGTACGGCAAGAAGGTCAAAGGTATCGAGCGCAGCACCTTCCTGGTCGGTGCGGACGGCCTTCTGCGACAGGAATGGCGCGGCCTGAAAGTGCTGGGCCACGTGGACGAAGTGCTGAAAGCTGTCAAAGCCCTTAAAAAGGCAGCCCCTGCCACAGCCTGAGCCACTGTGCTGTCACACAGCTGGGTTATGATGATTCCATGCTGTTGACCCTTGCCTTGCAAGCGCACCCTCTGAAAGCCGCCCGGGCCTCTTGGCGGCTTTTTCTTTTCTGTTTTTCTTAAGCCCTTTTGCCATGCCCCTCCCTCCCGCCCCCTCCAAGCGCGCAGCCCTGTTGACCCATGATGCTTTTGAGGCACCCGCAGTAGCCAAGTCGGGACGAAAATCCAACCGCCTCATGGCAGAAAGCCCGCTGGCGGAAAAACCTCAGGCCATGGATCTGTTTGACCGTGGTGCCGGTGGGTTGCCTGAAGATGTTCCCGCCACAGATCTGGCACCCCACACGCGCAGCAAATCCCGCAGCGTCACTGCACCTGTTGCCAGCAAGACTGCCGCTCCCAGACCGCAGGCTGCCAAGCCGAAAAAGCCGCAAGGTCCCACCAAGCTTTTCGTGCTGGACACCAACGTGCTGATGCACGACCCCATGAGCCTGTTCCGCTTTGAGGAACATGACATCTACCTGCCCATGATCGTGCTGGAAGAATTGGACAGCAACAAAAAAGGGATGACCGAAGTGGCGCGCAATGCCCGCCAGGCCAGCCGCACGCTGGATGCACTGGCCGGCTCGCAGGGCGCAGACATGTCCAAAGGCCTGCCGCTGGACAGCACGGGCCATCGCGATGTCGGTGGCAAGCTTTTTTTCCAGACCCAGCCGCTGGACATGAGCTTGCCCATGAGCCTTCCCCAGGGCAAGGCCGACAACCAGATTTTGGGCGTGGTACAGGCCCTGCGCAAACAACATGCGCCGCGCGATGTGGTGCTGGTGTCCAAAGACATCAACATGCGCGTCAAGGCCCGTGCGCTGGGCCTGGCCGCGGAAGACTACCAAAACGACAAGACCCTGGAAGACGGCGACTTGCTGTATTCAGGCTCCCTGGCCTTGCCCCCCGACTTCTGGATTCGGCACGGCAAGACGGTGGAGAGCTGGCAAAGTGGCAGCCACACGTTCTATCGCATCAGCGGCCCGATTGTGCCGAGCTTGCACATCAACCAGTTTGTGTATTTTGAAGCACCCGGTGAGCCCAGCCTGTATGCCCGCGTGACCGAGATTCGCGGCAAATCCGCCGTCTTGAAAACGCTCAAGGAATTCAACCACCTGAAGAACGCCGTCTGGGGCGTGACTGCCCGCAACCGCGAGCAAAATTTCGCTTTGAATTTGCTCATGGATCCCGAGATTGATTTCGTCACCCTCACCGGCACCGCGGGGACAGGCAAAACATTGCTGGCGCTGGCTTCCGGCCTGACGCAGGTGCTGGACGACCGCCGCTACAGTGAAATCATTGTGACCCGCGCCACGGTCAGTGTGGGCGAAGACATTGGCTTCCTGCCAGGCACCGAGGAAGAAAAAATGGGCCCCTGGATGGGCGCCCTGGACGACAACCTGGAAGTGCTGGGAAAGACAGAAACCAGCGCCGGTGAATGGGGCCGTGCGGCCACCAACGAGCTGATTCGCAGCAAGATCAAGATCAAGAGCATGAACTTCATGCGGGGCCGTACTTTCCTGAACAAGTACGTGGTGATTGACGAGGCGCAGAACTTGACGCCCAAGCAAATGAAGACCCTGATCACCCGCGCCGGCCCTGGGACCAAGATCATCTGCATGGGCAATCTGGCACAAATTGACACGCCCTACCTGACCGAGGGATCCTCGGGCTTGACCTTTGCGGTCGACAAGTTCAAGGGCTGGCCGCATGGCGGCCACATTACCCTGGCACGCGGCGAACGCTCACGCCTGGCCGACTTTGCCAGCGAAGCCCTCTGAAGCTGTCGTTGCCAGGCTGTTGCGCCATGTGAGGCCCAAGGGCCGTGGCGATATCGTGACGGTGCCTTTAGTAGTCGCCGCCAGCGCCTGAGGCGAGCGACTCGAACTTGGTGATGGGTTTCAGGAATGCCAGCTTGACGGTGCCAGTCGGGCCGTTACGCTGTTTGCCAATGATGACTTCGGCCACCCCCGGCTCCTTGCTGTCCTTGTTGTAATAGTCGTCCCGGTAAATGAACATGATGACGTCGGCATCCTGCTCGATGGCACCAGACTCGCGCAGGTCGCTCATCATGGGGCGCTTGTCGGTGCGCTGCTCCACACTTCGGTTGAGCTGTGACAAGGCAATGACCGGGCACTGCAACTCTTTGGCCAGCATCTTCAAGCCCCGCGAAATTTCACCGAGTTCGGTGGCGCGGTTGTCGCCATCGGAGCTGGTGCCGGACATCAGCTGCAAATAGTCCACCACGATCAAGCCGAGCTTGCCGCACTGGCGTGCCAAGCGACGCGCGTTGGCGCGCAATTCACTGGGGGTCAGGCCAGGCGTTTCGTCAATGTGCAGCGAGATGCTGCGCAACTTTTCAATCGCCTCGGTCAATCGGGGCCACTCATCGTCCGACAGTTTGCCGGTGCGCAAATGACCCTGGTCGATGCGCCCAATGGAGCCCACGATACGAATGGCCAACTGCGCAGCTCCCATTTCCATGGAGAACACCGCAACCGGCAAACCCTCGTTCACCGCCACATGTTCCGCAATGTTGATGGCCAGGGCCGTCTTGCCCATGGACGGACGTGCCGCCAGCACCACCAGGTCGCCCGGCTGAAGGCCCGAGGTCATGCGGTCAAAGTCATAAAAGCCGGTCGGCACCCCGGTGATGTCGTTCGGGTTTTGCGACATCTCTTCAACACGGTCAAGCAACTCGACGACCAGTGAGTCCATCGACTGAAAGCCCTGCTTCATGCGCGAGCCTTCTTCTCCGATGTTGAAAATTTTCTGTTCGGCCTCGTCCAGGATTTGCGCTACCGGCTTGCCCTTGGGGTTGAATGCCGTGGTGGAAATTTCATCGCTGGCACTGACCAGCTTGCGCAAAATGGCCCGCTCGCGCACGATTTCGCCGTAGCGGCGAATGTTGCTGGCACTGGGCACGTATTGCGCCAAAGAGTTCAGGTAGGCCAAGCCACCCACCTCGTCGGCTTTGCCCAGGCTTTGCAAATGCTCGAACACCGTGATGACGTCGGCCGGGCGACTGCCGTTGATGAGCGCGCCCACTGCCGAATACACCAAGCGGTGCTCGTAGCGGTAAAAGTCACTGTCGGTCAGCAAGTCTCCCACCCGGTCCCAGGCGCTGTTGTCAAGCAGCAAGCCGCCCAGCACGCTGGATTCGGCTTCGAGCGAATGCGGCGGGATGCGCAGTTGGGCCACTTCGCGGTCAGGCGAATAGTCTTCTTCTAGGCTGGACAGGACGGCAGACATGGAACTCCTTGTGACCCTCAATGCTACGTTGGAATACAGGGAAAGTCATGGGACAACCCTGTGGAAAAACGGTGAGAAAGCCGGGATAACCGGGGATAACTCAGGCAAAAAAAAGCCGCTCCGAAGAGCGGCTTGCGTTGGGGTCAAACGCGATCAGGCGGTTTCGCCGTAGACCGACACATTGATTTCAACCACCACGTCGGTGTGCAGAGCCACACTGACGCTGGAATCGCTGACGGTCTTGATCGGGCCATTGGGCATGCGGACCTGGGCTTTTTGCACCGGGAAGCCTTGCTTGCCGAGTTCTTCAGCAATGTCAAAGTTGGTGACGGAGCCGAACAAACGGCCGTCGACGCCAGCTTTCTGGGTCAGCTTCAGGGTGGTACCCGCCAGCTTTTCGCCTTGAGCTTGGGCAGCAGCCAGCTTTTCAGCGGCGGCTTTTTCGAGTTCGGCGCGGCGCGCTTCGAATTCCTTGATGGCGGACTCGGTGGCACGACGGGCGCGGCCCGAGGGAATCAGGAAGTTGCGTGCATAGCCGTCTTTGACCTTGACGATTTCGCCCAGGTTACCGAGGTTCACAACTTTGTCGAGCAGAATGATTTGCATGTTGTCTCTCCTCAGATCTTGTGCTGGTCGCTGTAAGGCAACATGGCCAGGAAGCGGGCGCGCTTGATGGCGGTGTTCAGCTGGCGCTGGTAAATGGCACGGGTGCCGGTCAGGCGTGCGGGGATGATCTTGCCGTTTTCGGCAATGAAGTCACGCAGGGTGTCGATGTCTTTGTAATCAATTTCTTCAACGCCGGTCACCGTGAAACGGCAGAAACGCTTGCGCTTGAACAGCAGCGACTGGGTGTTGCGCTTGGGACGCTTGTCCTTGTTGAACTTCTTAAATGTGGCCATGGTCTGGGCCTCCTATGAACAATTCTGAAAATCTTGCAGATGAAAGGTGACGCTTTTGCTGTTGCGTGGCGTCGCCAGGAATCCTTCAAACTGCCAGGTGCTTCCGAGAGCTTGGCGAGCGAGTCGCTCAGCCAGGGTTCCCAGTGCGACCGTCTTGACGCTTGCCTTGACCTGTCGGGGCTGTCCGGCTTCTTCGACTTGGGACTCGTGTTCGAGTCGCAAATCCAGGGCGGGCAATCCGGCAGGTGTGTATCGCAGGGCAGAAAGCTCGGCGATGGCAGCGGTCAAAATGACGCGGTTCACACCCGACAATCAACGCATCAGGCCTGGAATTCGGCTTGTTGCGCTTTGCGGGCTTCTTCGCGCTCGACGGTTTTCATCATCAGCGACGGGCCGGTCTCGGCCTTTTTCTTCTGCACCGTCAGGTGGCGCAGCACAGCGTCGTTGAAACGGAAGGCGTGCTCGAGCTCGCCCATCACGGCCTGGCTGGCTTCGATGTTCAAGCAGATGTAGTGGGCTTTGGCAAGCTTGTTGATCATGTACGCCAGTTGACGGCGGCCCCAGTCTTCGACTCGGTGCACGGCGCCACCACCGGTGGTGATCATGCTCTTGTAGCGCTCCAGCATGGCTGGAACTTGCTCGCTCTGATCCGGGTGAATCAGCAAAATGATTTCGTAATGACGCATGGACTCTCCTTGTGGTTGAAGCTGCCTCCGGCGTCAGACGGAGTGCAGCAAGGTCAAACCCAAGATTATAGCGGTTTTACGGGAGAACCCCTATGAGGCCACAACAAGCTGCCAATCACCCCCAGGGCCAGCCCCGTCGGCACGCCAAAAACGCCCGCGCTGAAAGCTTCCAGACCGAACCAGCTGGTTTGGTGCACTGACAAGTTCAACTTGAGCTGTACCCAAGGATGATTGGTAAAAATGTAGTACAGCGAAATCATCAAACCGCTGCCCATGGCCAGCACGGCCCCGGCGCGGCTCATGCGGTTCCAGTGCAATCCCAATAAAAGGACGGGGAAAAACGTCGAACCTGCCAATGAAAAAGCGCAAGCCACCCAAAACAAAATGTCCACCGGACGTTGAGTCGCGATCCAGGCCGCGACCAAGGCCACCAGCATCAACAGAATCTTGGAGAGCATGACACGACGGACTGGCGAGGCTTGCGGGTCCACCGACTGGAAATACAAATCGTGCGACAACGCATTGGAAATCGTGAGCAGCAAGCCGTCGGCCGTGGACAAGGCAGCAGCCAGCGCGCCTGCTGCAATCAAACCTGTGAAGACAGGAGAAATGCGCAAGATGTCGGGGACGGCCAACACCAAAAAATCGTTGACCAGGCGAATATCGCCGAACTGAACGATGCCATCGCCATTCCAGTCGTTGATGGTCAGCAGTGCCAATTTACGCAACTTCAACTTGTCGGCCCAATCGGGCAATTGATGAAGGCTGGCGCCTACCAGCTCGGTCAAGACCGAATCTTTCAACATCACGGCCAGTGCCGAAGCGCAAAGGTAGACGGCCACAATGAACAGCAATGCCCAGGCCACAGATTTCTCTGCCTCGGCGGGTGAACTGGCGGTGTATGAGCGAACCAAGATGTGGGGCAAGGCGGCCGAGCCGACCATCAAACTGAAGACCAAGGCCAAGGTGTTCCCCAGCCCTTGATTCCATCCGCTGGCTTGAACGCCCTGGAAGCCCACAGGTCTGCGCAACGACCGCAAAATTTCGTCACGCTCCTGGGACCAAGCCTCTACCATGCGCTCCACCCCGATGTCTCTCCAGGCGGGGTTGGACTCCAACTTATGGATGTCTCGCAGCGGCCCATTTTCGGCCTTCAGCTTGTTGATTTGGATGCTAAGGGAGTGACGTTCGATCTGACGCGCAGTCAGCGGATCGGCAATTTTGAGTTCCAATTCCAGCAAACGACTTTCCATGGCATTGCGCGTGCTGATTTCTGCTGGATCCGCCTGAATGATGGCGGCGCGAGAATTCACCTCTTGCATGGACTGAGCAGCTGCCAACGGAATCACAGGGTGGCCGTGGCTGCGCCAGGCCACAGCCGCACAGACAGCCACCATGGCAGCCACGATAACGACGCATTGCACGACTTGTGTCCAGGTGACAGCGCGCATGCCGCCCAGGAAAGAGCACAGCAAAATGCCTCCGAGCGCCATGAAAACGCCCAGCTCGAAGGTCAGCCCGGACAGCATGGACGCCACCAAGCCTATGCCGTAAATTTGGGCCACCAGATACACACTGGAACACAAAATGGCGCCCACGGCGCCCAGCCAACGAACGGTCGCGCTGCCAAAGAGGCGTCCCAGCAATTCGGGAATGGTGATGGCTTGCGACTGGTTGATCTTGCGGGCAAACAAGGCGCCCAGCAAGCAAAAACCCCCAGTCCATCCCAGCACATAGGCCAAACCGCCGGCCTTCAGACCATCGCCCACATATCCGTCCGACAAAAGCAGTCCTGTAAGTCCTATGAAGGAGGCCGCTGAAATCCAGTCGGCTGCGGTGGCCATGCCATTGAAGGGCGCGGCTATTCGGCGACCCGCCACGTAATACTCATCGGCCTGGGTGGTGCGGCAGAACAAGCCGATCAGGGCATAGCCGATCACGGAGACCACCAAAAAAAATCCATTGATGAGGCCTTTGGATGCCCCCAACAAGTCCGCCAACCAGAGCACGATCGTCAGCACCCACAAGCCCAGCAGGCCCACCAGTACCAGACGCCAACGCTTAAACATGGTCTGATTCCGAGGCGGGACGGGCCGCAGTCCACCATGACAGCCCAAGGTAAAACAAGGGAATCAACTGCGTCACCACAAAAAAGTGCCACAGGGTGTGCTCTGGATACCACCAGACAAAGCACAAACCGCCGGCAGTGACACACGCCAGGGCCGCCATGCCCCACAGCGCCCGCGCGCCCGGGCCGCGCCTGGCCACAGTGGCTTTGAAATTGTCCAGTGTGTCAGGGGGCGCGGAAGACATGATTCAATGGGCCAAAGATTGCCAGGTCGACACCACACTGTCGGGGTTGAGGGAGATCGATGAGATGCCCGCCTCTGCCAGCCACTGCGCGAAGTCTGGGTGATCGCTGGGGCCTTGCCCGCAAATGCCCACATACTTGCCTTGCGACAGACAGGCTTGAATGGCCCGCGACAACAGCGCCTTGACAGCCGGGTCTCGCTCGTCGAAATCGGCGGCCAGCAGTTCGAGGCCCGAATCACGGTCCAACCCCAGTGTGAGTTGCGTCAGGTCATTCGAGCCGATCGAGAAGCCATCGAAGAATTGCAGGAACTCGTCGGCCAGCACGGCATTGCTGGGCACTTCACACATCATGATGATTTTCAAGGCGTCCTGCCCGCGCTTCAATCCATGCTGCGCCAACAACTCTGTCACGCGTTTTGCCTGACCCAGCGTGCGCACAAAAGGCACCATCACCTGAACATTGGTCAGCCCCATGTCGTTGCGCACGCGCTTGAGGGCTTCGCACTCCATGGCAAAAGCTTCGCCGAAATCGGCACTCAGGTAGCGCGCGGCACCACGGAAACCCAGCATGGGGTTTTCTTCTTCGGGCTCATAGCGGCTGCCGCCAATCAGTTTGCGGTATTCGTTGGACTTGAAATCGGACAAGCGGACAATGACGGGCTTGGGCCAGAAAGCTGCGGCAATCGTGGCCACACCTTCGGACACCTTGTCCACATAAAAAGCCCGGGGTGAGGCATGCCCGCGGGCAACAGATTCCACGGCTTTTTTCAGGTCGCCATCGACATTGGGGTAGTCCAAAATGGCTTTGGGGTGCACGCCAATGTTGTTGTTGATGATGAATTCCAGGCGCGCTAAACCCACTCCCTCGTTGGGCAACTGGGCAAAGTCGAAGGCCAACTGTGGGTTGCCAACGTTCATCATGATTTTGGTGCTGATGGGAGGCATCTCGCCGCGTTGCACTTCGGTCACTTCGGTTTCCAGCAGGCCGTCGTAAATCAGGCCGGTGTCGCCCTCGGCGCAACTGACAGTCACCAGGGCGCCGTCGTGCAGCAAGTCGGTGGCATTGCCACAGCCGACCACCGCAGGGATGCCCAACTCGCGGGCAATGATGGCCGCGTGACAGGTCCGGCCACCCCGGTTGGTCACGATGGCACTGGCGCGCTTCATGACCGGTTCCCAATTCGGGTCGGTCATGTCGGTCACCAGCACGTCGCCGGCCTGGACTTTGTCCATCTCGCTGATGCTGTGAACCAGCCGTACGGGGCCAGCCCCGATTTTTTGGCCAATGGCACGCCCTTCTGCCAGAACGGTGCCCCGTCCTTTGAGCTTGAATCGCTGTTCGGCCTGGCCCTTCATCTGGCTCTTGACCGTTTCAGGGCGGGCTTGAAGGATGTACAACTGGCCATCGGTGCCGTCTTTGCCCCATTCGATGTCCATCGGCCGGCCGTAGTGCTTCTCAATCACCAAGGCGTAATGGGCCAACTGCTCGACGTCTGCATCGGTCAACGAGTAGCGGTTGCGCAGCTCGGTGGGCACATCCATGGTTTTCACCAGGCGACCGCTGGCTTTCTTTTCTTCGGCCGAGGCAAACACCATCTGAATCAGCTTGGAACCCAGGTTGCGGCGAATCACTGCGCGCTTGCCCGCGCGGAGCATGGGCTTGTGCACGTAGTACTCGTCGGGGTTCACCGCGCCCTGCACCACGGTCTCACCCAGGCCATAGCTGGAGGTGATGAACACCACATCTTCGAAGCCGGACTCGGTGTCGATGGTGAACATCACGCCCGCAGCGCCCAGGTCGGAGCGCACCATGCGTTGCACGCCCGCAGACAGTGCCACATCGGCATGGGCGAAGCCCTTGTGTACGCGGTAGCTGATGGCACGGTCGTTGTAGAGGGAGGCGAACACCTCGCGCATCTTGTGCAAGACGTCCTCGATGCCGACCACGTTTAAAAACGTTTCCTGCTGCCCGGCGAAGGAGGCGTCAGGCAAATCTTCGGCGGTGGCAGAGGAACGCACGGCAAAGGATGCCGCCTCGTTGCCAGCGCTCAAGGTGGCAAAGGCCTGGCGAATTTCCTGCTCCAGGTCTTGGGGAAAGGGCTGAGCCTCGAGCCAGCCCCGGATCTGGGCGCCAGCCTCGGCCAGGGCGCGCACGTCTTCGGTGTCCAGCTTGGAGAGTCGATCTTGAATGCGCTGCGCCAGATTTTCGTGGCTCAAAAACTGCCGGAAGGCATGGGCCGTGGTCGCAAAGCCCGTGGGCACGCGCACGCCTTGTGGCAATTGCGAGATCATTTCGCCCAGGCTGGCGTTTTTACCGCCCACCGCCTCGACGTCGGTCATTCTCAGGTTCTCAAACGGTACGACCAGGGCGGTCGGGCTGAACAAGGCTGACATAGGGAAGCTCCAAAAGTTAAAACCGGCGCGGCGATGAGGGTGCGCACAAGGCCCTCATTGCGCATGTCTGCCCCCGAACCCATCGCGAGTTGTTGTTGCTTGAGGATCAGGTTGGGAAACCACATGCTGAAATTTGGATAATGGATGCCATTGTAGGTGGCAGCAAAGGGTTTGCCACTGCCCCACTGGACGATTTTCATGCCCCACCGCACAGTTTTTTTCATCTCCGACGGCACCGGTATCACCGCCGAAACCTTTGGCAATGCCATCTTGGCGCAGTTCGAAATGAAGCCACGGCATGTTCGCCTGCCTTTTATCGATTCGGTAGACAAGGCTCACCAGGCTGTTCGCCAAGTCAACCATACCGCCGAAGTGGAGGGCAAACGGCCCATTGTGTTCACCACGCTGGTCAACATGGAGGTTCTCAAAGTGATTCAGGACGGCTGCAAAGGCATGCTCCTGGACATGTTTGGCACCTTTGTCAACCCGCTGGAGGTGGAGCTGGGCATCAAGTCCAATCACCGGATTGGCCGCTTTTCCGATGTGAGCAAAAGCAAGGAATACCACGACCGCATCGAGGCCATCAACTTCAGCCTGGCGCACGACGATGGCCAATTGAACCGCGATCTGGAGTTGTCCGACGTGATTCTGGTGGGGGTCAGCCGCAGCGGAAAAACCCCCACCAGCCTGTACCTGGCCATGCAGCACGGCCTGAAGGCCGCCAACTACCCCCTGATCCCGGAAGACTTTGAGCGGAAACAGCTGCCCCCGGCCCTGATACCGCACAAGAAGAAAATTTTTGGCCTCACCATCAACCCGGACCGGTTGAGTGAAATTCGCAACGAGCGTCGGCCCAACTCACGCTACGCCAGCCTGGAAAACTGTCGGGCGGAAGTGAACGAGGCCGAAGCCATGATGCGCCGCGCCGGCATTCGGTGGCTCTCCACCACGCACAAGAGCATCGAAGAGATCGCCACCACCATCTTGCAGGAGATCCGGCCCGAGCGGCTCACCTACTGAGCCGCCAGTCAGCCCAGTGCGGCAATGCCGGCGCGTGCAATTTGCACGTCTTCGCTGGACTTGACGCCACTGACGCCAACAGCACCAATGACCTGGCCATCCTTCAGGATGGGCACGCCACCCTCTAGCATCCCCTTGAGGTCAGGAGCGCTCAGGAACGAGTAACGCCCGCCGTTGATGACGTCTTCGTAGACCTTGCTTTCACGGCGCCCCAAGGCTGCGGTGTTGGCTTTGGCGGGGGCAATGTGAGCGGAGATCGCGGGAGCGCCGTCCAGGCGTTGCAGCCACAACAAATGGCCGCCATCGTCAACGATGGCAATGGTGACCGCCCACTGGTTGCGCAACGCCTCTGCCTCGGCAGCTGCAGCAATGGTTTTCAAATCGGCCAATTCGAGGGTGTGTTTGGTTTTCATACGCAGTTTTTCAAGAAGAGAGCAAGCCGCAAGCATAGCCTCCGCCAGCCCCTGCATTGCCCCCCGTGTTGTAAAAAGTTCCCCTACAAAAAGTAGGAAGTGACGCAAAAGCTTGAAGAGGACTTGATTCCCCCTAAAATGCCGCCATCTGCCTGTGCAGATCAACCAAGGAGTTACACGCATGAGCGATCAGATTCAAACCATTGATTACCGCTACACAGACGCCGGCGCAGTAGACCGCAACCGCGTGTTGCGCAATACCTACTGGCTGCTTGCGCTGAGCCTTGTTCCAACGGTGCTGGGTGCCTGGCTGGGCGTGGCCACCGGCATCACCCGCGCGCTTTCGGGCGGCCTGGGACTGGTCGTGTTTTTGGTGGGAGCCTTCGGCTTTATCTACGCGATTGAAAAAACCAAGAACTCTGCAGCCGGCGTGCCTGTGCTGTTGGGCTTCACCTTCTTCATGGGCTTGATGCTGTCGCGCATGATTGCCATGGTTCTGGGATTCAAAAACGGCACCGAGCTGGTCATGACGGCCTTTGGTGGCACGGCAGGCGTCTTCTTCCTGATGGCCAGCCTGGCCACGGTCATCAAGCGTGACCTCTCCGGCATGGGCAAATGGCTGTTTGTTGGCGCCATTGTCATGATGGTGGGTGGCATCATCAACGTCTTTGTCGGCTCTTCTGTCGGCATGATGGTGTTGTCCATGATGGGCATTGGCATCTTCAGCGCCTACATGCTGTATGACATCAAGCAAATCATTGATGGCGGCGAGGACAACTACATCAGCGCCACCCTGTCGCTCTACCTGGACATTGTGAACGTGTTCCAGAGCCTGCTGGCCTTGCTGGGCATCATGGGCGGCGAGCGCGATTAAGCGTCACCAACCTCACAGCGCAAAGGGCCCTCACGGGCCCTTTGTCTTTGTCATTGGCTTCATGCCAGCTCGAATACCGCCATGCTCTCAACATGCGCCGTGTGGGGGAACATGTTGACGGCGCCTGCCGCAACGCAACGGTAACCCGCCTGATGCACCAGCAAGCCGGCGTCGCGGGCCAAGGTGGCCGGATTGCAGCTGACGTACACAATGCGGCGGGGGGGCACCCAGCCTTGGCGCAGCTCAGGCTGCTGGTGCAAATCGGCCAAGGTTTTGGCCAAGGCAAAGGCCCCCTCCCTCGGTGGATCCACCAACCATTTGTCGGCCACGCCATCTTGCACCAGGCACTCGGGGGTCATTTCGAACAAATTGCGCGCGACGAAGCGGGTAGGCGCCAAGGTTTGCCGGCGCTGATTGAAGGTCAGATTCTGCTGTGAACGCGCCACCAGGGCGGCGCTGCCTTCAATGCCCAATACTTCCCGGGCACGGGTTGCCAACGGCAAGGTGAAATTCCCCAGGCCACAAAACCAGTCAATCACGCGATCGGTCGGCTGCGGATCGAGCAATCGCAAGGCGCGCGTGACCAGCACGCGGTTGATGTGCGGATTGACTTGGGTGAAATCGGTCGGCTTGTAGGGCATGGTGATGCCAAATTCAGGCAACGCATAAGACAACTGTTGGGTCGGGTCGTCGCTCGGCTCCAGCAACTGGACCGTGTCCGGCCCTTTGGGTTGCAGCCACCATTGAATGCCATGCGCCTTGGCAAACGCCCGCAGCCGGTCCTGGTCATCGGCACTGAGGGGCTCCAGATGGCGCAAGACCAGGGCAGTGACCTGATCGCCACAAGCCAGTTCAATTTGAGGGCAGGTTTCACGCGCCTGCATCGCGCCCAGCAACTCACGCAGCGGCATCAACAATGCGCTGACATGCGGTGGCAGGATAGGACATGCCTGCATGTCAGCGACATACCGGCTCTTGCGCTCGTGAAAACCAACCAGGACCGTGCCTTTCTTGGCCACATAGCGCACCGACAATCGGGCTCGAAAACGGTAGCCCCAATCGGGTCCTTGGATGGGCCGAAGCACCGTTTCAGGTTTGACTTTGCCAAGGTGCCACAGGTTGTCTTCCAGCACCCGCTGCTTGACCGCCACTTGCGAGACACCGTCCAGGTGCTGCATCTTGCAACCGCCGCAAGCGCCCGCATGCAGCCCGAAATGCGCGCAACCAGGCCGGACACGCTGCGAGGACTCTTTGAGTAAAGCCTTCAGGCTCCCCTGCTCCCATTGGTTTTTCTTGCGATGCACATTGACGGTCACCACTTCAAAAGGCAGAGCGCCCTCGATGAAAACCACTTTGCCGTCAGGACGGTGCGCCACGCCCTGAGCGTCCAGGTCGAGCGACTCCACTGTCACGGCATCGTCTGGGTAGACAGTTGTTGTATCGGTCATGAATGAAAGCCCGCAGGCGACAAAGCCCAGCTCAGCGAGCGGGTAAAAATTTGGCCGGGTCTACCGGTTTGCCCTGGCGACGGATTTCGAAGTGCAACTTCACCTGGTCGGCATCAGTGTTGCCCATTTCGGCGATTTTCTGGCCACGCTTGACGGTTTGGTCTTCCTTCACCAGCAGGGTCTGGTTGTGGGCGTAGGCAGTCAGGAAAATATTGTTGTGCTTGAGGATGATCAGGTTACCGTAACCGCGCAAGCCTGAGCCGGCATAAACCACCCGGCCATCGGCAGCGGCCAGGATGGGGTCGCCAGCTTTGCCAGCAATGTCAAAGCCTTTGTTTTTGGCTTCGTCAAAGCTGGCGATCAGGCTGCCCTGAGCGGGCCAGATGAACGCCAGAGACTCTTCGGCAGAGGCCTCTGCTGGGGCTGCAGGGGTCGCTTGCGTTGCTGCGGGTGCTGGGGGAGCTGAAGCGACTGCTGGGGCAGGCCTGACAGAGGCCGTCGGTGGCGGGGCCATCGGAGTGGGCTGGGCTATTTGGGTTTGCGTGACCGGCCGTACGACCACCCCTTCGGCAGCCACACTGGCGCCGGGAGGCGTCACGCGCAAGACTTGCCCCACTTCAATCACATTGGGGTTGTCCAGGCCACTCCAGCGCGCGATGTCACGCCAGTTTTGCCCATGGTCCAAGCCCACGCGAATCAGGGTATCGCCTGGCTTGACGGTGTAGTAACCCGGCTTGCCGGCGTTTTCAGCGCCAGGCAAGGGTTTGTCCGGCATGGCGCGCGGGGCGGCCATGGTGGAGGGCGCGGCACCTTGGCCACGCGACATGCGATCTTCCACGGGTGCAGGCATGGGACGCCCGCCCGAGCCGGCGCAGGCGGCCAACAAAGCCACCAACCCTAGCGCGCAGAAAACCTTCAACCCAGCTCTCGACATGTCCAATCCTTGTACTCAGGCAACCCCGGATTTTAGAGGGACAAAGTGCACCGCTTCGAGCCACTGTTGCTGGACGCCCTGGGGGGTTTTGTCGATCACCACCAAGGCCTGTTGTCCCTGCTGGGTGACCATCGGGGCCACAATGCGCCCACCCAAGGCCAGTTGGTCTACCCACGCTTGGGGAATGGCCTCGCCGCCAGCCGCTGCAATGATGCCGGCATAAGGCGCGCCTTTGGGATAGCCCAGCATGCCGTCACCTAACAACAAATGCACATTGGCTATGCGCAGTGGCCGCAAGTTCTCGCGCGCGCGCTCGTGCAGGCCGCGCAAGCGTTCGATGCTGTAAACCTCTTTGGCGACCTGCGCCAGCACCGCCGCCTGGTAGCCGCAGCCCGTGCCAATTTCAAGCACACGCCCCAACTTGCCGTCGATCATCAGATTGCGCCCTTGTCGCAGCAACTCGATCATGCGGGCCACCACATTGGGTTTGGAAATGGTTTGACCCAAACCGATGGGCAAACTGGTGTCTTCGTAGGCCTGGTTGACCAATGCAGAATCGACAAAGCGATGGCGCTCTACCGCCCCCATGGCTTGCAAGACCTGCTCATCCTCGACGCCTTGTTCGGCCAATTTGCGCACCATGCGATCTCGCACGGCGGCGGAATCCAGGCCCAGCTGCGCGGGGGCGCTTACCTGCTTGTTGCGATTGGCTTTAGGCACAGGAACAGGAACAGGGGCCACCTTTGCCACAGCTTGGGGTGCGACCACTTTTTTAGGCGACAGCAACTTGGTCACGGCCATGGTGGTGGTCGGGGGCGGTGCCTCGCTGCCCAAATCTAGGCGCGCGGGAAAGCCTGGGCGCTTTTTCATGTCACTGGCAATGCCCACTTGAAATCGGACCAGGCCGACAAGTTGTCATGGTCTGTCAAGTCTACCTGCAAGGGCGTCAACGCAACATGCCCTTGCATTGTTGCGTGAAAGTCGGTTCCGTCAGCATCGTCCTTGGCCGCGCCGGCGCTGCCGATCCAATACATGGTTTCGCCGCGCGGGCTGGCTTGCGTGATGACGCGCTCGGCGGCATGGCGACGCCCCAGGCGACACACTTTGAGAGACTTCAATTGGTCGGCAGGCAAGCAAGGAATGTTCACATTCAACAACCAGGGCGCGCCCATGCCGACGCGCTGTTGCTGGATCAGCGATTCCACCAGCGCGCGCGCGCGCGCTGCCGCTGCATCCAGGTGTTTCCAGCCACGCTCCGTCTGGGAAAAGGCAATGGCTGGAATGCCCATGAGATACCCTTCCATGGCCGCACCGACCGTGCCGGAGTAAATGGTGTCGTCTCCCATGTTGGCGCCATTGTTGATGCCCGACACCACGAGATCAGGCCGGTAGTCAAGCAGGCCCGTCAAAGCGATGTGCACACAGTCGGCAGGTGTGCCGTTCACGTAGCGAAACCCATTGGCCGCCTGATGCACATACAAGGGGGAATGCAATGTCAGGGCGTTTGATTTCGCGCTGTTGTTTTGCTCGGGTGCCACCACCTCCACACGTCCGAGGTCACGCAAGGCTTCGTACAAGGCCACGATGCCGGGCGCTTGGTAACCATCGTCGTTGGAGATCAAAATGTTCATGCCGTGTCCTTGATGAAGTTGGATTGTATGATCGCGGCCAAACCAGAGGAGAATGCTTGTGCACGCTTGGCTATGTGAAAACCCTGTGGGCGTTGATGCCCTGACCTGGAAAGAGCTTCCCACCCCCAGCCCCAAAGAGGGAGAAGTGCTGATTGAAATTCAGGCGGCCAGCCTGAACTTTCCCGATCTCCTCATTGTTCAGAACAAGTACCAGTTCAAACCACCCCTGCCCTTTGTCCCGGGCTCCGAGTACGCCGGGGTGGTGCGCGCCGTTGGCGCAGGCGTGACCCACCTGCAAGAGGGTCAGAGCGTGGCCTGTCTCTCAGGCACCGGCGGCTTTGGCACACACACCCTGGCACCCGCCAAGTTGTGCATGCCGCTGCCGGCTGGCTTTCCTGCGGTGGATGCGGCTGCTTTCATCATGATTTACGCAACCTCGCACCACGCACTGATCGACCGGGCGCAACTCAAGGCTGGGGAAACGGTGTTGGTGCTCGGCGCTGCGGGGGGCGTTGGGACCGCCGCCATTCAGATCGCAAAAGCAGTGGGTGCCCGCGTGATCGCGGCTGCCTCAACCGATGAAAAATGCGCCCTTTGCCAACGCATTGGCGCCGATGCCACCATCAACTACAGCAAAGACAATTTGCGGGAACAGATCAAGGCCCTGACAGAAGGCAAGGGTCCGGACGTGATTTACGACCCGGTCGGCGGTGACTTTGCGGAGCCGGCCTTCCGCTCCATTGCCTGGCGCGGTCGTTACCTGGTCGTGGGCTTTGCAGCGGGTCCGATTCCTTCTCTGCCCCTGAACCTGGCGCTTTTGAAGGGTGCATCCATCGTCGGCGTGTTCTGGGGCGACTTTTCTCGCCGCGAGCCCAAGCACAATACCGCCATGATGGCTGAACTGGCGCAGTGGTATGCCCAAGGCAAAGTAAAGCCGGTCATTGACCGCACCATGCCCATGGCCGACTTGAAAGCCGCTTACGCCCACATGGGCTCGCGCGGCGTCATGGGCAAACTGGTTTTGGTGAACTGATCAGAATTTGTGCTTGTCAGCGTCGTAGCGGGCTTTCGCTTCGGCGTTAGGGGGATACAGGCCAGGCAAGGGCACGCCGCGCTCGACCTCGCTCATGATCCAGGCCTCCAGGCGTTCTTGCTCCACGGCCAGGGGAATCACCTCGTCCAGCAAATTGGCGGGGATGAGCACGGCGCCATCTTGATCGACCACGATCACATCGCCCGGGAACACGGCGACGCCACCGCAGGCAATGGGCTGCTGCCATGCCACAAAAGTCAGGCTTGTCACCGAAGCTGGCGCTGCCGCGCCACGGCACCACACCGGCAAGCCCGTGCCCAGCACGCCGGCCATGTCACGCACCACGCCATCGGTGATCAGGGCGCTGATGCCACGCTTGGCCATGCGAGCGCACAGAATGTCACCAAAGATGCCCGCATCGGTGACGTTCATGGCATCGGCCACGGCAATGCATCCGGCAGGCATGTCCTCAATGGCGGCTCGGGTGGAGATCGGGGAACCCCAGGATTCTGGCGTGGCCAGGTCTTCCCGCGCGGGCACAAAGCGCAGGGTGAAAGCCCGCCCCACCAGGCGCGGCTGACCAGGCCGAATGGGAATCGTTCCACGAATCCAGACATTGCGCAGCCCCTTCTTCAACAACACCGTGGTCAGCGTTGCCGTCGTGACCTTCTGCAAAGTCGCAACAATCGCGGGATCCAAAGCCATATCAGGAACGCTCATCTCTCATCTCCTTAGCGGGGGGGGTCAGGTCTTGCCTTTTGCCTTTTTTCTGTGGACAACTTTAACGCAATACGCATGCGCATGAGATATCCACAGAAAAAAGGCAAAAGGCAAGACCTGACCCCATAATGTGACCCCATAATGAAAAAAGGCGCCGGGGCGCCTTGGATGGGGGGGGTTGGGGTGGCTGACGGGACTCGAACCCGCGACGACAGGAATCACAATCCTGGACTCTACCAACTGAGCTACAGCCACCGTGAACCAAAGATTATAGCGCGGGATCCGCTGGTTTGGCGACCTTGATCTCGGCCTTGAAGCGCTCTTTCAAGTGGTTGTAGTAGGCAATGCTCTCGGCACCTGCAAGTGACTGGTTCAATTGCGCGCGTTCGCGGGTACGGTCTGCTTGCACTGTGCGGGGTATCACACGGTTGACTTTGACGACCGCATAGCCCTCGCGTCCGAGGTCGACGCCCACCCAGCCAGGCAAGCTGTCCGTTGGCGCGCGCAAAGCGGCGTCGATCACAGCAGCAGGCAGCTTGCCTGGCTGATCGCGGGCGATGACAACAGCAGTCCCCACATTGCCAGCCTCCGGCTTGGCTTTCCATGCAGCCAATTGAGCCTCGCCTTCCTTGCGTGCCATGGCGGCCGCTTCCTCGCGCTGCCAGGCCAAGGTGACGGTGTCTTTCACCTCGCTCAAGGGCAGCGTTTTGGCAGGCGTGAAGGCATCGATGCGGGCGGCCAGAAGCTGATTCGGGCCAATCTCGATGGCTTCGGTATTGCGCTTCTTTTCTATGGCGTCAGGTGCAAACAAGGCCGACAGCACCTTGGGGTTGGCCAAGGGGCCTTGCGCGCCTTGAGGCGCCTGGCGTGATACCTGGGTGGCTTGGCGGATCTCCAACTTCAGGCGCTCGGCTGCCGGCTTCAGGCTGTCGGACTGCTCGTACACAAGGTTGGTGAATTGCTCAGCTGCTTCAGCGAATTTGCGCTGCGCTTGCTGGCGGCGCACATCGGCCTCGATGGTCGGACGCATTTCTTCGAAGCTGCGCTGCTTGGGCTGCTTGATATCTGTCACGCGGATGATGTGATAGCCAAACTCGGAGCTCACCAACTCGCTTGTCTCGCCCTTTGCCAGAGAAAATGCGGCGTCCTCGAAAGGCTTGACCATGGCGCCACGGCCAAAATAATCGAGGTCACCGCCCTTGTTGGCCGAGCCAGGATCTTGCGAATATTTTTTTGCCAACTCGGCAAACTGCGCGGGCTTCTTTTTCAACTCGGCCAGCACGTCCTCCGCTTTGGCTTTGACTTTGGCACGGTCTGCATCAGAAGCATCTTTGGCGACGGTCAAAAGAATGTGGCTGGCGCGCCGTTCCTCCTGGGCAGCAACGCGGCTGAGGTTTTGCTCGTAGTAGGTCTTCAGGTCTGACTCTTGCAAAACAATGCCCTTTTGTACCGAGGCCAGGTCGAGCACCACATAAGAAACATCGGCGCGCTCGGCGGAGCGGTATTGCGCTGCGTTCTTTTGATAGTAGGCCTCCAAGGCTTCGGCCGAGGGCTTCAGCGAGGCCATTTTGGCAGCAGTGCTGAACTGCGAAACCTGTATTTCACGTTGCTCAAAATAAGCACCGAGTGTGACATCGGCCAAAGCCGTGGGAAATACGCTGGAGCTCCCCACCGCGCCAATCACCTGGCGAGCGCTGAGGTCTGCACGAATCCGGGCCTCGAGCATTTCAGGCGTCATGCCCTGGCTGGCGGCCAATTGCTTGTACCGTTCAATGTCCAGGGAGCCATCCGGCCGGCGCAAGGCGGCGATGGTCGGATTTTGTTGCAGCTCACTGGCCAGTTTTGCGTCGCTGACGTTCAATTGCAATTTGTCAGCCGCCACACTGAGCAAGCGCTCGCGCAGCAACCGGTCCAGCGTGCCGTACTTGGCCTGTGGCGTGTCAAACATTTTCATGTCGATGCCAGGCATGCTGACGCGCAGGCGCTCCACTTCGTTGCGGTGTGCGGCATCCCACTCTGACTGGGTGATGTCCTGACCGTCGACAGTCGCTACCACTTCGCCTTTTTCTCGAAAGCGGTTGTAGCCATCAATGCCAAACAAGACAAACGAAGGGAAGATCAACAAGAACAGCAGAAACTGCATGATCCTGGTGTGCTTGCGAACAAAATCAAACATGCGGACCCTCTAGCGAAGTCAACAAAAAAGGCGAACCAGGTTCGCCTTCAGTGGGTGGTGGGTGCTGACGGTCTCGAACCGCCGACCTACGCCTTGTAAGGGCGCCGCTCTACCAACTGAGCTAAGCACCCCACCGATAACAGATGAATCAGTTCAAAGCGTCTTTCAGGGCTTTGCCTGGACGGAACTTAGGCACCTTGGCAGACTTGATTTTAATCGCAGCGCCGGTGCGGGGATTGCGACCGGTGCGAGAAGCGCGCTTGGTCACGGCAAAGGTGCCGAAGCCTACCAGCGACACGGTGCCGCCTTTTTTGAGGGTGGTTTTCACGGCGCCCATGGTGGCTTCCAGTGCGCGGGTTGCGGCAGCTTTGGAAATATCAGCGTGCTTCGCAATATGTTCGATCAATTCAGTTTTGTTCACAAAGATCCCCTATCCGTCAGGTGAGATGTTGGCCAAGTTGTCTGGGTCCAGCCAGGGTACGCATGAAGGCGACACCTTGGCTTGAAGAGCAGTCACGCTGCTGATGGCATTTGAACCAATGGTCTGCCGCATGTCAATCGTGACAAACGGCAAACACAGCGCGGAGGCGGATTCTAAAACGATTTGCCAAACATTTTTGAAAATATTCAGGCCATTTTTGTGCTACGCGTCAAAGCGCTTCAGCAATCGCTCTTCCGAGATCCGACGTGCCGGCGTGGCCTCCAATGTCGGGAGTACGGGGGGCGCCACTCTTGGGGTCGAGCACTTTTTCAATGGCGGCAAGGATGGCATCGTGGGCCGCCTTGTGCCCCAAAAATTCAAGCATCATGGCGCCACACCAGATTTGGCCAATCGGGTTGGCAATGCCCTTGCCCGCAATGTCGGGGGCAGAGCCATGAACCGGCTCGAACAGCGAGGGCGCCGTGCGGTCGGGGTTGAGGTTGGCACTGGGCGCAATGCCAATGGTCCCCGTGCAAGCGGGACCGAGGTCGCTCAAGATGTCGCCAAACAAATTGCTGGCCACGACCACATCGAAAAAGTCGGGGCGCTGCACGAAGTGCGCCGTCAAAATGTCGATGTGGAACTTGTCAGTGCGTACCTCCGGATAGGCCTTGGCCATTTCGGCGACTCGCTCGTCCCAATAGGGCATGGTGATCGCAATGCCATTGGACTTGGTGGCGCTGGTCAGGTGCTTCTTGGGGCGAGATTGTGCCAACTCATAGGCAAACTTGAGCACACGGTCCACGCCCACGCGCGACATGACAGTTTCCTGCATGACGATCTCACGCGCAGTGCCAGGGTACATGCGGCCACCGATGCTGGAGTACTCACCTTCGGTGTTCTCGCGCACGATGTACATGTCGATTTCGCCGGGCTGGCGCGGCGTGCCATCGCGTCGTACCACCGGGGCGATGATGCCGGGCATGAGCCGTGCAGGACGCAAATTGATGTACTGGTCGAACTCGCGGCGGAACAACAGCAAGGAGCCCCACAAAGAAACATGGTCTGCAATCTTCTCGGGCCAACCCACGGCACCAAAAAAGATGGCGTCATGCCCGCCAATTTGGTCTTTCCAGTTGTCGGGCAACATTTGCCCGTGCTTTTCGCAGTAATCCCAGCTGGAAAAGTCAAAGTGATCGAATTGCAGGTCGATCCCGAACTTGCGCGCGGCAGCATCCACCACGCGCAAGCCTTCAGGCATGACTTCTTTTCCAATGCCGTCGCCGGCGATGACTGCGATTTTTTTCTTACTCATAACAACGACTCCCAAATAATTCGAATCGAACTCAGCGCTCAGGCGCTGGCGTTCGCACCACCAGGCTCACGCCCAAGGCCGTTAACACAATGCCCACCAAAGTGGTCACGGTGACAGGCTCGTCAAAGAGGAGCCAAGCCAGCAGGGCCGTGCAGGGCGGCACCAGGTACATCAGGCTGCTGACGCTTGCGGCCGCGCCGCGCTGAATCAGCATGTAAAACAAGGAGCTGCCCCCCAGCGTCATGCCCAACACCGACCAGGCCATGGCCCCAAAAAGCGAAGGATGCCACTGTACCGCTTCCGACTCCAGCGCCACCAGCGGCAAGGTCACCAAGGCGGCAGCCATGAGCTGAACGGTGTTGGCCGTGCGTACATCGCAGGACTGCACATGCCGCTTTTGGTAAAGGGTGCCGATGGTGATGGAAAACAGCGCCAGCACCGCAAGAGAGAATGTCCATGGCGTTACCTCGAGGGTGTCTTGCAGCTTGCGCGAGACCACCAGTACCAGACCGACAAACCCGAGTAACAGGCCGCCCCACTGCCGCCGCGTGACCTGGCCGCCTTGTGAGGACAGCCAAATGGCCGTGAGCACGGGCTGAAAACCCACAATCAGCGCGGACAGGCCAGAGCCCATGCCCGCCTTCACAGCGACCCATACACCACTTAAATAGCCCGCGTGCATGAAAACGCCAGTGACGCCAAGATGCCACCATTGGGCGCGGCTTTGCGGCCAGGCCACCCTCGCCCATCGAATCCAGAGCCAGAACGCCAGAATGGAAAGAAGGTAGCGCACCCACAAAAAAGTCATGGGCGGTGAGTACGGCATGGCAAAGCGTGCCACGATGAAGCCCGTGCTCCAGATCAGCACGAACACCACGGGCATGGCGCGTACCCAGCTTTCGTGCTGTGCCGCCCCACTCATTTGGCGTGCTGACGGATGGCCGGCAGGGCTTTCTGAAGGTAGTACACCATGGACCAGACGGTCAACAAGGCGGCGCACCAAATCAAGACCTGGCCCCAGGTACCCGTGTCCATCCAGCCAAACAGCATGCCGTCATAGAGCAAAAAAGGAATGGCCACCATCTGCACCGTGGTCTTGACTTTGCCCAGCATGTGCACGGCCACGCTGCGCGAGGCGCCAATTTGCGCCATCCATTCGCGCAGCGCAGAGATGGCAATTTCACGGCCAATGATGATGAGGGCCACAAACACATCGGCGCGCCCCAGATGGACCAACACCAGCAGGCTGGCGCAGACTAAAAACTTGTCGGCAACCGGGTCAAGAAATGCACCAAAGGAGGACGTCTGGTTCAAGCGCCGCGCAAGGTAGCCATCGAGCCAATCGGTCAGCGCGAACACCACGAACATCACGGTGGCCGTGAGGTTTTTCAGCTCTTGCGAGAGGGGCAAATAGAAGACGGCAATGATCAATGGAATCGCCACAATGCGGGTCCAAGTCATGATCGTGGGAATGGTGAAGAACATCGCGCTCAATCGTAGACGATTCGGGCGTCGCCCTCATGCGCCTGGGCCATCCAGCTCGAGAGGGCCGCATCGCTGGGGAAAAACTTGGCTTGCTCGCCCAATTGCACTTCGGCTTGCGCGCCCTGTCGAAGCAGCTTCAAACGCACGGGTATGCCCCGCACCAATTCGCCTTGCTCGGACATTTCGATGTGCGCGGGATGGTCCTTCAAAATGCGCCCAATGTCGGGGGCCACCCCGTTCACCGCCACCGTCAGGTATTTTCCAAAACGGCAACGCGCTGTGGGCAAGTCCCAGACTTGTTGCAGGTTCAAGCGCAGGCCACCTGAAAAGCGATCTGGCTGGGCTTTGGCCATCACGATGATCAACTCATCGTCTTTCAACAGGTTGCGGTTGGCATGGATCAAGGCCTCGTCGGCCGTGGCCTCGATGGTGCCCGACTTGTCGTCCAGCTTGAAGATGGCCAGCTTGCCACGTTGGCCGTTGATCACCCGCAGGTCACTGACAATGCCCGCCAACAACTGGGGCTCGCGCGAGTCGAGCAAGTCGTCAATGCGGCGCTTGACAAATTGCGACACCTCGCGCGACACCTCGTCAAACAGATGCCCCGAGAGATAAAAGCCCACCGCGGTTTTCTCATGGGTCAGGCGCTCTTTCACACCCCACGGGAGTTTTTCCACCAGGTCGGGTTCTTGTGTGCTCGAGCCGTGGTCATCGGCACCGTCAAACAGCCCGCCCTGGTTTTGATTCGCTTCGACGGTTTGCGCGAACTCGAACGCGCGGTCTATCGAGGCCGACAGCGAGGCGCGGTTCAGGTTCAGGATGTCAAAAGCACCGGCCTTGATCAGGGCATCCACGGTACGTTTGTTCAGGCGCGAACGGTCCACGCGGCGGCAAAAGTCATACAGGCTGGTGAACGGCCCGCCCTGTTCGCGCGCAGCCACGATGGCTTCAATGGCCTGCTGGCCCGTGCCTTTGATGGCGCCCAGCCCATAGCGAATTTCCTGGTCCGAAATCGGCTCGAAGCGGTAATGGCCACGGTTGATGTTGGGCGGTTCAAAGCGCAAGCCCATTTTTTGGGCATCCTCAAACAACACCTTGAGCTTGTCGGTGTTGTCCATTTCAACCGTCATGTTGGCGCAGAAAAACTCCGCGGTGTAATGCACCTTGAGCCAGCCGGTGTGGTACGCCAACAGGGAATAGGCTGCAGCATGCGACTTGTTAAAGCCATAGCCTGCAAACTTTTCCATCAAGTCGAAAATCTCGTCGGCCTTCTCTGGAGGGATGTTGTTCTTGGCGGCTCCGTCGCGGAAGATTTGGCGATGCTCGGCCATTTCTTCGGCTTTTTTCTTGCCCATGGCGCGGCGCAGCAAATCGGCGCCCCCCAGCGAGTACCCTCCCAAGACCTGCGCTGTCTGCATCACCTGCTCTTGGTAAACCATGATGCCGTAGGTTTCCGACAGCACGGGCTCAACCAGAGGGTGCGGGTAAATAACTTCTTCACGCCCGTGCTTGCGGGCCACAAAGCTGGGAATCAGGTCCATCGGCCCCGGGCGGTACAAAGCGTTCAGCGCAATCAGGTCTTCCAGGCGAGTGGGCCTTGCATCGCGCAACATGCCTTGCATGCCACGGCTTTCAAACTGGAACACCGCCTCGGTTTTGCCGTCTTGGAAAAGCTTGTAAGTGGCGGCGTCGTCCAGGGGAATGTGGTCGAAGGAAAAGTTCTCCTGGCCCTTGTGACGCTTCACAATGAACTCGCGCGCAATTTCCAAAATGGTGAGCGTGGCCAAGCCCAAAAAGTCAAATTTCACCAGGCCAGCGGCTTCCACATCGTCTTTGTCAAACTGGCTGACAGCCGATTCGCTGCCCGGTTGTTGGTACAGGGGGCAAAAATCAGTGAGCTTTCCTGGTGCGATCAGCACCCCCCCGGCATGCATGCCCACGTTGCGGGACAGGCCTTCCAGCTTTTGGGCCAGAGCCAACAGGGTCTTCACTTCGTCTTCACGCGCCAGGCGTTCGGCCAACACAGGCTCGGCCTCGATCGCGCCAGCAATCGTGATGTGCTGGCCTGGCTTGTTGGGAATCAGCTTGGAAATACCGTCGCAGAAGGTGTAGCTCATGTCGAGCACGCGCCCCACGTCGCGAATGGCGGCACGGGCGGCCATGGTTCCAAAGGTGGCAATCTGGCTGACCGCATCGCGGCCGTATTTGTCTTTGACGTAGTCGATCACGCGATCGCGGTTGCCTTGGCAAAAATCGATGTCGAAGTCTGGCATCGACACCCGCTCCGGATTGAGGAAGCGCTCAAACAGCAGGTTGTACTGCAACGGGTCCAGGTCGGTGATTTTCAGCGCATAGGCCACCAGGGAGCCAGCGCCTGAACCTCGACCAGGTCCGACCGGGCAGCCATTTTTTTTGGCCCAATTGATGAAGTCGCCCACGATCAGGAAGTAACCCGGGAAACCCATCTTGAGGATGGTGCCGATCTCAAACTCCAGACGCTCTTCATACCGCGCACGTTGCGACTCGCGCATGGCAGGGTCGGGGTAAAGGTGCAACAAGCGCTCTTTCAGGCCTTCATGCGATGCATACCGGAAGTACTCTTCAATGGGCATGCGCCGGCCGTCCACTTCGGGCGTGGGGTAATCAGGCAATTGCGGCTTGCCCAGCACCAGGGTCAGGTTGCAGCGGCGGGCAATCTCCAGGGTGTTCGCCAGTGCGGAGGGCACATCCGCGAACAGGGTACGCATTTGCTCGGCGCTTTTGAAGTACTGTTCCCGGGTGAATTTTCGGACCCGGCGCGGGTTGCCCAAAATCTCGCCTTCAGAAATGCAGACGCGGGCCTCATGCGCCTCGTAGTCATCCTCGTGAGTGAACTGGACGGGATGGGTGGCCACCACGGGCAGTTTCAAACGGGCTGCCAATTGCACCGCGGCCATCACATGGGCCTCGTCATCGGCACGCCCGGCACGCTGTAACTCGATGTAAAAACGATGCGGAAAGGCCGCAGCCAGTTGCAATGCCAGTTCGCTGGCGCGCGACGCATTGCCTTGCAACAACGCCTGCCCGACCGCCCCGGTCTGCGCGCCCGACAAGGCCAGCAGGCCACCGGACAACTCTTCCAGCCAAGCCCATTTCACCACGGCCTGATCCCGCACCACATTTTGGGTCCAGGCCCGTGCCAGCAGCTCACAGAGGTTCAGGTAGCCTTGGTGGCTCATCACCAACAGCAATAGTCGATGGTTGGGCGCGGCCTCGTTGCCCATGGCTTCGACCACCACATCACAGCCAATCAGGGGTTTGACACCTTTGCCGCGCCCTTCTTTGTAAAACTTGATGGCGCCAAACAGATTGTTCAGGTCGGTGATGGCCAATGCGGGCTGGCCATCTGCAGCTGCCGCTTTCACCACTTCATCGATGCGGTTGGTGCCATCGACGACAGAGAACTCGGAGTGAAGACGCAGGTGCACAAACATGGCCTCATTGTAGGCAATCTGCTCCCGCTTTGAGCTGTCGCAAGGAGGTCAGGTGAGTTCTGCGCGCAAGCTTCGTAAAATCGGGGGGTGAACACCATCCTGAACATTTCGACCTACAAATTTGTACCGATTTCGGACCCGGCGTCCCTGCGTGAACGTTGCCTGGACACAGCGCAAGCGCTTGAACTCAAAGGAACGGTGCTGATTGCCGAAGAGGGCATCAACCTCTTTCTGGCGGGAACTGCGCAAGCCGTGCGCTCATTTGTGGCCTTCCTGCGTGAAGATCCCCGGTTTGCAGATCTTCAACCCAAGGAAAGTTGGTCTGACACGCAGCCATTTCGCAAAATGCTGGTGAAGGTGAAGCGGGAAATCATCCGGATGAACCACCCCACCATTCAGCCGTCACAGGGGCGCGCACCGGCGGTCGATGCCCGCACCGCCAAACGCTGGCTCGATCAAGGCCACGACGACCAGGGCCGGCCAGTCATCACTTTAGACACCCGCAATGCTTTCGAGGTGGATTACGGAACCTTTGACGGCGCGCTGGATTGGCGCATCTCGCGCTTCAGCGAGTTTCCCGAGGCCGCACAAGCGCACAAAGCGGAGATGGAAAACAAAACAGTGATCAGTTTCTGCACCGGCGGTATTCGGTGCGAAAAGGCAGCCATCTATTTGCGGGAAATGGGACTGCCGTCGGTCTACCAACTCGAGGGAGGGATCCTGAAATACTTCGAGGAAGTGGGCGATGCGCACTACCAGGGCGGTTGCTTCGTCTTCGATGAGCGAGAGGCCCTGGCCCCTGACCTGTCGCCCACAACCAGCGATGCAAAGCTCAGTGCTTGAGAATGTCGAGCACTTCTGAGCGGAATTCGCGACTGTACAAAATGGCCACCACCATCAGGGTGGTCAGGACGAACACCAGGGGTGAAAAAAACCATCCCATGGCGGCAAACGAAAAGTAATAGGCGCGCAAGCCATCGTTGAAGGTCTCGGCCGCCAGCCCCGTCATGTCGGCCGCGCGCTGGGCATGCGTGTCGGTTGAATGTTCGCCCCGCGCAAAGGCACTTGCTGGGGGCAGCGCGCCAATGATCAGGGCGACAAAAGTGTATTGACGCATCGACCAGGAAAATCGAAAGAAGGCATACACAAAGATCGCGACCAGCACCAGGATCTTGAATTCAAACACCAGGATGGGTGTTTGCTGGGCAAAGGGAATTTCGCGCACCAATTCCGCGGCCTTGTCGGTGGTCCCCAGCAAGGCAAACAAGCCGCCGATGATGATGATGCTGGTCGAGCAAAAAAACGATGGGGTGTGCGAAAGACTCTGGGTGATGATGCCGTCCAGCATGCGCGGGTCGCGCACCAGGGTTTGCTTCATCCACAGCAGGCGGAAGCGGTTGGTCGCGGCCAGGATAGAGGGGCGTTTGACGCCCCAGACACGCGCAAACCAGGCATAGCCGACCCAAGCGGTCAAAAAGAAAACCAGAACAGCCCAATCCACCCAGGGCAAGAGTTGAAGAATCTTCATGCGGCAATGCTAACGCACCGCCAGCGTTGCGCCTGGGTGTCAAGCGAGACTTAGGCGCGCAGTTTGGCTGCTACTTGCGCCACGCGCTCGCCGTAGGCACGGGCTGTGTCGAGGTCGCCCTGGGGAATATCGGCGGCCGGGCTGGTCGGGCCCACTTGGGCCATCAAGCCGGAGTTGGAGCCAATGCGGTTGATGGTGCCATCGTTCATGGACGGTTGCCCCACCCAAATCATGCCGTTTTGCATGGCCAGGGTGATGAAGTACTGCAGGGTGGACAGTTTGTCGCCGCTGGGGCTGGCCGAAATTGTGAAGCCCCCCGCCACTTTGTCTTTCCAGGCGCTGGTGAACCAACGCTTGGAGGTGGCATCGGCAAACTTTTTGAATTGCCAGGATGCCATGCCCATGTAGGTGGGCGAGCCAAAGATGATGGCATCGGCGGCATCGACCACAGCCCAATCGGCGTCGCTCAGGTTCCCGTCGGCGTCAATGGCCACCAACTGGGCCTTGGCGCCCTCCGCCACAAATTGCGCCACGCGCTGGGTGTGGCCGTAACCAGAGTGATAAACAACTGCTGTTTTTGTCATGAAAAGCTCCTGAGAAAAAAATGAATCAAGCGTGGAGGTCAAACACCAGCACTTCGGCTTGGTCTGCGTCGGCCATCGACAGTGACGATGTCTGAGAGATCAGGGCGGCGTCACCGGCTTCAAGGGCTTGGCCGTTCACACTCAAGCGGCCACGCACCAAATGGACATAGGCTTTGCGCTGCGGATCCAGCACCAGGCTGGCCGATTCGCCAGCGTCAAACAGGCCCGCATACAAACGGGCGTCCGCATGAATTTTGACGGCGCCAGCATCGCCCTCTGGAGATGCTACGCATGCGAGTCGTCCGCGCTTGCTGGCCAGTGGCACCGTTTTTTGCTCGTAGCTGGGGGGAATGCCGGTGACGTTGGGCTCGATCCAGATCTGGAAAAAGTGCGTTGTTTGCTGTGGCGCGTGATTGAACTCGCTGTGCATCACGCCCGAGCCGGCGCTCATGCGCTGGATGTCGCCTGGCGGGATGCCTTTGACATTGCCCATGCTGTCCTTGTGCGCCAACTCCCCCGTCAACACGTAGCTGATGATTTCCATGTCCCGGTGGCCGTGGGTACCAAAGCCGGTGCCCGGCGCGATGCGGTCTTCGTTGATCACGCGCAAATTGCCCCACCCCATGTGGGCAGGATCGTAGTAACCGGCAAACGAAAAACTGTGAAACGACTTCAGCCAGCCGTGGTCGGCATAGCCTCGGTCTTGTGATTTGCGAAGTGTCAGCATGACGTGTTCTCCTTGACCTGTACTTTAAGGAGGCGCGTCGCTTTTGCCATGCGGCAGATTTGATGGCATCATTCAAATTTTTTGAATGATCATCATGACCACGGCCCGCGATGTCCTCACGCCCGACGCCCTGTCCATGCTGCACGCGATCGCGGAGGCTGGCAGTTTTGCAGCGGCAGCCCGCTCGCTGAACCTGGTGCCCAGTGCCCTCACCTACCGGGTTCGACAGATCGAAGACGCGCTGGATGTGCTGCTCTTTGATCGCCGCTCGCGTCAAGCCAGGCTGACGGCGGCGGGTGACGAGTTGTTGCGCGAGGGCGCACGTCTGTTGGCCGATGTGGACGCCATTGCCAACCGCGTCAAACGGGTTGCGACGGGCTGGGAAAGCGAATTGACGGTGGCCATCGACAGCTTGATTGATCGGCAAACCGTGATGGAACTGTGCGAGGCTTTCTTTGCCTTGTCCCCCCCCACGCGGCTGCGGCTGCGTGACGAAACATTGACCGGCACCCTGGCCGCATTGACCTCCGGTCAAGCCGACCTGGCCCTGGGGGTGGTGGCAGAGGGTACCAATGTGGGGGGCATTCACCACAGCACCCTGGGCCCGATGGAGTTTGTATTTGCCGTGGCGCCCCACCACCCTTTGGCGCGGGCCGAGCAGCCGCTGAGCGACGAAACCATTCGGCAACACAGAGCGGTTGCGGTGGCCGACTCGGTTCAACGCGGACAAGGCATGACCGTGGGCTTGCTGGCCGGGCAGGATGTTTTCACCGTGCCCAGCATGGGCGCGAAATTGGAGGCGCAATTGCGTGGCTTGGGCGCGGGCTTTTTGCCGGCGCCTCTGGCAGAGCCCTATCTGAGCACGGGCCGTTTGGTGCGCCGCGACGTGCAACGGCCACGGCGCGTCAGCACCGTCAGCTACGCTTGGCGGCAAGGCCAGGGCGAAGACACAGCGGGCCGCGCCTTGAAGTGGTGGTTGCAACAGCTGAAAAGCCCAGCCACTCGCGCCGCGCTGCTCAGCCAAGCGCGACGAAAGCGCACGAAGGGTGTAGAGTCACGGCCATGAAACACTTTGCCATCATCGGGGCCGGCATGGCCGGCATCAGCGCCGCTCGCACCTTGGTGCAAGCGGGTCACCGTGTCAGCGTGTTTGAAAAAAGCCGCGGGGCTGGCGGGCGAATGGCCACGCGCGAAACACCCTTTGGCAACTTTGACCATGGCGCACAGTACTTCACCGTGCGCGACCCGCGCTTTGAATTGGCGCTGTCCGCCGTGCCGGGCACGCGCGACGTCTTCAAG
Source organism: Limnohabitans sp. (assembly GCA_018882835.1). GTDB lineage: Bacteria > Pseudomonadota > Gammaproteobacteria > Burkholderiales > Burkholderiaceae_C > Limnohabitans. The sequence continues at coordinate 34,174 of VERE01000019.1, forward strand.
GCCTGGAGCGCCAATGCGGTACGGGTGCTGGACACCCAAGGGCGCGTGGTCGAGGCGGCACTGCCCTCGCGTGAGTTTCACCATGTTGGCACCCCGGGCATGAACGCCCTGGTGCGTCATTGGGCGCAACCCCTGCTGGACAGTGGCAGCTTGCACTTGAATGTGCAGGTGCACCGCTTGGCCCGGGACAGCTTGAACCCCCAACGTTGGCAAGTGCATGCCGAGGGCGACTCGCCAGCGGTATGGTCGGGATTTGATGCGGTGCTGCTGGCCTTGCCCCATGTGCAAGCGCAGCAATTGCTGCGGCAATCCAGCGCCATGGTGGTGGGACACAGTTTGCTGGATGCCATGGACCCGGTGCGGGTAGCCCCTTGCTGGACCTTGATGCTGGCTTATCCGCAAGCGAGTCAACCGAGCCTGGCGCATTTGGGGCCCCAGTGGAACGCCGCGCGCAGCACCCACCACCGCGTGGCCTGGCTGGCACGCGAATCTTCCAAGCCGGGGCGGCTGCGGGTAGAGCGTTGGACCGTGCAAGCCAGTGCAGCCTGGTCAGAAGAGCACCTGGAAGACGATCCTTTGCGAGTGCAGGCCAAATTGACCAAGGCCTTCGCCGAGCTCACAGGCATTCGCGCAGAGCCCAGCCATGCCGAGGTGCACCGCTGGCGTTTCGCCAAAACCATGGTGCCGCTGGGCCAAGCCTATTTGTGGGATGCCAGGCACAACCTGGGCACCTGCGGTGATTGGCATCTGGGGCATCGGGTGGAAGATGCTTTTGTCAGCGGGCTGTCGCTGGCCTTGGCGGTGCGCTGACCTTTTGAGGCATGGCGGGCTATCGCGGTCGCTTCGCGCCATCCCCTACCGGGCCCTTGCACGCTGGCTCGCTGGCTGCAGCCTTGGCCAGCTGGCTGGACGCTCGCGCGCACCAAGGCCAATGGCTGATCCGGATGGAAGATGTGGATGCGCCGCGCTGCGTCCCGGGTGCGGACACCTTGATCTTGAAACAGTTGGCAGACTGCGGCTTGCACAGCGATTTGCCGGTGGTTTGGCAATCTCGTCGGGATGCGCATTACGCGCTTGCGCTGTCACAACTGCTGGCGCAATCGTGGGTGTATGGCTGCCAATGCTCTCGCAAGGACATTGAAACTCAGTGGCTGACCCAAGGCGTGCGGCGGGAGCGGCATCAAGCTTGGATTTACCCGGGCACTTGTCGCACTTTGAATTTGACGCCTGAAAGCGCACGCACCGAGTTGGCTTGGCGTTTCAAAGTTGAGCCGGGGGTTCTCTCCTGGCACGACCGCTGGCTGGGCTCTCAACAGCAAGATGTTGCGGCTGAAGTCGGCGACTTTGTGCTGAAGCGTTCCGATGGCTTGTGGGCTTACCAGTTGGCCGTGGTGGTGGACGATGGCTTGCAAGGCATCACCGACGTCGTGCGCGGCCAAGACCTGGCAGACAATACACCCCGTCAAATGCGCTTGCAACGTGCGCTGGGACTGCCCTTGCTGCGGTACGCGCATTTGCCCCTGGTGCGTGACGTGCATGGGGAAAAACTCTCCAAGCAGCAAGGTGCGCCGCCACTGGACACGCAAGATCCTTTGAAATGCCTGAATGCAGCGGCAATACACTTGGGTTTGGCGCCACAAAGTGGCACGGTCTCTGATGCCTTGTTGGCCTGGACCCGACTTATCCACAGCTCATATGCAAAACTCAAGACCTGACCCCCAGCCTGCTGACCCCCAGCCTGAACCCGAGCATGCCGTTCATTTGCGGCGGATCAAGACGTTTGTGAAGCGGGCTGGGCGAACGACGTCTGGGCAAGTGAAGGCGTTTGAGGTTTGGGGGCCACGGTTCGTGCTGCCTTTTGGGAAGGCGCCGTTGGATGTGGCGCAGGCGTTTGGGGCGGAGCGTGCAGCGCTGCCGTTGGTGCTGGAAATTGGTTTTGGCATGGGGGATGCCAGCGCCAAGATTGCCTTGCATTTGCCCGAGGTGAATTTTCTGGGTTGCGAAGTGCATGAACCTGGCGTGGGGTCCTTGCTCAAGTTGATTGGCGAGCATGCCATTGGCAACATCCGCATCTTGCAGCACGATGCTGTGGAGGTGCTGGAGCACATGATTCCGCCGGCCAGCCTGGCGGGCCTGCATATATTCTTCCCCGACCCTTGGCACAAAACGCGGCACCACAAGCGGCGTTTGATTCAATCGCCGATGGTGGCGCAGTTGACCCAAAAGTTACGCCCTGGCGGCTACTTGCATTGCGCCACCGACTGGGAGCCTTACGCCCTGCAGATGCTCGAGGTTTTGCGGGCCGAGCCGCTGTTGCGAAACCGCTCGGAGCGCGCCGATGGCTACGCAGACCGCCCGGACTACCGGCCATTGACCAAGTTTGAAAACCGTGGCCTGCGCTTGGGCCACGGCGTCTGGGATCTGGTGTTCGAGCGGGTTTAAAGGCGCTCGGCCACCCAGGCTTGCACGCTGGCCAAGGCCGGTGTCAGTTGGCTGGGGTCGGTGCCGCCAGCCATGGCCATGTCGGGCTTGCCGCCGCCTTTGCCGCCCACCTGCTGGGCCACAAAATTCACCAACTCACCCGCTTTCAGACGACCGACCTGATCGGCGGTGATGCCTGCGGCGATTTGCACTTTGCCGTCTTGCACGGCTGCCAACACAATGGCCGCGGTCTTCAGCTTGTCTTTGAGCTTGTCCAGGGTCTCACGCAGTGACTTGGCATCCGCGCCTTCCAGACGCGCAGCCACCACTTTGATGCCCTTCACGTCCACGGCTTGAGACAACAAATCGTCGCCCTGACTGGACGCCAGCTTGCCCTTGAGTTGTGCAATTTCTTTTTCCAGTGCGCGGACCTGCTCCAGCACTTGGGTGACACGGTTTTGAACCTCGTCGCTGGGGGCTTTGAGGGCACCAGCCACCTGATGCACCGTATGCTCCAGGTTTTGCAAATAATGCAAGGCCGCCTCACCGGCCACGGCCTCGATGCGGCGAACGCCGGCGGCCACGCCGCTTTCGGCGACGACCTTGAACAGGCCAATGTCGCCGGTGCGTTGCACGTGGGTGCCGCCACACAACTCGCGCGTGGAGCCAATGTCGAGCACGCGCACACTGTCGCCGTATTTTTCGCCGAACAACATCATGGCGCCGGTTTGGCGAGCCGACTCGATGTCCATCACGCGGGCCTGGGTGGCCGCATTCTGAAAGATTTCAGCATTCACGCGGGCCTCGATCTCTGTGACCTGAGCGTCCGTCACGGGCGCGTTGTGCGCAAAGTCGAAACGGGTTCGCTCGGCATTCACCAGCGAGCCTTTTTGCTGGACATGGTCGCCCAACACTTCGCGCAATGCCTTGTGCATGAGGTGGGTCACGGAGTGGTGGCGCATGGTGGCAGCGCGCACAGCGCCATTCACAGTCGCCGTGACTTGCGCCCCCACGCCGAGTTGGCCTTGGGTCAGCACGCCATGGTGTCCAAAAACATCGGTCTTGATTTTTTGCGTATCGGCCACTTCAAACAAAACGCCTGCGGCTTGCAGTTGGCCTTCGTCGCCGACCTGGCCACCGCTTTCGGCATAGAAAGGCGTGGTATCCAGGACGACCACACCGGACTGGCCCGCTTTCAGGGTTTGCACGGGCGTGCCATCGACGTAAAGCGCCAGCACCTGCGCTGACTGGCTCAAATGGTCATAGCCGACAAAGGTGTTGCCCACGCCGGTGTAATCCAGGGCACGGTCCATTTTGAATTTGCCTGCCGCACGCGCCTGGGCTTTTTGCTTTTCCATGGCGACATGAAAGCCTGCTTCGTCCACAGACAGACCCCGTTCACGGCAGACGTCGGCGGACAAGTCCAGCGGGAAGCCATAGGTGTCGTGCAGTTTGAAGGCCACCTCACCGGGCAAGACCTGTGCCCCGCCACCCAGGGCTGCGTCCAGGATCTCCATGCCGTTTTCCAAAGTCTCGAAGAAGCGCTCTTCCTCGGCTTTCAACACCTCGGTGATGCGCTTTGCTTGCGAAGCCAAGTTGGGGTACGCCTCGCCCATGAGTTTCACCAGGTCGGGGACCAATTTGTGAAAGAACGGGGTTTTGCGACCCAGCTTGTAACCGTGGCGAATGGCCCGTCGGACAATGCGTCGCTGCACATAGCCACGCCCTTCGTTGCTGGGAATGACGCCATCACTGACCAGGAAAGCGGTGGCACGAATATGGTCGGCGATCACGCGCAGCGAATTGTTGGCGAGGTCTTGGCAACCGGTTTCGCGGGCTGCGGCACGAATCAACTGGTCGAAGATGTCAATTTCATAATTGCTGTGCACATGCTGCAAGATTGCCGCCAGGCGCTCCAGGCCCATGCCGGTGTCCACGCAAGGTGCGGGCAGTTTTTTGACCGAGCCATCCGGCTGCATGTCAAACTGCATGAACACGTTGTTCCAAATTTCAATGTAACGGTCGCCATCGGCCTCCGGGCTGCCGGGAGGGCCACCGGCAATGTGAGGGCCGTGGTCGTAAAAAATTTCCGAGCAAGGACCACACGGGCCGGTGTCGGCCATCATCCAGAAATTGTCGGACTGGTAGCGCCCACCCTTGTTGTCGCCGATGCGAACCACTCGCTCGGGTGGCAGGCCAATTTCTTTCGTCCAGATGTCGTAGGCTTCGTCATCCTCGATGTACACCGTAGCCCACAGCTTGTCTGCGGGCAGCTTGTAGACCTGGGTCAGCAGTTCCCAGGCCCAGGTGAGGCTCTCGCGCTTGAAGTAATCGCCAAAACTCCAGTTGCCCAGCATTTCAAAAAAGGTGTGATGCCGTGCGGTGTAGCCCACGTTCTCCAAATCGTTGTGCTTTCCGCCGGCGCGCAGGCAGGCTTGCACCGAGGCAGCGCGGACATAGGAGCGTTTGTCTGTGCCCAGAAAAACGTCCTTGAATTGCACCATGCCAGAGTTGGTGAACATCAGCGTGGGATCGTTGCCTGGCACCAGCGGGCTGGATGCCACCACGGTATGACCCTTGGCAGCGAAGAAGTCCAAAAAGGTCTTGCGGATGTCGGCCACGGAAAATTGGGGTGTGCTCATTGTCAGGACGAAAAAATTGGAACCTTTGATTATAGGTTTCACCTGTCACCCCAGGGTCTTGTGGGAATCGTTGGTGGCGGTATCCTTGCAAACTTGCTAGGAGACGCACCATGGACATGAAAACTTCCCCCCTCGCCCTGCTCAATGACCCCAGCCTCTTGAAGACCGATGCCCTGATCAATGGGCAATGGCTGGCCGGTAGCAGCCGCTTTGACGTGACGGATCCGGCCACCGGCGCCAAGCTGGCCGATGTTGCCAACCTGGGCCCCGCCGAAGCCGAAGCGGCGATTGCCGCCGCCAATGCCGCCTGGCCTGCATGGCGCAGCAAAACCGGCAAAGAACGCAGCGTTCTGCTGCGCAAGTGGTACGACCTGCTGATGGCCAATGTTGAGGACCTTGGCCGCCTGATGACTGCCGAACAAGGCAAGCCCTTTGCAGAGGCCAAGGGAGAGGTGACTTACGGCGCCAGCTTTGTCGAATGGTTTGCAGAGGAAGCCAAGCGCGTCAATGGCGAAACCTTACCGCAGTTCGACAACAACCGCCGCTTGATGGTCATCAAGCAGCCCATCGGCGTCTGCGCAGCCATTACGCCCTGGAATTTCCCTCTGGCCATGATCACCCGCAAGGTCGCCCCTGCCCTGGCTGCGGGCTGCCCGGTGGTCATCAAACCGGCCGAATTGACGCCCCTCACTGCGCTGGCTGCAGCAGAACTGGCCGTGCGCGCCGGCATCCCTGCCGGCGTGCTGAACGTGCTCACGGCGGACTCCGCCAACAGCATTGCCGTGGGCAAAGTGTTTTGCGCCAGCGATGTGGTGCGTCACATCAGCTTCACTGGCTCCACAGAAGTGGGCCGCATCCTGATGGCCCAGTCGGCCCCCTCCATCAAAAAACTGTCACTGGAGCTGGGTGGCAACGCGCCCTTCCTGGTGTTTGACGATGCCGATGTCGACTCCGCCGTCGAAGGCGCCATGGCCAGCAAATACCGTAACGCTGGCCAAACCTGCGTTTGCGCCAACCGGATCTATGTGCAAGAAGGCGTTTACGACGAATTTGTCAAAAAATTCGCCGCCAAGGTTCAGTCACTGAAAGTGGGCAACGGCTTTGAGGACGGTGTGGTCCAGGGCCCCTTGATCGAGCCTGCCGCCATCGAGAAAGTCCAGCGCCACGTCCAAGATGCCATTCAGCGCGGCGGCCAACTGGTCACTGGCGGGCAAGTGCTGAAAGGGCAATTTTTCCAGCCCACCGTGGTGGCGAATGCAACGCCTGACATGCTGTGTGCCAAGGAAGAAACCTTCGGCCCGTTTGCGCCCATCTTCCGCTTCAAGACCGAGCAGGAAGCAATTGATGCCGCCAACAACACCGAGTTTGGCTTGGCCAGCTACTTTTACAGCCGCGACGTGGGGCGCATCTTCCGTGTCAGCGAAGCCCTGGAATACGGCATGGTCGGGATCAATGTAGGCATCATTGCGACCGAACATGTGCCGTTTGGCGGCGTCAAGCACTCTGGCCTGGGCCGCGAGGGCTCGTCGCATGGCATGGAGGAATATGTCGAGATGAAATACCTCTGCATCGGGGATGTGCTTCGCTAAATTTGTCAAAAACACAATATTTGGTAATGCTTTCATCTGGCGCAATTCAGGCGTATAGAATGCCGCCAACCTCCTTGCTCTTCAATCAAACCCTGTACTGGCATGAAACCCAACCCCATTTATTTGCGATTTCTCAGCTTGCTGCATGCGATTGAAAACAGCGATGAGTTGCCTCCCATGGACCTGGAGGCCAAGCGCCTGCTTGAAGTGATTGCCATTCGCTACGACCAACGCGACCCCTTGACGGTCACCGAAGCCATGGCACTCAATCACATTGCCTCTCCGGCAACCTTGCACCGCAAGTTAGACCAACTTCGTGAAATGGGCATGATTGATGCCGTTTTTGAAGGGGGCAACCGCCGAACGAAATACATGGCCCCTACGGTGGCGGCACAGCGTTATTTCGAAAAGGTTGAAAAAGCCCTTCAGCACACGCTCAAAGCCGGCTGAGCTTTCGCGAGCGCTAACCCATGCTGCACCGGGCAATCAGCGAATGCTCTGCAAACAGCGCTCCTTGATTTTGGCTGTGCTGATGCCTTGACAGTAGCGGGCCTGGTTATGCGTTTTGGCCAAGCAAAGGTTGCGAGTATCGTTGTTGCTGATCTTGGCGCAGAAGGCAGGCTTGTCTGACGTTGTCGCCTTGCAGTAGTTTTGCTTGTCCGAGTCCTTGATGGCATTGCAATCATCACTCTGTGCATGAATTTGAGCACTGAGTGTCAAAAGAGACAGCACGAGCAAGTAGGACAGGGCTTGGCTTTTGCGCATGGGCTTTAATTTAGTCTATTTTTTCAAAGTTTCAAAATGACCTCATACTTTGAATATTATTAGTTTCTATATCCTTTATTAAGTTTATCAAAGCATTAATTCAGTCACTCAAAAGACTAGGGAAACAGCCCTGGTCCGAATACACTCCCGGAATTATTGATTCAGTGATTACTTAATGGAGATCAAATGTCGCCCCCCCTGGCTTCTGCCTATCTGCGGTTGATACAGGTTGTCCATCGACTGGAATCGCAAGGTCCCTTTCAGCGACTGGATGCGGAATCTGTCCGGTTGCTGGAAACAATCACGGTTGCCCACTTTGAAGGACAGGCCATGACGGTATCGGGTGCCATGCAACTCTCTCGGATCGCTTCACCGGCCAGCATCCATCGCAAGCTCGAGCAACTCCGCATTGCCAGCTTGATCACGCATGAATTCAATGAGGGCAATCGCCGAACCAAATATCTGGTGCCCACCGCTCTGACCCTCAAGCACTTCGAGACGCTGAGTCAGGAAATGCTGCGAATCAATTCCAGCGCAGCCGCTGACGGTTGAGGCCCGCTGAAGGCAGTTGAACATCGGTACAATTCATTTTCACGCGGGTGTAGTTCAATGGTAGAACGGCAGCTTCCCAAGCTTTAGACGAGGGTTCGATTCCCTTCACCCGCTCCAAATTCGATATTCAACTCAAGGCAAATCCATCCAGCACCAGGGTGCTCCCAAAGGCAAGAAACACTCCGATTCAATACAAGGCATCGGACAGCCAACGCAAGCCGATCGACAGCCAGCGCTCCTCTTTGCCGCCTCTCAGGGGTTGGCCGTAAGTTGTGTCGAGTTGCAACTTCTGCGGTTTGACCCAATAGCGCAAGCCCATTTGGGTTTTGTTTTGCATGCCACTTTCACCAAAGACTTCACCAATGGCAAACATGCGGGGGGTCAAACCATACTCCCCACCCAGCCCCCAGGTCGGATGAGATATGTTCAAACGCTCATGGTGAATCCAGCCAAGATTCAAGTGAATAAATCGATCGCCAGCTACCGCCCAAGTGATGGGCACATTCAGGTAGGTGTCCTGTGCGGAAGGCGGCGGCACAAGTTGTGAGGCCAGTTGCTGGCTGCGCCCGGGCCTCTCGGTGACCCGTCCCACGGTAGTTGACAGTCCCCAGGAGTGGAGTTCCACTTTTTTCCAGCGCTTCTTGGCCTGAAACAGCCAAAACTGCGAATCTCCACCGGCCACGGTGTTTTGAGCGTTGCCGCCCACTGACACTTCGGTATCCAAAGCGAAATTGCAACCAGGGATGGCCCAGCGCTCAAGGCTGGCTTGCGCGGTTTTCACCCAACTCTCGAGCTGACAACTTTGCGCATCCACAATGTTGGCATCGTCGGTGATCATGGGGCGCGCAGCCTGTGCATCCGCACCCATCCACAAACCCAGGGCCATCAGCCCAAGGCATCGACCTGTTCTCGACATCGAACGAAATAAAAACATACCGGAGTTTGTATCACACCGGCATGTCAGATTTGTGTCGCTGTCAGATCAGGGTGACGCCGGTCTTGCTTTGCAAAAACTCACGCGTCACGCCCGGGGCCATTTCGACCACCTTCAAGCCTTGCGGCGTGACGTCCATGACGGCCAAATCGGTGATGATGCGATCCACCACCCCCACGCCGGTCAGCGGCAGATTGCATTCTTTGAGGATCTTCAGATCTTCTGTGCCATCTTTCTTTTTGGCCACGTGCTCCATCAGGATGATGACGCGTTTAACGCCCGCCACCAGGTCCATGGCGCCGCCCATGCCTTTGACCATCTTACCCGGAATCATCCAGTTGGCGAGGTCGCCCTTCTCGCTGACTTGCATGGCGCCCAGGATGGACAGATTGATCTTGCCGCCGCGAATCATGGCGAAGCTGTCATGGCTGCCGAAGATTGAGGAGCCAGCAATGGTGGTCACGGTCTGCTTGCCGGCATTGATCAGGTCGGCGTCCACATTCTCTTCGGTCGGAAAAGGACCGATGCCCAGCATGCCGTTCTCGGATTGCAGCCACACCTCAATGTCGGCCGGCACATGGTTGGCCACCAGGGTGGGAATGCCAATGCCCAGGTTCACATAAAAACCGTCTTGCAGCTCTTTTGCCGCCCGTGCGGCCATTTGGTCTTGACTCCAAGGCATGATCAGACTCCTGCTTTCTCTGTGATGGTGCGTTTTTCGATGCGCTTTTCGGGCGTCGGGTTGTGCACGATGCGGTGAACGTAAATGCCGGGCAGGTGAATTTCGTCGGGATGCATGGCACCGGTTTCAACGATTTCCTCCACTTCCACCACGCAGATCTTGCCCGCCATGGCCACGGCGGGATTGAAGTTGCGTGCCGTGAACCGGAATTGAAGATTGCCAGACTTGTCTGCGCGGAAGGCTTTGACCAGCGAAACCTCGGGCACCAGGGCGCGCTCCATCACATAGGTTTCGCCATCGAACTCCCGCAACTCCTTGCCATCGGCCACCACGGTGCCAACGCCGGTTTTGGTGAAAAAGGCAGGAATGCCTGCGCCACCTGCGCGAAGCTTTTCGGCCAGCGTGCCTTGGGGCGTGAATTCCAGAGCCAATTCCCCCGCCAGAAATTGCCGCTCAAACTCTTTGTTCTCACCCACGTAAGACGAAATCATTTTGGAAATTTGGCGTGTTTCCAATAACTTGCCGAGGCCAAAGCCATCGACGCCCGCATTGTTGGAAATCACGGTCAGGTTTTTCACGGCGGAATCGCGCAAGGCATCAATCAAGGCTTCGGGAATGCCGCACAAACCGAAACCGCCCACGGCCATCAACTGGCCATCGGCAACAATGCCTTGCAGTGCCGCCGCGGCGGAGGGATAAATCTTGTTCAAGGGAAACTCCAGACTTTGCAAGATAAACAAGCGCTACGATACTACGTATTTGAATACGTAGTTTTTCGTAAGGGCTGCCCCGCCCTCTCCTGCTGCCATGGACATCGATTACCGTCTCGCTTTTGATTTGGCCCCGATTGGCCTGGTGTTGTCACGTCACCGCATCATGGTGGATTGCAACCAACGACTGTGCGACATGTTTGGCGCCACCCGTGAGCAATTGATTGGCCAGTCCTTCCTGCTGCTTTACCCTAGCGCAGACGAGTATGAGCGCACGGGCGCCCGCATCGAGCCTATTCTGAACACCCGAGGCTTGTACGCCGACGACCGCGTCATGAAGCGCATTGACGGCGCTTCGAAGGGCGAGCCCTTCTGGTGCCATGTCACAGGGCGCGCGTTGAACCGCGCCTCGCCCCACGAAGCCGGTATCTGGAGCTTCGAAGATCTGAGCGCTCACCGCGCCGTCAAAGCCGAATTGACGCCGCGTGAACGCGAAGTTGCGGCCTTGCTGATGGATGGCATGACCTCCAAGGAAATTGGCAAAGTCTTGCACATCAGCCACCGCACCGTGGAAATTTACCGAGCACGACTGATGCGCAAATACAAGTCATCCACCACGGCAGACTTGGTTCACAAACTGGTGGCCGGCAGTTGAAGGGCCCGCTGTTAAGATCGAAAAAAATTTGGAGATCAGCTTATGACCGCTCGCTACCCTGCACCCGAAATCAAAGACCTGCCGGAGGACATCCACGCCAAAGTGCTCGAGGTCCAGGAAAAAGCTGGCTTTGTGCCCAACGTTTTTCTGGCCCTGGCGCGTCGTCCGGCCGAGTGGCGGGCCTTTTTTGCTTACCACGATGCCTTGATGCTCAAGGAGGACTCGGGCCTGACCAAAGGTGACCGGGAGATGATCGTTACCACCACCAGCGCCGCCAACAACTGCCTTTACTGTGTGGTGGCGCATGGCGCCATCTTGCGGATTTATGAAAAGAAACCGCTTGTCGCCGATCAGGTCGCAGTGAATTACCGAAAGGCAGACATCACCCCCAGACAGCGCGCCATGCTGGACTTCGCCATGAAGGTGTGCCAGCACAGCGATGAAATTGAAGAGGCCGACTTTGCCGCGTTGCACGCACACGGCTTCAGCGACGAAGACATTTGGGACATCGCGGCCATCACAGCCTTCTTTGGCCTCTCCAACCGCATGGCCAGTTTCAGCGGCATGATGCCCAACCCCGAGTTCTATGTGATGGGCCGCATTCCCAAAGCCAAGCCAGCGGCCTGAGATTCAGGTTGCCGTCACCACCTGGCGCATGAACTCGGGCAAAGCCACGGCTTTCTGCGCCTGAAAGTCCACCCAGATGGTGGTGGCGCCACCGGCTGCGTAGATCACCCCGGGTTCGTCCGCCATTTCCATGGTCGTCCAGGTTTCAAAGGTAGAGCGCGCCGGATCGCTGGCGTACATCTTCATGCGAATGTCCCCTGGGTAAACCAGTTGCCGGTAGAAGTTGCAAAACGCATTGACGATGATGGGGCCTTCGCCCTGGGCGTCGGGCTGCACATTCATGGAGCGGAACCAGTCAATGCGCGTGGTTTCCATGAATCGAAAGTAACTCACATTGTTGACATGGCCCATGGCATCCATGTCACCCCAGCGTATCGGCAACAAATGTTCGTAAACGAGCTTTTTACGCTCGGGCAATTCAATTCTCACAGGGCGAATCCGTCGTCCGCCGCAATGATGGCGCCGTTGATGAACTGGCTCTCGCCGCTGGACAACATCACCAGCAAGGCGTCCAAATCCTTGGGATGACCCACGCGCTTGCGGGGCAGCATGTTGACCAACTTTTGACCTTGTTCGGTTTGCCAATGATGGTGGTTGATTTCGGTGTCAATGTAGCCCGGGCAGATGGCGTTGACATTGATGTCAAAGCGCCCCCACTCGAGCGCCATGGCGCGCGTCATCTGGATCACAGCGGCTTTGCTCATGCAATACGCCCCAATTTGAGGCAACACCTTCAGCCCCGCCATGGATGCGATGTTGATGATGCGCCCCCCCGTGTAAGTGCCTGGCGCCGCCCCTTTGGCTCGGGCCACCATGCGCTTGCCGACCTCCTGGGCCACAAAAAATGCGCCACGCACATTGGTATTGAAAATGAAGTCGTAGTCATCCTCCTGCACATCCAGCAACCGCTGGGTGGTGCTGACACCGGAGTTGTTGATCAATATATCGATCGGACCGACCTCGGTTTCGGCATGCGCCACGGCAGCCTTGATGCTGTCGACATCGGTAACGTCCAGGCTGACCACATGAGCGTCGCCACCGGTAGCTTCGATGTGGGCGCGCAACTCTTTCAGTTTGTCAACTCGGCGACTGGCCAAGACGACCGCAGCGCCCGCTTGCGCCAGGGTTTTGGCAAATTGCGCTCCCAGGCCACTGGAAGCCCCTGTGACCAGGGCAACGCGTCCGGACAAATCGAGTGAATACGCCATGTTTGATCTCCAAAAGGGGTTGCTGTCACCAGGGTCAGAAAGCCTGCCGCACGGCATAGAATCTATCACCGTCCAGACATTCAGTGAGACAGCATGACCTCCGAAGAAATCCTAGCGCAATTTGGCCCTCGCGAAGCCATGGAATACGATGTGGTGGTGGTGGGTGGTGGCCCGGGCGGGCTCTCCACGGCCATTCGCCTGAAGCAACTCGCGGCCGAAAAAGGCCAGGATGTTTCGGTGGTGGTGCTCGAGAAAGGCGGCGAGCCGGGTGCGCACATCCTGTCGGGCGCCATCATGGACCCGCGCGCGCTGACCGAACTGTTTCCCAACTGGAAAGAACTGGGCGCCCCCCTGAATCAGCCGGTGACCGATGATGCCTGGAGCTTCCTGAGCGAAACCGGCGCCACCCGAACCCCGAACATGCTGTTGCCCGAGTGCGCACAGAACCACGGCAACTACATCATCAGCCTGTCCAACTTCACCCGCTGGCTGGCCCAGCAGGCCGAGAGCCTGGGCGTGGAAATCTTCCCCGGCTTTACCGCGGCGGAAGTGCTCTACAACGAAGACGGTTCGGTCAAAGGCGTGGCCACGGGCAACATGGGTGTGGGCAAAGACGGAGAGCCCACAGAAAATTTCCAGCTCGGCATGGAACTGCACGCCAAGTACACCGTGTTTGCCGAGGGCGCGCGCGGCCATCTGGGCAAGCAGTTGATCGCCAAGTTCAAATTGGACCAGGGAAAAGACCCGCAGACCTATGGCATAGGCATCAAGGAAGTCTGGGAAATCGACCCTTCCCGTCACACCCCAGGCTTTGTCATGCACAGTGCGGGCTGGCCCCTGGATAACAACACCTACGGCGGCGCTTTCATGTACCACATGGAAGACAACAAAGTGGCGATTGGCTTTGTCACGGGCTTGAACTACAGCAACCCCTGGTTGAGCCCCTTTGAAGAGTTTCAACGCTGGAAAACCCATCCCAACATCCGCTGGTATTTCACCGACAGCCATGGCGAGGTGAATGCCAAGCGGCTGGGCTATGGGGCGCGAGCCATCACGGCTGGCGGCCTGATGAGCCTGCCCAAAACCGTTTTCCCCGGTGGCGCTTTGGTCGGCTGCGATGCCGGTTACCTGAACGTCAGTCGCATCAAGGGCAGCCATGCCGCCATCAAAACCGGCATGTTGGCTGCTGAAGCCGCTTACGCTGCCATCGTGGCTGGGCGTCAGCATGATGAGCTGAGCGCCTATCCGCGTGCCTTCGAAAGCAGCTGGTTGTACGCCGAGCTTTACAAGTCACGCAACTTCAAGAGCTGGTTCAAAAAAGGCCTGACCGTGGCCACCCTGATGAACGGCTTCGAACAGTTCGTCTTGCGCGGCAACATTCCCTGGACCTTGCACCGCGACAAGCCTGACCATGCCTATCTGCGACCTGCTGCCGAGTGCACGCCCATCGACTACCCGAAACCTGATGGCAAGCTCACCTTTGACCGCCTGAGCAGCGTGTTCATCAGCAACACCAACCACGAAGAAAACCAGCCTGCTCATTTGACGCTCAAAGATGCCTCGGTCCCCGTCAAGACCAACCTGGCGCTGTATGCCGGGCCGGAAAGCCGCTATTGCCCGGCCGGGGTGTATGAGTTCGTGAAAAACGACGATGGCTCGGACCGTTTGCAAATCAATGCCCAGAACTGCGTGCATTGCAAAACCTGCGACATCAAGGATCCCACCCAAAACATCGTCTGGGTCACACCCGAAGGCGGTGGTGGCCCCAACTACTCTGGCATGTAAAGCTTCTTTTCAACACAGGACTCCCATGAAAATTGTCATCACCGGCGGCGCCGGCTTTCTAGGTGCCCGACTGGCCCGTGCCTTGCTGGCACAAGGCCAATTCTCTGTCAATGGCGCGGCAGCCCACCCCATTCAGCAATTGCTGCTGGTGGACCGAGCGCAACCGCCCGCCGACTTGTTGGCCGATGCACGCGTCAAGTCCCTGGTCGGTGATCTCAACGATTTGTTGCTTGCGGGCCCGCAAGGAACGCCTGCAGTGCCCGCTGGCACCGACGTGGTCTACCACTTGGCAGCCGCTGTGAGCGGCGAATGCGAGGCTGACTTCGACCTGGGCATGCGCAGCAACCTGGCCGCCACTGAAGCCCTGCTGGCCGCTTGTCGCAAGCTGGGCACGCAACCCGTGGTGGTTTTCGCGAGCTCTCTCGCGGTCTTTGGCCTGGTGCACGATCAGCCCTCACTGCCCCCGCCCAGCGTCATCACCGATCTGACCTTGCCCACACCCCAAACCAGCTATGGCATCCAAAAATTGATTGGCGAGCAACTGGTGGCCGACTACACGCGCAAAGGTTTCATCCGGGGCCGCTCGACCCGCCTGATGACTGTCAGTGTGCGTCCTGGCAAACCCAATGGTGCCGCTTCCAGTTTCTTCAGCGGCATGATCCGCGAGCCCCTGGCCGGGGTCAAAGGCGCCTGCCCGGTCACGCCTGACACCCAGGTGGCGTTGTCCTCTCCTGGACGCACCATTGAGGGCCTGCTGCGCGCAGGCCAGGCCAGCGACGCCGAATGGGGTCCCAGGACAGCCCTGAACCTGCCAGCCTTGGTGACGACCGTGGGTGAAATGGCCCAGGCCCTGGAAAAAGTGGCGGG
>VERE01000003.1 GCA_018882835.1 Limnohabitans sp.
GGCGAAGGCTTCATTGCCATCAGTGCCGAGGCGCGCAAAAAATTCTGGCTGGACCGCAAGCGCACCGCAGCCATCAGCCGCCACACCAACGCCTTCAAGATCAACGAAGACGTGGTGATTCCGCTGCCGCGCATGGCCGAGTACACCGACGGCATTGAGCGCATCAACATCGAGCTCAGCCTGCGCAACAAGCTCAAGCTGTGTGACGAGCTGGAGGTGTTCTTCGGTGAGGACAGCCTGACGCACCTGCTGACCATCGGCAAGCCCGACGATGCCAGCGAGGCGCCGTCGGCCGAGCTGATGGAAGAGCGCGTGGCCCAGGCCCGTGAGCTGGTGCGCACGGTGCGCGCCCAGTGGCAGGACTGGCTGGACCGGGTTGACGAGCTGTTCCCGCAGCTGCAGGACCACACCCTGCGTGCCAGCTGGAAGGCCCAGATCCGCACGCCGCTGCAGGACATCTTCACCGGCCGGGCCTTCGAGCCCATGCTGGCTGAGTGCAACGCCATCCAGCAGCGCGTGCTCAAGGGCCGGGTCTGGGTGGCGCTGCACATGCATGCCGGCGACGGCAATGTGCACACCAACATCCCGGTCAACAGCGACGACTACGAGATGCTGCAGGCCGCGCACGGCGCGGTCAAGCGCATCATGGCGCTGGCGCGTTCGCTCGACGGCGTGATCTCGGGCGAGCACGGCATCGGCATCACCAAGCTGGAGTTCCTGAGCGACGAGGAGCTGCGCCCGTTTGCCGACTACAAGCGCCGCGTCGACCCCGAAGGGCGTTTCAACAAGGGTAAGCTGCTACGGAATCAGGAGCATGTAGCGCCGGATGGTCAAGGCCTGGCGGCCGATTTGACCAATGCCTACACGCCGAGCTTCGGCCTCATGGGGCACGAGTCGCTGATCATGCAGCAGAGCGACATCGGCGCCATTGCCGACAGCGTGAAGGATTGCCTGCGCTGCGGCAAGTGCAAACCGGTGTGCTCGACCCACGTGCCGCGCGCCAACCTGCTGTACAGCCCCCGCAACAAGATCCTGGCGACCTCGCTGCTGGTGGAGGCTTTCCTCTATGAGGAGCAGACCCGCCGCGGCGTCAGCATCAAGCACTGGCAGGAGTTCGAGGACGTGGCCGACCACTGCACCGTCTGCCATAAGTGCCTCTCGCCCTGTCCGGTGAAGATCGACTTCGGTGACGTGTCGATGAACATGCGCAACCTGCTGCGCAAGATGGGGCAGAAGACCTGGCGCCCGGGCAATGCCGCGGCCATGTTCTTCCTCAACGCCACCAACCCCGAGACCATCAAGTTCATGCGCTCGGCCATGGTGGACGTCGGCTTCAAGGCCCAGCGCCTGGCCAACGACGTGTTGCGCGCCTTTGCCCGCAAGCAGACGACCAAGCCGCCGGCCACCGTCGGGGCTGCGCCGGTGAAGGAGCAGGTGATCCACTTCATCAACAAGAAGATGCCCGGCGGCCTGCCCAAGAAGACCGCGCGTGCGCTGCTGGACATCGAGGACAAGGACTACGTGCCGATCATCCGCGACCCGCAGGCCACCACGCCCGAGACGGAGGCGGTGTTCTACTTCCCCGGCTGCGGCTCGGAGCGCCTGTTCAGCCAGGTCGGCCTGGCAACCCAGGCCATGCTCTGGCATGCCGGGGTGCAGACCGTGCTGCCACCGGGCTACCTCTGCTGCGGCTATCCGCAGCGCGGCAGCGGCCAGTTCGACAAGGCCGAGAAGATGATCACCGACAACCGGGTGCTGTTCCACCGCGTGGCCAACACGCTCAACTACCTGGACATCAAGACCGTGGTGGTCAGCTGCGGCACCTGCTACGACCAGCTGCAGGGCTACAAGTTCGAGGAAATTTTCCCGGGCTGCCGCATCGTCGACATCCACGAGTTCCTGCTCGAAAAAGGCGTCACCTTGGACACCGCGCAGCAGGGGTCCTACCTTTACCACGACCCTTGCCACAGCCCCATGAAACAGCAAGACCCGATGAAAACGGTCAAGGCTTTGGTGGGCGAACAGGTGCTCAAGTCGGACCGCTGCTGCGGCGAGTCGGGCACCTTGGGCGTGACCCGTCCGGACATTTCCACCCAGGTTCGCTTTCGCAAAGAAGAAGAACTGCGCAAGGGTGAAGCGGAGTTGCGAACGATGTCAGGCCAAGCCCAGGGCAACGTGAAAATTCTCACCAGCTGCCCCAGCTGCCTGCAGGGCTTGAGCCGCTTTGGCGACGATTTGCAAAATGGTTTGCTCGAGGCCGACTACATCGTGGTGGAGATGGCGCGCCAAATTCTGGGAGAGGCCTGGCTGCCCAGCTATGTCCAAGCGGCCAACAGCGGCGGCATTGAGCGCGTGCTGGTCTAAGGAGATGCTATGGCAGGATTGAACAAAAACACCCCGCAACCGCAAGACATCACGGTGCACGGCCAGTCTCGCTTGCTCGAGGTCAGCTTTGCCAATGGCGAGGCCTTTCGCATCCCTTTCGAGCTGATGCGCATTTACAGCCCCTCGGCAGAAGTGCAAGGCCATGGCCCGGGGCAAGAGGTGTTGCAGACCGGCAAACGCCAAGTGACCCTGACGGCACTGGAGCCGGTGGGCAACTACGCGGTGAAGCCCATTTTCAGCGATGGCCATGACAGCGGCATTTTTTCCTGGGATTACCTGTACTTTCTGGGTACGCAGCAAGACGAGTTATGGGACGCTTACGCCAAGCGCTTGCAAGAGGCGGGCGTGCAACGTGATGACCCGATGCCTGAAGCAGGCGGCCACGCCTGTGGCCACAGTCACTGAACTGAAAGCTTCAGCCGCTAACATTCCAATCACCATGAGCAGTACCCATTTCGGATTTCAAACCGTCGACGAGCGCGACAAGGCCAAGCGTGTGCGTGGCGTGTTCGACTCGGTGGCCTCCAAATACGACATCATGAACGACCTGATGTCCATGGGCCTGCACCGCGCCTGGAAGGCTTACACCGTCATGGTGGCCGATGTGCAGCCGGGTCACCGTGTGCTCGACATTGCCGGGGGCACCGGCGATTTGTCACTGGCGTTTGCAAAAAAAGTGGGCTCTGGCGGTCAGGTCGTGCACACCGACATCAACGAAGCCATGTTGCGCACGGGCCGAGACCGCTTGCTCAACTTGGGTCAAGTGCTGCCGACCTTCGTTTGCGATGCCGAAAAGCTGCCATTCCCCGATGCCTACTTTGACCGGGTCAGCGTCGCCTTTGGCTTGCGTAACATGACCCATAAAGACCAGGCTTTGCGTGAGATGGCGCGGGTGCTGAAACCTGGCGGGAAGTTGCTGGTATTGGAGTTTTCCAGAGTCGCCAAGCCCCTGGAAAAAACCTACGATTGGTACTCGTTCAACATCCTGCCTCGCCTGGGTAAATGGGTGGCGGGTGACGATGCCAGCTACCGCTACTTGGCCGAATCGATTCGCATGCACCCGGGGCAGGAAGCCTTGAAAGACCTTATGAAAGAAAATGGCTTTGGCCATGTGGACATTCACAACATGAGCGCCGGGGTAGTGGCATTGCATGTTGGAATCAAGTGTTGATTCAATCACTAACGGAGTAGACATGAACATGAAATTGGGTTCTTTGGTTCTGGCGCTGTTCCTCTCGCTGTCTAGCCTGCATGCCGAGGCGTCCAAGCGTCTGGGTGGTGGCAAGTCTGTGGGCCAGCAATCCAACAATGTCACGCAGCGTGAAGCCGCCAAGCCGGCACCTGCTGGCGCGCCTGCGCAAAATGCAGCCCCCGCACCGGCTGCGGCGCCGACGCCCGCCCCTGCACCGGCGCCCGCCGCGGCGGCACAACCTCAGCGCAAACCCTGGGGCGCCATGCTTGGCGGCCTGGCGGCTGGCTTGGGCCTGGCCTGGCTGGCCCACTCCCTGGGCTTCGGCGCTGAATTCGGCCAGTTCCTGATGTTCGGACTGTTGGCCCTGGTCATCATGGTGGTGGTGGGCATGGTCATGCGCCGCCGCGCGGCGCCACAGCAAGAGCGCAGCCCCTACGCCTTTGAAGGCGCTGGCTCGGCAGTTGATCCTCAATCCGTTCCGCAATACAACCCCAAGAACGTGGGCAACGATGCCTCGGCCCGTCCCTGGGAAGGTCAGACCGCCTCGTTTGAGCCTGCGGCTGCCCCCGCACCCTCGGCCACCCGCTCGGGTTCCATGATTGGCTCGGCCCTGATTGGCGGACACCAAAACTGGACCATTCCTGCAGACTTCGATGTGGCGGGCTTTGTGTCTGCCGCCAAGCAAAATTTCATTTCCCTGCAAGACGCCTGGGACCGCTCGGACATTCCCGCCCTGCGCGCCATGATGACCGATGCCATGCTGGCTGAAATCAAGACCCAGTTGGCTGAGCGTGAAGCCCATGCCAGTGGCGCGCCGAACAAGACCGAAGTGGTCATGATCGAAGCGCAGTTGCTGGGCATTGAAGATCTGGGCGAGGGCTACATGGCCAGCGTCGAGTTCTCCGGCATGATTCGCGAAGAGCCTTCTGCTGGCCCCAGCCCCTTCCGTGAAGTCTGGAACATGACCCGACCGAAGGCTGGCCAGGTGGGCTGGTTGGTCGCGGGTGTCCAGGCCCTGCAATAAGGTCATCGCCCCACGCCCGCAGCGGGGGGTGGTTTGAGGGACAATCCAGCCATGGCAACGTCTCCCTTCCCCCGCTTTCCCGAATGGGCCGAACAGGCCCTGAATGGCCTCAAGCCGCCGGCCTGGCTGGTGGATGAGGCGCAACAGCGCCTGGTGCTGTTTTTGAACCATGTGCTCATGCACGAACCCCAGGCTCAGCAGCGCTTGCTGCGCCAAAAAGGGCGACGCGTGCAACTGCGTTGGCGCGACCTCCATTTCGAAGTGGCTTTCACCCCCGCCGGTTTGCTGGAGCGCCAAGCGCCCTCGGAACAGGCAGACTTGGTCTTGAGCCTGAATGAGCCGTCGCCCTTCGAGCTGGTGAAGACCGTCATGCAAGGCCAGCGTCCACCGGTACGCATCGAAGGCGACGTGCAATTGGCAGCCGAGGTCAACTGGCTGGTCGACCATGTGCGCTGGGACCCTGAAGAAGATTTGGCGCGCCTGATCGGCGACGCCCCCGCCCACACCCTGGCGCAGATGGCGCAGCGCGTGATGGCCGGCTTGAAGACCTTTGTGGCGCAACGCCGTGACGCTGCGGGTGCTGCCTCCGAGGGCGCCACCCCATGAGCCGCCTGTACCGCAGCCTTTATATTTTTTGGATCGTTTTTCGCTTCGGTCTCGACCAGCTGGTGCTGGACGGCCTGGACCGGCCGTGGTTGCGGGGCCTCACCCGCGTGCTTCGCCTGGGGCGCAAGCTCGAGGCGCCGCGCGGCCAGCGCTTGCGCCAGGCGTTGGAACACCTGGGCCCCATCTTCGTCAAGTTTGGCCAGGTGCTTTCGACCCGCCGCGATTTGTTGCCCAGCGACATCGCCAACGAGCTGGCCCTGCTGCAAGACCGGGTGCCGCCGTTTCCCTCTGAAGTGGCGGTGGCCACCATCGAACGCGCCTTTGGCCGTCCGGTGGACGAAGTGTTCACCCGCTTTGACCGTCAGCCGGTGGCCAGCGCTTCCATAGCGCAGGTGCATTTTGCCTCGCTGAAAACGCGCGAAGGCCTGGAGCGCGAGGTCGCCGTCAAGGTGCTGCGCCCCAACATGCTGCGGGTGATCGAAAAAGACCTGTCCCTGATGCGCATGATGGCCTCCTGGCTGGAGCGCCTGTCTGCGGATGGCCGCCGCCTCAAGCCGCGCGAGGTGGTGGGTGAGTTTGACAAATACCTCCATGACGAGTTGGACCTGGTGCGCGAGGCCGCCAATGCTGCCCAGTTGCGTCGCAACATGGAGGGTCTGAACCTGGTGCTGATTCCCGAAATGCTTTGGGACTTTTGCCACACCGAAGTCATCGTCATGGAGCGCATGGATGGCGTGCCCATCAACCAGGTGGAGCGCTTGCGCGAAGCGGGCGTGGACATTCCCCAGTTGGCGCGCGATGGCGTCACCTTGTTTTTCACGCAGGTGTTTCGCGACGGCTTTTTTCATGCCGACATGCACCCCGGCAACATTCAGGTCAGTCTGGACCCCGCCACCTTCGGCCGCTATGTGTCGCTGGACTTTGGCATCGTCGGCACCTTGACCGAGTTCGACAAGGAATACCTGGCGCAAAACTTCACCGCTTTTTTCCGACGCGATTACAAGCGGGTGGCCGAGTTACATGTCGAGTCTGGCTGGGTGCCTGCCGAGACCCGCATCGACGAGTTGGAGGCGGCCATTCGCGCGGTCTGCGAGCCTTACTTCGATCGGCCGCTGAAAGAGATTTCCCTGGGCATGGTGCTCATGCGCCTGTTCCAAACCTCGCGCCGTTTCCATGTGGAAATTCAGCCGCAGTTGGTGCTCTTGCAAAAAACCTTGCTGAACATTGAGGGCTTGGGCCGGCAACTCGACCCGGACCTGGATTTGTGGAGCACTGCCAAGCCTTTCCTGGAGAAGTGGATGATGGACCAGGTCGGGCCGCAAAAACTCTGGGCCCAGCTCAAGTCCGAGGCGCCCCGCTATGCCAAGTTGTTGCCCGAACTGCCTCGCCTGGTCCATGATTTCTTGCGCCATCGCCAAAGCGCGCCGCCGACCGATCTGCAGCGCCTGATCGAAGCGCAAACGCGGACCCAGCGTTTGTTGTTCCGAATCCTCTGGGGGGGCCTGGGGTTTATTCTGGGCCTGATCGCCATGCAAGTCGTTTTTCAGATTCAATAAGCGGATTGCCGTCATTGGAGGGAAAGACCCGTGTTGCTCACTCTGGTCATCGTTTACCTGTTGGTCACCATCGCGATTGGCCTGTTCGCGGCCAAGCGCGTTAAAAACTCGTCTGACTTTGCCATTGCCGGGCGTCACCTGCCGCTGGCCATGATTGTCACCACCACCTTTGCCACTTGGTTTGGCTCCGAAACCGTGCTGGGCATTCCTGCCAAGTTCGTCAACAGTGGCTTGAACGGCGTGGTGGAAGATCCTTTTGGCGCAGGGACCTGTCTGGTTCTGGTGGGCCTGTTTTTCGCGGCCAAGTTGTACCGCATGACCTTGTTGACCATCAGCGACTACTACCGAGAGCGCTATGGCCGCGTGGTGGAGGTGTCTTGCTCGGTGATCATCATGCTCAGCTACCTGGGGTGGGTGTCGGCACAGGTGACGGCCCTGGGCCTGGTGTTCAACATTCTGTCCGGTGGCGCCATTGGCATGCCTCTGGGGATGGCGATTGGCGTGGTGTCGATCCTGGCCTATACCCTGTTTGGTGGCATGTGGTCGGTGGCTATCACCGATTTCATTCAGATGATCATTCTGGTGCTGGGCCTGGCTATTCTGGCGGTGTTTGCCGGCCAGCAAGCCGGCGGCGCCGACGAGGTGCTCAAGTTGGCTCTGAGCAAAGAGCTTTTTCACTTTTGGCCTGAGCCCAATTTCCATGATGTGGTGTTTTTCTTTGCAGCAGCCATCACCATGATGCTGGGCTCGATTCCGCAGCAGGATGTGTTTCAGCGGGTCATGTCGGCCAACAGCTTGAAGGCGGCCACGCGCGGGCCGGTGATTGGCGGCCTGTGCTACATCCTGTTCGCTTTTGTGCCCATGTTTTTGGTGGTCAGCGCCTTGATCATCATGCCCGAAAAGGCGGCCCAGTTGGTGGCCGAAGACCCGCAACGCGTGCTGCCCACGCTGGTGATGGAGCAAATGCCCTTTGTGATGCAGGTGCTGTTTTTTGGCGCGCTGCTGTCGGCCATCAAGTCGGCCGCTTCGGCCACCTTGCTGGCGCCCAGCGTGACCTTCACCGAAAACATCTGGCGCCAGTTTCATCCGCACATGAGCGATCAGCAAGGCTTGAAGGCCATGCGTGTGACGGTGCTGGTGTTCAGCGCCCTGGTGCTGACCTATGCCATTGCGATGCAGGGCACCAGTATTTATGAAATGGTCTCCGGGGCCTACCAGGTGACCTTGGTGGGTGCTTTCATTCCGCTGGTGTTCGGGCTGTACTGGTCCCGCGCGACCACCCAAGGCGCGGTGTTTTCCATGGTACTGGGCATCCTGACCTGGGTGCTTTTCCTGGCCACACCTGCTGGAGAAACCTTCCCTGCCCAGTTGGCCGGCGTGCTGGCGGGGCTGGTGGGCATGCTGGTGGGCTCGCTGGGCCCACAAGCGCTGCGCAACCAAAGGGGCGGGCATCACCATTTGGCAGGTGTGAAGGACGCAGTCAACCTATAATTCAGGGTTTTCCAGAAAAATCCTGCCATGCCCATTTATGCCTACAAATGCGGGTCCTGCGGCCATGCCAAGGACGTCCTGCAAAAAATCTCGGATGACCCCTTGACCCAGTGCCCTTCCTGCGGCCAAGACACCTTCAGCAAACAACTTACCGCCGCGGGCTTCCAGCTCAAGGGCTCGGGTTGGTACGCCACCGATTTCAAAGGCGGCGGCGCGGCCGCTACCAGCGCGCCTGCCAGCGCAGCTGCAGCCAGCGAAAGCGCTACCACCACGGCAGCGTCCAGCGATGCTGGCGGTGCGGCAGCAGGTGGTTGCGGCGCCTCTTGTGCCTGCCACTGAGCAACTTACCATGCCTATTAAAAAATACCTGTTGGCCGGCTTGCTGGTCTGGCTTCCACTGGCCATCACGGTCTGGGTGCTGATGTGGCTGATCGGGACGCTGGACAGCGTCTTTGGCAGCCTGCTGACAGGCCTGGGCACGGTCATGCCCCACAGCCAAGACGCGCTGCTCGAAACCTTGCGGGCCATGCACGGCCTGGGCGTCCTGATGGTGCTGATTGGCCTGCTGATCACAGGCGCCTTGGTGTCCAATGTGGCCGGCCGCTGGTGGGTCAAGCAATGGGACCGTTTGTTCACCCACATTCCCATTGTCAAATCCATTTACACAAGTGTCAAAAAAGTGTCCGACACGCTGTTCTCCAGCAATGGCAATGCCTTTCGCAAAGCCTTGTTGGTGCAGTACCCGCATGCCGGCGCCTGGACAATTGCCTTCCAGACAGGCTCCCCCATGGGCGAAGTGGCCGAGCAATTGGGCGAGGACTACCTGAGCATTTATGTCCCCACCACGCCCAACCCGACCAGCGGCTTTTTTCTGATGGTCAAGCGCAGTGATGTTCGCGAACTCGACATGAGCGTGGACCAGGCGCTGACCTATGTGATTTCCATGGGGGCCGTGGCACCCGATGCCAACGCACAGCCCGAACCTGCGGCGCCACCCCCGTCTTTACCTACCAAGAGAAACTGATATGTCCATGCGTTCCCATTACTGCGGTCTGGTGACCGAGGCCCTCAACACCCAAACCGTCACGCTGTGCGGCTGGGTGAACCGTCGGCGCGACCATGGCGGCGTGATCTTTGTGGACCTGCGTGATCGCGAAGGCTATGTGCAAGTGGTGTGCGACCCTGACCGCCCCGAGATGTTCAAGACCGCCGAAGGCTTGCGCAACGAGTTTTGCGTGCAGGTCAAGGGCGTGGTGCGCCCGCGCCCCGAAGGCACCACCAACGACAACCTCAAGAGTGGCAAGATCGAAGTGCTGTGCCACGAGCTGACCGTGCTCAACCCCTCGGTGACGCCGCCCTTCCTGCTCGACGATGAAAACCTGTCCGAGACCACGCGCCTCACACACCGCGTGCTGGACCTGCGCCGCCCGTACATGCAGAACAACCTGATGCTGCGCTACAAGGTGGCGATGGAGGTTCGCAAGTTTCTGGACACCGAAGGTTTCATCGACATTGAAACGCCCATGCTCACCAAGAGTACGCCCGAAGGCGCGCGCGACTATCTGGTGCCCAGCCGCGTCCACGATGGCCAGTTCTTTGCGCTGCCCCAGTCGCCCCAGTTGTTCAAGCAATTGTTGATGGTGGCCGGCTACGACCGCTACTACCAAATCACCAAGTGTTTCCGCGACGAAGACCTGCGCGCCGATCGCCAGCCCGAGTTCACCCAGATCGATATCGAAACCTCCTTCCTCGGCGAAGAAGACATTCGCACCATGTTCCAAGGCATGATTTGCAAGGTCTTCAAGAATGTGCTGAATGTCGAGTTGGGCGAGTTCCCCGTCATGGCCTATGCCGAAGCCATGCACCGCTTCGGCTCCGACAAGCCCGACCTGCGCATCAAGATGGAGTTCACCGAACTCACCGATGTGATGGCCGATGTGGACTTCAAGGTTTTCTCCGGCCCCGCCACCACCCCGGGTGGTCGCGTGGTGGCCTTGCGTGTGCCGCAGGGCGGCCAAATGAGTCGCAGCGAGATTGATGGCTACACCGAGTTCGTCAAAATCTATGGCGCCAAGGGCCTGGCCTGGATCAAGGTCAATGAAGTGGCCAAAGGCCGGGACGGCCTGCAGTCACCGATCGTGAAAAACCTGCACGACAAAGCGGTCGCCGACATTCTGGGGCGCACCGGCGCGCAAGATGGCGACTTGCTGTTCTTCGGCGCAGACAAGGCCAAGATCGTCAACGACGCGATTGGCGCTTTGCGCATCAAGATTGGCTTGAGCGACTTCGCCAAGAAATCGGGCCTCTTTGAAAACCGCTGGGCCCCGATGTGGGTGGTCGACTTCCCGATGTTCGAGTTTGACGAAGAGTCGCAGCGCTACACCGCGGTGCACCACCCGTTCACCGCGCCCAAGGACGGCCACGAAGACTGGATGGTCACCGCACCCGAGAAGTGCATTGCCAAGGGCTACGACATGGTGCTCAACGGCTGGGAAATCGGTGGTGGCTCGGTGCGTATCCACCGCGCCGATGTGCAGCAAAAAGTGTTTGACGCCTTGAAGATCACCCCCGAGGAAGCCCAGTTGAAGTTCGGCTTTCTGCTGGACGCACTGCAATACGGCGCGCCACCGCATGGTGGCCTCGCCTTCGGCCTGGACCGCATCGTCACGTTGATGACGGGCGCTGACTCGATCCGCGACGTGATTGCCTTCCCCAAGACCCAGCGCGCCCAGTGCCTGTTGACCCAGGCCCCGTCACCGGTCGACGAAAAGCAATTGCGCGAACTCCACATCCGTTTGCGTAACGTCACCGCCACTGCCTGAAGCCACTCCTGGCCGCAGCGAAGTCGCCGCAATAACGCGGTGTGCGAGGCGCTCGGCATTGGCACAATCGGGGGGATGCGACATCCTGAACCCCTGCGCTTGGCCACGCGTCACAATGGCCGCCGAGATGGCGAACTCGTCCTGGTGGATGCCAGCCTGCAACACGTAGCCGCCGTTCCCCACATCGCCGCCACGCTGCAAGCTGCATTGGATGACTGGGCCATGCTTGCCCCAGAGTTGCTGGTGGCTCAAAGTGAATGGGATGCCCGGCATTGGCAAGGCGCCGATCCCTACCAGGCAGAGCACCTGATGGCACCCCTGCCGCGCGCCTACCAATGGGCCGATGCCTCTGTGTACCGTCAACATGCCAAGCTCATGTACCAATGGCGGCAAGAGCCGATTCCGCCAGGCTACGAAGTGGAACCGCTGGTTTACCAAGGTGGCTCCGATGTCATGCTGGCCGGCCATGAGCCGATCGTGGCAACAGACGAAGCCCATGGCATTGACCTCGAAGCCGAAATCGCTGTCATCACCACCGATGTGCCCATGGGCGCGAGCGTGGCACAGGCGCTGGATTGCATTGCCTTGGTGGTCTTGTTGAACGATGTGTCCTTGCGGGGCTTGATCCCCGGCGAACTGGCGAAAGGCTTTGGCTTTTACCAAAGCAAGCCTGCCACCAGTTTTGCCCCCGTGGCCGTGACGCCCGCCGCCTTGGGCTGCGCTTGGCGCGATGCCATGCTGCACCTGCCGGTACAGATTGCGGTCAACGGCGAATGGTTTGGCGCGCCGCATGCGGCTGAAGACACGGTGTTTCACTTCGGCCAGATTTTGGCGCACCTGGCGCGCACCCGATCGCTTGCAGCGGGCAGCATTGTGGGCGCGGGCACCATCAGCAACGCCAATCCCGAGGCGGGTAGCGCGTGCATCACAGAAGCGCGAGTGCGACAAATCCTGGCGGGCGCGCCAGAACAGCAGTTGCGCCCCTACCTGCGCCATGGGGACCGCGTGCGCCTGGAAGTGCGCAACGCGCAGGGACAATCGGTGTTCGGGCTGATCGACCAGCCCGTTCACCTGATGGGGCGTTAGAGCACTTCGTGCACGTCGTAAATCGGCCCCGAGGCTTCCCGTCGGCCGGTCGCGATGGCCACGAGCCTGTTTAGCCAACTGTACTTTTCCGAGCTGGTCTCAAACACCGGCACGCTGCGGAAATAATAGCTCTTGGGGTCCACGGCTTCACCACGGTTCAGGCGGTCCATGACTTCCTTGGGGCCATGACGCATGCCTTTGTAGGACATGTAAATCAGTTGCTGGTCATCGGTTTCCAGCGTCAAGCGCACATCCAGCGTCAGCACGCCATCGTTGCGCAGCAACAGCCAGTCGCCGCCGGGGCCGGCATGCACCGTGCCGCGCAGTCGATCACCGACGAAAGTGCCGCCGGTGACTTGGGCAATCTTGCGCTGCCCCAGGGGCGTGGCGCCCAGGTCGACGATGCTGGGCACAGTCAGCGTCATGCTGAAAATAGGACGGGTTTCAATCATCAGAGCTCTCCTTGTGTGAATCTCAATCGGTCGCGGGCGCTTCGCGCATGGCTTGGTGGGCCGCTTGGCGGCGCTTGCGTTCGCTTTGCAAGATGGCCAAGCCTGCGCCCACCAGCAACACGATGCCCAGCCAGGTCAGCAGGTTGGGCACTTCGCCCCAAACCACGTAGCCAATCAGCAAGGCGAAAATGAGCCCGCTGTAGCGGAACGGGGCCACCACGCTCATGTCGCCCGCGCGCATCGCCTGGATCAGCAAAAAGTAGGCTGCCGCCAAAAACAAGGCCGCTGCGCCCAGGGACGCCAGGGACGCGCCGCTGGGCGGCACCCAAGGCACCGTCAGCGCCCACAAGCCTGAAAACACGGACACCGACGCCGCCGTGGACAGCGTGATCAAGGCTGCCGGAATGTGGGTGGGGATGAACCGCGTCAGGATGTCCCGGCTCGCATGCAAGAAGGTGGCGAGCACGCACAGCAGGGCATAGTGATTGAAGCCATCGGCTTTGGGTTGCACCACCAGCAACACCCCGACAAAGCCAGCCAGGATGGCCAGGCCGCGGCCCCAGCCCACTTTTTCGCCATAAAAGCCCATGGCAAACAGCACGATGAACAAGGGCGAGGCCAAATTGATGGCGGTGGCATTGCCCAGCGGCATGTGAAAAACGGCGGTCAGATAAATCAGCGAGGCCGCGCCGTCGAATGCCCCGCGGAGCCAGACCCAGCGATTCCACAACAGATGCGCTTGCCGCAGCACGCCCATGGCTTGGCACAGCACCAACAACAAACCGGTAGCGATCAGGCCGCGCAGAAAAATCAATTCCCCCGAGGGCAGGCTGGCGCTGACATGCTTGACGAAGGCATCGTTGGCGATGAACAGCGCCATGGCCAGGCTCATGGCGACCATGCCCCGCCGGTTGGCCGCGACCAAACTCAGTTGCACCTGGGCGTGGTCGCTGGACGCTTTCATGGCCGGCTTCGCTCAGCGAACAAACTGGTTGATGTAATCGGCGCCCAGGCCGCACGCGGTGTAATGCTTGCGGCACATTTCAATTTTGGTGAAAACATCTTCATAGCCGGTGGTCTGGCCTTGGTCGTCCACATAGACCATGGCGCCGTGGATGTTGAACTGGGTGATCATTTCCGGCTCGCCCACCACTTCGTCCACCACGAGGGTGTGAATTTCGCCTGGGGGTTCATAGACGAAGGAGCCCGCGCTGGCGACCCAGTCGTGCTCAAGATAGCGCCAAGCACCTTTGATCACATAGCCCGTGACCCAGGACGGGTGAATGTGGCGCGACAGCACACCTGACTTGCGCACGCGCAGCAAATTGCACCAGCTGCCCGTGACGGTGTTCATCAACAAAGGGCGAAACCACACACCGGTCGCTTGCGGGACCCACACCCGCTCGTCATCGGGAATGGCGGGAATGGCAATCTCGGCCTGGATGCCAGGGTGCTGGATGATCATGGTCAGAAAACTTTCTGCAAGGTTTATTGAATCAGGTAACCGCCATCCACGGGCAGGATGACGCCGGTGATGAAGCGCGCAGCGGCGCTGGCCAGGAACACCACGGGGTCGGCCACATCGTCGGGCTTGCCCCAGCGCCCCAGGGGCGTGCGGCCCAGGATGGCGCCACTGCGCTCGGGGTCGTCTTGCAAGGCTTGGGTGAGGGGTGTGGCGATCCAGCCAGGGGCTACCGCATTCACGCGAATGCCCTCTGCAGCGTAGGCAATGGCCAGTGACTTGGTCAATTGCGCAACGCCGCCTTTGCTGGCGCTGTAGGCGGGCACCAGGCCACCCCCGAAGAAGCTCAGCATGGAGGCGGTGTTGACGATGCACCCACGGGATTGCGCAAGCAAGGGCCGCGCAGCGGTGCAACAGCGCATGGTGCCGTTGAGGTTGATGTCCAGGACTTCGGCAAACACAGCGGGGTCCTGTTCGGCGCCGCGTCGAATCACGCCGGCGCAGTTGACCAGCACATCCAGCCGTGAAAGCGCATTGAACAGAGACTGGATGGCTTCATGGTTTCGAACATCCAGTGGGCACACTTGAACATGCTGCATCGCAGGGTCGTTGCGAGCACGCTGGACCTCGGCCTCGGTGGCACCAGTGGCGATCACTTGACGGCCGCTGGCTTGCAGCGCTTGGGCAATGGCGGCGCCAATGCCGCTGGAGCCGCCAATGACGACGGCGCGAGGAGTGTCAGGGGCAGGGGTGTTCATCCAGCCATGATAAGCAGACTGCCGGGCCGTGTGCGTCGCACAGGCGATTCTTTGCGTCGTTCAGCGCGCGCTTTGCGCACGCGCCATGGCATGTTGTGCCGCCAGATAGCCATACACCAGCCCGGGACCGATCGTGATGCCAGGGGCCGGGTACACGCCGCCCATGATGGAATGCATCTCATTGCCGCAGGCATACAGTCCGGGCAAAGCTTCTCCCTCGGCATTGAGCACGCGAGCGTGGGTGTCGGTGCGCAAGCCGGTGGCAGCGCCAATGTCACCAGGGTAGAGGCGAATGGCGTAGTAAGGTGCCTCGCGCAAGGCGCCCAGGCAAGGGTTGGGGCCAGGCCAGTTGGCGTCTCCGTTGGCGCGCTGGTAATCGGTGGTGCCACGGTTGAATTGGGTGTCGATGCCCTGGTCTGCCATGGCATTGAATTCACTCAGCGTGGCTTGCAACACAGTGGCCTCCATCTGGAGTTGACGCGCCAGGGCGGCCACAGTGTTGGCTTGAATCAGGTAACCATCGGCGAGGAAAGGGGCCAAGCCCCTGCCACCCGGTCGCACCATGCCCAGGCCATAGCGCTTGAGCGCGGCCGCATCGCAAATCAGCCAGCAGGGCACGCTGGGGGAGTCGGCCTGTTTTTGCATCTCGATGCCAAACAGGTGGTAAGAGGTGGACTCGTTCAGGAAGCGACGCCCCGCTTGGTTCACGGTCAGCATGCCGGGCTTGCCGCGGTCCATCACAAAATGGGGAAACGCTGCAGTGCTGCCGTCGGCGCGGCGGCGTATGGACACCGGCGCCCAGAATGCATGGCTCAAGCCGCCCTCGCCCAGAGCGGCGCCCGCTTGCAAGGCCAGATCCAAGGCCTGCCCGGTGTGGCCTGGCGCTGCAGGGCTCCAATCGGGGTGGGCGCCTGGCAGCATCTCGCTGCGACGTTGCGGGTGTCGGTTGAAGCCGCCACTGGCCAGCACCACCCCGCCGGTGGCCAGCACCTTGCGTTGCACGGTCTGGCCCTGGCGTGATTGCGTCAGCACCACGCCTTGAATGGCGGACCCTTGCTGAATCAGGGAAGACAATTCTGTGTCGGTCACGATCTGCACGCCGCGCTTGAGCAGGGACAACAGCAGGCGGCCGATCAAGGCGTTGCCCATGACCAGCCGCGTGCCCCGCGGCCAGAACAAGCGGTCCCGGGCGTGCCGAATGATGATGCGCAGCGCGTATTTGAACGAGGCCCAGCTTTGCGTCAGTCGCAGCAGGTGAAAGATGTCGTCGCGGTCCACCATCATGCCGCCCAGCACGGTGAACTCGGGGATCGGGGGACGAATCAAGGACAGGGCAGCGCCCAGCAAGCGGCCGTCAAAAGGAATGGGCTCGATGGCCCGCCCGCGCAGGGCAGCGCCTTCCAATTCCGACAGGTAGTCTGGGTGCAGCGCCCGCACCTGATATTGCACATCGCTGTGATGCGCCAGCTTGGCCACGGCAGCGGGTCCGTTGTCCAAAAAGGCCTGGCGCAAACGGCGATCGGAGCGTTCGCCCACTGCGAGGTCTAAAAACCGGCTGGCGCGTGCCAGTGTGTCGTCCGGCTGGACTTTCAAGCCGGGTTCGGTGCAGGGCACCCAGGTGGTGCCGGCCGACAGGGCGGTGGTGCCGCCCAGATGGCTGGTGCGTTCCACCACCAGCACCCGTGCTCCGTCGATGGCGGCACACAAAGCAGCAGACAAGCCGGCCCCGCCCGAGCCGATCACCACCACATCAAAGCGAGCTTCTTCTGGCAGGGCGGCGAGCGAGGTATTCACTTGCGGCATTCAGGCCTCCAGAAGAAAGTCAACCATCAGGTCGCGCACTTTGGCAAACATGTCGGCGCCGGTCAGGGTGGCGCAACCCAGGGCCCGTGCTTGGGCAATCAGGGGTGGCACGGCCGGGGCCGTGATGACGCAGCCCACAAAGGTGGCTGCGCTCAGGCGATCCGCCAGCAAGGGCAACGGGTCCTGGGCCTGCATGCCGATGGGCGTGGCATTGATCGCCACATCAAAGCCGCTGGGATCGGACGAACCGATCACCACTTTGGCTTGGTTCAGCGAGTTCAGTCGCTCGATCAGGCTGTCGCGCCGCGCCGTGTTTTCATCGTGCACGGCCAATTCGCTGACCCCTGCCACCACCAGGCCGTGGGCGATGGCGGAGCCGGCGCCGCCCGCACCGACCAACAGGGCTCGGCGGCCAGCGATTTGGCAACCCTTTTCACGCAGGGCTTGCACATAGCCCAAACCGTCAAACATGTCGCCATGCCAGCTGCCATCGGCATTGCGCCGCAATGTGTTCACTGCTTGCAGAAATTCGGCGCGCGGCGACAAAGTGGCGCACAAGGTTTGGTAAGCCAGTTTGTGGGGCACGGTGACGATGATGCCGTCCACATTGTGGGATTTCGACACCCCTTCATGCCACTGGCGCAAGTCTGTGCTGCGCACATGGGCAGGAATGCACACTGCATTGTGGCCCCGCGCCTCGAATGCCTGGGTGACGCCAAAGGGCGATTTGACTTGAGCGATCGGGTCGCCCACGATGAAATGAACGCGCGTGGCGCCGCTGAGTTGGTCGAGCATGCGATCTACCAGAAAACTTCAGAAGCCGAGGAGTTTATCTGAAATTGGAACGTCGTTCAAATTTTGAATCTGATTCCATTTTAGGTTAAACTGAGGCTCATGCTTGTGACGGAACCTTCCCCATGAACGGTGTGCTTGAGCGAACGCTGGGAATTTTGGAGCTGCTTTGCGCCCATGGCGAAGGGCTGGAGCTGGCCGCCATTGCCGAGCGCCTGAACATTCCGAAAAGTGCCGCCCATCGCCTGTTGGCTGACTTGACCCGCTGTGGCTATGTGCGCCAGTCCCGCGAAATGGGGGATTACCTGCTCACCACCAAACTGGTTTCCATGGGCTTGAGTTACCTCAGCAACACCGGCATCGTGGATGTGGCGCAACCCTTGCTGGACCGTTTGGCGGAGTTTTCCGGCGAACTGGTGCGTTTGTCGGTGGTAGATGGCGATCGTCTGACCTGGGTGGCGCGGTCGCAAGGTGCCCGCCAGGGCTTGCGCTACGACCCCGACATGGGAAGCATTGCGCGACTGAGTTGCTCGTCTTCGGGCTGGGCCTGGATGTCCACCTTGGGCGATGACGAGGCGCTGGCCCTGGTGTCGCAACAGGGTTTGGGCCTGCCCGCCGAATTTGGCCCCCAAGCGCCTGCCAGTTTGCAGGCCGTGCTGGCAGTGGTCCAGGAAACGCGGGCGCGTGGCTTCAGCATCACCGAAGAAACCTACACCCCTGGCTTGAACGCCATGGCGGCACCCGTTCGCTTGGCTGGGCAGGCGCCACTGGGCACCATCAGCATTGCCGGGCCAAGTGTGCGCTTCACACGCGAGCGCATGCTGGCCTTGGGGCCCGACCTGTTGGCCGTGGCGGCCCAATTGGCGGCCGCCAGTGGGGCCTCGCCGGTCTTGAGCCGGCGCGTGAGCAGCGCTGCGTTGCAACCCATTTATGCACCCTGAGCCATGCGCGAAGTTTCAACGACACAGCTGACGTGTGACCTGCTGGTGCTTGGCTCGGGTGCCGGTGGCTTGTCTGCCGCTGTGACAGCTGCGCACCTGGGGCTGAAGGTGATCGTGGCCGAGAAAGACCCCCAAATCGGCGGCACCACGGCCTGGTCGGGGGGCTGGATGTGGGTGCCCCGCAACCCGTTGGCCCTGGCCGCTGGGTTGCAGGAGGACATGGCGGTGCCCTTGTCTTATTTGCGCCATGAACTCGGCGCGCAATTTGACGAGCACCGCGCCCAAATGTATTTGTCGCAAGCGCCGAACATGGTGTCGTTCTTTCGGGCAAAAACCGCGCTGCAATTCATTGATGGCAATGGCATTCCCGACTTTCACGGACGCACGCCAGATGCCGCTACCGGTGGGCGCTCGGTGTGTGCTGCGCCCTTTGACGGACGTCGTTTGGGTGCGCACCGCCGTTTGCTGAAATCCCCGTTGTGGGAGACCACGCTGTGGGGCATGGGCATTGCCGCGGGCGCGGAGTTGCGGCATTTCATGGGCGCGATGCGGTCGTGGCCTTCCTTCGCTTATGTGGCCAGGCAGGTAGCGCGTTATGCGCTGGATGTCTTGCGCCATGGGCAAGGCATGCGCCTGGTCAACGGCCACGCCTTGGCGGGTGCTTTGATGGCGTCTGCTGTTCAAGCGGGCGTCGACCTGCGGGTCAACAGCCCGGCGCATAGTTTGTTGCAGGAAAAGGGCCGCGTGGTGGGGGCTCTCTTGCAAACCCCCGAAGGCAACGTCACGGTGCGGGCCACGCGTGGCGTGGTGCTGGCGTGCGGTGGCTTTCCACACGATCGGGCGCGCAAGCGCGCCTTGTTGCCCCATGCGCCCACAGGGGAAGAGCATTACTCTGCAGCTTCGCGCGGCAACACGGGCGATGGCCTGCGCCTGGGGGAGGCCGTGGGGGCTCAGGTTGCCACCGACCTGGCCCACGCTGCCGCCATGGCCCCGGTCTCCCTGGTACCGCGCCGCGATGGCACATGGGCCCATTTCCCGCACCTGATCGAGCGTGCCAAACCGGGCCTGATCGCCGTCACGCGGCGTGGCCAGCGCTTCACCAACGAGGCCGACTCGTACCATGATTTCATGCGCGGCTTGTTGGCGGCCTTGCCTGCCGGTGAGCTGGCACAAGCCTGGCTGGTCTGCGATCACCGCTTCATTCGCCGCTATGGCCTGGGGGCCGTGAAGCCAGCGCCGATGCCGCTCTCCCCCTGGCTGGGCAATGGCTATTTGGTGCGAGGCCAGACGCTGGCCGCGCTGGCCGAAGCTTGCGGCATTGACGCCGCTGGCTTGCAAGCCACGGTGGCGCGCTACAACACCCAGGCGCAGGCGGGCGTCGATGAGGATTTCCACAAAGGCGAAACACCTTACAACCGCATCCAAGGTGACGCCAACGGCCCAGGTCCCAACCCATGCATGGCGCCTTTGTTGCAGGGGCCGTTTTATGCGGTTCGGGTGGTGGCTGGCAGCCTGGGCACTTTTGCAGGCCTGCGTGCCAACGTCCATGCGCAGGTGTTGCAAGCCCACGGCGAGCCTGTGCCCGGCCTGTATGCCAGCGGCAACGATCTGTCCAGCATGATGGGCGGCCACTACCCCAGTGGCGGCATCACGCTGGGGCCGGCCATGACTTTCGGATTCATTGCCGCACACCATGCGGCTGACAAAGCTTTACCCTGATTTTTTTGGAGTCACCATGTATTACGAACTCGCCACCTTGACTTTGCCTTTCGGCACAGCCAGTCAGGCCGCCAACGCTGTCAAAGCTTATGCCAACGACGCCCAGGCGCAGGGAACGTTGCTGGGCTGCTGGTTCACCGACATTGGCGTGTTGAACCAAATGCTGGTGCTGCGGGGCTTTGACAGCTTGGCTGACTTGCAAGCCGAGCGACAGCGCACCCAGCACAGCGCCGATCCTTTGGGTTGTGGCGCCATCGCCCAATCGCTGGTTCAGCACAGCTACCAGGGCTTTCCCTGGATGCCGCCGGTGCAAGCCAGTGCGGACAGCGGCATTCGCGGGCCGGTGTACGAAATTCGCACCTATGGGATCAAGACTGGCGGGGTGCAACCCACCATCGATTTGTGGGAGCAGTCGGTGCCGGCGCGCCACAAACTGTCGCCTTGCGTGGTGGCCATGGTGGCCCTGGAGGGGCCGCTGCGATTTACCAACATTTGGGCTTACCCCAGCCTTCAAGCCCGCAGTCAGGCCCGCGCCGATGCGGTCGCGCAGGGCATTTGGCCCCCCAAAGGCGGCCCCGCTTGGCTGACCACCGACATGACGTCCACCATTGCCATGGCCACAGCAGTCTCGCCTCTGGAATGACCGCCATGGCGCAGCGCCTTTTTTCCTTGGCCTACCTGACGGCCGACACTTGCACGGTGCCGCAAGCCATCGACCTGGCTGCTGCGCTGGGTTATGCCTATGTCGGGTTGCGTTTGATGCCCAATGCGCCTGGGGCACCGCAACAAATGCTGATTGGCAACGATGTCATCTTGCGTGAGACCCAGGCACGCATGCGCGACACCGGCGTGGGGGTGTTCGACCTGGAGATCATTCGCATCGGCGAGAGTTTCGAGCCGGCGAGCTACCGTTCCCTGTGGGATGCAGGTGCCGCGCTGGGGGCACGTGCCGTTCTGGTGGCCGCCGATGACACCGACCCGGGGCGGCTTGCCCACAACTATGCACGCTTGTGTGAATGCTTGCGGCCCTATGGCATCAGCGCCAACTTGGAGTTCATGCCCTGGACTGCGGTGAAGGATTGTCGTGGCGCGATGCAGGTGATTGCACAGGCGGGCCAGCCGTCCAACGCCGGCTTGCTGGTCGATGCCTTGCATTTTGGCCGCTCCACAACGACCCTGGCCGACATCGCTTCCATTCCTCGCCAATGGCTGCACTATGCGCAAATTTGTGATGCCACCGCGGGCCTGAATTTCAGCGACGAAGAACTCATTCACACGGCCCGCGCGGAACGCGCCTTGCCCGGCGAGGGCAGCATTGATCTGAAGGGCTTGTTTGCGACCTTGCCACAGGATTTGCCCATCAGCGTGGAGGTGGTCAATCACGCCCAAGCCCGCGCCTTGGGCGCCCTGGCCTGGGCACGCCTTTGCCTGGAAAAAACAAAACAAGTCCTGGCCAGCGCTGGCGTTTGAGCCTCAGATAAGGTTGCGCATGGCTTGCGCAGTTTCCCGCAGCAGGGGCAGTACGCGGGCGACAGCATCGTGCGCGCTCTCTTGCTGCATGGGCATGCTGACGCTGAGCGCAGCAATCAATTCGCCCTTGCGGTCGCGCAGGGGCACGGCCACGCCGCGGTAAGCCAGGTCGAGTTGCTGCTCTGAAATAGCCCACTCCTGTGCGCGGATGCGTGCCATTTCCAGGCGCATGCGCTCTTTGTTGGTGATGGTGTGCGAGGTGAAGGTTTGCAAGTCGTGGTGCGCCAGCCAGTGGTTTACCGCCTGCTCTCCCTGCAGGCCAATCAGCAGCATGCCTGCGGCGGTCACTTGGCCAGGGACCCGAGCGCCCAGCACGAAGCCCGTGTTCATGGCTCGGTTCGAGCCATTGCGCGCCACATAGACAATGTCCACGCCGTCGAGCACACTGACATAGGAAATTTCTTGGGTGCCAGCAGTCAGTCGCTGCAGGAACGGCTGCACGATCCGAGGCAGGCGGGCCGACTCCAGGTAGGACTGGCCCAGTCGCATCACCCGTGGCGTGAGCCAAAAAAGTTTGCCGTCACTGGCCACATAGCCCAGGTGCATGAGTGTGAGCAAGTAGCGCCGGGCGGCCGTGCGGGTCAATCCGCAACGCTCGGCGGCCTGCGTGGCCGTCAAGCGGGGGTTGGCCTCGTCGAAGGTTTCAATGATGGACAGGCCTTTTTCAAGACCGGCAATCCAGTCGCGTTTGTCCAGCGGCGGGTTGTAAGCGTCGGAAGGGTTCGTTAGCATGCTGCAATGATCCGACGACCGATCTGTGAGTTCCCCTAGGGATTACACGGAAAACGAACGATAGTCGATCGCAAATGAGCGAATATCGCCCATGAGTCTAATTTTTTCTTTATGTAAAGGCTTTGAATCGGTAAAGTTTAGGTCTTGATTGGTATTTTGAGCGATTAGCGAACAAACTGCCATTGAACCCCAATGACATTTCATTGGTTTTTTTACCCTTCGAGGAGACATCTGTGCAAAAACATTTTGCTTTGAAATTGGCCGCTGTGTGCGCCCTGGCAGTCACCGCCGGTTGGGCCCAGGCTCAGGACAGCATCAAGATTGCCAACATTGTTGAATTGTCCGGTCCTGGCACCACCGCAGGCACGCTGTTCAAAAACGGCGCGGAACTGGCCATCAAGGAAATCAATGCTGCGGGCGGCATTCTGGGCAAGAAAATCACCTACACAACGGAAGACACCCAGACCAACCCTGGTGTGGCCAAAGGCCTGACCCAAAAAGCGGTTGACAACGATGTTTTCGCCATTTTTGGCCCGGTCTACTCTGGCTCCATCATGGTCTCCATGGCCGAAAGCAAGCGCGGTGAAGTGCCCAACTTCACCGGTGGCGAAGCTGCGGCCATCACGCAGCAGGGCAACCCATACGTGTTCCGTACGGCGTTTGGGCAAAGCGTTTCTTTTCCCAAGCTGGCGCGTTACATCAACACCAAGTCCAAGAGTCTGGCCGTCATTTATGTGAACAACGACTTCGGCAAAGGCGGCCGTGACACCATTGCCAAATTGCTGGAAGGCTCACCCACCAAGATCGTGGCGGACATCTCCACCGACGCGGGACAGGTTGACTTCTCGGCGGCCGTGCTCAAAGCCAAGCAGACCAATGCCGATGCCGTCTTCATTTATGTGAACGAAGAAGAGTCGGCGCGCCTGCTGCGTGAGCTGCGCAAGCAGGGCTGGAACAAACCCATGATTGGCGAAACCACCTTGACCGGCCAAAAAGTGATCGAGCTGGCCGGCGAAGCCGCCAACGGTGCTGTGGCACACGTGGGCCTGACGGTGGAAGCCCCGCCGCTGAAAGCCTTTGGCGCGCGCTACAAGGCCGAATACAAAGCCGAGTCGGATCACAACGGCGTGAAAGGCTACACCGGTATGTACATCCTGAAAGCCGCGATTGAAAAAGCCGGCAAGCTGGACCGCAAGGCGGTGGCACAAGCGCTGAAGAACAGCTGTTTCAGCACCAAGCAAACCCCCAACATATTGATGGATGTGTGCTTTGACGACAAAGGCGACCTGGACCGCGAAAGCTTCCTGGTGGAAGTCAAGGGCGGCAAAGGTGAAGTGGTTGCCACCTTGCCTCCGGTGAACAAGAAGTAACTTCAGTTGGCTTCTTTCCCATGGCCAAGGGCTGGCGCCCTTGGCCATGTCTGCATGGAAACAGCGCGCGAGACATCATGACCGACTTTCTACAACTTTTTTTCAGTGGGCTGGCCACTGGCAGCATTTATGCCCTGGCCGCGTTGGGCTTCACCCTGCTCTGGCAAGCTTCTGGCACGATCAACTTTGCCCAGGGCGAGTTTGTCATGCTTCCCGCTTTCATGATGGTGTTGTTGCTGGGCGGCGGTGTGCCCTTGTTTGGCGCCTTTGTGATTTCTTGCGTGCTGTCCATTGTTTTGCTGGGCTGGGTCTTCAAGCGCGGCCTGGTCGACCCCTTGTTCAAGTACGGCATGATGCCCATCGTGGTCGCGACGATTGGCTTGTCGATCGCCATGCGCAACGGCGTGCGGGCGGGCTACAGCGCCGAGCCGCAGCCGTTTCCCCAAGTGTTCCCTGATGAGGTTTACAACCTGTGGGGTGTGACGGTTTCCGCAGGCGACATCGGCACCTTTGTCTTTGCCATGTTGCTGGTGTGGGTGACGCAGGCTTTTCTGGGCAAAACTGTCACGGGGCGTGCCATGCAAGCGGTGGCACAAAACACAGAAAGCGCGGCAGTGCTGGGTATCAATGTGCCGCGCATGATTTTTTACACCTTCGCCATCAATGCGGTGCTGGCTGCGGCTGCGGCCTTGTTGGTGACGCCCACCTACCTTGCGAAATTCGACATGGGCGAATCGCTGGGCACCAAAGCATTCTTCGCCGCCATCATTGGCGGTTTCAACAACTCTCGCGGCGCCTTGCTGGGCGGCTTGATCGTGGGCGTTTGTGAAAACCTGGCTGCCGCTTACATTTCGCCCGCTTACAAGGATGCCGTGGCTTTGATCATCTTCATGGTTGTGATCCTGTTCAAGCCCCAAGGTCTGTTGGGCCGCAAAGAGGAGCGCAAGGTATGAAAAAGCTGCATCTTGTTTTGGCCTTGGCAGCCCTGGTAGCGGCTATCGTGGTGCCCAGTTTCCTGAAAAACTATGGCATTCATTTGTTCACCACCTGGCTGGTGTTCATCATTGCCACCATGGGCCTGAATTTGACCGTTGGCTATGCCGGCCAGAAGTCGCTGGGCCATGCCGCTTTCTTTGGGATTGGCGCTTACACCGTAGCGATTTTCCTGAAGGCGGGGCTGAGCTTTTGGCTGGGCTTGCCGGCCGCTGCCTTGCTGTGCTTTGCCGTGGGGTTGATCCTGGGCTTTCCGGCTTTGCGCGTGCAAACCATCTACTTGGCGTTTGCCACCCTGGGCTTCAACACCGCTTTGTGGCTGGTGATGCGCAACGAAGAGTGGCTGACGGGGGGCACTTTTGGCATCAACAACATCGCACGGCCCACATTGGGTAGTCTCAGCCTGGACCGCAACTTGCCTTATTACTACCTGGTGCTGGCGTTCACGCTGGTGCTGGCGGCAGTGTTGTGGGGGCTGTTGCGTTCCCCTTGGGGCAAGGCCTTCACTGCGTTGCGTGACAACCCGATTCGCGCCGAAAGCCTGGGCATTGACACCCGTGGCTACACCTTGCTGAGCTTTGCCATTGGTGCCGTCTATGCGGGCATTGCGGGGGGGCTGTATGCCTCACAGGTGCAGTTCATCGACCCCGCGCTGTTCACCGTGGGCTCTTCCATCATGATGTACTTGATGGTGGTGGTAGGCGGGCCAGGCTATTTCTTGGGCCCGTTGTTGGGCTCGGCTGTCGGCGTGCTCTTGCCAGAGTGGCTTCGTTTCGCGCAAGCCTGGTACCTGTTGATTTTCGGCACGGCCGTGGTATTGCTGATGATCTGGCTGCCCGATGGCCTGCTGAGCCTGCCGGAACGTTGGCGCGCGCGCCAGCAGTCGCGCCTTGAGTCTGCGGCCCGCAAGGCGGCTGCCCAGCAAGGAGCACGCGCATGAGCCATCCTGTTTTGAAAGTCACCGACTTGCGCAAAGCCTATGGCGCGATTCAAGCCGTCGGGGGGGTTTCCTTCGAGGTGATGCCTGGCGAAATTTTTGGCGTGATCGGCCCCAACGGCTCGGGCAAGACCACCCTGTTCAACAGCATGCTGGGCCAGATCACGCCTGACACGGGGCGCATTGAATTGAAGGGCGAAGATGTGACCCAGCTCGGCCCGCTGGAACTCAATCGCCGTGGCGTGGGCCGCACCTTCCAGACCTTGCAAGTGTTTGGCAAGATGACCGTGCGCGACAACCTCATCGTGGCAGCACAAGAGCACCACGGCAGCATGTGGAGCCGCATGTTTGCGCCCTCGGATTCGGGCTTGGGTGCGCAGGCCGATGCGCTGATCGATCAATTTCACATTCGCCATGTGGCCCATAAAAAGGCCGGCGAGCTGAGCTACGGCCAGCAAAAGCTGGTGGACATCGCCATGGCCTTCATGAGCGAGCCCGACCTGGTGCTGCTGGATGAGCCCTGCGCAGGGGTGAACCCCTCTTTGGTAGGCGGCATCAGCACTTTGCTGAAAGAGCTGAACCGTTCGCGCAAGGGCAGCTTTGTGGTGATTGAGCACAACATGGATTTCGTGATGTCCTTGTGTCACCGCATCATGGTGATGGTCGAGGGCAAGGTGTTGGCTATTGGCACACCGGATGAGATCCGTGGCAACAAGCAGGTGTTGGACGCCTACCTGGGGAATTGACATGATTGAGTTTGACGATGTTGTCGCGGGTTACAAGGATTTCATGATCCTCAACAACCTGTCGTTCCAGGCCAAGCAGGGCGCCATCACTTTGCTGATCGGCCCCAACGGCGCGGGCAAGTCGACGGTGCTCAAGACGCTGTTTGGCCTGCTCAAGCCGCGCCAGGGCCGTGTGCTGCTGGATGGCGTTGACATCAGTGGCGCCAGCCAGAAAGCGTTGTTGGCCAAGGGCATTGCCTTTGTGCCACAAGGCCGCAATCTTTTTGGGCAATTGAGCGTTTTCGAAAACCTGGAGCTGGGGGGCATCACCCTTGGCATGAAGACCACGCACGAGCGCATTCCTGAGGTGCTGGATTTCTTCCCGCGCGTGAAAGAGCGTTTGCACTCGCGCGCATCGGCCTTGTCTGGGGGCGAACAAAAGCAGCTTGAAATTGGCCGGGCCTTGCTCTTGCGCCCCAAAGTCTTGCTGATTGACGAGCCTTCCATCGGCTTGTCGCCCATGGTGGTGCAGGACGTCTTCAAGTTGCTGCGCAAGCTGGCAGACCAGGGCACGACGGTGTTGATGGTGGAGCAGAATGTCAAAAGCGCGCTGGCATTTTCTGACGATGCCATCGCGCTAGAGTCCGGGCGCTTGGTGCTGCACAAGCCAGCCTCCGACATTCTGGCCGATCCCAACATGGAGCGTTTGTTCCTGGGCGGTGCCCACACCACCTCCGCCGCTGCCCCTGTTTAACCTCACCTTGTATTGCCATCATGACTCTCACTCCCAACCGCGAAGCCATTGCCGAAGGTGCCAATCCCCTGGGCCTGGAAGGCATTGAGTTCATCGAGTACGCCACCTCCAAGCCCCAGGCCCTGGGCCAGGTGCTGGAAAGCATGGGCTTTCGGCCGATAGCGCGCCACCGCTCGCGCGAAGTGCTGCTGTACCGCCAAGGTAGCATGAATGTGATTGTGAATGCCCATGACGCGGGCATGTCGCACAGCGTGGCGCCCACCGAAACCCCGGTCATTGCAGCGCTTGCCTTTCGTGTACGAGATGCCGCTGCTGCCTACAAGCGCGCCCTGGACCGGGGCGCCTGGGCCGTGCCCACACACGTGGAGGTGATGGAGCTGAACATACCTGCAGTGCATGGCGTGGGATCGAGTCGTATTTACTTTGTCGATCGCTTCCGCGAGTTCTCAATTTACGACGTCGATTTTGTGCCCATACCCACTGTGGACCCGCACCCTCCCGCATTGGCAGGCATGCACCTGTTTGGCGTGGTGCAGTACATCGGCAACGATCGCATTGAAGACTGGACCGAGTTTTACCATGAGCTGTTTGGCTTTGAGGCCTTGCCGCATGGCGAACGCTTTGGCATCTTGCCCAAGGGGCGCATATTGCGCAGCCCCTGCCACAGCTTTTTCTTGCAACTGATCGAACCTGAGCCCGGCGTTTTGGCCGTGGAAGAAGACGAGCGTTTGCAACGCATTGCCTTTGGCACACCCAATGTGCCGCAAGCCGTGGAGGCATTGCGCGCACGCGGTGTGGAGTTCATCACCAGCGAAGGCGTGCATGTCACCGAGCGCGGTGGCTTGACCCGCACTTGGCTGGGGTCGCTCAGCTTTGAGCTGGTGCGGGACGGCAGCGCATCATGAGCCAGTTTCAGGGAACGATTGACGATTTCGGGATG
Organism: Limnohabitans sp.; assembly: GCA_018882835.1. Taxonomy (GTDB): domain Bacteria; phylum Pseudomonadota; class Gammaproteobacteria; order Burkholderiales; family Burkholderiaceae_C; genus Limnohabitans. The sequence goes on from VERE01000003.1 coordinate 28,071, forward strand.
GACACCATCTCGTTGGCGGGCCCGTTGGAGGCCAAGCTCTCGGCCATTCGCGATGCCGGCTTTGGGCAGGTCATGTTGTCCGCTCGCGATGTGGTGGGCCATCCGCAGGGCCTGCAAGCCGCCGTTCAGGCGGTCAAAGACAGTGGCTTGCGCGTCACCGGCTTTCAGGTGCTGCGCGACTTTGAAGGGCTGAGTGGGCATCTGCACGAGTACAAGGTCGACATCGCCAAATCGATGCTGGAAATGTGCGCGGCCTTAGGCTCCAAAGTGTTGCTGGTGTGTTCATCAACCTCGGTTCATGCTTCACAAGACATGGACCATTTGGCGGCCGACCTGCGCAAGCTGGCCATGTTGGCGGTGCCCTTGGGCATCAAGGTCGCTTATGAAGGTTTGTCGTGGGGGCGCACCATCAATGAATTCACCACGGCCTGGGACGTGGTGTTCCGTGCCGATGCGCCTAACCTGGGCATTGGCTTGGATTCCTTTCACATGTTTGCCACCCAGACGTCGCTGGACGACCTGGAATTGCTCGATCCAGAAAAGATTTTTCTGGTGCAGCTGGCCGACTTCATGTGGCAGGAAATTCGTTCGATGGAAGAGCGCATCACCACGGCACGCCACTTCCGCGTGTTTCCGGGTGAAGGCGTTCACAGCGAGGCCACGGCCGATTTGGTGAACCGCTTGTACAAGCTGGGCTACCGCGGCGACTACAGCTTTGAAGTGTTCAACGACGATTACCAGCAGTTGCCCTTGCCCACCGTGGCACAGCGCGCCTGGAAATCGGCGCAATGGCTGGGCGAAGACGTGCTGCGCCGCTCGGTGCCCATGCCCAACCAAATCCGGCTCAAGCGTCGCTGAACGCCATGGGACGCATGAACGAGGCCCCCCTGATGGAGCAAGCGCTGGCGTTTGACACGCGCCAGTTGTTGCATGCCATGCTGCGCCACGAAGCGGCGATGGCGCGCGCCTTGTGTGCGCTGGGTCTGTTGCCGGCGGCGCAGGCAGAGTCGATCGCCAACACTTGCAAGCCGGTGCTGTTCGACGTGGAGCAAATTTGGCGCGAAACCTTGCTGCAAAAAGATACCGCTGCGTCCGCCGAGCCCCCCTTGATGGTGACTTTGCGGGAGTCGGTGGCCTTGTTCAACCCGCAGGCGGCCGGCGCTGTCTTTCGCGGTGGCGTGAGCGAGCGACTGCAAGACAACGCGCTGTTGATTTTGACCCATGCCTGGTGGGTACCGTTTTCTGCCCAGCTGCATGAACTGATGCGCCTTCTAGGTAAAAGGCAATGGCCCTTGCAGGGCATGCCTGCGCTGGTGCACCGTTTGCATGTGGGCGTGACCGAGACTTTGCAATTACAGTGCCCCACCCGCGACCCCGAAGCCTGCGCGCAGGCGCCCGCATTGTTGCAAGCGCTGGCGGCTGCGTTGGACATGCCTGCCGTCAGACAGGCTGGACAAGAATTGCACGACCAAGGCGATGCTTGGGCCAGCTTGGGAACCGATCTGGTGTTGCTCACCCTTTGCTTGTCCCGAATCGCACAAAGCTTGAAGGCTGGGCCCCGATCACCCTGGGGCTTGCCGCTGCAGGCTGAGGCGGGCCGTTTGCCGCTGCGCTTGGCGCAGTGGGTGCAAGAGCGTGCCTTGGGTGGGCGGCCGCGAGACTTTTGGCAAGCCGAATGGTCGCTTTGGACTGCCTTGACGGGTGGCGCTGTGGCGGCCTTGAACGCTTTGCTGGCAGGCCTGACCGCAGAGGATCAAGCCAGCGCTTCGTTTTGAGCGCGCAATCGCCACAGCGAGGTAACTTCCGCCGCGCGGGCTGCGTGAAGTGGATCGTCGGGGTCCTGTGATTTGCCATGTTGTGGCCGTGTGTCCAGCCGTTGGATGACGCTCAAGCCACCGGCCTGCATCCATTGCAGCAACTCGGCGCGGCTGCGCAAACCCAGGTGCTCGGCCAAATCTGACAAGATCAGCCAGGCCTCTGCGTTGGGCAGCAGGTGCGCACGAACACCGGCCAGAAAGCCTTTCAGCATCTGACTTTGGTCATCGTAAACCGCCTGCTCCAGCGGCGATTGAGGACGGGCTGGCACCCAAGGCGGGTTGCAGACAATGAGGTTGGCTTTGCCCTGCGGGAAAAAGGCGGTGGCTTGCAGTTCCACTTGGGTTGACAGGCCCAGGCGCTGCAGGTTGTCTTCGGCACAGGCGAGCGCACGCGCCGACGTATCCGTGGCCACAATGCGCGCGACACCTCGGCGCGCCAGCACGGCCGACAAAACGCCGGAGCCAACGCCAATGTCAAACGCCACCTCCGTGGGTTTGGGCAAGGGTGCCTGCGCAACCAATTGCACATATTCGCCGCGCACGGGAGAAAACACGCCATAGTGGGCATGGATTCGGTTGCGAGGTGCCGGGCCCAGCGCTGAAATTTCAACCCCTTTTTTGCGCCATTCGTGTGCGCCGACCACGCCGAGCAATTCGCGCAGAGAGGTGACGCTACCTTGGCCGTTGCAGTCGCCCCAGGCTTCTTGGCAGGCCAGGCGCAGGTCGGGCGCGCGGCGCAAGGCAATGCAGTGGTCGGCTTGCAGGGGTATCAGCAACATGGCCAGCGTGCGCGCGCGCTGTGCCTGGGCCTGCCGATGCAGGTGAAAGCGCTCGTGTGGGCTGAGCACAGAGACGTCGACAGGCGTTTTCTTGCGCACCGGTCTGTCGGCTCGTCGGGCCATGGCCTGGAGCAGCTGGCGGGCATTCTGAAAATCGCCTTGCCACAACATGGCGGTGCCTTCGCATGCGAGGCGGTAGGCACGGTCGGCCGAAAGGGTGTCATCGGCCAATACCACGCGGCGAGGCGCCGGGCTGCCATTTTCAGAGCGCCACAGGGCTTGCTGTGGGCCGCTAGCTGCTTGCCAGTGAAGAAGAGAGGGGGCGCTCATGCGTTGCATCATAGTCTGACACAATGCGCGGACACAGAGCGCGCGCAGGCCATGCAACCCTACAAACTTCCTCAATCCGTGCTGGTGGTGATTCACACCCCCGCCCTGGAGGTCTTGCTGATTCGCCGGGTCGATGCCGGAACCTGGCAGTCAGTGACCGGCAGCAAAGACCATGCGATGGAGTCTTATTGGGACACGGCCGTGCGCGAGGTGCAAGAAGAAACGGGTATCGACGCCATGGCGGCAGGCCATGAGCTGGCGGATTGGGGGCTTGAAAACGTCTACGACATTTACCCGCGCTACCTGAGTCGCTACGGCCCAGGCGTGACCCGCAACACCGAGCGTGTTTTTGGTCTGCGAGTTCCGGCACCCTGCCCAGTGCGCTTGAGCCCCAGTGAACACACCGAATGGCAGTGGCACCCCTGGCAAGTGGCGGCAGACAAGGTATTTTCACCTTCCAATGCCGAAGCCATTCTGTGGTTGCCGCGTTGGCAAGGTGGGCTGCAAGGCTAGGTCTTGCGCCACACTTGCGAGAGAATGCAGACATGGGTTTGCTGCGCATTGCCACATACAACATACACAAAGGGGTTCAGGGGCTGGGACCTGCGCAGCGCTTGGAGATTCACAACCTGGGGCATGCCGTCGAGCAACTGGATGCCGACATTGTGTGTCTGCAAGAGGTCAGGCGGTTCAACCGGCGCCAGGCGCGTCGCTTTTCGCACTGGCCTGAAATGCCGCAAGCCGAGTTTTTGGCGCCGTTGGGCTACTCCGTGGTTTACCGCACCAATGCGTTCACGCGCCATGGCGAGCATGGCAATGCCTTGCTGAGCCGATGGCCAGTGCTGTCTCATCAGCACGAAGATGTGTCCGATCATTTGCTGGAGCAACGCGGTTTGCTGCATGTGGTGGTTCAATGGGAGCAGCAGCTGGTGCATGTCATCGTCGTGCATCTGGGCTTGCTGTCTGGCAGTCGCTACCGCCAGGTTGAGCAACTCAAGCGGTTTGTGCAGCGCGAAGTGCCAGCCCATGAGCCTGTGGTGGTGGCTGGTGACTTCAATGACTGGGGCGGCCGCCTGGCCCGTCCGCTGGCGTTTGCCGGCCTCAAAGCCCACCACGGATTGCCATTGCCCACGTTTCCCTCGCGCCTTCCCTTGGTGCAGCTGGATTACATCTACGCACGAGGCCTTCAGGTACAGCGCAGCTATACGCCCCAAGGGCCGATTTGGGGACGCATGTCGGACCACTTGCCCTTGATTTCAGAGTTTCGCCTGCATTCATGAGCCATGCGACACGCCCCAAGCCATGAGTTGACGCTGCTGCAAGGCAGCCAATCCTACTTCCCGGCTTTGGTGCAGGCCATGGCGGCTGCGCAGGACGAGATTCTCTTCGAGACTTACCTTTTCGACTTCACCGCGGGCGGCCAGACGGTAGCGCAGGCACTGGCCGCAGCCGCGGAGCGGGGCGTGGTGGTGCGCGTGGTCATGGACGGCGTGGGCACCCGCAGCCTGCCAAGCGAATGGCAGGCCCGTTGGCGCGCAGCGGGCGTGGCATGGCGGATCTTCGAGCCCTTGGGCGCAGGGGGCGTCTGGTTTCCCAGCCGCTGGCGGCGCTTGCATCGCAAACTGTGTGTGGTGGACCAGCAACTGGCGTTTTGTGGCGGCATCAATGTGCTCGATGATTTTCACGACCCCCATGGCCGCAAAGCGTTGCAGCAGCCCCGGTTGGATTTTGCCGTTCAATGTCGTGGACCCATGGTCATGGCGGTCCATGCCACCATGTCGCAGTTGTGGGGCCGCATGGCCATGGCGCAGGCGCTGCGCAGCCAGCAACTCACGGCCGCACTGGGTATTTTTCGGGAAACCGAAACGGGCCCACTGCCCGATGCGGGGGGGCGCTACCGACTGGTGCTGCGTGACAACCTGCGCCACAGAACCGATATTCAGCGAAGTTACCTGCGGGCCATTGGGCGCGCTCGGCATGAGATCCTGATTGCCAATGCCTTCTTTTTTCCAGCCCCTAAATTGCGTCGCGCCTTGGTCCGCGCAGCACAACGCGGGGTTCGCGTTCGTTTGTTGCTGCAAGGCTATTACGAATACGCTGTGCCTTACCGTGCGGCACGCCAGGTGTATGGCCAGTTGTTGAGTCAGGGCATCGAAATACTGGAATACCAGCCCAGCTATTTGCATGCCAAGGTCGCCGTCATTGACGGGCGCTGGGCCACGGTGGGATCGTCCAACCTGGACCCGTTGAGCTTGCTGCTGGCACGCGAGGCCAACGTGGTGGCCCAAGATGCTGCCTTCGCCAAGGCTTTGCAGTCGCGTCTGGAGGCTGCGATTGCGCATGGCGGCCAAGCGGTAGACCCGCAGGTCTATGCGCAACGCTCGGTGTGGCAACGGCTTCTCGATGGGGGCGCCTATTTGTTGATGCGCTTGGCAATCTTGTTGACCGCGCGCCGCTACTGAGCCTCAAAGTCCCTAAATTTCAAGTGGATGCGTTCGCTGATACGATGTGTGTCATGTTAAAGAAGGTTCAGGCCGATATGAACGCAGCCGATACAGATCACGGAGTGCCGGTTTCCGTCAAGATACGGGAACGCCTGCTGTCCGCCCGCAAGCGCTTTCACTCCAATGACAATATTGCCGACTTCATCGAGCCGGGTGAACTCGAGTCCCTGCTCGACGAAGTGGAAGCGAAAATGCAAGGCGTGCTGGACAGCCTGGTCATCGACACCGACAACGACCACAACACCGGAGAAACCGCCCGGCGTGTGGCCAAGATGTACCTGCAGGAAGTGTTCCGCGGGCGCTATGTCAAAGTGCCCGCCATCACCGAGTTTCCCAACGCGGAGCACTTGAACGAATTGATGATCGTCGGGCCGATCACGGTGCGCAGCGCTTGCAGCCACCATTTTTGCCCGGTCATCGGCCGCATCTGGATTGGCGTGTTGCCCAACGAGCACACCAATGTGATTGGCCTGTCCAAATACGCTCGCTTGGCCGAATGGGTCATGGGCCGCCCCCAGATCCAGGAAGAGGCCGTGGTGCAACTGGCCGACCTGATCCAGGAAAAAACCCAGCCCGATGGCCTGGCCCTGGTCATGGAAGCCAGCCACTACTGCATGGCCTGGCGCGGTGTGAAGGACATGGACAGCCGCATGATCAACTCGGTCATGCGCGGCGCCTTCCTCAAAGACGCCAATCTGCGGCGCGAGTTTCTGTCGTTGATCCCTCGAAAGGACTGAGTCCCATGCTGGTGCGTTTGCTCTACGTCAGCCGGGCGGTGTCGCCCGATTCCCCTGAAATCATCGAATCCATCCTGGCCGATTCCCGTGCGCACAATCTGGGGCAGGGCATCACCGGCATTCTTTGCTATGGCGGTGGCATTTTCCTGCAGGCCATCGAAGGCGGTCGCGCGCAAGTCAATGCGCTGTACAGCCACATTGTGGGCGACAAGCGGCACAAGGACGTGGTGCTGTTGCACTACGAAGAAATCTCCGAGCGCCATTTTGGCGGCTGGACCATGGGGCAGGTCAACCTTGCCAAGTTGAACACCTCCATCGTGTTGAAATACTCAGAGCGCCCCGAGCTCGACCCCTATGCCGTGTCCGGCCGTGTCTCGCTGGCATTGCTGGAAGAGTTGATGGCCACCGCGTCCATCATCGGACGCGCCTGACTTTTTTGCCGTGCCGCTGACCGCGCTCTCGCTGGTCATGCTGGCAGGGTTGATTCACGCATCCTGGAACATCGCCGCCAAGAAATCGGGCGGCGATTTGCGTTTTATCGCCTTCTCAAGCCTGGTGATCCTGGTGTTCTGGATGCCGGTCGGTGTCGGTGTGGGGTGGGCGGTCGTGCCGCACTGGGGCTGGGAAGAATGGGCCTGTGTTGTGGCCAGTGCGGTCTTGCACGTGCTGTATTTCGCTGCCCTGCTGCGCGGCTACCGCGAGGCCGACCTCACGGTGGTGTATCCCATCGCCCGCGGGTCCGGCCCCTTGCTGTCCAGCGCTGCGGCCATCCTGTGGCTGGGCGAGCCCTTCAGTGGGATCACCGGTTTGGGCGTGCTCTGCATGGTGGTAGGTGTGTTCCTGATCACTGGCGGTCCGTCGCTCTGGCAAGCAGGGCGTGACCCGGCTTCGGCAGAGCGCGTGCAACGGGGGCTTTTTTATGGCGCCATCACAGGGCTCTTCATCGCCTGCTACACGGTGGTGGACGGGCTGGCCGTGAAGCGTTTGGGCATGTCGCCCATTTTGGTGGATTACATGGGCAATTTGCTGCGGCTGTTGCTGGTCTTACCATTGCTGCTGCGAGACGGCACAGCCAGCCTGGCGTTGTGGCGCCAACAATGGCGACCCGCGGTGTGGGTGGGTGTGTTCAGCCCAGTGTCTTATGTGCTGGTCCTGTATGCCTTGCAAATGGCGCCTTTGTCTCATGTGGCGCCAGCGCGAGAGATCTCGATGCTCTTTGCCGCATTGCTTGGTGGACGCCTCTTGGGCGAGTCGCACCGTGGCTTGCGGATCCTCGGGGCCCTCAGCATGGTTTGTGGCGTGATGGCCTTGGCCTGGAGTTGAAGACATGAACGAAGCCGTTTTGTTGGGCTGTGATTTTTCCAGCCGACCGCAAAAACGCAAACCCATCGTGCTGGCCTGGGGACGTGCGCGCGCGGGTGTGGTTCAGTTGTCGCGCTTGCAAAAGTGTGAAACACAAGAGGCTTTTGATGAGACGCTGCGTGCGCCTGCAGATTGGGTCGGCGGTTTTGATTTGCCGTTTGGCTTACCGCGAGAGTTGGTGACCACCTTGGGCTGGCCCCAAGACTGGCTGGCTTGCATGCAGCACTATGCGGCCTTGACGCGCTCCGAGATTCGCGACACCTTTGCCGCCTTTTGCGACGCCCGCCCGGTCGGACAAAAATTTGCACACCGTGCCACCGATCGCCCTGCTGGCTCCAGCCCCTCCATGAAATGGGTCAACCCCCCAGTGGCCTTCATGTTGCACGCGGGCGTGCCCGCCTTGCTGGCCGCCGGCGTGTCCTTCCCGGGCTTGCATGTGGGGGACCCCCGACGTGTGGCGCTGGAGGCTTACCCGGGTTTGTTAGTCCGTGAATTGATTGGCACGCGCAGTTACAAAAGCGATGACCGCCAAAAGCAAACGGCTGAGCGCCTGATTGCCCGCAAAGACCTGCTCCATGCCCTGGAAATGGGGCAAACCCGTTTGGGCTTGCGGCTGAAGCTGAGCCAGGCACAGCATGATGCCTTGGTGGATGATGCCTCTGGCGACAGCCTGGACGCCACGCTGTGCATGGTGCAAGCCGCCTGGGCACAGGCCCAGCACGCCGCCGGTCATCCTTTGTATGGCTTGCCCACCACCCTGGACCCCTTGGAGGGCTGGATCGTTTGCGCTTAGTCGGGCAGGGCGGCCAGCACCGCCAAGGCTTCGGCATCGGTGCGGTACATCCGCAGGTGGGGGGAGGGCGTGAGGAAGCCCGACTGCCGCAGCACGCGTTCCACCGGCAGCTTCAAACCGCTGATGTGCAGCACGATACCGCGCTCCTTGAAGTGCGCCTCTAGCTTGGCGAACATTTCCACGCCAGTGGCGTCGATCCGGTTGATGGGCAACGCAAAGAGGCAAACGTGCTTGACATCGGGATGCAGGGTCAGGTGCTCGACGATGGCTTGCTCCAGGCCGTTGGCGGCGGCGAAATCGAGTTCGGCGTCCATGCGCAGGGCATACACATGCGATCCCAGGGGCGGCAGGTGCCAGAGGTGGCGGTCGCGCAGGCTGCCATCGGGATGCAAGCCGATTTCAATGATGCGTGGATGCAGTCGGTGGTAGAGAAATTGCGCCAAGGTGATGAGCACGCCCGCCAGCACACCCCAATAGATGGCCGGCGCCGTGAGCAAGGTGACCAACGCGGTGAGGCCGGCCGTGACCGTCTCCTGGCGGGACACGCGCCACAGTTTCATGAACTGTCGCGGCTGAAACAGGTTGAGCACCGCGGTGATGACGACCGCTGACAACACCGCTTTGGGCACGTGTTGCAAGGCAGGCAGCAACAACAGCAAGGCCACCAGCACAAACACCACACTGGCCACCACCGACCAGCCGCTGCGCCCGCCGGCATACAGCATCAGGGCCGAGCGCGAAAACGAGGTGCTGCAGGCAAAGCTGCCACACAGGCCCGAGGCCACCTTGGCCAGGCCTTGTCCAAACAAATCCAGGTTGTCATCCCAGCGCTTGCTGTCGCGCTGGCTTTCAATTTTGGCACTGGAGGCGGTTTCCAGAAAACTGACCAGGGCGATCACCATGGCGGGCACCAGCAGCTTCTGAAATACTTCCCAGCCCGGCCAATCCGGCCAGTACAGGCTGGGTAAACCTGCTGGCAAAGCACCCACCACCGCCCCCACCTGGCTGTAACCCGTGAAGGCACTCAGTGCCGCCGAAAGTGCCACCACCAGCATGATGCTGGGCCAGCGCGGCCGCCACCGACGCGCCAGCAGCAACAGCGCCAAACTCGCCAAGCCCCACACGGCGGCCGGGTTGAGCACCTCAGTGGCAGATGGCAGGTTGTCCAAAGACAAGTTCACGCCCAGCAAGGCGGGCACCTGCGAGGCCATGATGAGCAAAGACGCCGCTTGCGTGAAGCCCATCAACACCGGCGCACTGATGAGGTTCAGCAGCCAGCCATAACCACCCCACCCCAGGCCAAGTTGTATTGCGCCCGAGAGGAAAGACAGCCAGACTGCCAACGACACCCACTCGGGACTGCCAGGCTCTGCCAACCCGTACAGCGACGCGCCAATGAGCACACAGGTCAGCGCCGCAGGCCCCACCGAAATGCGGTTGGAGCTGCCAAACAGCACGGCCAGCAAGGCCGGCAACAAGCAGGCGTAGAGGCCGGTGACCAAGGGCATGTGCGCCAAGCCGGCATACGCCACTGCTTGCGGCACCATCACCAAGCCGACGGTGATGCCTGCCAGCAACTCACTGCGGGCCAGCGCGGGGGTGAGTCGCGGCCATTGCAGAAAGGGCAGCCAGCGCGAGTGTGATTTCATGCTCATCGCTGCGGCATGTCCTTGACGGAGTAGCCCAGGCTGACCAGGGCATCAGACGGGATCGGCGGCATGCCGGCTTCCCAATCCAGCCAGCTTTGCCGCAACTGGCCCAGGCGCTCGGGCTCGCGGCTGGCCAGATTGGCACGCTCGCGCTCATCCTGGCTCAGGTTGAACAGGTACTCGTGGCCATCGACTTGCAGGTATTTCCAGTCGTCGATGCGGCAAGCGCGTTGCCCGCGGTGGTTCATGCGCCAGTGCATGGGGCGTTGAAAGCGGTGGGTGGCATCGCGCAGGACAGGCATCAGGGACACGCCATCAAGCGGATAGTCCGGGTGCGGCGCCACGCCAGCAGCCTCGAGCAAGGTGGCCGACCAGTCCATGGTCAGGCAGTGCTGCGCGCTCACTTGCTGCGGGGCAATCACGGCGGGCCAATGCGCAATCCAGGGAACCCGGATACCGCCTTCAGTGAGGTCCATCTTGCCGCCGACCAAAGGCCAATTGTCCGAAAAGCGCTCGCCGCCATTGTCACTGGTGAAGACGATCAGCGTGTTGTCGAGTTGGTTCAGACGCTTGAGCGCGCCGACCAACTGACCGATGCCCTCGTCCATGTGGCGAATCATGGTGTGGTAAGTGTGAATATTCCCGCCGTGCAAGTGAAACAGGTTGTCTTTGACCTCTTGCGCCAGCGCTTCGTCGTCACGGGTTTCCCAGGGCCAATGCGGTGCGGTGTAGTGCAGGCTGAGCAGGAACGGGGCGTCTTGCTGGGCCATGCGCTCCACGTAGTCAATCGCACGCTGAGAAATCAAGTCGGTGAGGTAGCCACGTTCGGGGCGCAGTTCGTGGCCGACCCACAAGTCGTGCACGCCGCGCGAGTCGCAATGCGTGAAGTAGTCGACGCCACCCGCCATGGGTCCAAAAAACTCTTCATAGCCCGAGCGCAGGGGCCCGAAGTTGGGGGGGTAGCCCAAGTGCCATTTGCCAATCAAGGCAGTGCGGTAACCGCTGTCCTTCAGCAATGAGGGGAAGGTGGGGTGCTCGGGGGGGAGGCCCAGGCGAAGGTCGCCGCGGGACTTGCTGCTGATGGGCTCCTCGGCGGCACCCCGCAGCCGGTACTGGTAACGCGCCGTGATCATGGCAAAACGCGTAGGCGAACACACCGGCGAGTTGGCATAGCCTTGGGTGAAGCGCAGGCCATGGGCGGCCAGCGCGTCCAACGCCGGAGACACCTTCACGCGTCCGCCATAGCAACCCAGATCGGCGTAGCCCAGGTCGTCGGCGACGATGAAAATCAAATTGGGTCGTTTTGCCATAAGGTGTTCAAAAAAATTTGAAAGTCTAAGATACGACTTTAGCCAGTTCTTGGCGCGTTCACGCCGCAGGTCATTGTCGGACAAAACCTGATGTTTTATTCGAGACTCGTTTTCGCAGGGCTGTGGCTTGGGGTGTTGCTTTGTGCGTCGGCCCAGGCCGCGCGTTCATGGGAGGCGCGCGTGACCCATGTCAGCGACGGCGACACGCTATGGGTTCAGCCTCTCAACGGTGCGCAAGCCCAGAAAATTCGCCTGGAGGGCCTGGATGCGCCAGAGTTGTGCCAGCACGGAGGGGAAGAGGCGCGGGCCGCCTTGCAGGGACTGCTGCGGGGCCATGTGGTGCAGGTGCAGTCCCTGAACCGCGACACCTATGGCCGACGCCTGGCGCGCATCCAGTGGCAAGGGCAGGACGTCGGGCACTGGTTGGTGCTGCAAGGGCATGCCTGGTCCTCTTCATTTCAAGGGCGTGCGGGACGCTATGACGAGGCACAGCAACAGGCGCAGGCGCAACGCCGCGGGGTGTTTTCAAGGGCCGCAACGCCGCTGACGCCGCGGCAGTTCCGCAAGCTTCATGGCGCGTGCCCGCTGCCGCAGACCGGGCATGCAGGCTGACGCGCAAAGCGCATTTCGCTCCACTCCAGCCGGCGCCCATCCAGCATCTGCAAACGCCCCGGCAAAGCGCTGCCGATGCCGGCGAGCAGCTTGACCGCTTCGGTGGCTTGCAAGGTCCCGATGACTCCGACCAAAGGGGCCAACACGCCCAGGGTGGCACAGCGGACTTCCTCGGGTGCCTCATCGGGGGGAAACAGACAGGCGTAGCACGGCGAGGCCGGATCGCGGCTGTCGAACACCGCGAGCTGGCCATCCATGCGAATGACGGCCCCACTGACCAAAGGCACATGGTGGGCGACGCAAGCGGCGTTCACCGCCTGGCGAGTTTGGAAGTTGTCGCAGCAATCCAGCACAACCTGGGCAGTCGGTACCAACCGGTTCAGCAAGGCCGCGTCGGCGCGCAGCTTGAGGGTGTCGATGCGCAGGTCTGGGTTGAGGGCCAGCATGGCCGTGGCCGCCGACTCGACTTTGGGCTGGCCGATGCGAGCGGTTGTGTGGGCAATTTGGCGTTGCAGGTTGGTCAGGTCGACCGCATCGTCGTCAATCAGCGTCAGCTGGCCGACGCCACTGGCGGCAAGGTAGAGGGCCGCCGGTGAGCCCAGGCCGCCCGCGCCAACAATCACGGCATGGCTGTCCAGCAGGCGCTGCTGCCCTTCGATACCCACATCGTCCAGCAGAAGGTGCCGCGAGTACCGCAGCAGCTGCGCATCGTTCAAGCGTCACTTCTCCTGCTTTTCAGCGGGACGCTCGGTTTGGGTTTTGCTGGCCAGCACGGTCAGGCCTTTGAGCTGGTTCAGGGCTTGCTGCAACTGGAAATCCTTGTCGCTGCCAAACTCGGGCGGGCGCCGCTCGGCAACAGGCTTCTTGGATTCTTCTTCCAGGCGCTTGAGGGCTTCTTCGCGGGCTTTCTCGCGTGCAGGGTCCTTCACTTCCGCGCCTTGGCCGCTGGCCAGGTGTTTTTCCAGGTCGGCTTCGCGGGTGCGCAGCGCGGCAAACGGGCTGCCTTCGGCAGTTTCATCCACCAGCACATCGGGCACGATGCCCTTGGCTTGAATCGAGCGACCACTGGGCGTGTAATACCGGGCGGTGGTGATCTTCAGCGCGGTGTCCGGACCCAGTTGACGCACGGTTTGCACCGAGCCCTTGCCAAAGGTCTGGCTGCCCAGCAGGGTGGCGCGCTTGTAGTCTTGCAAGGCACCAGCCACGATTTCACTGGCGGAGGCAGAACCTTCGTTGACCAACACCACCAGCTTCAGGTTTTTGTAAATGCCCTTGGTGGCTTCGGTCATGCGCCGAATCGGGTCGTTGCCACCACGGCGCTGGTAAAACTCGGGCGCTGCCTTGTAGACGAATTTGCTTTCCGCCAGTTGGCCGTTGGTGGAGACCACCGTGACGTTGTCTGGCAAGAAGGCCGCCGACACGGCCACCGCAGCGTCGAGCAAGCCGCCCGGGTCGTTGCGCAGGTCCAGCACCAGGCCCTTGAGTTGCGGCTCGGCTTTGTAAATTTCTTCCAGCTTGCGCGCGAAATCTTCGACGGTACGCTCCTGGAATTGGGTCAGGCGAATCCAGCCATAGCCCGGCTCCACCACTTTGCCCTTGACGCTGACGGTCTTGATTTCCTCGCGCACGATGGTCACCGGGAAACTGCGGTTCTCGTCCTTGCGGAACACCGTCAACACCACCTTGGTGTTGGGTTCGCCGCGCATGCGCTTGACGGCATCATTCAGGCTCAGGCCCTTGATGGCCGTGTCGTCCACTTTGGTGATCAGGTCGCCCGGCTTCAAGCCGGCGCGGAAGGCGGGCGAGCCTTCGATGGGCGAGACCACTTTGACCAGGCCCTCTTCCATGGTGATTTCAATGCCCACGCCGACAAATCGGCCGGTCGTGCCTTCACGGAACTCTTTGAAGGTTTTCTTGTCGAAGTACTGTGAGTGCGGGTCCAGGCTGGCCACCATGCCAGAGATGGCGTCGGTGATCAGTTTTTTCTCGTCCACCGGCTCCACATAGTCGCTCTTGACCATGCTGAAGACGGCCGCAAGCTGTTGCAGTTCTTCCAGCGGCAGGGGCGCCATGTTGCCGCGAGCCACGGTTTGCAGCGAAATGGTGGTCAGGGCGCCGGCGAGGGCGCCGACACTGAGCCAGCCAGCGATTTTGAGAGTGTGACGCATGTTGCCTCGATGGGTGCCTGGCGGCTTGTGCAGACCGCCTTGTAGAGACCTCAATATACAACGCCCGGCATGGGCGTGTGGAATGGACGGTTTAGGCTTTGCCCTGGGAGGCTACGGCCGCCGCCGCTTTGGCTGCCGCTTCAGCGTCGCCGAGGTAGTAGTGGCGCAGCGGTTTCAGGTTGGCATCGAGTTCGTAGACCAGTGGAATGCCATTGGGAATGTTCAAGCCCACAATGGCCTCGTCCGAGATGCCGTCCAGGTATTTCACCAGGGCGCGGATGGAATTGCCGTGCGCTGCCACCACGATGCGCTTGCCGGCCTTGATGGCCGGTGCCATGGACTCGTTCCAGAACGGCAGCACGCGGGCCACTGTGTCTTTCAGGCATTCGGTCAGGGGCACTTGTGACGGGTCGAGCTTGGCGTAGCGCAGGTCGCCGCGCTCGCAGCGCGGGTCGGTGCCCTCCAGCGCCGGTGGCGGCGTGTCGTAACTGCGACGCCAGACCAGTACCTGGGCGTCGCCATACTGCTTGGCCATGTCAGCCTTGTTCAGGCCTTGCAAAGCGCCGTAATGCCGCTCATTCAGTCGCCAGCTGTGCACCACCGGCAGCCATTGGCGGTCCATCTCGTCCAGGCAATGCCACAGGGTGTGAATGGCGCGCTTGAGCACGCTGGTGTAGGCCACGTCAAACTCATGGCCCTCGGCCTTGAGCAGGCGGCCCGCATTCTTGGCCTGTGCGATGCCGGTGTCGGTCAGGTCGACATCGGTCCAGCCGGTGAAGCGGTTTTCCAGGTTCCAGGTGGACTCTCCGTGGCGGATCAGGACAAGTTTGTACATGGTGTGGGGCTATCCAGAGACAAGTTGAAAAAGGGACTGTCGGAGATTTTAGAATGCTGGATTGACGCGAAACCAACCAAGGACCCTTTTTGAAATTCATTCTTGACAACTGGATGCTGATTTCCGTGGCACTGGCCTCGGGCTTCATGCTGTTCCTCCCTGTGATGCAAGGCGCAGCCACTGCCGGACTTAGCCCGCAACAAGCGGTACAAATGATCAACCGTGAAAAAGCCCAGGTGATCGACGTCTGCAGCGCCGAAGAATACGCTGCATGCCACCTGATCGGTGCACGCCACGTGCCCCTGGAACAACTCGAGCAGCAACTCGCCAGCACGGCCAAAAACAAGGCCCAGCCGCTGATTCTGGTGTGTGCTTCGGGGCTGCGTTCCAAGCGGGCGGTAGCGGTGGCCAAAAAACTGGGCTACGAGCAGGCCCATTCCCTCACCGGCGGACTGAAAGCCTGGAAAGAGGCTAACCTTCCCGTCGAAAAAGCCTGACAGGTGACCCTATGCCCGCTGTGAAGATGTACACCACCGCCGTTTGCCCCTACTGTGTGCGGGCCAAACAAATTCTGAAAGCCAAAGGTGTCGAGCACATCGAAGAAATTCGTGTCGACGCCAACCCGCAAGAACGACAGCGCATGATGGACCTGACCGGGCGACGCACCGTGCCGCAGATTTTCATTGGCGACACCCATGTGGGCGGCTGTGATGACCTGATCGCCCTGGACGGCCGCGGCGGCTTGATGCCTTTGCTGCAAGCCACCTGACATAATCTCGGCTGTCCCGAATCTCCAGCCCGCTTCGGACACGTCCGAAGCGGGCTTTTTCAATCCTAGGAAAAAAACATGTCCGACGACCAAACTCCGGTGTTTCAGATTCAACGTGTCTACCTCAAAGACATGTCCCTGGAGCAGCCGAACTCTCCCGCCATGCTGTACGTGGAACAAGCGCCGCAGGTGGACATTCAGTTGGGCGTGGCGGTCGAGAACGTCACCGAAGGCCTGGTGGAAGTCAGTGTGACGGCCACAGTCACAGCCAAAATTGACGACAAAACCCTGTTTCTGGTGGAAGTCAAACAGGCTGGCCTGTTTGAAATTCGCAACCTGCCCGCCGACCAAATGGGGCCGATCGTGGGCATTGCTTGCCCCCAGATCGTCTACCCTTACCTGCGTGGCAACGTGGCCGACGTCATTCAGCGCGCGGGCTTTCCGCCGGTGCATTTGTCGGAAATCAACTTCCAGGCCATGTACGAGCAGCAAATGGCTGCTGCTGGCACCCCCGCCCAGTAAGCGCCAGCATTGCGAGCTTGCCCCATGAAGATCGCCATCCTGGGTGCCGGTGCTTGGGGCACGGCGATGGCCATTCGGGCCAGCCATGCGCACCCTGTCACGCTGTGGGCACGCGACGCGGCGCAAGTGGCTGCCCTGCGGGCGGCGCGATCCAACCAGCGTTATTTGCCCGATCAAGCCTTTCCAGCGGGTTTGCAGGTCACAGATCAAGCCCTTGAAGATTGGCTGCCCGGCCAAGACCTGGTGATTGTGGCGACGCCCATGGCTGCCTTGCGCGGCATGCTGGAGCGCGTGGCACCCCTGTTGTCAGGGCAGCCTGTAGCCTGGCTTTGCAAAGGTTTCGAACCGGCACCGGACACTGCCCCCTTGGCAGGCTGGCTGGCGCATGAGGTGCAGCGCCAAGTGGCCCCCGAATTGCACGCTGGCGCCCTGAGTGGTCCCAGCTTTGCCCTGGAAGTGGCGCGCGCACAGCCCACCGCGCTGGTGGCTGCCAGCGTTCACCCCGAGGTGCGTGACGCCTTGGTCCACGGCTTCCACAGCGCCCAGTTGCGGATTTATGCCAACGATGACATGGTGGGCGTGGAGGTTGGGGGTGCGGTCAAAAACGTGTTGGCGATCGCCACCGGTTTGTGTGACGGCTTGCACCTGGGATTGAATGCACGCGCCGCCTTGATCACCCGTGGTTTGGCGGAAATCACCCGACTGGGCGTGGCGCTGGGCGCCCGAGCCGAAACCTTCATGGGTTTGAGTGGCCTGGGCGATCTGGTGTTGACGGCCACCGGCGACCTGTCGCGCAATCGCAAAGTGGGTCTGGCGCTGGCACAAGGCATGAGCTTGCAACAGGCCGTGACCTCGCTGGGGCATGTGGCCGAAGGCGTGTACTGTGCCCGCACTGTGGTCCAGCGGGCGGTCCAACTCGGCGTGGACATGCCGATTGCCCAAGCCGTGGTGTCGTTGCTGGAAGGCCAGGTCACGCCGCATGAGGCTGTGGCACAGTTGATGGGGCGACAAGCCCGCGAAGAAGGCTGAGGCGGGGTTCAGGCCGGGGTGTAAGCCAGCCGCACGTAGATTGGCGCAAACGCCTCGGCTTGCGTGATCTCGATCAGGGTTTCTTTGGCCAATTCCAACAAGGCGATGAAGGTCACCACCAGCACCGGCGCGCCTTGTTCGGGGCTGAACAAGGCCTCGAATTCCACGAAGCGTTGGCCTTGCAGCTTTTTCAGCACGATGCTCATGTGCTCGCGCACCGAGAGCTCTTCGCGTGAAATCTTGTGGTGCTGCACCAGCTTGGCGCGCTTGAGAATGTCTGCCCAGGCTTGCTGCAGCTCCACCACATGGACCTCGGGAAAACGCGGCTGCAACGATTGCTCGATGTACACCTGAGCGCGCAGAAAGTCGCGGCCAAATTGCGGCACCTCTGTCAGCCTGGCGGCCGCCAGCTTCATCTGCTCGTACTCGAGCAACCGGCGCACCAGCTCGGCCCGCGGGTCTTCCGGCTCCTGCCCCTCGGCCACTTTCTTGGGCGGCAACAGCATGCGTGACTTGATTTCAATCAGCATGGCTGCCATCAGCAGGTACTCGGCCGCCAGTTCCAGGTTGCGGTTGCGAATTTCGTCCACATAGCTCAGGTACTGACGGGTCACCCCTGCCATGGGGATGTCCAGGATGTTGAAATTTTGCTTGCGGATCAGGTACAGCAAAAGGTCCAGCGGGCCTTCAAAAGCCTCCAGAAACACTTCCAGCGCATCAGGCGGGATGTACAAATCCTGGGGCATGGCGAACAGCGGCTCACCATACAGGCGTGCCACGGCGACGTGGTCCACCACCTCGGGCATCAAGGCTTGCTGTTCTGGGGCCGCAGTCTCAGGGGGCGGCAGGCTGTCGGGGCTCACGCCTGGGTTTGGTAGACGTAGGGCTTTTGCGCCACGCGGCCGGCCTGGTACTCGGCCCAGACCTGGCGGTCCACCGTCTTGTCCCAGAGCAGGGCGCGGCCTTCGCGTTGCTGGGTTTCCAGGGTCGGCTTTTGGGCTTTCAGTTGCTCAATGAACTGGGTGGTTTCGGAGGTGTAGTCGGGGCGGCGAAAGATCAACATGGTGAATTCCTTGTTGCGGTTGATTTTAGCGCTCAGGTCCGACAGGCCAGGGTCAGGCCAGCGGCCAGGTCTTCGGGGCGGTCTGCCTCAGGCACGGCCTCGAGCAGGCCGCTGCGCTGCGCCAGGTCCAGCGGCTGGTGCGCCAGGCCGCACAAAATCAGCCGAAGCTGGCGCTTGTGGCAGGTGCGAACCAGGGCCATCAGGGCGTCGGCACCGGAAGAGTCCACATAGATCAGGTTTTTCAGGTCCAGCACCAGCGTGTGCTCGGGCAGGTCGTCCTCCATCGCCTCGACCAGCTTGACCGCGCCAAAAAACAAGGCGC
Organism: Limnohabitans sp.; assembly: GCA_018882835.1. Taxonomy (GTDB): domain Bacteria; phylum Pseudomonadota; class Gammaproteobacteria; order Burkholderiales; family Burkholderiaceae_C; genus Limnohabitans. The sequence goes on from VERE01000003.1 coordinate 46,672, forward strand.
CGTAGAGGCGGTAGGCCTTCACGCCAGGGGCCTGGCCCTGCAGGATGGGATGCGTCAGCGGCGTGACCGCCTCCGAGCGGGTGAGGTTGGAGATGCGGTAGATGAAAGTCAGGCAGGCGGCGATCAGGCCGACCTCCACCGCCACCGTCAGGTCGACGATGACCGTCAGCAAAAACACGGCCAGCAAGGTCACCCGGTAAGGCAACCGAAATTGGCGCAAATGCACGAACTCGCGCCATTCGCCCATGTTCCAGGCCACGAACATCAGAATGGCCGACAGGGCCGCCAACGGGATGTGGCTGGCCAGCGGCGCCGCCACCAAAATGATGGCCAAGAGCGTGAGGGCGTGCACCACGCCGGCCACGGGTGTGCTGGCCCCATTCTTCACATTGGTGACGGTGCGCGCGATGGTGCCGGTGGCGGGCATGCCCCCAAAGAAGGGGGTCACCAGATTGGCAATGCCTTGCGCCATCAGTTCCTGGTTGGCGTCGTGGCGATCGTCGATCATCTGGTCGGCTATGCGGGCGCACAGCAGCGACTCAATCGCCCCCAGCAAGGCCAGGGTGGTGGCCGGCATCAGCAAAAACTTGGCAGTGTCCCAGCTGAAATCAGGCCAGGCAAAGGCCGGCAGGGCGCTGGGAATGCCGCCAAAGCGCGAGCCAATGGTCTCCACGTTCAGCCCTAGCAGCTGGCAGGCCAGGGTGGCCAGGACCAGCACCAGAATAGAGCCGGGAACAGCACTCAGGCGCGCCAGCCAGGGCAGGCGGTCGCGCCAGCGCGGCAGCAACACTTGCCAAAAGACAAGCCCTGCCAGGGCGCTGGCTGACACGCCCAGGGCTGTCAAGTTAAGCGTGTGGGCGTGGGCCGCCAGCTTGGCCAGGATGCTGAAAAAATCAGCGGGCATGGCGCTGACTTGCAGACCAAAAAAATCTTTCAGTTGCGACACCATGATCAGCACCGCGATGCCGTTGGTGAAGCCAATCACCACAGCCACCGGAATGAATCGGATGAGCGTGCCCAGTCGCAGCAGCCCCATGATCAACAGCATGACGCCTGACATGGCCGTGGCAATGATCAGGTTGGCCAGGCCATAGCGCTCCAGAATGCCGTAGACGATGACGATGAAAGCGCCCGCGGGCCCCCCAATCTGGACCCGGCTGCCGCCCAGTACCGAAATTAAAAAGCCCGCAACAATGGCGGTGAAGAGGCCCGCCTCGGGTTTCAGGCCCGAGGCGATGGCAAAGGCCATGGCCAGGGGCAGCGCCACCACGCCGACGGTCAGGCCGGCGCCCACATCCTGGGCAAAGCGGGCCCGGTTGTAGCCCGCCAAGGCATCGATCAGCCGTGGCCGAAAGAATGACGAGGCGTGCGGCTGGCGCATGCCTTAGCGCACCCGCATGCCGGGTCGCGCCCCAGGCCAGGGATGGAGAACATGGATGCCCGGATGGGCTTTGTCATCGGCATGGCTGGCGGCGAGGACCATGCCTTCGGACACGCCGAATTTCATTTTGCGTGGTGCCAGGTTGGCCACCATCACGGTCAGCTTGCCAATCAGTTCCTCGGGTTGGTAGGCGCTGGCGATGCCACTGAACACGTTGCGGTGGCGGCCTTCGCCCACATCCAGGGTCAGACGCAACAGTTTGGTCGAGCCTTCGACCTTTTCGCAGTTCACGATGTGTGCAATGCGCAAATCGATTTTGGCGAAATCGTCGATGCTGATGACCGGCGCCACTGATTCGCCACCCGGCAGCGCCGCCGGCGCTGCGACTTCTGCCGGCGGCTCGAACAGCGCATCGAGCAGCTTGGGGTCGACGCGTTGCATCAGGTGTTGGTACACCCCAATGCCATGACCTGCACCCAGCGGAGTGGCTGCCTGGGCAAAGCTCAGCGGGGGCACTTGCAGGAAGGCTTCCACTTGGTCCGTCAGGGCTGGCAGCACCGGTTTCAAGGCGATCGACAACAAACGGAAGGCCTCGATGCAGGTCGTGCACACATCGTGCAGTCGCGCCTCCATGCCGGCTTGCTTGGCCAGCTCCCAGGGCTTGTTCTGGTCTACATACTCGTTGACGCGGTCGGCCAACAACATGGTTTCGCGCAGGGCCTTGCCGAACTCGCGCTGTTCGAACAGCGTGGCAATGGCGGGCAGCTCGGTGCGCAGGTGTGTCAGCAGGGTCTGGCCATCGGCAGACACTTGGCCCAGCTTGCCTTCAAAGCGCTTGCTGATGAAGCCAGCAGCGCGCGAGGCGATGTTGATGTACTTGCCTACCAGGTCGGCATTCACCCGCGCCACAAAATCGTCGGGGTTGAAGTCAACGTCTTCCACCCGGTTGTTGAGCTTGGCGGCGATGTAGTAGCGCAGCCACTCAGGGTTCAGGCCCAGCGACAAGTACTTGAGGGGGTCGATGCCGGTGCCTCGACTCTTGCTCATTTTTTCGCCGCTGACGGTGATAAAGCCGTGCACGAAGACGTTGTTGGGCGTTTTGCGGCCGCTGAAGTGCAGCATCGCCGGCCAGAACAAGGTATGGAAGTAGGTGATGTCTTTGCCGATGAAATGGTATTGCTCCACATTCGGGTCGGCCATGAACGCGTCGTAACTGCGGGTCTCGCCCTGGGCCGCCGGACCGCCTTTGGCAAAGTAATTTTTCAGCGACGCGAGGTAGCCCACGGGCGCATCCAGCCAGACATAAAAATACTTGCCGGGTGCATCAGGAATCTCGATGCCGAAGTAGGGCGCATCACGGCTGATGTCCCAGTCACCCAGGCCGCCCTGACCGTTTTCGTCCTTGGTGAACCATTCGCGAATTTTGTTGGCAACTTCGCTTTGCAGTTTGCCGTCTTGCGTCCAGGCTTGCAGGTAGTCGACGCAGCGCGGGTCGGACAGCTTGAAGAAATAATGCTCCGAGCTTTTCAACACTGGCGTCGCGCCAGACAAGGCCGAGTAGGGGTTCTTCAGTTCTGTGGGGGCATACACCGCGCCGCAAGCCTCGCAGCTGTCGCCATACTGGTCTTTGGCGCCGCACTTGGGGCACTCGCCCTTGATGAAGCGGTCTGGCAAAAACATCGACTTGTCGGGATCGAAAAACTGTTCGATGGTGCGCGTCTCGATCAGGCCAGCCGCCTTGAGGTCTTTGTAGATGGCCTGAGCCAGCTCATGGTTTTCCGGGCCATCGGTCGAGTGCCAATTGTCAAACGCAATGTGAAAGCCATCCAGGTAGGGTTTGCGGCCGGCCGCAATGTCGGCCACAAACTGTTGCGGCGATTTGCCCGCTTTTTCAGCCGCGATCATGATGGGCGCGCCATGGGCATCATCGGCACACACAAAATGCACCTGATGCCCCTGCATTCGCTGGTACCGCACCCAAATGTCGGCCTGGATGTACTCCATGATGTGGCCGATGTGGAAATTGCCATTGGCATACGGCAGGGCGGTGGTGACGAACAGTTGGCGCTGAGACATGGAAAACCAATTCTTGTGTGGGCGCTCGATTTTAGTCTTCGCGCCAGAAAGCCCGATTTGGCTCGTGGCAGAGGGGTTGGGGCGGCTGACGAAGTCGGAGCCTGCGACCTGAGGAAGACGCCCCAACCCCTCTACCCCGAGCCAAATCAGACCTTGCAATGTTTGCGGTCTCACCCTCTTCGCTAGACTACCCCCTTCCCAAGGAGACCGAGATGGCATTGAATGAGCAGGCGCTGCTGGCAGCCCTACAGACTGTGGTGGACCCCAACACCGGCAACGACTTTGTCAGCACCAAAGCCCTTAAAAACCTGCAAATCTCAGGCGACGACGTTGCCTTTGAGGTGGAGCTTGGCTACCCCGCCAAAAGCCAGATGCCCGAACTGCGCCGCCTGCTGATTGCGGCCGCCCGCAGCGTGCCGGGCGTGGGTAATGTGTCGGTCAACCTCAGCAGCAAAATCATTGCGCACGCCGCGCAACGTGGCGTGGCCTTGTTGCCTCAGGTGAAAAACATCATCGCCGTGGCCTCAGGCAAGGGCGGTGTGGGCAAGAGCACCACGGCCGTGAACATGGCACTGGCACTGGCGGCCGAAGGCGCCCGTGTCGGTTTGCTCGATGCCGACATTTACGGCCCCAGCCAGCCCATGATGATGGGCATCGATGGCCGCCCCGAGAGCGATGACGGCCAAACCATGGAGCCACTGGAGAACCACGGGGTGCAGGTGATGTCGATTGGTTTTTTGGTGAACCAGGACGAGGCCATGATCTGGCGTGGCCCCATGGCCACCCAGGCTCTTGAGCAACTGCTGCGCCAAACCAACTGGAAAGACCTGGACTACCTGATCGTGGACATGCCCCCGGGCACGGGTGACATTCAATTGACCCTGAGCCAGCGCGTGCCCATGACCGGCGCGGTGATTGTGACCACCCCGCAAGACATCGCTTTGCTCGACGCCCGCAAAGGCATCAAGATGTTCGAGAAAGTGGGCGTGCCCATTTTGGGTGTGGTGGAAAACATGGCCGTCCATGTCTGTACCCAATGTGGCCATGTGGAGCACATCTTCGGCGCCGATGGCGGCAAGAAAATGGCGGCCGAGTACGCCATGGACTACCTTGGCGCCTTGCCTTTGAACATGCAAATCCGCCTGCAAGCCGACAGTGGCATGCCCACGGTCATTGCCGATCCCGAGGGTGAGATTGCCAAACTCTACAAGTCGGTGGCGCGCCAGGTAGCGGTCAAGGTGACGGCCAAGGCCAAAGACTTTTCTTCCAAATTTCCCAGCATCAAGATTTCGAAAGACACTTGATCTGGCACAATGTGCACTATCTTGCAGTTTCTATTGAAATTGCATTAAAGTGCACTTATGACGACGCCCGACGACGATATCCGTCATCCTTTTCTGCTGGCCTTGGGGGAGCGCGTGCGCACCCTGCGCGCGCGTCGTGGCCTGACACGCCGTGCAGTGGCCCAGGTGGCCGAGGTTTCCGAGCGGCACCTTGCCAATTTGGAGTCCGGCACCGGCAACGCTTCCATCCTGATTTTGTTGCAGGTCGCGCAAGCCCTGCAGTGCTCCATTTTCGAGTTGCTGGGCGATGTCACCACCTCCTCGCCAGAATGGTTGCTGATTCGCGAATTGCTGGAACACCGCAGCGAGGCGGAATTGCGCCGCGCCCGCCTGCAGCTCGGGGAAATGTTTGGCAGTCATGGCGACGAGCAAGCCCGGGCCAATCGCATCGCCTTGGTGGGCCTGCGCGGTGCAGGCAAAACCACGCTGGGCCAACGCCTGGCCGATGACCTGGGTTTTCCTTTCATCGAGCTGAGCCGCGAAATCGAGAAATTTGCTGGTTGTGGCATCAGCGAAATTCACAACCTGTATGGCACCAACGCGTACCGCCGCTACGAACGGCGCGCGCTGGAAGAGGCCATTCAGATTTACCCCGAGGTGGTCATTGCCACACCAGGCGGCTTGGTGTCAGACACCGCAACTTTTAACGAGGTGCTGACCCATTGCTTCACGGTTTGGCTGCAAGCCAGGCCCGAGGACCACATGGGGCGTGTCGCCGCCCAAGGCGACATGCGACCCATGGCTGCCAGCAAAGAAGCGATGGAAGACCTCAAGCGCATTCTGGAGGGACGGGCGCCCTTTTACTCCAAGGCCGATCTGGCGTTTGACACCAGTGCACAACCGCTGGAAGATGCGTTTCAGGCCCTGCGCCTGCAAGTTCGGCAAGCTTTGAGGCTCCCCATTTAATGCTTTGGTATTGTTTTTTAGAAAAAATTGCTGCGCGTCAAAATATGCACAAAAATGCAGTTGCATTAAAAATAAATGTGCACTATGATGCATATCATCAACGCAGCAACCCTTTTTTTGGAGACATTCACATGAGCCAAGAGACCGTCAACTACCAAACCGATCCCAGCCAGTACAAGCACTGGTCCCTCAAGTTCGAGGGCGAAATTGCCACGCTGCAACTCAACATCAATGAAGACGCCGGCATTCGCCCGGGCTACAAGCTCAAGCTGAACTCTTACGACCTGGGCGTGGACATCGAATTGCACGACGCCCTGCAGCGCATTCGCTTCGAGCACCCTGAAGTGCGCACCGTGGTGGTGACCAGCTTGCGCGATCGCATCTTCTGCTCGGGCGCCAACATTTTCATGCTGGGCCTGTCCACCCATGCCTGGAAAGTGAACTTCTGCAAGTTCACCAATGAAACCCGCAACGGCGTGGAAGACTCCAGCCGCCACAATGGCCTGAAGTTCTTGGCTGCCGTCAATGGCGCCTGTGCAGGCGGTGGCTACGAGCTTGCCCTGGCCTGCGATGAAATCCTGTTGGTGGACGACCGTTCCTCTTCCGTGTCTTTGCCGGAAGTGCCTTTGCTGGGCGTGTTGCCCGGTACCGGCGGCCTCACCCGCGTGACGGACAAGCGCCATGTGCGCCACGACCACGCCGACATTTTCTGCACCAGCGTGGAAGGCGTGCGTGGCCAACGCGCCGTCGACTGGCGTCTGGTGGATGCCATCGCCAAGCCCGCCCAATTCGCCGCCGATGTGAAAGCGCGTGCCGAGAAGCTCGCCGCAGGCAGCAACCGCCCGGGACTGGCTGGCGCACAACAAGGCGTGAAGCTCAACCCCTTGAAGAAAACCGCCAGCGCCGACACGCTGTCGTACGAGTACGTGCAAGTCAGCATTGACCGCACCAAGCGCACTGCCACCCTCACGGTGTCGGCGCCCAAAGCGGCCCTGCCCCAAACCACCGACGCCATGGTGGCCGCAGGCGACCAGTGGTACCCCCTGCAAATGGCGCGTGAGCTCGACGATGCCATCCTTTGTCTGCGCACCAATGAGCTCGACATCGGCACCTGGCTGCTGCGAACCGAGGGCGATGCCGCGCTGGCAATGCAATCGGACGCTTTGTTGGCCGCGCACCAAGACCACTGGTTTGTGCGTGAAACCCTGGGCATGCTGCGCCGCACCCTGGCCCGCGTGGACGTGTCTTCCCGTTCCTTGTTTGCCTTGATCGACGAAGGCTCCTGCTTTGTCGGCACTTTGGCCGAGCTGGCTTTTGCCGCAGACCGAGCCTACATGCTTGATTTGCCGGACAGCCCAGAGAAAGCGCCCCACATCGCTTTGAGCGAGTTGAACCTGGGCAGCTTCCCCATGGTCAACCAACAGTCCCGCTTGGCCCGTCGCTTCTACGAAGAGCTCGAGCCACTGGAGCGAGTGCGCGGCGTCGTTGGCCAGCAACTCGGTGCCCAGCAAGCCCTCGACCTGGGATTGGTAACCTCGGCTCCCGATGACATCGACTGGGCTGACGAAATTCGCCTGGCCGTGGAAGAGCGTTCGGCCATGTCACCCGACAGCCTCACCGGCCTGGAAGCCAACCTGCGCTTTGCCAGCAAGGAAACCATGGAGACCCGAATCTTTGGTCGCCTGAGCGCCTGGCAAAACTGGATCTTCAATCGCCCCAACGCCGTTGGCGAAAAAGGCGCATTGAAAGTGTACGGAAAAGGCCAGAAGGCCGCTTTTGATTTGAATCGCGTTTAAACCCCTTCTTCAAGGAGACTTGTCATGTCCGCCATCAACTACAGCGAAAAAATCCCCAACAACGTCAACCTGTCGGAAGACCGCACACTCCAGCGCGCGCTGGAACACTGGCAACCCAACTACCTGAACTGGTGGCAAGACATGGGCCCAGATGGTTCACAGAATTTCGATGTCTACTTGCGTACGGCCGTCAGCGTAGACCCGCAAGGCTGGGCCCAGTTCGGCCACGTGAAAATGCCAGATTACCGTTGGGGCATCTTCTTGAACCCGGCCGAGCAGGACCGCAAAATTCACTTCGGCGACCACAAAGGTGAAGCCGCTTGGCAAGATGTCCCTGGCGAACACCGCGCCAACCTGCGCCGCATCATCGTGACCCAAGGTGACACCGAACCCGCATCGGTGGAACAGCAGCGCCACCTGGGCCTGACCTGCCCCAGTCAGTACGACCTGCGCAACCTGTTCCAGGTGAACGTGGAAGAAGGCCGTCACCTGTGGGCCATGGTCTACCTGTTGCACAAATACTTTGGTCGCGATGGTCGCGAAGAAGCCGAAGCCTTGCTCGAGCGTCGCAGCGGCAACGACGACAATCCCCGCATTCTGCAAGCCTTCAACGAGAAGACACCGGACTGGCTGTCGTTCTTCATGTTCACCTATTTCACAGACCGCGATGGCAAGTTCCAGTTGTGCGCATTGGCCGAGTCCAGCTTTGACCCCCTGGCCCGCACCACCAAGTTCATGCTGACCGAAGAAGCCCACCACATGTTCGTGGGCGAGAGCGGCGTGTCACGCGTGATCCAGCGCACCGTCGACATGATGAACCAGCTCAAGACCGACGATGTCAACAAGCTGCGCGCCGCCGGCGTCATCGACCTGCCGACTCTTCAGCGCTATGTGAACTTCCACTTCAGTGTCACCATCGACCTGTTTGGCGCCGACCAGTCCTCCAATGCCGCCACCTTCTATTCTTCGGGCTTGAAAGGCCGCTACGAAGAGGGCAAGCGCACCGATGACCACGTGCTTAAGGGCCAGACCTACAAGGTATTGGAAGTGGTCAACGGTCAGTTGGTGGAAAAAGAAGTGCCGATGCTCAATGCGCTGAACGAAGTGCTGCGCGATGACTACATCAAGGACTCCATCGGTGGTGTCGAGCGTTGGAACCGCGTGATCGAAAAAGCCGGCATCCCCTTCAAGCTGTCTGTGCCCCACAAGGCCTTCCACCGCAATATTGGTGCCCTGGCCGGCGTCAAAGTGAGCCCCGATGGCCGGGTGGTCAGCGAAGCCGAATGGAACGCCAAAGTCAACGACTGGCTGCCCAGCGGAGAAGACCGCGCCTATGTGGCCAGCCTGATGGGCCGTGTGGTCGAGCCCGGCAAGTTCGCCAACTGGATTGCCCCTCCGGTGATGGGCATCAACCGTCAGCCGGTAGACTTCGACTACGTCCGCTTCAACTGATCGACCCACCATGAACGCCACTGTCGAACTGATCCAGCAGCACCTGATCGATCCGGAAATTTGCATTCGCTGTAACACCTGCGAAGCCACCTGTCCGGTCGGTGCCATCACCCACGACTCACGGAATTACGTGGTCAAGGCCGATGTCTGCAACCTGTGCATGGCCTGCGTGCCGCCGTGCCCGACGGGGTCGATCGACAACTGGCGCAGCATGCCCAAGGCCCAGGCTTACTCGATCGAGGAGCAATTGCTGTGGGATGAGTTGCCGGCGCCTTTGTCGGAAGACGCCTTGAACGCCGCAGGCGCTGCCGCCGATGAAGCCGTGGCAGCGGCCGCAGCCTCCAGCGCGTCGGCCGCTTCTGTTTCGACTTCGGCGGGTCAAGGACCTGGCTTCCAATCGGGCAGTTGGGGCGCCACCGTGCCCCCCTGGTCGGCGGCGCACCCTTACACCAATTTGCATGGCCCCAAGTCGCCAGTGACGGCAACGGTGGTGGGCAATGTGCAAGTCAACGAGGCCGGTACTGAAAACGAAACCCATCACATCGTGTTGGACATGGGCAGCATGCCGTTCCCGCTGCTGGAAGGGCAGTCGATTGGCATCATCCCGCCCGGTGTGGATGCGCAAGGCAAGCCCCACCATGCCCGTCAATACTCGATTGCCAGCCCGCGCAACGGCGAGCGGCCGGGTTACAACAACTTCTCGCTGACGGTCAAGCGGGTCAAGGAAGACCACCAGGGCCAGCCGGTGCTGGGGGTCTGCTCCAATTACCTTTGCGATTTGAAAACCGGTGACAAGGTGCAGGTCATTGGCCCGTTTGGCGCCTCTTTCCTGATGCCCAACCATCCGCGTTCCAACATCGTCATGATTTGCACTGGCACGGGCAGCGCGCCCATGCGTGCCATGACCGAGTGGCGGCGTCGCTTGCGCCAAAGTGGCAAGTTCGAAGGCGGGCGCCTGTTGCTGTTCTTCGGCGCACGCACGCAGCAAGAGTTGCCGTATTTCGGCCCCTTGCAAAAACTGCCGCACGACTTCATCGACATCCATTTCGCATTTTCACGCACGCCGGGTGCGCCCAAGCGGTATGTTCAAGACCTGATGCGTGAACGCGCCGCCGATTTGGCCGAGTTGCTGAAAGACCCCAACACCTGTTTCTACGTCTGTGGTCTCAAGAGCATGGAAGAAGGTGTGGTCCTGGCCCTGCACGACATTGCTCAAGGCGCTGGGCTTTCGTGGGATACCGTGGGCGCCACGCTCAAGCGCGAAGGCCGCTTGCATCTTGAAACCTATTAAGGTGCGCTTGCAGTTGCGCGGCCGTCAGCCTGAAGACGCCGCGCTGGCCGAGGTGCGCGCGCTCATTGGTGAGGCGCCGCCGCAAGGCCATCGCCGCGACCTGCTGATCGAGCACCTGCACCGCTTGCAAGACACCTACCGGGGCTTGCACCGCCATCATCTGGTGGCCTTGGCGCACGAGATGAACCTGCCGCGCGCCGAAGTGTTCGAGGTCGCCAGTTTCTACCACCACTTCGACCTGCTGGAAGATGGCCAGCAGGCCGCAGCCTTGACGGTGCGTGTGTGTGACAGCCTCAGCTGCGCCATGGCCGGCGCGGGCGATCTGCTGGCGCGCTTGCCCCAGTTGCTCGGCCCCAATGTACGTGTCATACCCGCGCCTTGTGTGGGCCGCTGCGCTCAGGCGCCGGTGGCCGTGGTGAACCAATATCCCGTCAATTTCGCGACGCCTCAAAAGGTTCAGCAAGCGGTTGAACAAAAACACTTTAGCGATGACGGCAAAGTGGATGGCGCCATTTCGCTGGCGGACTATCGTGCGCAAGGCGGGTACGAACTCGCAGCGGCTGTGGTCAATGGGGAAGTCAGCGACAACCATGTTCTGGACACGCTGGACGCCTCGGGGCTGCGCGGACTGGGCGGGGCAGGTTTCCCGATGGGTCGGAAATGGCGTATTGTGCGCAGCCAGCCCGGCCCGCGCTACCTGGCTGTGAACCTCGATGAGGGCGAGCCGGGCACCTTCAAGGACCGGGTCTACCTGGAGCGCGACCCGCATCGGTTCCTGGAGGGCGTGCTGATTGCGGCGCAGGTGGTGGGCACCGAGAAAGTGTTCATCTATTTGCGCGACGAATACCATGGCTGTCGCCAAAGCCTGGCGCAGGCCCTGGCCGACCTCGAAAAAATGCCGCCTTGCCCCTTGCCCCAGTTCGAGTTGCGACGTGGTGCCGGGGCTTACATCTGTGGCGAAGAATCGGCGCTACTGGAAAGCCTGGAAGGCCGGCGTGGCGAGCCTCGCAAGCGGCCGCCCTACATTGCCGAAGTGGGCCTGTTTGGCCGACCCACGCTGGCGCACAATTTTGAAACCCTGTACTGGGTGCGCGACATCCTGCAAAAAGGCGCCGAATGGTTTTCCCAGCAGGGGCGCCATGGGCGCAAGGGCCTGCGCTCTTTCAGCGTCAGTGGCCGGGTGCGCGAGCCCGGTGTCAAGCTGGCACCGGCCGGCATCACTTTGCGCGAGTTGATCGACGAGTATTGCGGCGGCATGGCCGAAGGCCACACCCTCTATGCCTACTTGCCGGGTGGCGCCTCCGGCGGTATCTTGCCGGCGCGACTGGCCGATGTGCCGCTGGACTTTGACACCCTGCAAGCCCATGGCTGCTTCATCGGCTCGGCCGCGGTGGTGGTGCTGAGTCAGCACGACCGGGCGCGCGATGCGGCCTTGAATGTGATGCGCTTTTTTGCCGACGAAAGTTGCGGGCAATGCACGCCTTGCCGTGTCGGCACAGAGAAAGCCGCGAGACTCATGGCCGCCCCGACATGGGACGCCACCACCCTCAACGATCTGGCGCAGGTGATGGGCGATGCCTCCATATGCGGTCTGGGCCAGGCGGCGCCCAACCCGATCCGCTGCGTGCTGACCTACTTTCCCCACGAAGTGCAGGAGGGCGCCGCATGAGCCAGCCCGTGCATTTTCAGCTGAATGGCCAGGCGGTCCAGGCCCAGCCCGGCGAAACCTTGTGGTCCAGCGCCAAGCGTCTGGGCATCGAGATTCCCCATCTCTGCCATCGCGAAGCTTACCGGCCCGATGGCAATTGCCGTGCCTGCGTGGTCGAGGTGCAAGGAGAGCGAACGCTGGCGCCAAGTTGTTGCCGTGTGCCCACCGAAGGCATGGTGGTGCAAACCGACAGCCCGCGGGCGCAGCAAAGCCAAAAAATGGTGCTGGAGATGCTGCTGGCCGACATGCCAGCGCAGGGCCACCGCTGGGTCGAGGACGATGCCCGGCAGCCGCATGGCGAGCTCAGCGAATGGGCCACCCGCCTGGACGTGAAGGTGCGCCCCGCTTTGCAGGCGCTGTCGCGTGCGGCTTCTGTGCCAGCGGACTGGCAAGACCTGTCTCACCCGGCCATGGCGGTGAACCTGGACGCCTGCATTCAATGCGACCGTTGCGTGCGGGCCTGCGGCGAGGAACAAGTCAACCAGGTGATCGGCGTGCAGGGGCGCGGCGCTCACACACGCATCGTGTTTGACATGGCCGACCCGATGGGCGAGAGCAGCTGCGTGGCCTGCGGCGAGTGCGTGCAAGCCTGCCCGACGGGAGCGCTCAATCCCAAGACCCTGATGGGCTCGCAAAAAGTCGACCGCAAGGTGGACTCGGTCTGCCCGTTTTGTGGCGTGGGCTGTCTGATCACCTACCATGTGCGTGACGAGCGCATCGTCAAGGTGGAAGGGCGTGAAGGTCCGGCCAACCAATCGCGTTTGTGTGTCAAGGGACGTTTTGGTTTCGACTACGCCCACCACCCGCAGCGCCTGACACAACCCCTGATTCGCAAGCCAGGGGTGAGCAAAGACCTGGACGTGTCGCGCAGCCCCGACCAGTGGGCTGAAGTGTTCCGGCCCGCCACCTGGGAAGAGGCGCTGTCTGTGGCTGCCGGCGGTTTGAAAAATTTGAAGGACCGGCACGGCAGCAAATCGTTGGCCGGATTTGGCTCGGCCAAAGGCAGCAACGAAGAGGCCTACCTGTTCCAGAAACTGGTGCGCACCGGCTTTGGCAGCAACAACGTGGACCATTGCACGCGCCTGTGCCATGCTTCCAGCGTGGCGGCTTTGCTGGAGGGCGTGGGCTCGGGTGCGGTGAGCAACCCGGTGCGCGATGTGGCGCAAGCCGAAATGATCGTGGTCATTGGCTCCAACCCCACGGCCAACCACCCGGTGGCTGCGACCTGGATGAAAAATGCGGTGCAGCGTGGCGCGCGGCTGGTGCACATAGACCCGCGACGCACCGACATCAGCGCCCACGCCTGGCGCAGCCTGCAATTCAAGCCAGACACCGACGTGGCCTTGCTCAATGCCATGCTGTTTACCATCTTCGAAGAAGGCTTGGCGAACCCTGGCTTTGTGCAAGAGCGCACGCAAGATGTGGCGGCACTGCAGGCCCATGTGCAAGACTTTGCACCAGAAAAAATGGCCGCGCTGTGTGGCATTCCTGCGGCCACGATCCGCGAAGTGGCGCGCGCCTATGCGACTTCCCCCGCGGCCATGATTTTGTGGGGCATGGGGGTGAGCCAACACGTGCACGGCACCGACAACGTGCGCTGTCTGATTGCCCTGGCCAGTGTCACTGGCCAGATTGGCCGCCCCGGCACCGGCTTGCACCCCTTGCGCGGCCAGAACAATGTGCAAGGGGCCAGCGATGCCGGCCTCATTCCCATGATGTTCCCCAACTACCAGCGCGTCAGCGACCCCGCGGCGCACCGCTGGTTCGAACAGTTCTGGGGCCAGCCCCTGGATGCCGAGCCAGGCTACACCGTGGTGGAGATCATGGACAAGGCCTTGGCCGACGACGAAGATCCGCACAAGGTACGGGGCATGTACATCATGGGCGAAAACCCGGCCATGAGCGACCCCGACCTGAACCATGCGCGTGCCGCCCTGGCCGCGCTGGACCACCTGGTGGTGCAAGACATTTTCATGACCGAAACCGCCTGGATGGCCGATGTGGTCTTGCCGGCCAGCGCCTGGCCAGAAAAGACTGGCACCGTCAGCAACACCGATCGCATGGTGCAACTGGGCCACCAGGCCTTGCAGCCCCCCGGCGAGGCGCAACTCGATTTATGGATCATTCAACAGATGGCGCAGCGCATCGGTCTGCCCTGGCACTATCCCGGTGAGCAAGCCGGCGTGGCCGCGGTGTACGAGGAAATGCGCCAGGCCATGGCGGGGGCCATTGCGGGCATTTCATGGTCGCGCCTGTTGGCCCATTCCAGCGTCACCTACCCCTGTGTGAGCGACGACGATCCGGGGCAGCCCATCGTGTTCCAGCAGGGCTTTCCCACGGCAACAGGCCGCGCACGGTTGGTGCCTGCAGGCCTGGTGTCCGCCAACGAAGTGCCCGATGCCGACTATCCCTGGGTGCTCATCACCGGACGTCAATTGGAACACTGGCATACCGGCAGCATGACGCGCCGCACCCTGGTGCTGGATGCCTTGGAGCCGCAAGCCACGGTGTCCATGAGCGGCCAGTCCCTGGCGCAACTCGGTCTGGCGCCCGGCGACTGGGTAAAAGTGCGTTCGCGCCGTGGCGAGGTCCGGCTTCAAGTGCGCCGTGATGATGGCACGCCAGAGCGCACCGTTTTCATCCCCTTTGCCTACCGCGAGGCCGCGGCCAACCTGCTGACCAATTCGGCGCTGGACCCGGTGGGGAAAATTCCCGAGCTCAAGTACTGCGCAGTCGAAGTCTCGCCTGCGGCTTAAAACGCCTAAGATGGCGGCATGAGCACACGCCCCTCTTTGCAAACTGCCGTCGTGATGCGCCGTGAGCGCATCAGCGGCCCCATGAGCCGCTGGCAGCCCTGGCGATGGGTGCTGCACGATGTCGTGCTGGACGATGGCAGCCTGGGTAGCGCCCCCCGCTTGCTGCGCGAGGACGACAACCAGGCCCTGTGGCTGCATCCCGGCTTCACGGTCGAGTTGTTCAAGGACGATGCCGAAGGCTACTACCTCAACGCCACCACGCCCGCGCCCTGCTGGTTTGTGCTGTGGCGCATGGAAGAAGCGGATCAGCTGGCAAAGGAGCCCATGGCCGTGCCGGTCATGGTGAGTGTGAGTTACCACGACGCTGGCCGATGGCTGGATGCCCAGGAAAACGTGGAACAGGTGCCGGCCTCTGCCGAAGTCACCGCATGGATGGCCGAGTTTGCACAAACCCATTGGGTGGAAGAGCCCAAGCGGCGCAAGCGGCCGGAAAGTTTCAAGGGTTTGCAAGACCGCTTTGGTCAACCGGCTTCGGTCAGCACAGGCAAGCACCGTGGCAGCGAGTGATTTTTTCAGCCGCTGGGGCGCGAAGAAAACCCAGCAAGCTGTGGCCAAGCCAGGACCCGAGGCAACGCCATCGCCAACCGCAACGGCCCCTGCGGCCAAGACCGAACCCGCGCCTGTGCCAACCCTGGAGGACGTGCAGCACCTCACCCCTGACGCCGATTTTCAGCCCTTTGTCTCGCGCCAAGTGGCGCCTGAAGTGCGCAATGCCGCCATGCGCAAATTGTTCTCTGACCCCCATTTCAATGTGATGGACCGCATGGACATTTACATTGACGACTATGGTCAACCCGATCCCTTGCCGGTGGGCATGTTGCAAAAGATGCGCAGCGCGCAGTTCATGCAGCTGGTGCCGCCAGAGCAAGCGGAAAAACCCGCCGCAGGGCAGGGTGGGGAAGATGCCCATCCAGTCCCGGCATCAAACGTGGCACAGTCTGCACCCAGGGATGGCGAAACGCCATCAGCCGAGCCCCCACCCTTGATTGCCGAGAGCCCGCGTGACAACCCTCCTTTGCGATTGCAACCAGACCCAGCCGCTGAACCCCAAGGCCTTGGGCCAAAGCCTGAATGAGACGCTGACCCTGCACACCACTTTGTGCCGGCGTGAGGCCGGCGCATTTGTCAAAGCCCTGCAAGGCAACGAGCCCCTGGTGGTGGCTTGCACACAAGAGCAGCGGTTGTTTGGCGAGTTGGCGCAGCAAAGCGCCGAGGCTGCCGGTCGCAGTGGCTGGGCGCCGATTCAGTTCGTCAACATCCGCGAAACCGCCGGCTGGAGCCGTGAGGCCGAACAGGCCACCCCCAAAATTGCCGCCTTGCTGGCGGCGGCGCGCTTGCCCGAGCCGGAACCTGTGCCCACCGTGAGTTACCGCAGCCAGGGGCGCGTGCTCATCGTGGGGCCCCTGGACCAGGCCCAGCAGGCTGCCGAGCTGTTGGGCCCCGGCCTGGACATCAGCTTGTTCGCCCAAGGCCCTGGCGAGGCCGGCGGGGCGCAACAGCGCAAGTACCCGGTGCTGTCGGGGCGCATCCAACACCTGCGCGGATGGTTGGGCGCCTTTGAGCTCACCTGGCAACGCAACAACCCCATCGACCTGGACCTGTGCACCCGTTGCAACGCCTGCGTGGCCGCTTGCCCGGAACAAGCCATTGGTCTGGATTACCAGGTGGACCTCAGCCGTTGCCAATCGCACCGTACCTGCGTCAAGGTGTGCGGGGCGGCAGGCGCCATTGATTTTCAACGGACGGCCGAAGAAGAAGTTCAGACTTTCGATCTGGTGCTGGACCTGCGCGCCGAGCCTGTGCTGCGCGCGCATGCCTTGCCGCAAGGTTATTTTGCGACCGCACGTCAGCCATTGCCCCAAGCCTTGCTGAGCTTGCGTGAGCAAGTGGGCGAATTCGAGAAGCCCCGTTTTTTCACCTACAAGCAAAAACTCTGTGCCCACAGCCGCAACGAAAAGCAAGGCTGCAATGCTTGTGTGGACGTGTGCTCCGCAGAAGCCATCAGTTCGGAAAAAGAGCGCCAGCAAATCAAGGTCAACCCGCACCTGTGCGTGGGTTGCGGTGCCTGCACCACGGTGTGCCCCAGTGGGGCTTTGAGCTACGCCTATCCGAAGGCGGTGGAGCAAGGCCTGCGGCTGAAAACCTTGTTATCAACCTATGCCCAGGCCGGCGGCACTGACGCTGTATTGTTGCTGCACAGCCAGCAGGGCGGCCTGGCAATGGTCAACGAACTGGGGCGGGCCGCCCAACTGGGCATTGCCCAGGGCTTGCCGGCCCGCGTCATACCGCACGCTCTCTGGCACAGCGCCAGCGCGGGGCTGGATGTGTGGCTCTCGGCCTTGGCCTATGGCGCTTCTGCGATCTGGGTGATGTGCACCTCCGAGGAGGCGCCGCAGTACCTGCAGGTCTTGCAAGAGCAAATGGCCCAGGCCCAGGCTTTGCTGAACGGGCTGGGCTTTGAGCGGCTCGAGGTCAAGCTGCTCCAAGTGCGCGATGCCATGGACCTGGACCAGGCGTTGCAAAGCGGCCTGGCTGCACGCAAGGCCATGCCGCGTGCGGCGGCCCTGCCAGCGGCCAGCTTTGCCCTGGCTTCGGAAAAACGCACCACGCTGAACTTGGCTTTGAACCACCTCATGGCCCATGCCCCCGCACTCAAAACCGCGTCAGCGCCTGCGGGCCTCGCCATTCCCTTGCCCAAACCAGGCGCCTTGTTTGGCACCCTGGCCATCGACACCCAAGCTTGCACACTGTGCATGAGTTGCGTCAGCGCCTGTCCGGCCCAGGCCTTGCAAGACAACCCCGAGTTGCCACAACTGCGATTCCTGGAGCAAAACTGCGTGCAGTGTGGCCTGTGTGCCACCACCTGCCCCGAGAAGGCGATTGCCCTCACACCACGGTGGCTCGCAGGGCCACAGCGCGGTCAGACCCAGGTGCTGAACCAAACGCAACCCTATGCCTGTATTCGCTGCAGCAAGCCTTTCGGCACGCTCAAAGCCATCGAGGCCATGTTGGAACGTCTGGGAGGCCACCCGATGTTCCAGGGGGACGCTGCCGATCGGCTCAAAATGTGTGGCGACTGCCGTGTGATTGACATTTACTCGTCGGGTGACGAGCAGAAAATTCAGTGATGACCATGAACCCGCCCCCATCCTCCTCCGCCCTGGACGAAGAAACCGCCCGCGCCGAACTCTACGGCTTGTTGGCGACCTTGTTCTATGCGCCACCCGAGGCGGCCTTGCTGGCCCAGCTGCGCTTGGCACCGACCGAGGCTCCCGCGGCTGGCGGCTTTCTGGAGGAGCCCTGGCGCCAGCTGGTGGGCGTGGCGCGCGACATGGACGACGCCAGCATTCAACGCGAGCACGACGCCTTGTTCGGCGGCGTCGGCAAACCCGAGGTGTATGTGTTTGCCTCGCACTACCTCACCGGCTTTTTGAATGAAAAACCGCTGGCGCAGTTGCGCAATGACCTCGCCGCCCTGGGGCTGGCACGCGACCCTGCCACCATGCCTGAAACCGAAGACCATGTGGCCTACTTGATGGAAGTCATGCGTTTTCTGATTGCCGGCGACGATGTGGCGGTGTCCAACCTGACCCAGCAGGCGGCATTTTTTGCGCAACACGTGCAGCCCTGGATGGACGGCCTGTGCGATGCCATCGAAGGGCATCCGCGGGCCCGCTTCTATGCCGCATTGTCCCAGTTCACCCGAGCCTTCATTGGCGTAGAACAGCAAGGTTTTGACTTGCTGACCTGAGACCCTCGATGCTCAGGGATAACCCTCATCTTTAAAGCCTTTTGAAGGGTTTTTTCTGTTGCCAATCGCACCCGGGTGGGCTACAACTATGCAACATGATTCATACCCTGAAATCACAGGAGACAGCCTTGAAAAACGATCCACCCGCAGCTTCTCGCCGTGGCTTTTTCATGGGGGCCGTGGCAGCTGGCGCTGCTGCAGCGGCGGTGACCTCATTGCCCAACAACCCCTCGACCGAGGTCACACCTGAGCCGCAAGCCAAGCCCGAAAAAGGCGGCGGTTACAGCCTGAGCGAGCACGTGAAACGCTACTACCAAACCACCCGCGTTTGAGCCCGCACGTGTTCCCACCCCTTTTCCCTTGCGCCTAAGACCGGCGACACAGGAGTCTCACCATGCTATTGACCCGTAAATCTGAAGCCACTGCCCGATCTGCCTCGCCCCTGGTGGATCGATTGCACCGAGGCTTGTCGCATGCGTTGCCCACGGTAGACCGTCGCGGTTTTCTGCGCCGTTCCGGACTGGGCGTCGGTGTCGGCTTGGCCGCGACCCAACTCACCCTGGTGAAAAAAGCGCGCGCGGCCAATGCCGGTGCTGCCGATGGCAGCGGCAAAATTGAAGTCAAGCGCACCGTTTGCACCCATTGCTCGGTGGGGTGTGCCATTGACGCGGTGGTGGAGAACGGCGTGTGGGTGCGCCAAGAGCCTGTGTTCGACTCGCCCATCAACCTGGGCGCCCACTGTGCCAAAGGCGCAGCCATTCGCGAGCATGGCCATGGCGAGTTCCGCCTGCGCTACCCGATGAAGCTGGTCAATGGCAAATACCAGCGCATCAGCTGGGACCAAGCCCTGAACGAAATCACCGCCAAGCTGCAAGATTTGCGCAAAGCCAGCGGCCCCGACTCGATTTACTGGGTAGGCTCCTCCAAGCACAGCAACGAGCAAGCCTACCTGATGCGCAAGTTTGTGAGCTTTTGGGGCAGCAACAACTGTGACCACCAGGCGCGCATTTGCCACTCCACCACGGTGGCCGGCGTGGCCAACACCTGGGGATATGGCGCGATGACCAATTCGTACAACGACATGCAAAACAGCAAGGTCGCTTTGTACATTGGCTCCAACGCCGCCGAAGCCCACCCGGTGAGTTTGCTGCACATGCTGCACGCCAAGGAAAACGGCTGCAAGATGATCGTGGTCGATCCGCGTTTCACCCGCACAGCGGCCAAGGCCGATGAATATGTGCGCATTCGCTCTGGCTCCGACATTCCATTCTTGTTCGGCCTGCTGCACATCATTTTCAAGAACGGCTGGGAAGACAAAAAGTACATCAACGACCGTGTCTTCGGCATGGAAGCCGTCAAGGAAGAAGTCCTCAAAAAGTGGACCCCCGACGTGGTGGAAGAGGCCTGCGGCGTCAAGCCCGAGCAAATGCTCAAAGTGGCCACCTGGCTGCATGAAAACCGTCCCGGCACCATCGTCTGGTGCATGGGGCAGACCCAGCACACCATTGGCAACGCCATGGTGCGGGCTTCCTGCATTTTGCAATTGGCCCTGGGCAACGTGGGCAAGTCGGGCGGCGGTACCAATATTTTCCGGGGCCACGACAACGTGCAAGGCGCCACCGATGTGGGCCCCAACCCCGATTCACTGCCCGGTTACTACGGGATTGTCGAGGGCTCCTGGAAACATTTTGCCAAGGCCTGGGGGGTCGATTTCGAGTGGATCAAAGGCCGCTTCTCTGCGCCGGCCATGATGAGCAAGCCCGGCATCACCGTGTCGCGCTGGATCGACGGCGTGCTCGAGAAAAACGAACTCATCGACCAAGACAGCAACCTGCGTGGCGTTTTCTACTGGGGCCATGCGCCCAACTCACAAACCCGCGGTCTGGAAATGAAACGCGCCATGGACAAGCTCGATTTGCTGGTCGTGGTCGATCCCTATCCCTCAGCCACAGCGGCCATGGCCGCCATGCCGGGCAAGCCCGAAGACCTCAACCCGAACCGCGCGGTGTATTTGCTACCTGCGGCCACGCAGTTTGAAACCAGCGGCTCCTGCACCGCGTCCAACCGCTCCATTCAGTGGCGCGAAAAGGTCATTGAGCCGCTGTGGGAAAGCCGCACCGACCACATGATCATGTACCAGCTGGCGGAAAAGCTGGGCTTTGGCAAAGAGCTGGTCAAGAACTACAAGATGCAAAAGGTCAAAGGCATGGATGAGCCTGTGCCTGAAGACATCCTGCGCGAAATCAACAAGTGTGTCTGGACCATCGGCTACACCGGCCAAAGCCCGGAACGCCTGAAGGCCCACATGCGCAACATGCATGTCTTTGACGTCAAGACGCTCAAGTCCAAGGGCGGCAAAGACAAGGAAACCGGCTACGACCTGAGCGGCGATTATTTTGGTTTGCCTTGGCCCTGCTATGGCACGCCCGAGCTCAAACACCCTGGCTCCCCGAACCTGTACGACACTTCCAAGCATGTGATGGACGGCGGCGGCAATTTCCGAGCCAACTTCGGGGTGGAAAAAGACGGCAAGAATTTGCTCGCGGAAGATGGCTCGCATTCGGTGGGGGCCGACATCACCACCGGCTATCCCGAACTGGACCATGTGCTGCTGAAAAAGCTGGGTTGGTGGGACGAGCTCAACGATGCTGAAAAAGCCGCTGCAGAAGGCAAGAACTGGAAGACGGACTCCTCGGGTGGCATGATCCGCGTGTTCATGCAAAACCACGGTTGCCATCCCTTCGGCAATGCCAAGGCCCGGGCCGTGGTCTGGAACTTCCCCGACCCGATTCCGCAGCACCGTGAGCCGCTGTACGGAACCCGCCCCGACCTGATGGCCAAGTACCCCACCCACGACGACAAAAAAGCCTTCTGGCGCTTGCCCACGCTGTACAAGACGGTCCAGCAGAAAAACCTCGAAGACAAGGTCCATGAAAAGTTCCCGCTGATCATGACCTCTGGCCGCCTGGTCGAGTACGAGGGCGGTGGCGAGGAAACCCGCTCCAACCCCTGGTTGGCCGAGTTGCAACAAGAAATGTTTGTCGAACTCCATCCCAAAGCGGCGGCCGATCGCGGTATCCGCAATGGAGAACGTGTTTGGGTGAACACGCCTACGGGTGCGCGCATGAACGTGCAGGCGCTGGTCACCGAGCGGGTCGGACCTGACACGGTCTTTCTGCCTTTCCATTTCTCAGGCCGCTGGCAGGGCGCCGACATGTTGGCGCATTACCCCGCGGGTGCGGCGCCCATTGTGCGCGGTGAGTCGATCAACATGTCGACCACCTATGGTTACGACAGCGTGACCATGATGCAAGAAACCAAGACCACGGTCTGCAATATCGAACGCGCTTAATTCAAGGAGACCTCTGATGGCCCGCATGAAATTTATCTGTGATTCCGAGCGCTGTATCGAATGCAACGGCTGCGTCACGGCCTGCAAGAACGAGCACGAAGTGCCCTGGGGTGTGAACCGCCGCCGCGTGGTCACCCTCAACGATGGCGTGCCCGGTGAAAAGTCGATTTCGGTGGCTTGCATGCACTGTTCGGACGCGCCTTGCATGGCGGTGTGCCCGGTCAACTGCTTCTACAAAACCGACGAAGGCGTGGTACTGCATGACAAGGACGTGTGCATTGGTTGTGGCTACTGCTCCTACGCCTGTCCCTTCGGCGCACCGCAGTTCCCCTCGCAGGGCACCTTTGGCGTGCGCGGCAAAATGGACAAATGCACCTTCTGTGCAGGCGGCCCCGAAGCCAATGGCAGCCAGGCCGAATTTGAAAAATACGGTCGCAACCGCTTGGCCGAAGGCAAGCTGCCGGCCTGTGCCGAAATGTGCTCCACCAAGGCCTTGCTGGCCGGCGATGGCGATGTGGTCGCCGACATCTTCCGCAACCGCGTGATCAAGCGCAACAAGGGCGCAGAAGTCTGGGGCTGGGGCACAGCGTATGGCAGCAAGCAGGCGGGCCAGCCCGCCAAAGAAGGAGGCAAGTCATGAACGCCAAGACCGGCCTTTGCATTCTCGGGCTCGTGGGCTTGCTCACGGCTTGCGGCGAAAAACCCCAAGTGATGGGCACCCGCTCAGATGCCACGCCTTACAGTGGTCCCACGGGCACTGCGGCGTCATACAGTGCTGCGGGGTGGAAAGCCGGCGACAAAACCAGTTGGGAGCAATCCTTGCGCGCGCGGGCCCAGTACGGCCAAAACGACTACACCCGTGCACCCTGATCGGAGGCCACCATGTTCCGATTCTTCATGATGCTCTGTCTGGCCTTGGCCAGCTGGTGCGCCACGGCCCAGGACAAAGCGCCTGCGGTGCAAAGTGTCAACATTCAAGATGTCCGGCCCGATGCCAGTGACGATCCCAACTATGCCCAGCAAAACAATGCCGAACGAGGCAAGGTCCAGCCGGGCAACAATGCCCCGATGTGGCGCCAAGTGGGTGCCGGCGCTGAAGGCTACAGCAGCTTGCCCAAGTCCACTGCCCCTGAAGCGGGTGTGTTGATCCAGCCTTTTGTGCAATACCCCGGTTCAGCGCTGACCAATGCGGGTGAAGCCTGGCGTCAGGTGCGCAACCGCTGGCTGATTCCCTACGGCGGGTCCTTGCTGCTGATAGTGCTGGGCGCCATTGCCATTTTCTACTGGACCAAGGGCACCATTGCCTTGCATGGACAACCGACGGGCCGCATGATCGAGCGCTTCACACCCTTCGAGCGTTCAGCGCATTGGGCCAACGCCATTGCCTTTGTGATCCTGGCGGTCTCTGGCCTGGTCATGGCCTTTGGCAAATTCATCATTCTGCCGGTGGTGGGCAGCACGATTTTTGGCACGCTCACCTACGTGCTGAAGAACGCCCACAACTTTGCCGGCCCCTTGTTTGCCGTGTCGCTGGTGGTGGTGATCGTCACCTTCATCAAGGACAACCTGCCGCGTCCCGAAGACTTCCAGTGGCTGGCACGCTTTGGGGGTTTGCTGGGCGGCCAGGAAGTACCCTCGCACCGATTCAATGCGGGTGAAAAAGTACTGTTTTGGCTAGGGGTGTTTTTCGTTGGTGCCATCGTGGTGGCGTCTGGCCTGGTGCTGGACAAGCTGATTCCCGACCTGGTGTACGAACGCAGCACGATGCAGCTGGCCCACATGATTCACCTGGTTGCCACTGTCGTCATGATGGTGATGTTCATGGGCCATATCTACATGGGCACCTTGGGCATGGAAGGCGCCTACGATGCCATGCGCACCGGCTATGTCGATGAAACCTGGGCCAAAGAACACCATCAGCTCTGGCTGGACGATATTCACGCCGGCAAGATCCCGGCGCAACGCAGCGCGCCCGCGGCCCAACCCACGGCGCAAGCATGATCACTGGAGTGCAAGCCATGACACATCGCTCTTCAATTTTGGCCCTGGTGCTGGCACTGGGTATGGGTAGCTCGGCCTGGGCCAAATTGCCCGCGCCCAGTGACGAGGCCAAGGCCAAGGCGGCCGAGGCTGCCGCCAAGACCGCGCATGCGGGCAAAGTGGATGCCTTCAAGCTGTGCAAGGCCCAGGACAAGGTGGCGGCCCATGTCCAGAAGAACAACAAAGCCAAGGCAGGCAAGCCCATGGCCATGCCGGCCTGTGCCGACCCCGGACCTTTTGTGGCCGCAGCCCCTGCGGCTGCGCCTGCTGCAGCGGCGCCCGCGGCAGCGCCCGCGCCCGCACCCGCTAAAAAGTCTTGAGGCCTGGTGGCTAAGCGCGCAACCCGCCCGCTTGGTGCTCAGCACAAACCGCTGACTCAAGCCACAATCGGGGCATGCCCAAACTGACTTCTTTGCTGCTGAACGTGGGCCATGCCCTGGACCACCTGTTCCTGTTGATCTTTGCCACGGCCGTGGGGGCCATTGCCCTCGACTTCGGGGTAAGGCGATGGGAAGACATGATGCCCTTCACGGTGGGCGCCTTCGTCCTTTTTGGCATTGGCTCCATTCCAGCTGGCCGGCTCGGTGACCTGTGGGGTCGCCGTCGCATGATGGTGGTGTTTTATGTCGGTATGGGCCTTTCGGGTTTGCTGGTGGCTGCCACCCAGTCACCCTGGCAAATGGCCGTGGCCTTGACGCTGATGGGCGCTTTTTCCGCCATCTACCATCCGGTGGGCATTCCGTTTCTGGTGCAGCGCTCGAAAACGCCGGGCCTGACAATTGGTATCAACGGCCTGGCGGGCAACATGGGCATTGCCCTGGCAGCGCTGTCCACCGGTTTTTGGGTACAGTATTTTGGCTGGCGCATGGCCTTTGTGATGCCCAGCCTGCTCTCTCTGGTGTGTGCCTGGCTGTTTTGGCGACATGCGCCGCAAGAAGCATCGGCGCCCGCCAAGAAGAACAACACCTCGGTGCATTTGCCCAAAAATCTGGCCATCCGAACCCTGCTGGTCATGATTGGCTCGGCCATCACCACCAGCGTGCTGTTCAACTTCACCACCAATGGCAATGCGCAACTGCTGGCCGAGCGGCTGCAAGGCCTGGTCAACGAGCCGGTGATGATTGGCGCCTTGCTGGCCTGCATGTATGCGGTGGCCTCGTTTGCCCAAGTGGCGGTGGGCCGCTTGATTGACCGCGTGCCTGTGAAGCCCTTGCTGTTTTCCATCATCGCTGCGCAGGCGGTCATCTTTTTGCTGGCCGCCAATGCGTCCGGTTGGCTCTGGTATGCGGCGGCCATTCTCTACATGGTGACCGTGTTCGGTGCCATTCCCTTCAACGATGTGATGGTGGTGCGCTACATTGACGACTCGCTGCGTTCCCGCGTCAGCGGGACCCGCATCGCCGTGTCCTTTGGCTTCAGCTCGCTGGTGGTGTACTTGCTTGGCCCGATGGTGAAGCAACAAGGGTTTGCCACGCTCATGCTGGTCATGTCCTGTGTGGCCGCCTTGGGCGCACTGATTGTGCTTTGGCTGCCGGGCGAAGCCCAAATGCGCATGGCGCGACAGTCTTAATCAATGCCAGCCACCTGCCCCTTGGGTGGGGCCGGATCTGCCTGTCATCCAGGTGTCCTGGGGGCTCGCGGCCTGCATGCCACAATGAATTCATGGAACTCAATACCCAAGTTGTCACCACGCCGGCACGCGATGCCGCCACTGTCCTGATTTTGCGCGACCATGCCGACGAAGGCTTGCAGGTGTTCATGCTGCGGCGCCACAGCGATTCCTCGGTGCTGGGGGGCGCCTATGTGTTTCCGGGCGGCAAGCTGGACCCGGCGGACCTGGAACTGGATGCATCGGTGCACCTGGACCAAAGCCCCGCTGTGCTGCACCAGCAACTGGCCGAGCCCGACATAGACCTGGACAAAGCCAGTGGTTTGTTTGTGGCCGCTTTGCGCGAAGCTTTTGAGGAATGCGGCGTGTTGTTCGCGCAATCCCTCCACCAACGTCCGGTGGATGTGGCCGATGTCTGGCGCCAAATGCGCGAGGGCTTTCACCTGACCGACTTGCTGCCGGTGTTGCAACTGCAATTGAAAACCCAGGCCCTGGTGCCCTGGACCCGTTGGATCACGCCGTTCAAGCCCTCGGTCATGAACAAGCGTTTCGACACCCGATTCTTTCTGGCCGCCGCCCCCCAAGGCCAGATTGCTGCACACGACAACATCGAGGCCACGGAAAGTGCCTGGCTCAGCCCACGTCGGGCATTGGAGGATTACTGGGCAGGCAAGATTGATCTGGCGCCCCCGCAAATCATGAGCCTGGTCAACCTGAACCATTACGACGATGTAGCGCAAGCCATGAACACCGCGCGCTTGCGCCCGCCGCCGACCATCCAGCCCGAGCCGTTTGACGATGAAGGCACGCGCACCATTTGCTACCCGGGCGATGTGCGCCATCCGCTCTCAACCCCAGTGATGCCAGGGCCTTCGCGCTTGCGTTACAACCAGGGCCGTTTTGAACCCGAAGGGGGCTTGGCCTCTTTCTTGGCCCGGTCTTGAACTGGCGCCCACGCACTGCTCGGTTCTTCCGATGACAGGCTGTGGCGTAATGCTGTATTCTGCGAATGACAAAGGAGTCCACATGTCTCGTTTATTGAAAAAATTGGCTTGGGCCGTTGGCCTGTCAGCCACTGTTCTGGTGGCGCCCCTTGCGCAAGCACAGGGCTACCCCAACAAACCGATTCGCCTGATTTGCCCCTTCCCCCCCGGCGGCGCAGTGGACATTGCCTCGCGTGCCATCGCCACGGAGTTGTCCAAGAACCTGGGTCAACCTGTCACGGTAGACAACCGTCCAGGGGCGGGTGGCAACATTGGCGGCGCGGAAGCTGCGCGCTCCGCCCCCGATGGCTACACCCTGTTCATGACGACCAGCGGTATCCAGGCCATCAACCCCGCCCTGTATGCCAAGATGCCGTTCGACCCCGGCAAGGACCTGGTGCCGGTGGCGGGCCTGGTTTCTCTGAACAACGTTCTGGTGCTGCATCCTTCGGTCAAGGCCAACTCTGTGGCTGAAGTGATTGCCATGGCCAAGGCCCAGCCCGGGGCAGTCAACTATGCCTCCAGCGGCAGTGGTACCAGCATTCACATGTCGGGCGAAATGTTCAAACACCTTGCAGGCCTGAACATCGTTCATGTTCCCTACAAAGGCAGTGCGCCGGCACTGAATGATTTACTGGGCGGCCAGGTCATGATGATGTTTGACAACATCCCCTCCGCTTTGCCGCACATCAAAAGCGGACGTTTACGGGCCTTGGCCACCACTGGGGCCAAGCGAGACCCGCTGTTGCCCGAACTGCCTACTGTGTCTGAAGCCGGTGTGACGGGCTACGAGTCGGGGGTCTGGTTTGGCTTGGCCGTCGCTGCCGGCACGCCCAAGGAAATCATCGCCAAGCTGAATGCCGAAGCGGTCAAGGGCACCAAGGCTCCTGAGTTCGTCAAACGCATGACCGAATTGGGCTACAACATCCTGGGGACCAGCCCGGAAACCATGACCGAGATGAGCCGCAACGAAGTTTCGCGCTGGGGTCCCATTGTGAAAGCCTCTGGCGCCAAGGCCGACTGATTCGAGGCTGACTTCCTGGCGCCTCGGTGCGCCATGGCAAACAGGGTCTTCGGACCCGCTAAGATGGAGCCCAAGCATGGGTTCCATTTTTTTTATTCGCTCAGAAAAAGCACCAAAAACCGGTGCAAGTGCCGGTGACTTTCTGTATCACCAGGTCGATCAGGGTGCCCACCACAAACAAGGGCAGGCCCAGATACAGCAGCCCCCAAAGCAGGGCCATCCAGGTCAGGCGGGGCTCTGGAATGCGGTGGCCCAAAATGGTTTGGGTCGGCGAGCGCTGAAATATCCGTCGAATCAGGGACATGGTTTGTTCCAACTTTGCCAAGGGATTCTAGTGGCATGAACGTGCAATGGGACCATCACGACATTGCCCAATGGGACGAAGACCACGCCCGGGTGGGCGCGGCCTTGCAGCAAGATTGGGCCTACGGCTCATGCATGCAACTCATTGGCGTACCGGTGTTGCGCGCCCGGGTGTTGCGCGAGGGCGAGCCCATTGCCCTGGCGCAGTTCATCGGTCGGCGCTTGGGGCCGTTGGCGACCTTGGCCTTGTGCTCGCGCGGCCCGGTATGGTTGCAAGACCTGAGCGTGGCTGACAAAGCGCAGGCTTACCGTGCCTTGCGAAAAAGCCTGCCTTTGTGGCGCCCTCGGTTTGCTTTCTTCTCGCCCGATGAGCCTGTGCAGTCCGAGGTGGGTTTGCCGCGCTGGCGTCGCGTCATCACAGGCTATGCCACCGTGATGCTGGACCTGACCCCCTCGCTTGAAGAGGTTCGCGCCAAGCTCGAGGGCCGCTGGCGCAACCGGCTGGTGGCGGCGGAAAGTTCCGATTTGGTAGTGCACAAGGTGGGCACCAATCCAGCCCAGTACCGCTGGTTGCTCGAGCAGGAAAACCAGCAGCGCGAACAACGCGGTTTTCAGGGTCTGCCGGTGGGCTTCATGGACCACTACATCCAGAGCCGCAAGTCGCCTGCGCGCACCGTGCTGACCCTGCGCGCCGACCAGGGTCGCGAGCGTGTTGCCGCCATGATGTTTTTGTTGCACGGCAGTGTCGCCACCTACCAAGTGGGGTGGTCGGATGACAAGGGGCGTGAATTGAATGCCCACAACCTGTTGCTGTGGCACGCCATCGAGGCGCTGAAGCAGCGTGGTATTCGCCAACTGGACCTGGGCGGTGTGAACACCGCCCGCAGCGCTGGCATTGCGCGCTTCAAATTGGGCACGGGGGGGCAACCCGTGATCTTGGCAGGGACCTATCTGTGAGCGCCCCCTCGTCGACCTTGCGTGTGGACAACCTGGCTTGCGAGCGAGGTCAGCGGCGCCTGTTTTCGAATGTCAGCTTTGATTTGTCCGGCGGTCAGTGGCTGCACCTGGAGGGCGACAACGGCGTGGGCAAGACCAGCCTGCTGCGCATCGTCTGCGGCCTCTCGCCAGCCCACGAAGGCCAGGTGTTCTGGGGTGGCCGACCCGTCAGCGATGTGGCTGCCGATTTCCGATCCAATTTGCTTTACCTGGGCCATGCCTTGTCATTGAAAGAAGAGCTCAGCGCCCTGGAAAATTTGCTGGCCGATGCCGCAGTGGCCGGGCGCGCCCTGAGCACGACCCAAGCCATGGCGGCCTTGGCGCAACAAGGGCTGAAGGGGCGCGAGCATTTGCCTTTGCGGGTGTTATCGCAAGGCCAGAAACGGCGTACGGCCCTGGCCCGTTTGCAAGCGGGCAATGCCAGCTTGTGGGTGCTGGATGAGCCTTTTGTCGCCCTGGACGTGCGAGCAGTAGAGTCTTTGCGCCAGGTCTTGTCGCAGCACGTGGCCCAGGGCGGCATGGTCCTGTTCACCAGCCACCAACCGGTGCCCTTGCAAGGCAGCGGCCATTCATACAGGTTGCAGCGATGAGCGCTTTTGTGGCCGTCATGCGCCGTGACCTGCTGCTGGCCCTGCGCCGCAAAACCGAGGTCTTGACCGGGGTGTTTTTCTTTGTGGTGGTGGCCAGCTTGTTTCCGTTGGCGATTGGCCCGGAAATGAAAATACTTCGCCTCGTGGCACCGGGCATTTTGTGGGTGGGCGCGTTGTTGGCCAGCATGCTGGCCTTGGGACGGCTGTTTGAAGCCGACTACCGCGATGGCACGCTGGAGCAAATGGCCTTGTCACCCCAGGGTTTGGGGGGCCTGGTGATGGCCAAAATACTGGCGCACTGGTTGCTGTCGGGTTTGCCGTTGGTCTGCCTGGCCCCCGTGCTGGGCTTGCAATTTGACCTGGCGCCTGAAGCCCTGGGCATTTTGACATTGACCCTGCTGATCGGCACGCCCATCTTGTCTTGTGTGGGTGCCATCGGGGCCGCTTTGACCCTGGGGGTTCGCGGGGGCGGCGTTTTGTTGTCTTTGCTGGTGCTGCCCTTGTTTGTGCCGGTGCTGGTGTTTGGTGCCGGCGCCGTGGAGGCGCAAGCGGGCGGACTGGGTGCGCAAGCGCACCTGTCCATTTTGATGGCCATGCTGCTGCCGGCGGCGTTTTTCAGCCCTTGGGCTTGCACGGTGGCTCTGCGGATTGCGTTGGAGTAGGGTTGGGTTTTTGTCTTGACCTTGGTCAAGAAGGGATTTCCTGTTCCATGCGATGCTCCACCCTCAGATTGAACGGATGACATGACGATACGTTGGTTTCACTATGCTGCACCCCAGACCTTCTATGGTCTGGCGGGCCGTTTGTGGCCCTGGTTTGCGGGACTGGCAACTCTCTTGGCTGTGGCGGGGCTTTGGATAGGCTTTGCCGTGGCCCCCACCGATGCCCAGCAAGGCGAGGGTTACCGCATCATTTTTGTCCATGTGCCGGTCTCCTGGATGTCCATGGTCATCTACCTGGCCATGGCCTTTTGGAGTGTGCTGGGGCTGACCTTCAACACCCGTTTGTCAGGCATGATGACACGGGCGCTGGCGCCCACTGGCGCGCTCTTCGCTTTTTTATCTCTGTGGACCGGCGCCTTGTGGGGCAAGCCAATGTGGGGCACCTGGTGGGTCTGGGATGCGCGTCTGACTTCCGAGCTGATTTTGTTTTTCCTCTACCTTGGCTACATCGCGCTCACCTCGGCCATCGACGATCCGCGCCGCAGTGACCGGGCAGGTGCCTTGATCGCCATTGTGGGGGCCGTCAATGTGCCCATCATCTATTTTTCCGTCAAGTGGTGGAACACTTTGCACCAGGGCGCTTCGGTGTCGCTGACGCAAGCCCCGAGCATGGCGCGCATCATGCTGTGGGGCATGTTGCTGATGGCGCTGGCTTTTTGGATGTACAGCATGGCCCTGGTCCTATATCGGGTACGCACCTTGATCTTGGTGCGCGAACGACACACCGAGTGGGTGCGGCAACTGGAGGTCAGGCCATGAGGTGGCAGAGTTGGGCCGATTTTTGGGCCATGGGCGGCTACGGGCTGTATGTCTGGGGCAGCATGGGGGTCACCTTTGTGCTGATGGCCCTGGAAGTCTTTCTTGCGCGCCAGGCGCGCCTGCAGGCCGAGCGCGAGGTGCGACAAGCCCAGGCGCTGAACCCACAAGAAGGAGAGGCCGAATGACGCCCCGTCAAAAACGTTTTTCTTTGATCATTGGCGGCATCGTGGTCCTGGCCCTGGCCGCAGGCTTTGTGCTGAATGCTTTTCAAAGCAATCTGGTGTTTTTTTTCACGCCCACCCAAGTCGCCCAGGGGGAGGCCCCCAGGAACAAAGTGTTCCGTGTGGGCGGCATGGTGAAAGAGGGCAGCGTGAAGCGCGACCAGGCCCTCATTGAATTCGTGGTCACCGACACCGCGCGTGATATTCCGGTGCGCTACAGTGGCTTGCTGCCCGACCTGTTCAAGGAAGGCAAAGGCGTGGTCGCACAAGGGCGCCTGGATGAACAGGGCCTCTTTGTGGCCAGCGAAGTGCTGGCCAAGCACGATGAAAACTACATGCCTCCTGAAGCCCAGCATGCACTGGACAAGGCCACCGCTGCGAAAGCAGGACAGACGGTAAAACCATGATTCCTGAACTCGGACATTTCGCACTCATATTGGCCGCTGTCGTGGCCTTGATTCAAGGGCTGCTGCCGCTGGCGGGCACCGTGCGCGAGAACCTGGCCTGGCAAGCGCTGGCGCGTCCCTCTGCGGCCTTGCAATTTGGCTTGGTGGCTGTGGCGTTTGCCTGTCTGACCAGTTCTTTTTTGGCGAACGATTTCTCGGTCAGCTATGTGGCGCAGCATTCCAATACCTTGTTGCCCAAGCCTTACCAGGTGGCGGCGGTCTGGGGCGGCCATGAAGGTTCGCTGTTGCTGTGGGTGTTGCTGCTGGCGCTGTGGTCGGTGAGCGTGGCCCTTTTTTCGCGCAGCCTGCCCCTGGCCATGGTGGCGCGGGTGCTGAGCGTGCTGGGCCTGATCTCCACCGGCTTCCTGGCCTTCATTCTCACCACCTCCAACCCGTTTGAGCGTTTGTTGCCGGCGGCTCCGGAGGGGCGCGACCTCAACCCCTTGTTGCAAGACCCGGGACTGGTCATCCACCCGCCCATGCTGTACATGGGTTACGTGGGCATGTCGGTGGCGTTTGCATTTGCCATCTCGGCCTTGCTCTCGGGCCGCTTGGATGCCGCTTGGGCGCGCTGGTCGCGGCCCTGGACGGTCATTGCCTGGACTTTCCTGACCTTTGGCATCGGCCTGGGGTCGTGGTGGGCCTATTACGAACTGGGCTGGGGCGGCTGGTGGTTCTGGGACCCGGTGGAAAATGCTTCGCTCATGCCCTGGCTGGTGGGCACCGCGCTGATTCACTCTTTGATGGTGACTGAAAAGCGCGGCAGCTTCAAGGCTTGGACCGTGCTGTTGGCGATCGCTGCTTTTTCATTGTCTTTGCTGGGCACCTTTCTGGTTCGATCGGGGGTGCTGACCTCGGTGCACGCGTTTGCGTCCGACCCCTCGCGTGGCATCTTCATTCTGATTTTCCTGGCGCTGGTGGTGGGCTCATCGCTCACCCTGTTTGCCTGGCGCGCGCCGCAGGTCACCTTGGGCGGCAGCATGGGCTTGCTGTCGCGCGAGTCGCTGTTGTTGTCCAACAGCGTGATTTTGGTGGTGGCGACGGCGGCGGTCTTGTTGGGAACGATCTACCCGCTGATCATTGATGCCTTGAACCTGGGCAAGCTGTCGGTGGGGCCGCCGTATTTCAACCTGGTGTTTGCACCGCTGATGGTGCCCCTGCTGTTCATCATGATCCCGGGCACGGTGGCGCGTTGGCGCGAGGCCCACCTGACGGACATCGTGCGTGAATTGCGTTGGGTCGGCTTGCTGGCGCTGGCGCTGGCGCTGTTGCTGCCTTTGGCCCTGGGCGCATGGTCCCTGGGGGTGGTGCTGGGCCTGTTCCTTGGCGCCTGGATTGCCTTGGGAACACTGCAGCAAGTGCTGGTGCGCTTGCGCAAGCCTGGGCGTATTGGCGCGTCGTTTTGGGGCATGCATCTGGCGCACTTTGGCATGGCGGTCTTGGTCGTCGGCGTGACTGGCGTGAAGTCCTATGAAGTCGAGCGCGATGTGCGCATGGGCATCGGCGAGCAAGTCACCATTGCCCCCTACAGCTTCAAGATGGTGGGCTTGCAAGAAGTCAAGGGCCCGAACTACAACGCCGTGCGTGGCGAATTTGACGTGTTCAAAGACGGCCAGTTCCTGGAAAAGATGTACCCTGAAAAACGCCGGTATTTTTCCTCCGCCATGCCGATGACCGAGGCTGCCATTGACTCCGGTTTCATGCGCGATTTGTATGTTTCTTTGGGTGAGTCCCTGGGCGGCACGCCAGCGCAGTGGAGCGTTCGGGTCTACTACAAACCATTCGTGCCCTGGCTCTGGGCGGGGGTGTTGCTGATGGTGGCAGGCGGCTTGCTGGCGGCGCTCGACCGCCGTTACCGCCGCGCAGTGAACAAGGCCGCACAGCCTGCTTGAAGAGACAAGGCCATGAAAAAATTTCTGATTCCTCTGGCATTGTTTCTGGGCCTGGTGGTCTTTCTCGCGGTGGGCCTGAAACGCGACCCGCGCGAGATTCCCTCCCCCTTGATTGACAAACCGGCGCCAGCCTTCAGTTTGCCCACCCTGGACGGCAACCAGGCTTTCGGTCCGCAGGACCTCAAAGGCAAAGTGTGGATGCTCAATGTGTGGGCCACATGGTGCGTGGCCTGTCGCGAAGAGCATCCTGTGCTGGTGGCGTTTGCGCAAAAAAACGCGGTGCCCATCGTCGGCCTGAGCTACAAGGAAATTCAGCCGCAGGATGAGCAAGGCGGCAAGCTCGCAGACGACGCCAAGCTCAAGCTGGCGCGCGAGCGCAGCGTGGTCTGGCTGCAGCGCCATGGCAACCCCTACAGCACCACAGTCATGGATCTGGATGGGCGCGTGGGTATCAATTACGGTGTTTATGGCGTGCCCGAAACCTATGTGATCGATCGCCAAGGCATCATTCGCTACAAGCGCGTGGGCGTGGTCACGCCACAGCTGCTGGCCGACAAAATTTTGCCGCTGATTCGCAGCTTGGAGGCTTCATGAGAAGGGTGCTTTCATCCTGGTGGGCTGTGGCCTGTTTAGCCTGTGCGTCGCTGCTCGCATCTCAAGCTCTGGCCAAGGAGGCTGTGCCTCTGGCGCAAGAGCCCGAAGTGGAGGCGCGCCTGGTCAAAATTGCCGAGGAGTTGCGCTGCATGGTTTGCCAGAACGAGTCGCTGGCCTCGTCGCATGCCGAGCTGGCCGAAGACTTGCGCCGCGAAGTCCGCGGCCTGATCAAGGAAGGCAAGAACGACGATCAGGTCAAAGAATTTCTGGTCGCCCGTTATGGCGATTACGTGCTGTACCGCCCGGAAGTGAAGCCTTTGACCTGGTTGCTCTGGTTTGGCCCGTTTCTGTTGTTCTTGATCGCGGTCATGGGATTGCTGCGGTATTTGCGTCAGCGCCGTCAGGCCATGCCAGCCCCTGCCCCTTTGAGCGACGCCGAGCGCGCGCGTGCCGAGCAGTTACTGAAAGACTGATGTGAAAGATCTCACGCTTTTTCTGAGTTTGGCGCTGACGCTGGTGGCCGGGGTGTTGCTGGTGCTGTGCCGCACACTGTGGCATGCCTCGCGCCAGCAAGTTCAGGTTTCGGTGGATCCTGCGCGCGCCAATGCCGAGGTGTACCGGGAGCAATTGGCCGAGCTCGAGCGCGAGTATGCGCAGGGGACGTTGTCCGCGCAGTCATACCAGCAGACCCGTGATGAGCTGACGCGTCGCCTGCTCGAGGACGTGCAGGCCCCGGGCGTCACGGGCATTGCGGCGCCCGTGATGGCCCCCTCCCGCTGGGTGCGCACCACCTTGGCGAGCTTTCTGGTGCTGATTCCCGTGGTGACACTCCTGGCATACGGCGTACTGGGTCAACCCGCCGGGCTGGATCCCGCCGCAATCGCGCAAAGTGAGCCGCATGAGGCCGTGGACCCCAAGAAGATGGCCGAGATGGTCGAGAAACTGGAGCGCCGTCTGCTAGAGGACCCCAACCAATTGCAAGGCTGGGTCATGCTCGGGCGTGTCCGAAGGGCCATGGGGCAATTTGAAGCCGCCGGCCAGGCCTATGCCAAGGCGCTGGCCCTGAGCAGCGATGACGATCTGGCCATCGAGCGGGCCGAGGTGTTGGCGCAAGCCAACCAGGGCAGTTTTGAGGGCGAGCCCTGGAAAATCATTCAGGCGGTGTTGCGCGCCAACCCGGACCAGCTCAGTGCGTTGTTGTTGGCCGGCAGTGCGGCTTACTCCGAGGGGCGCTACGAGCAGGCGCTGAAACATTGGCAGCGCGCACGTGCCCAGATGAAGGCAGATGCCCCTGACCTGTCCGCTCTGGACGATGCCCTGGCGCAAGTGCGCGGCAAACTCGGTTTGCCAGCCAGCCCTGCGCCAGAGCTGGCGCAAGCACCCCGAGCGTCCGCTGGGTCGGCGGTGGCCAGCGCATCGTCGTCCCGAATCACTGGGGTGGTGCAGCTTGCAGCCTCTTTGAAAGGCAAGGTGGCCGCTTCAGACACGGTCTTCATTTACGCCACCCCTGTGGACGGCACACGCATGCCCTTGGCCATTGTGCGCACCACGGTGGCGGCGCTGCCTTTCCCATTCACCCTGGATGACAGCAGTGCCATGACGCAGGCCAATCTGTCCTCGGTGGCGCAAGTGACTTTGCGCGCACGCATCTCCAAGACAGGCGAGGCGAAAGCGCAGCCTGGCGACTTGGGTGTGGTGCTGACGCCAGTCAAGACCGGCGCGCAGGGGGTGCAGTTGACGATCGAGGGCGAAATGCGCTGACCAGCGCATCAGCCCATCAGCAGCCCGTGCGTTCGGGCGAAGTGCAGCGTTTGGGTACGGCTCTTCACGCCCAGACGGCGGAACAGGCGCCACAAGTGAACTTTCACGGTGTGCTCGCTGATGTTCAGTTCGGTGGCAATGTCGCGGTTGCTTAGGCCCCGGTCCAGCATGAGGATCAACTGCTTTTGTCGCTTGGACAATTTGGTGTCGCCGGGCGCTTCTTCATCGGTGGCGGCATCGGCCACAAAGAGGCCCTGAATAGCAGCCGAAATTTCGTTGGCGCCGGTGGATTTTTCAATGTAGAGGTCGGCACCGGCCTCAATGCAAGTCTCTTCGGCCTCACCCGCGGGCATCGCAGACAAGACGACCAGCGGCACCTCGTTGTACATGCCCTTGATGTCGCTCACAGCCGTAGCGCCCTTGACGCCGGGCAGCAGCAAGTCGAGCACAAACAATTCGGGGGCCCCATTTTTGATGATTGCAGCCTGCAGTTCGCTGAACTTTTCCAGTTCCACCACCTTGGAGGCCGGCCGCAGTCGGCGCAGCAACATGCCAATGGCTTGGCGTACCAGGGGGTGATCATCAATGACGTACAAACTCATGACATAGCTCCTGCTCAGTAATTCAGGCCCATGGCCTCGCGCACTTCGCGCATGGTTTCCCGCGCCGTTTCACGGGCACGCTCGGTGCCTGCATCAACGATATCACGGACAATTTTCGGGTTGGCAATGTAGGGCTCGGCTCGCGCCAACATGGGCTGTTGCTCGGCCAGAATGCCATCGATCACCGGCTGCTTGCATTCCAGGCAGCCGATGCCGGCGCTCTTGCAGCCTTGGGTCACCCATTGGCGGGTGGCCTCGTTGGAATAGACCTTGTGAAATTCCCACACCGGGCAACGCTCGGGGTTGCCGGCGTCGGTGCGCTTGACCCGGGCCGGGTCGGTGGGCATGCGGCGCACCTTTTGCTCGAGGCTGCTTTTGTCTTCGCGGATGGCGATGGCATTGTTGTAGCTTTTGCTCATCTTGGCGCCATCCAGGCCCGGCAAACGGCTGGCTTCGGTCAACAAGACCTGGGGTTCGGGCAGGATGATTTTGCCGGTGCCCTTGAAGTAGCCTTGCAGCCGCTCACGGTCTTGCGCGTCGAGCTCCGGCGCCTGGGCGATGTAGCCCAAAGCTCCTTCTTGGGCCTTGGCGTCACCGGTTTCCTGAAACGCCTTGCGTGACTTCTCGAAGCGTTTGGCGCTGTCTTTCGGCAACTTGGCCAGGCTGGCCTGGATGCGTGCCTCGGCATCTATTTCACGGCCATACAAGTGGTTGAAACGGCGTGCGGCTTCGCGCGTCAGTTCGACGTGGCTGGCCTGGTCTTCGCCAACAGGCACGTACTTGGCTTTGTAGATCAGGATATCGGCCGCTTGCAGCAACGGATAGCCCAGGAAGCCATAGGTGGAAAGGTCTTTGTCTTTCAGTTTTTCCTGCTGGTCTTTGTAGGTGGGCACGCGTTCCAGCCAGCCCAAGGGGGTGCCCATGGCCAGCAGGGTGAACAGCTCGGCATGTTCGGGCAAGCGGCTTTGCAGGAAGATCGTGCACTGGTTGGGGTCCAGGCCGGCGGCGAGCCAGTCAATGACCATTTCGTAGACGTTCTTCTCGATCACCTCGCGGCTCTCGTAATGGGTGGTCAAGGCATGCCAGTCGGCCACAAAGTAGTAGCACGCCATTTCAGACTGCAGGCGCACCCAGTTTTTCAGGGCGCCATGGTAGTGGCCCAGGTGGAGCGCACCGGTGGGACGCATGCCGGAGAGAACTCTGTCTTTCATGGGTTCATTTCAACAAAAAGCCCAAGGGGCTCAGCACCCATTCGAGCAGGGAAAACGTCAGGCCCATCAGCGGTTGCATCCAGATGCTGTGGATCGCGCCCAACAACACCAAGGCCATCACAATGTAAAAGCCATAGGGCTCGATGCGTGAAAACATCAGGGCCTGGCGCCAGGGCAACAAGCCCACCACGATGCGCCCGCCATCTAGAGGCGGCAGGGGAAACAGGTTGAAGACGCACATCACCACATTGACCAGCATGCCGGCTTTGCACATTTCCAAGAAGAACCGTTCGGTCAGTCCCGTGCCCATCAGCGCATACCAGAGCACGCCCCACAGCAAGGCTTGCAGCAAGTTGATGCCAGGGCCGGCCAACGCCACCCAGACCATGTCTTTTTTGGGATGGCGAAGGTTGCCGAACCGCACAGGGACAGGCTTGGCATAGCCAAACAAAAAAGCGCCTGAAGTAGCGAAGTAAAGCAGCAGGGGCATGGCGAGCGTGCCCATGAGGTCAACGTGAGGCCAGGGGTTCAGTGTGACGCGCCCCATCATCCAGGCGGTGTTGTCGCCGAAATAGCGCGCAGCGTAACCGTGTGCCGCCTCATGCAAGGTGATGGCAAACAAAACCGGCAGTGCGTAGATGAGAACGGTTTGAACCAGATCGGAAAAATTCACGGTTTGATTGTCGCATTGATCAAAGCCGTGCGTACCGAAAAGTTCGCTGTTAAACGTGAAAATTGATAACAAGGGCGCAAACGATTGAGTGCCTTTGTATTCAAAGCATGGTTAACTCAGGCCCAAAGTGACCAGATTGCCGCAGCCTTTGCGAACCACGATCGGGTCGTCGCCGCGGCCCATCGGGGTCAGGTCGACCACCGTGGTGGGGTCCAACATGCAGGGGCCAGCGTCGATCACAGCGGCCAGATCATGCTGCAAGCGCTGGCGAATGTCTTCGGGGTCGTTCAAGGGGTCGCTGTCGCCCGGCAGGATCAAGGTGGTGGCCAGCAGGGGGGCGCCATGCAGTTCCAGCAAAGCTTGCAAAGCTTTGTGATCGGGCACGCGCAAGCCTATGCTTTTTCTTTGGGGATGGCTGACGCGGCGAGGCACTTCCTTGGTGGCTTCCAGCAAAAAGGTGTAGGCCCCGGGTGTGGCCGCCTTGAGCAAACGGTATTGACGGTTGTCGACGCGCGCATAGCTGGCCAGCTCGCCCAGGTCCCGGCACAGCAGGGTGAGATGGTGTTTTTCATCAACACCCCGGATGCGACGCAGCCGGTCGACGGCGTTTTTGTCGTCCAGGTGGCAAGCCAGGGCATAGCTGGAGTCGGTGGGGACGGCCACAATGCCACCACCCGACAACATTGCCACTGCCTGCTTGAGCAGGCGCCCTTGGGGGTTGTCCGGGTGAATTTGAAGAAACTGGGCCATGGTCAGGTTGGTGCGGTCTCAACGGGCAGACCCTTGTTCCTCGCGATGGCTGAGCCAGCCGGCGCCCAAGCCGCACAGGGCAATCAACAGCATGCCAAACACCGCCACGCGGTCGGGCACATGCGAAAACACCAGCCAGCCGCCAAAGGTGGCGAAGGCAATCCCGCTGTACAAAAAGGGTGTGATGGTGACGGCTGGCGCTTTGGCAAACGCCAGTATCAACAAGTAATGGCCAAGCGTGCCCATGGTGCCCACCAGGCACAGTTGCAGCCACTGAAGCGGGGTGATGTCGGTGGTCCA
The DNA here is from genome assembly GCA_018882835.1 of Limnohabitans sp. Classification (GTDB taxonomy): domain Bacteria; phylum Pseudomonadota; class Gammaproteobacteria; order Burkholderiales; family Burkholderiaceae_C; genus Limnohabitans. The sequence continues at coordinate 86,020 of VERE01000003.1, forward strand.
CCAGCCCAGCACCAGCACACTGGCCAGCACCGCGCCCACCCAGCCCGTGTAAAAGTGCAGGGTCATGGGGTTTTCGGTTTTGGCCATGTGGCTGGTCAGAGTCTGAAAGCAGGCATACGACATCACCATCACCAGGGGCAGCCAGGCGTCCTCGGGTGACATGCTGCCGCCCGGTCGCACGATCAACAAGGCGCCCAACATGCCGCCCACCACAAAGACCCAACGCAGCGGGGACACATGCTCGTGCATGAAAAAGCGCGCCAACAGCGTGACCGCCAGGGGTGTCAACATGCCGATGGCGGTGAACTCGGCCACGGGCATGCGCTGCAAGCTGACAAAGGCCAGCAAGCTGCAAGCCACCAGCAGCAAGCCACGCAGTAATTGCAAGCCGATGTGGCGCGTATTGAAAATGGCCATGCCGCGTTTGGGCAGCATCATGGCGCTGGTAGCGATTGCCTGAAACATGTAGCGCACCCACAGAATCATCAGCAAGGGGACGCCCGCCACCAGAATCTTGTTGGTGGTGTCCAGCACCGCAAAGCAGGCCATCGCGGTCACTGCACACAGAATGCCCGTCAGCGTGACCGAAGCCTTCATTGAATGCGGTCGCTCAAAAGTTCCCAAACCGGCGTGAGCTCGCCGGGGAGCCAGGGCAAGGTGCCCAAGTCGGTGTGGCTTTCATCAGGACTGTGAAAATCGCTGCCGCGAGAAGCCGCCAGGCCAAACTCCTTGGCCATGCCCGCGTACTCGAGGTACTCCTGCGCGGAGTGACTGCCCGTGACCACCTCGACACCTTGGCCACCGTGGTTCTTGAATTCAGTGAACAGCGCGTATTCTTCATTGGCGGTGAAGCCGTAGCGCCCTGGGTGCGCGATGATGGCCATGCCGCCGGCTTGCACAATCCAATGCACGGCGTTTTGCAGCGAGGCCCAGCGGTGCGGCACAAAGCCAGGCTTGCCTTCGGTCAGGTATTTGCGAAACACCTCGGGGGTGTCGCGGCAAGCGCCAATTTCCACCAGGTAGCGCGCAAAGTGGGTGCGTGAAATCAGGTCGGGGTTGCCCACGTATTTCAGCGCGCCTTCAAAGGCACCCGTGATGCCCACTTGCGCCAGTTGATCGGCCATTTCCCGGGCCCGTGCCTCGCGTCCGCCGCGGGTGGATCGCAGGCCTTGCACCAGGGCCGGATGGTCCGGGTCAAATCCCAGTCCGACAATGTGCACCGTGTGGCCCGCAAAGGTCACGGAAATTTCGGTACCGGTCAGGTATTTGATGCCCTGCGCGCGGGCTGCGGCCAGGGCGCGGTGTTGGCCGCCCACTTCGTCGTGGTCGGTCAGTGCCCACAACTCCACGCCGTTGGCATGGGCACGCTGGGCCAGTTGCTCCGGGGTCAGGGTACCGTCGGAGACCACAGAGTGGCAGTGCAGGTCAGCGTTAAGGATAGACACGACCTCATTCTACGCTTTCAGGCTCTTGCACGCCCTCGACCACAAAGCGAACCCGACGCTGACCCTGCCATTCATCGGCCTCGATGCGGTAGGCCAGATGGGCCCGTGCGGGCAGTGCGGCTGTGCGGCCAAACCAGATGCCGTCCACCGCTTGGCCATGGTGTTTCAGTTTCAGGGCCAAGTGCTTTTCACCGACGATGCGTTGGCTCACGACCTGCAGCGTGTCGCTGAACAGCGGGGCCGCAAAGCCCTGACCCCAAACCTCTGATTGCAGGGCTTGCACCACATCGACCCGACAGTGCTCAGGCGCCAGCGGGCCATCGGTTTCCAGGCGGCGCGTCAGGGTGGCCGGATCCAGCCAAGCTTGCGCCACTTCTTGCAAAGCTTGTTCAAACAAGGCCAGGTTGTCTTCGTGCAGCGAACAGCCTGCGGCCATGGCGTGGCCGCCAAATTGCAACAACAGGTCGGGGTGCTTTTTGGCGATCCAGTCCAGTGCATCCCGCAAATGAAAGCCGGCAATCGAACGCCCGGAGCCCTTCAGAATGTTTTCCTTGCCCGGCGCCTGGCTGGACGCCAGCACAAAGGTCGGGCGGTGGTGTCGCTCTTTGAGGCGCGCCGCCACAATGCCCACCACGCCCTCGTGAAAATCGGGGTCGTAGACGCACAACGCCGAAGGCATGTCTTCTTCAGGGTCGATCATTTCGTCGGCCAGGCGCAGGGCTTGCTCTCGCATGTCCCCTTCGATCTCGCGGCGGTCGCGGTTGATGGTGTCCAACTGCTGTGCCAACGCGCGCCCACGCTCGCTGTCGTCGGTGCTGAGGCACTCGATGCCCAGCGTCATGTCCGACAGCCGGCCCGCAGCGTTGATGCGCGGACCGATGGCAAAGCCCATGTCCTGGCTGCTGGCCTGTGCCGAGTTACGACCGGCTGCCTCAAAGAGGGCGCGCAAGCCCACGGGCAGATGGCCCTTGCGAATGCGCTGCAGGCCTTGCGCGACCAGGCGGCGGTTGTTGGCATCCAGGCGCACCACATCGGCCACGGTGCCCAGCGCCACCAGGGGCAACAGCGAGTCCAGTTTGGGAGCAGGGCGCGCATCGTTGAACCAGTCACGCTGGCGCAGCTCGGCGCGCAGGGCCAGCAAGACATAAAACATCACGCCCACACCGGCCAGGTGTTTGCTGCCAAACCCGCAGCCGGGCTGGTTGGGATTCACGATGACATCGGCTTGAGGCAACTGGGCTGCCGGCAGATGGTGGTCGGTGATGACCACCTGCATGCCCAGGGCTTTGGCGGATGCAACGCCTTCCAGGCTGGCAATGCCGTTGTCCACGGTGATCAGCACATGGGCGCCTGTGGCATGCACACGCTGGGCGATGCCGGGGGTCAAGCCATAGCCATCCACCAGCCTGTCAGGCACCACATAACTGACATGTTGCGCGCCCAAGGCGCGCAAGCCACGCAGGCCTACTGCGCAGGCGGTGGCACCATCGCAGTCGTAATCGGCCACGATGCACAGGTGAAGGTCTTGGGCCAAAGCCCGGGCCAGCAACTGCGCGGCGGCCTCAGCGCCTTTCAGGCTTTGCGGGGGCAAAAGTTGTTGCAGGCCCAGGTCCAGTTCATCGGCTGAACGCACGCCGCGTGCTGCATACAACCTGGCCAGCAAGGGATGAATGCCGGCTTGTTCCAGAGCCCAGATGCTGCGTGGGGGCGCGTCGCGCTGAGTCAGTTGCATGACAACACCGATGTCAGTTGAATGGGCGCCATCCAGCGCTTCAGCCGTGAACGCCAATTCGGCGGGGACGTTTGCCAACACCGGGCCAGCGTGTCACCGCAGAGCACCAATTGGGCATCGGGGAGGGCCAGACGTTGGGACAAGTGCTCGGCGTCCAGGGCCTGCCAGGCTTGCACCCAGGCAGCGACATCGCCGGCCAGCGCAGGGCCTGTCAATGAGTCCAGCAACAAGGGCGGCGGCGACTGCGTGGTCATGGGCAAGGCACCACTGCCGCTGACCCAGAAGGAGTTGAGCGGCATCGACCGGCTGGCATTCACCGGATGCTGGTAAAGCAACATCTGCATTTCGTTTTGCAGTCGGCGCACCAACTTCACCGCAGGCGAGTGCTGGGCATCCGCGGCCCCTACCAACCAGGGTTCAAGGTGACGCCCCAGCACGCGGTCCAGTGCGGCTGTGGGCAGCTGCCGAAACACTTCGCCTTGGGCCAGCCAGACACCTGGTTGCCAGGGATGCAGGGCGATACCATCTTCCAAAAAATAGCCCGCCATGGCGCTCAACAGCGCATTGGATTCTTCGACACTGACAGGGCCAGCGTTCATCAACATGACTTGGCCATTGCGCACATGCCAGTGACACAAATGAATCCAGGCCCAGGCCTGGCCGGCCGGCGTTTGTGGGTCATGCTGTTGCGCGGCTTGTGCGGCCCAGGGCAGCAGGCCGTCGGTGTCGGGCCAGCCCAGGGCCTGGGCCCGCATGTGCTCATGGGGTGGCGACAGGCTCGAGGCGTCCCACTGCTGTTGTCCTGCCAATTGGGCGTGTTGCAGCCACTGGCGCAGGTGCGGCAGCTGCAGGCTGGCCAGGGCCGTGGACCAGTCGGCCGTGTCTTGCGGGGGCAGGGCGCAGGCCACAATCGTGGTCTTGGAGAGAGAATGCATGCCTGAATTGTGCGTGATGCCACAATTCGACTTGTCCAACATGGTTTCAAACAACATGCCTTTCGAGTGGTTGCTGGGGTGGCGCTATACCCGCGCAGGCCGCGCCACGCGCCGAAATGGCTTTATTTCCTTCATCTCTGGCGTGTCCATGCTGGGCATTGCGCTGGGGGTGGCGGCTCTGATCATCGTGCTGAGCGTGATGAACGGTTTTCAAAAGGAAGTGCGCGATCGCATGCTCGCCGTGGTGTCGCACATCGAGGTGCTGGCCCTGGATGGCGGGGCCCTGGACAAGCCAGAGGCCTTGCTGCAGCGCGTGCAATCGCATGCCGAGGTCGTGGCGGTGGCGCCTTTTGTGGCCACCCAGGCCTTGATTGCGCGCGGCGAGGACATGCGCGGCGCCGTGGTGCGAGGCATCGACCCTGAACAAGAAGGCCAGGTCGCCGAGTTCGTGCAACATTGGCCTGCAGAGGTGCGTGCGGCCTTGCAAGCGGGCCGCTTCGGCGTGGTGCTGGGGGGCGAGTTGGCGCGCAGCCTGGGCGTGCGTGTGGGCGATCAGGTCACCTTGGTGTCGCCGGGCGGGCAGGTCACGCCGGCGGGGGTGGTGCCCCGCCTGAAGCAAGTCACCGTGGTGGGGCTGTTCGATTCAGGCCATTACGAGTACGACGCTGGCTTGGCTGTGTTGCACATCGAGGATTCGCAACGGCTGTTCCGTTTTGAAGGGCCCGCTGGCTTGCGGGTGCGCTTGAAAGATGTTCAGCAGGCGCGCCAAGTGGGTCACCAGTTGGCGCTGCAATTGGGTCCCGATGTGCGCGTGCGGGACTGGACGCAGCAAAACCGAACCTGGTTTGCCGCCGTGCAAATCGAGAAGCGCATGATGTTCATCATTCTCACCCTGATTGTGGCCGTGGCCGCCTTCAACCTGGTCAGCACCCTGGTGATGACGGTGACCGACAAGCGTGCCGACATTGCCATCTTGCGCACCCTGGGCGCCAGTCCTGGGGCCATCATGCGCATCTTCATGGTTCAAGGCGCGCTGGTGGGTGTGATTGGCACCTTCTCAGGTCTGTTTTTGGGGCTGGCCGTGGCCTTCAACATCGACACCCTGGTGCCCATGATCGAGCGTGCCCTGGGGGCCAGCTTCTTGCCCAAAGACATCTACCTCATCAGCCGCATGCCCAGCGACCCGCAAGCGGCCGACATCTGGCCTGTGGCCCTGATCTCGCTGCTGTTGTCCTTGTTGGCAACGCTCTACCCCAGCTGGCGTGCCAGCCGGGTGCATCCTGTGGAGGCCCTGCGCCATGAGTGAAGCGGTGTTACAAGCGCAAGGCCTGGTGCGCCGCTTCAAAGAGGGCCCCTTGGATGTCAGCGTTCTGCAGTCGGTAGACCTGACGGTGCAGGCTGGCGAGACAGTCGCCATTGTGGGTGCCTCTGGCTCTGGCAAAAGCACCCTGCTGCATTTGCTGGGCGGTCTGGATGCGCCCACGCAAGGTCAGGTGCATGTCATGGGCCAAGCCTTGGCGGGCTTGAGCGCCAAGGCCTTGGGCGACTTGCGCAACCAGCACATCGGCTTTGTTTACCAATTCCATCACCTGCTGCCCGAGTTCAGTGCTTTGGACAATGTGGCCATGCCCTTGTGGATTCGGCGCTTGCCGCGTGACGCAGCAGCCCTGCAAGCCCAGCAGATGCTGGCGTCGGTCGGCTTGGCCGAGCGAGCCCACCATCGCCCTGCCGAATTGTCGGGCGGCGAGCGTCAGCGCGTGGCCCTGGCGCGCGCGCTGGTCACGCATCCCGCCTGCGTGCTGGCCGATGAGCCCACGGGCAACCTGGACCGTGTCACTGCCGATCAGGTCTTCGCCATGATGATGCGCCTTGCGCGCGAGAAGGGCACGGCCTTTGTGTTGGTCACGCACGATGAGGCGCTGGCGGCCCAGTGCGATCGGCGTTTGCATCTGCAACAAGGACGCTTGCAAGGCTGAGGCGGGCCATGCGCTGGATCGACACCCACTGCCACCTGGACGCCAGCGAATTCGATGCCGACCGCGACGCACAGCGTGCGCTGGCCCGATCCGCCGGTGTTGCGCTGTGTGTCTTGCCGGCCGTCTCCGCCAGCAACTTTGACACGGTGCGTGCGTTGGCCCATCGGCATGGCGATGTGTATGCCCTGGGCATTCATCCGCTGTACACGCCGCAAGCCATGGAAGACGACCTGGGCACACTGGCCACCCACCTTCAAACCCTGCGCGATGACCCGCGCCTGGTGGCGGTGGGCGAAATCGGTCTGGATGGCTTGGTGCCCGGCTTGGACATGGCGCGCCAGCAAGCCTTTTACCGCGCGCAACTGAAATTGGCGCAGCGCGCCGGGCTGCCGGTCATCTTGCACGTGCGGCGCTCGGCCGATGCCTTGCTCAAAGGCTTGCGCGAGGTACCGGTGCGAGGGGGCATTGCACATGCCTTCAATGGCAGCTTGCAGCAAGCGGAGGCTTTTATCGAGCGCGGCTTTTGTCTGGGCTTTGGCGGTGCGCTCACTTACGAGCGCGCCTTGCAATTGCGCCGGCTTGCGACCCACTTGCCGCTGACCTCACTGGTGCTGGAAACCGACGCCCCCGACATCCCACCGCATTGGCTGTACACGACGGCGGCGCTGCGCGCCCAAGGCAAACCGCAAGGCCGCAATTCCCCCACACAGTTGCCCCGCATTGCCAGTGTGCTGGCCGAGTTGCGCGGCCTGTCGCTGGAAGCACTCGCTCAGGCCACCAGCGACAACGCTCGCCGTGCCTTGGACCTGCCGCTTTCAGCCCTGTCCCATCAGCCCTGACAATCCAGCATGGTCCGCAAAAAAACAACGCTTCCCGATGTGAACTTTTCCGAATATGGCCCGGTGCGTTATCTGCACTTGGGCACAGAATGGGTGCAAGGCTCGATGAAGATCGAGCAGCCCTTCGATATCGATCTGGACTATGTTCAGCGCATGATGGCCTGGCTGCTGTTTGTGGATCCCGACACGGTATCCAAGCGCCATGCCATGCAACTGGGATTGGGCGCGGCTTCTCTCACCAAGTTTTGCTACAAACATTTGCGCATGCAAACCACGGCCATTGAGCTGAACCCCCAGGTCATTGCGGCCTGTCGCCTGTGGTTCAAGTTGCCTGCCGACAACGCCAAACTCTCGGTGGTGCTCGGCGATGCCGAGGAAGTGGCGCGCCACAGCCACTGGCAGGGCCAGATCGACGCCTTGCAAGTGGATTTGTACGACCACGAAGCCGCTGCCCCCGTGTTGGACAGCGAGGCTTTCTATGCTGACTGTCGTCGATTGTTGACAGATGAGGGCTGCATGAGCGTCAACCTGTTTGGACGCAGCAGTCAGTTTGACCAGAGCCTTGCCAAAATCGTGGCAGCTTTTGGTGAAGACTCGGTGTGGTCTTTCAAACCCACACGCGAAGGCAATACCGTGGTGCTGGCTTTGCGCACACCGGTCAAGCTCAAGCGGCATGAGCTGCTGGCGCGGGCTGAGGCGGTGCAGGCGCGTTGGCCCTTGCCCGCCACACGCTGGGTCAGGGTGTTCAAGCCTGTCGCTTAAGTGTCAGTTGCTTTAACGCACCATTGTGGGGGTATAGGTGAAATCCACATGCGCGAATGACGCGATAGCCCTCACAATCCGCCCATCGAAATCATTTCGAGGAGATTGGTTGTGAACATCAAAAGTCAGAAAGACTTTTTCTCAGGACTTATGTTCCTGGTCGTGGGCGGCGCGTTCGCCTGGGGCGCTACCTCGTATTCCGTTGGAACGGGCGCGCGCATGGGGCCGGGTTACTTCCCGCTGTTGCTGGGTGTCTTGCTGGCCATCCTGGGCGGCATCACCATGTTCTACTCCCTGGTGATCGAAACGCCAGACGGCGACAAGGTGGGTGGCTTTGCATGGCGCCCCATTGGCTACATTTTGGGGGCCAACCTGGTGTTCGGCATCATGCTGGGCGGCTTGCCCAGCATCAAGCTGCCCTCCATGGGTCTGATTGCGGCCATCTATGCCCTGACCTTGATTGCCAGCAAAGCCGGCACCGAGTTCAAACTGCGCGATGTGCTGTTGCTTGCCACCATTCTGGCGGTGGGCAGTTACCTGGCCTTCATCGTTCTGCTGAAGTTGCAGATGCCGGTGTGGCCAACTTTCATTGCCGGTTGAGGAGACTGATTCATGGATTTGATTGCTAACCTCTCCACCGGCTTCGGCGTGGCCTTCACGCCGATCAACCTGCTGTACGCTTTTGTCGGCTGTATGCTGGGTACCCTGATCGGGGTGTTGCCAGGCATTGGCCCGGTGGCCACCATCGCCATGCTGCTGCCTGCCACCTACGCGCTGCCCCCCGTGTCCGCGCTGATCATGTTGGCCGGCATTTATTACGGTGCCCAGTACGGCGGCTCCACAACCGCCATTTTGGTGAACTTGCCAGGTGAATCGTCCTCGGTGGTCACCACCCTTGACGGCTACCAGATGGCACGCAAAGGTCGTGCAGGTCCTGCGCTGGCGGCGGCCGGTCTGGGCTCGTTCTTTGCGGGCTCTGTGGGTACTTTGATCCTGGCAGCTTTTGCGCCGCCCTTGACCGAATTGGCCTTCAAATTCGGCCCTGCCGAATATTTCTCCCTGATGATTCTGGGTTTGATTGGCGCGGTGGTGCTGGCCTCGGGCTCGCTCATCAAGGCCATCGCCATGATCGTGCTGGGCCTGTTGATGGGCTTGATCGGGACCGACGTCAACTCCGGCGTGGCGCGCTTCAGCTTTGACATACCCGAACTGACCGACGGCGTGGGCTTTGTGACCATTGCCATGGGCGTGTTCGGTTACGGCGAGATCATCAGCAACCTGTCTCGCCCGGAAAACGAGCGCGAAGTGTTCACGGCCAAAGTGCAAGGCTTGTTCCCCACGGCCGAAGACTTCAAGCGCATGATTCCTGCGGTGCTGCGTGGCACCACCCTGGGTTCTTTGCTCGGTGTGTTGCCCGGCGGCGGTGCCTTGCTGGCGGCTTTCGCGGCTTACACCATCGAAAAGAAAACCAAGCTGCAGCCTGGCGAAGTGCCGTTTGGCCAAGGCAACATCCGTGGCGTGGCAGCTCCTGAGTCTGCCAACAACGCGGGTGCACAAACCTCCTTCATCCCCTTGCTGACGCTGGGCATTCCGCCCAACGCCGTGATGGCGCTGATGGTGGGTGCCATGACCATTCACAACATCCAGCCAGGCCCGCAGGTGATGACCAGCAACCCCGAGCTGTTCTGGGGCCTGATCGCCTCGATGTGGCTCGGCAACCTGATGCTGGTGATCCTGAACCTGCCCCTGATCGGCATGTGGATCAAGCTGCTGAGCGTACCCTACCGCTTCCTGTTCCCTGCCATCGTGCTGTTCTGTGCCATTGGCGTGTACTCCACCAACAACAACACCTTCGACATCTGGATGGTGGCGGGCTTTGGCTTCATCGGCTACCTGTTCCTGAAATTGGGGTGTGAGCCCGCGCCTTTGTTGCTCGGCTTCATCCTGGGCCCGATGATGGAAGAAAACCTGCGCCGCGCCTTGCTGCTGTCGCGTGGTGATTGGTCGGTGTTTGTGACCCGTCCCTTGTCTGGTGGCTTGTTGGCGGCAGCATTATTGCTGTTGATCATCGTGCTCTTGCCGTCGGTGAAATCCAAACGCGAAGAAGCTTTCGTCGATGATTGAGGGGCGCTAGAGCGTCGACACGAACACGGCGCCTGCGGGCGCCGTTGTTCATGGTGCCACGGGCGCCGAAGGAGTGACAAATGAACAAAAGAAACATGCTGCGCATGGGCTTGCTAGGGGCCGCGATGGCCATGGGACATGCCGTTGCGCAAGTGCCTTATCCCACCAAGCCGGTGCGCTTGCTGGTGCCGTTTCCTGCGGGCGGTGCCACGGATATTTTTGCGCGCGCCTTGTCGCAAAAGTTGCCCGACAAGCTGGGCGCCCAAGTGGTGGTCGAGAACCGGCCGGGTGCGGGCGGTTCCTTGGGCTCGGACCTGGCAGCCAAGTCCCCCGCCGATGGCTATACCTTGCTGTTGGCCACCACCAGCACGCACACCATTGGCCCGGCCTTCAATGCCCGTTTGCCCTACGACGCGGTGCGCGACTTCACGCCCATCGTGCATGTGGGCAATGCACCCAGCATCATGCTGGTGCCCAACAACTCGCCTGCCAAAACCGTGCAAGAGTGGATTGCCTACGCGCGCGCCAACCCCGGCCGCCTGAACTACGCTTCCAGCGGCAACGGCACCATCGTGCAATTGACCGCTGAGTTGTTCAAAGCCCAGGCTGGCTTGTTCGTGGTGCACATTCCCTACAAGGGCACGGCCTTGTCCATTCCGGACCTGGTCAGCGGCAAGCTCGATGTGCTCTTTGACTCCCTGCCAAGTGGCATCCCCCATGTGCGCGATGGGCGCTTGCGGGCACTGGGCGTGACCACCGCCAATCGCACCCCACTGGCCCCCGACTTGCCGGCCATCGCCGAGGTGTTGCCGGGCTATGAGTCGAACACCTGGTTTGGCTTGTATGGGCCGCGTGGCTTGCCCGCTGACATCGTGGCCAAAGTGAATGCGGCGGTCAATCAGACTTTGACCGATCCCGAGGTCAAGGACAAGCTGTTCCGCCTGGGCATCGAGCCTGTGGGCGGGACCCCTGCGGCTTTCTCGGCCATGCTGGCGAACGAGTCTGTCAAGTGGCGGCAAATCATCGTCGAGCGGAAAATCACCGCTGACTAATTGAGCCTTTGATCAATTGACTGAATGATGGGGATATCGCCCGCCTGTCAGCCCTGAGGGGCGCTTCCTGACAAAATCATTCTTATGAACTTCGATTACCAAAACCCCTACACATCGACCCGCTTGCCGGTGTTTGCCCGCAATGTGGTGTCTACTTCTCACCCTCTGGCTGCGCAAGCCGGTTTGCGCATGCTGTGGCAAGGCGGCAATGCGGTCGATGCCGCCATTGCGGCCGCGGCGGCCATCACCATCTGTGAGCCGGTCAGCAACGGTTTGGGATCGGACGCTTTTTGCATTTTGTGGGACGGCCAGCAACTGCATGGCCTGAATGCCTCTGGCCGCGCGCCGCAAACCTGGACGCCCGAGTACTTCCAGAAAAAATACGGCGGCGACGCCAAGTCCCCGCCCAAGCGCGGCTTCGATTCGGTGACCGTGCCCGGTGCGGTGGCCAGTTGGGTGGCGATGAGCCAGCGCTTTGGCAAGCTGCCGTTTGAAGACCTGATGCAGCCCGCGATTGAAATCGCTGAAAGGGGCTATCTGGTGCCGGTGGTGGTGCAGCAAAAATGGGCCGCTGCCACGCCCGAGCTGAAAACCCAGCCCGGTTTTGCCGAGAGTTTTTTGCCCTGGGGACGTGCGCCCAACGTGGGTGAGCTGTTCAAGTTTCCGGGTGCTGCAGCTGGTTTGCGCGCCATTGCCAAAACCAAAGGCCAGGCCTTCTATGGCGGTGAAATTGCGCAGGCCATCGAGCGCTTTGCCGCGCAAAACGGCGGCTCCGTCAAGGCCAGCGACTTTGCCAGCTACCAGCCGGAGTGGGTGACGCCGATCGCCAAGGACTACCGCGGCTACACCTTGCATGAAATTCCGCCCAACGGCCAGGGCATTGCGGCGCTGATCGCCCTGGGTATTTTGAGTAATTTCGATGTGGCCAGCTTGCCCGTTGATGGCATCGACTCGCAGCACCTGCAAATCGAGGCCATGAAGCTGGCCTTTGCCGATGTCTACCGTTTCGTGGCCGAGCCCGCAAGCATGGAAGTCACGACCGAGCAAATGCTGGACCCGGCCTATCTGGCCAGCCGCGCCAAGCTCATCGACATGAAACGTGCCCAAGACTTCAAGGCGGGCAACCCTGTCAAGGGCGGCACGATTTACCTCAGCGCCGCCGACGAAAACGGCATGATGGTCAGCTTCATCCAAAGCAACTACATGGGCTTTGGCTCGGGCGTGGTCGAGCCCACGTTTGGCATCAGCTTGCAAAACCGTGGCCATGCGTTCAGCACGGTCCCGAATGGCTTGAACCCGGCCAACCTGGTGGCGCCGGGCAAGCGCCCCTTCCACACCATCATTCCGGCCTTTCTCACCCGCGATGGCCAACCGGTGATGAGCTACGGCGTGATGGGCGCCAACATGCAGCCCCAGGGCCACATGCAAACCCTGGTGCGCATGCTCGACTACGGGCAGAACCCGCAGGCGGCGTGCGACGCACCGCGCTGGCGTTTCAATTCAGGCGTGGAAATCAACGTCGAGGCCAGCATGCGCGCAGACACCGTGCAGGCGCTCAAAGAGCGCGGTCACACAGTGGATGTGATCAATGACAGTTATCAGGACTTCGGTTCGGGGCAATTCATTTGGCGTGCCGGTGACCCCAAAGCCGAAGGCTATGTGATCGCCAGCGACTCCCGCCGCGACGGCCTCGCCGCCGGCTTCTAACCTCCCGTTGAAACCAGATCGCCGTGCCTCGATGCAATGACGGTCAGGGGTCGAGGGGATAGATGGGGCGGCGCAGTTTCATGAACTGCAGATCGTTGTAGTCCGAGGTGCAAGCCCCCGCACCGGCGCATTCCACCACGGCCGACGCCAGTTTGCCCAGGCCTGCGCGCCAGTGGACGCGGCTCTTGAGCATCACATAACGTTTTTGCGTGGGGTCAATGCCCAGCGTCAGCAGGGCGTTCACGTCGAACGGCTCCACGTGTTGTGAAATCAGCGCCACTTCCACGCGGCCGGTGTCGATCACCACTGAATCTCCCATGGCATAACGCGAGCCCCGGCTCATCGGGCCTTTGGCGCGGTAGTCGCCCTGCGAGATGGTTTTCACACGCCCAGTCAGTTGCAAGGGCGGGTGTGGGTGCGGCATCAGCGGCATGGCCAGCTTGCCCCCGACCGACAGCGAGACTGTGGCGCCAATGCCGGCAGCGATCGCCTCTTGCACCGCTTGCGGATCGCAAATGGCAAAGGCCGCCACATCCTCCAGCTGCTGGCGCAAAATTTCTGCCAGCACACGCGTGGTATCCATGGTGCCGCCCGATGCAGCGTTGTCGTAGTGGTCCAGCAAGATGATGGGGCCACCCGTCATGCCCTTGGCCCGCGCCACCGATGCTTCCAGGGGCTCGATTTGGTAGACAAACTGTTCCCGCGCCGCCCAGGCTTGCTGCAACAGCTGATCGCGCAGGCGCTCAGCCGCTGCCATGTCGTTGTCGGTCACCACCACCACGCTCAGGCCGGCATTTTCGATGTCGGCATGGGGAAAGCCAACAAACAAACTGGCACAGAGTGCCCCTTCTTGTTCCATGGCGCGCGCCGTGGCTTGCAGCGAGCGGTTGGGTTCGTCTTCGCTGCTTTGGCGCATCACATGCGGAATCATGGGCAAGCGGCCCCAGGCTTGGGTTGGGCGGGCCTGGCCGCGAATCATCCGAATCAGCGCGCGACCCGCACGTTGTCCGGTCTCATACATGTCCACATGCGGGTAGGTTTGGTAGCCTGCCACCACCTGCGCCAGTTCCACCATGTCGGCATAGATGTTGGCATGCATGTCGTAGGCGACGCCAATGGGGGTGCGGGCATCGACGGCGCGAATGCGGCGCAGCAACTCGCCTTCGCCGTCTTCGAAACTGCGTGTCACCATGGCCCCATGCAGGTCCAGCAAGATGCCGTCAAAGCCACCGGCTTGTACCGCCTGCACGATACAGCGCGTCATGGCTTCAAAAGCGTCGTCCTCTACCGGCCCGCTGGGCGCGGCGTGGGCGGCGATGGCAATTTCAAAATCGGCGCCAGCTTCCTCCGCCAGGTCGATGAAAGCCCCGGTCGCCGTGCCTGTGTTGCGAAAGGCGCTCACTGCGTGGTCACCCTGGGGAGGCTGACCCGAGGCGCCATGGCCGCGCGCAAAGCGCGCCAAGTCGGTGACCACCGGCGAGAATGTGTTGGTCTCGTGCATCATCATTGCAATCAACAAGCGCATGCGGGCTCCTTGCCAGAAAGTGATGCCGCCATGATCCGCGCCGGGCGTGTCAGCATCAGTCACCGAGGTGTCAGCCCTGCGACCCCAGGCCGGCCAAAGCCGATGCGACAATGACCCGGCACATGACTGATACGCCACGCTCTTCGCTCACCACCGGCTTGCTGTTGGCCGTCTTTGGCGCCATCGCATTCAGTGGCAAAGCCATCATCGTCAAGCTGGCCTACCGCCATGGCGTGGACGCCGTGACCCTGATCATGTACCGCATGCTGTTTGCCCTGCCCTTGTTTTTGCTCATGGTCTGGTGGGCCGAGCGCCAGCCCAGTGCGCGCGCGCAGCCGCTCACGCGAAGCGACATGCTGGGCATTGGGGCGCTCGGCTTTACCGGATACTACCTGTCGAGCTACCTGGACTTTGTCGGGCTGCAGTACATCTCCGCCAGCCTGGAGCGGCTGATTCTGTACCTCAACCCCACCTTGGTGATGCTGCTCAGCTGGCTCATTTTCAAAAAGCCTTTGCAGCCTTTGCGGGTGGTGGCCATGGCCATCAGCTACAGCGGGGTGCTGCTGGTCTTTGGGCATGAGGTCAGTTTGTCGGGGGCCGAGGTGGCGCTGGGCGCCTTCTGGGTTTTCCTGAGCGCGCTGACCTATGCGGGCTACCTGATTTACAGCGGCCAATTGGTCCAGCGTGTGGGCTCGTTGCGTTTGGTCGGCTGGGCCACCACAGTGGCATGCCTGTGCTGCATCTTGCAATTCTTGTGGGTGCGGCCGCTGTCGGCGGCCGATGTGCCCACGGCGGTGCTGTGGCTGTCGGCTTTGAATGCGGTGGCCTGCACGGTGGCGCCCGTCCTCATGGTCATGATGGCCATTGAGCGCATTGGGCCGGCCCTGACCTCGCAAACTGGCATGATTGGCCCCATGTCCACCATCACACTCGGCGTGCTGGTGCTGGACGAGCCGCTCAATGCCTGGATTGGCATGGGCACCCTGCTGGTGCTGGGTGGTGTTTTTATGGTCTCAAAATACGGAGCAAAGTGATGGATCTTGGAATCAAGGGCAAATGGGCGCTGGTCTGTGGCGCGAGCAAAGGTCTGGGTTTGGGTTGTGCGCGTTCGCTCGCCCGTGAAGGCGTCAACGTGGTCATCGTGGCACGCGGTGCCGAAGTGTTGCAAGCGGCGGCAGAGTCCTTGCGTGCGTCAGGCGTCCAAGTGATTGCCGTGGCCGCCGACATCACCACCGTGGCCGGCCGTGAGGCGGTCTGGTCTGTGGCTGGTGGCCCTGGCAAAAACTACGACATCGTGGTGACCAATGCCGGCGGCCCGCCCCCTGGTGATTTCCGTGACTGGGACCGCGAGGCCTGGATCAAGGCGGTGGATGGCAACATGCTGACCCCGATCGAGCTTATCAAGGCCACGGTCGATGGCATGGCCGAGCGTGGCTTTGGCCGCATCGTCAACATCACCTCCAGCGCTGTCAAAGCCCCCATCGATATTCTGGGGCTGTCCAATGGCGCACGCAGTGGCCTCACAGGCTTTGTGGCTGGCGCCGCACGCACCACCAAGCTGGCCTCGCGCAATGTCACCATCAACAATTTGTTGCCTGGTGCCTACGACACCGATCGCCTGAAAACCACCATGAAAGGCGCGGCGGAAAAATCGGGCCAATCGATCGACGCGGTTCTGGAAAGTCGCAAGAAAACCATTCCGGCCATGCGTTTCGGCCAGCCCGATGAGTTTGGTGACACCTGCGCCTTTTTGTGCAGTCAGCAAGCCGGCTACATCACTGGCCAGAACGTGCTGACCGATGGCGGCGCCTACCCCGGCACGTATTGAGGACAGAGTTTCAGCGGGTGGGCTGGCGTGATGACACCACGATCCCGCTGACGATCAACACAAAGGCCGCGGCGTGGAACAGCCGTGGCGTGTCGCCCAGCGCCAGCGTGGAAAACAGCGCGGCAAACAAGGGCGTGAGGTTGGCGAAAAAGCCCGCGATGTTGGGTCCCACGCGCTGCACACCCAGGCCCCAGCACCGGTAGGCCAAAATCGCCGGTCCCACTGCCACATACACCAGTGCCAAGGCCAAGGGCCAGCCCCAGTGCAACTGGGCTTCTGTGGTTTGCCATTCGCCCAGGGTGAACAAACCCGACCAGCCCAAGCCAAACACCACCTGCGCCATCAGAAAGCCGGCCCAATCGCTGCGCAAACTCGGCGGGTCTTCGGGCTGGCTCAGCAGCCAGCTGTACCAGGACCAGGCGGCAGTGGCGATCAGCACATAGATGTCGCCAATCACCCACTGCACTTGCCACAAAGCGTGCAAGTCACCGCGGCACAGCACCAGCAAAACGCCCGCGATGGACAAGGCAGCCCCCACAATTTGGCGGCCACGGATGCGCTGCCCGAAGAAAAGGGCGCCCAGGCCGAGCATGAAGATGGGGGTGCTCGAGGCCACCAGCGTGACATTGATGGGGCTGGACGTGCGCAGCGCAAGGTATTGAAAACTGTTGTAACAGCCCACGCCCAACAAACCCAGCAAGCTGTACCGTCGCCAATGGCGCCACACCGGGCTGTCGCGGCGCAGCACCGAATGCGCCAAGGGCAGCAGCAGCACAAAGGCGCCGACCCAGCGCAAAAAATTCAAGGTGATGGGGGGTGCCAGGTCGTTGACCATGCGGCCGACCACCGCATTGCCCGCCCACAACAAAGGAGGCACCAGCAGCAAGAGGGCGGTGCTGAGAGTCAAAGGGGAAGAGGCTTGGCGCATGTCCGAACTCTAATGCAGGTTGGCGAAACCGAAGTGACATGCACGGACTTCGGTTGTATGGCAGGATGCCCCACCTGACATTGAACCCATTCCCCTGAGGAGTTAGACACATGAGCCGAGCTGTATGCATTGATCGCAATGGCGGTCCCGAAGAACTGAAAATTGTCGATGTGACCGTGGGCCAGCCCGGGCCCGGTGAAATTCGCATTCGCCACAAGGCCGTCGGCTTGAACTACATCGATGTGTACCAGCGCACCGGCCTGTACCCCTTCCCCATGCCCCTGATGCTGGGCATGGAAGGCGCGGGTGTGGTCGAGGCTGTAGGCGAAGGCGTTACCCACCTCAAGGCGGGTGACCGCGCAGCTTACGCCAGCGCCCCCCCGGGAAGCTACTGTGACGAGCGCGTCATGCCCGCCAAGCAAGTCTGCCGCCTGCCGGACGACATCAGCTTTGACACCGGTGCGGCCATGATGCTCAAGGGCTTGACCGCGCAGTACTTGCTCAAGCGCACCTTGCCCCAAGGCGGTTTGAAGGCCGGCGACTTCATTCTGTTTCACGCTGCCGCTGGCGGCGTGGGCTTGATTGCTTGCCAGTGGGCCAAGGCCCTGGGCTACCAGCTGATTGGCACGGCCGGCAGCGATGAAAAATGCGCCTTGGCCAAAGCCAACGGCGCTGCCCATGTCATCAACTACAGCCGCGAAGATTTCGCCGCGCGCGTGAAAGAAATCACCGGCGGCAAAGGCGTGAAAGTGGTGTACGACTCGGTGGGCAAGGACACCTGGGAAAAATCCCTGGACTGCCTGTCGCCGTTTGGTCTGATGGCCTCCTTCGGCAATGCGTCCGGCCCGGCGCCATCTTTTGCCCCTGGCATTTTGGCCGCCAAGGGCTCGATCTATGTGACCCGCCAAACCCTGTTCACCCACATCAGCACGCGCGAAACTTGCCAGGAAATGGCCGACGACTTGTTTGCCGTGGTGAGCAGCGGCCAGGTGAAGATTCCCATCGATCAGCGCTACCCGCTGGAGCAGGTGGCCCAGGCCCACATTGACTTGGAAGCCCGCAAAACAACGGGCTGCACCATCCTTACGCTGTAACGCGTTTCAACCTTTGGCCCGGCGAACCCGCAAGAATTCGTCGAGCAGCAGACAGCCCGCACCCAGAGTGATGGCGCTGTCTGCGAGGTTGAAGGCTGGGAAGTGCCACCCGGCCCAGTGGACATCCAAGAAGTCCACCACATAGCCATACATCAGGCGATCGATCACATTGCCAATGGCCCCGCCCAAGATCAGCGAGAGCGCAAAGCCAAACAGTTTTTGACCCGGGTGGCTGCGCAGCATCCACACGATCAGCACCGCCGCGACCCCGCCCAGCCCAGTGAAAAACCAGCGCTGCCAACCCGAGGCCGACGCCAAAAAAGAAAAGGCTGCGCCCGTGTTGTGCACCCGCACCAGGTTGAAAAAGTGGGTCACGGGCTGACTCCAACCCAGCGGGTACTGGCCCACGATCAAGAGCTTGGTCAACTGGTCCAGCAAGATCACCAGCACCGCCAAGGCGAGCCAGAGTTTCAATGAAGGTGTGACGCTGGCTTTGCTCATGCCACGTGGCGCTGTTCGCCCTCGCCATACAAGTTGCTGACGCAACGGCCGCACAGCGTGGGGTGCGCCGCATCCTGGCCCACATCGTCCCGGTAGTGCCAGCAGCGCTCGCACTTCACGGCTGTGCTGGCTTGGGTGACGATCTGCAAGTCTGCGCCGGACTTGAGCGTGATGGCGGAGGTGATGAACACAAATTTCAGGTCATCGCCCAAGGTGCTGAGCAAAGCGAAGTCTTCTGCCGTGACCTGCAACGCGACCTCGGCCTGCAACGAGGCGCCCACTTTGCCGGTGCTGCGCAAAGCCTCGATGTCCTTGTTCACAGCATCCCGGATCTCGCGTATGCGCGACCACTTGCCCAACAGCGCGGCATCGGGCTCTCCCAGGGGGGAGAATGTTTCGGTGAACAAGGTTTCGCTGTGGCCAAACACTTTCCAGGCCTCCTCGGCGGTGAAGCTCAGGAAGGGCGCCATCCAGCGCAGCATGGCATGCGTGATTTGGTAAAGCGCAGTTTGCGCGCTGCGGCGGGCCAGAGATTTCGGTGCCGTGGTGTACAGCCGATCTTTCAGGACGTCCAGGTAAAACGCCCCGAGGTCTTCCGAGCAGTAGACCTGAAGCTTGGACACCACCGGATGGAATTCGTAGACGCCAAAATGACCGCCTTCAAACACCTTTTTCTCGGCGTTCCAGCGGCCCAGAATGTCTTGTTGCAATTCGGCGGCGCGGCTCAGGGCGTAACGGTCGATTTCCAGCAGTTGATCGGCTGAGACAGTATCGGTGGCAGGGTTGAAGTCGCTCACATTGGCCAGCAAAAAACGCAAGGTGTTGCGGATGCGGCGGTAAGCGTCGACCACCCGGGCCAGGATTTTGTCGTCAATGTTCAGGTCGCCCGAGTAGTCGGTGGCAGCGACCCACAGACGCACAATTTCTGCGCCGAGCTTGTCGGTGACTTCTTGCGGAATCACAACATTGCCCAGGGACTTGCTCATCTTGCGGCCTTGACCGTCGGTGGCAAAGCCATGCGTCAGCAGTCCGCGGTAGGGCGCGCGGTCATAGAGGGCGCAGCCGAGCAACAGCGAGCTGTGAAACCAGCCGCGGTGCTGGTCATGGCCTTCCAGGTACAAATCGGCTTCCGGGCCTTGGTCGTGGTAGGGCGGGCGATCGTAGGCGTCACGGTGGCTGCCGCGCAGCACGTGTTCAAAGGTGGAGCCTGAATCGAACCACACTTCCAGAATGTCGGTGCTCTTGGTGTAGTGTGCGGCTTCGGCGGCCCCCAGAATGTCTTCGGGGGTGACGCGGCTCCAGGCCTCGATGCCGCCTTTTTCCACGATGTCGGCCGCCTGATCGAGGATGTCCATCGTGCGCGGGTGCAACTCGCCGCTGTCTTGGTGCAAGAAGAAGGGCAGGGGGACACCCCAGCTTCGCTGGCGCGAGATGCACCAGTCGGGGCGGTTGGCGATCATGTCGCGCAAACGTGCCTTGCCATTTTCGGGATAGAACTGGGTTTGGTCGATCGCGTCCAGGGCCAGCTGGCGCAAGGTCTTGGGCGCCTTGTCTTTCGTGAACACGCCTTCGCCTTCGTCCATGCGCACAAACCACTGCGCGGCGGCGCGGTAAATCACGGGAGTCTTGTGGCGCCAGCAATGCGGGTAGCTGTGGGTGATGGTTTGGGTGGCCAGCAGGCGACCGGCGTTTTTCAGCGTTTCCAGAATGAGGGGGACCGCTTTCCAGATGTGCAGTCCGGCAAACAACGGGAAGTCGGGGGCATAAGCGCCTTGGCCCTGCACCGGGTTCAAGATGTCGTTGTAAGCCATGCCATGCGAGACACAGCTGTTGAAGTCGTCCAGGCCATAGGCAGGCGCGGAATGCACAATGCCGGTGCCATCGTTGGCCGTGGCGTAGTCGGCCAGGTAGACCGGCGCCGTGCGCGCAAAGCCGGGATCGACATGGGACAGAGGGTGATGGAACGCCAGACCATCGAGGGATTGGCCCAGCGTGGTCGCCAACACCGTGCCTGTGAGTCCCCAGCGGGTCAGGCAGGCTTGCACCAAGTCTTCTGCCACCATCATCAGGCCACGCTCGGTGTCCACCAGCGCATAGCGCAGTTCCGGGTTCAGATTGAGCGCCTGGTTGGCGGGAAGGGTCCAGGCGGTGGTGGTCCAGATGACAGCAAAGGCATCTTTGGCAAGGCTCTTCAGGCCAAAGGCCTGGGCCAGGCGATCGGGCTGGGCGCACAGAAAGGCGACGTCCAGGGTCTCGCTTTTCTTGTCGGCGTATTCGATTTCAAATTCTGCCAGCGACGAGCCGCAGTCAAAGCACCAGTACACCGGCTTGAGGCCTCGGTAAACAAAGCCGCGCTCGATCACACGCTTGAAGGCGCGCAGCTGGCCGGCCTCGTTGGCGGGGTCCATGGTGCGGTAGGGACGCTCCCAGTCACCGAGCACGCCCAGGCGACGGAAGTCTTCGCGCTGTTGCGCGATTTGCTCGGTGGCATAGGCGCGGCTTTTGGCCTGCATGTCATCGCGGCCGAGTTTGCGGCCATGCAGTTTTTCGATGGCATTTTCAATCGGCAGGCCATGGCAGTCCCAGCCCGGGATGTATTGCGCGTCAAAGCCCGCCAGTTGGCGCGACTTCACAATCATGTCCTTGAGCACTTTGTTCAGTGCGTGGCCGATGTGCAATTTGCCATTGGCATAGGGCGGGCCGTCGTGCAGCACAAACAGCGGTGCGCCGTGGCGGGCGATGCGCAGTTTTTTGTACAGGCCTTGCTCTTGCCAGCCCTTGACCCAGGCCGGTTCGCGCTTGGGAAGGTCGCCTCGCATCGGGAAAGGCGTGTCGGGCAGGTTCAGGGTGGCGCGGTAATCGGGAGCGGTGGACATCTGGGGACCTTGGCAGAAAAGGCAGAGAGGGCTTGTATGGGCGGAGGGGTCGCCGCGGCCCTGAGGGGCCTCGCGATGACGGGGGCGCTGTTTAAATTCGGTCGCGGGTGGTTTGGCGACGGGTGGTGGCGTGCGTTGCGCGTTGGGCAAACCACTGGCGCGCATCATCGCAGTCTTGGGCGATGCCTTTTTGCAAGGCCTCCAGACCGTCGTATTTCAGCTCATCATGCAGTTTGTGCAGCAGTTCCACACGGATGATTTTACCGTAGCCACCCTCGGGGCCCAACTCGGCGGGCCAGTGCAGGCAATGGGTTTCCAGCAACACGCGGCCGCCGTTGACATCGTCGGGGTCCAGCGAGGGACGAACCCCCAGATTGGCCACGCCCGGCAGGGGCTCTGGGGTCAAGCCATGAACCTGGGCCACAAAAATGCCTTGGGCCGCAGGCTTCCAGTGCGCAAAGCGCAAATTCAATGTCCGGCAATCGAGCTCTCGGCCCAGGCGACGCCCATGCACCACATGGCCGGAGACGGTGTAGGGCCGTCCCAGCAATTGCGCGGTTTCGTCCATCGAGCCGCGGGCCAGGGCGTCGCGCACTGCCGAACTGGAGATGCGCAAGCGGCCCCTGAAGGGTGGCATGGCGGCACTCACGCCGCGGCTGGCGGCATGGCGCGGGTCGGAAATCTCATAGCTGTTCATGCGCGCGACATCAAAACCAAATTGCTCCCCTGCTGCCACCAACATGTCGTAATCGCCCGCGCGTTTGGCGCCAAAGCGGAAGTCGTCCCCCACCAGCACATAGAGCACGCCCAGACCGTCGAGCAGCACTTCCTTGATGAAGGCTTGCGGGTCCTGGGAGGCAAAGGCCTGGTTAAAGGGCAGGATCACGCATTGGTCGATGCCACAGTTGGCCAACTCCTGCAGCTTGTCGCGCAGCGTGGCGATGCGCGCGGGCGCCATCTCGGGCTTGTTCAGCCGGGCAGCAAAAAAGTCGCGCGGATGCGGCTCGAAGGTCATCACGCAGCTGGGCACGCCGCGGTGGCGCGCTTCCGAGCGCAGCAAAGCCAGCATGGCCTGATGGCCACGGTGAACGCCGTCGAAATTGCCAATGGTCAAAGCACATGCTTCGGCCAGGGCGGGGTGGTGAAAGCCTCTGAAAATTTGCATAGTTCGACCGCCCGCAAAGTCACGGGCGTGCCATCAAAACAAGGTATATTGTCCTCGAACAACTCGCACGCCTTGGCGGGGTTGTCCGACATTCCGCGTCAGTGTGCTTTGCGAACTGCTTGGGAGGCTCGATTTGAAGGTCTTGAAGTTGTCGGCCCAGGGACTGCCACAGTCCTGGATATCGCTGGAACAAGCGGTGATTCATTACGCCGCGGGCGAGGTGCGCTGGGAGGCCGGGGCGGAGGTGGCGGTGTTTCGTGGCGGCCACAATGCCATCACTGGCGCGCAGTCCATCATCACGGTGAACAGCATCATTGGCACCCGCGGGGTCCCCAACATCAACCCTTTCGAGCTCAAGCCTGGGCTGACCAACAGCAAGCTTTTTGCCCGCGACCGCAACCTGTGCGCTTATTGCGGCGACACCTTTCACGAAAGCGAGCTGACGCGCGAGCACATCATTCCGTTTGCGCAACAGGGGCAGGACACCTGGATGAACGTGGTCACCGCCTGCCGTGCCTGCAACCATCGCAAGAGCAGCCGCACGCCCGAGCAGGCCCGCATGCCCTTGCTTTACACGCCCTATGTGCCCAGTTTGTGGGAAGACTTCATTTTGCGCAACCGCCGCATCCTGAGCGACCAGATGGAGTTTTTGATGGCGCACCTGCCCCGAAACTCGCGCCTGTGCGCCTGACAACTTAGCCAGCGCGCAGCAACTCGGCAATCGCGGCCGGGTAAATCCGATGCTCTTGGGTGAGCACCCTCGCGGCCAATTGATCAGCTGTGTCACCGGGCAGCACCGGCACCACGGCCTGCGCCAAGATAGGCCCATGGTCCAATTCCGCCGTCACCCGGTGCACCGTCGCCCCCGCATAACGACAGCCCGCCTCGATCGCGCGCTCATGGGTGTGCAAGCCCGCAAACGCCGGCAATAGTGAGGGGTGAATGTTCAGCAGCCGCTGGTCATAGTGCTGCACAAACCCCGGCGTCAAAATTCTCATGAAGCCCGCCAGCACCACCAGGAAGGGCTGGTAAGGGTCGATCAGTGTTTGCAAGGCCGCATCA
Source organism: Limnohabitans sp. (assembly GCA_018882835.1). Lineage (GTDB taxonomy): Bacteria > Pseudomonadota > Gammaproteobacteria > Burkholderiales > Burkholderiaceae_C > Limnohabitans. Next base: position 109,571 of record VERE01000003.1, read on the forward strand.
AAGGCCTCACGCGGTTGCGCATGCTGGGCAAAGTCTTGGTGGCTCAGCACTGCCGTGGGAATAGCGTGCTCCCTGGCAAACGCCAAGCCCCCGGCATCGGCCCGGTTGCTGATGACAGCGGCCACACGCGCCTGGTACTTGTCCTCCCAAGCGTCACGCTGCGCGGCCTTGACGATGGCCGCCATGTTCGACCCGCCGCCCGAGATCAGGATCACAATGTTTTTCATCCCACAGATTTTAGGACGCCCCCTCTGCGTCAGCGCAGAGCGAACCCCGTGCGATTTCCGCGCCCCGACCCACACAAATTGAGCCGGGGCCAGAGGCCGGGACAGGGGGCTGACGATTTCGGAGCCTGCGACATGAGGAAGCCCCCTGTCCCGGCCTCTGGCCCCGGCTCAATCTGCCCCCGGCAAAGCCAAGAAAATGTCACCTGCAAAACATAGGGTTACCCCCAAAAACGCACGGTCGTGCTAAAAACGGAGATTCCACCGGAGATTCACATGGATTTAGCCTTTACCCCCGAAGAAGAAGCCTTCCGTCAGGAAGTCCGCGCCTGGGTGCGCGCCAATCTGCCCCAAGAAACCGCCCACAAAGTCCACAATGCCTTGCGACAAACCCGCGAGGACATGCAGAACTGGGCCAAGATTCTTGGCAAAAAGGGCTGGCTCACTTATGCCTGGCCCAAGCAATTTGGGGGCCCCGGCTGGAACGCAGTACAAAAGCATTTGTTCGAAGAAGAGTGTGCCCTGGCGGGCGCGCCACGCATCGTGCCCTTTGGCCCCGTCATGGTGGCGCCGGTGATCATGGCCTTCGGCAATGCCGAACAACAGCAGCGCTTCCTGCCCGGCATTGCCAGTGGCGAAGTGTGGTGGAGCCAGGGTTACAGCGAGCCGGGTTCTGGCTCTGACCTGGCCTCGCTCAAGACCCGTGCCGAGCGTGTGGGCAACAAATACATCGTGAATGGCCAAAAGACCTGGACCACCCTGGGTCAGTTTGGCGAATGGATTTTCTGCCTGGTGCGCACCAGCAACGAAGGCAAGCCGCAAACCGGCATCTCCTTCCTCTTGATCGACATGAAGTCGCCTGGCGTCACCGTGCGCCCCATCAAATTGCTGGATGGCGAGTGCGAGGTCAACGAGGTGTGGTTTGACAACGTCGAGGTACCTGCAGAGAACCTGATTGGCGAAGAGAACAAAGGCTGGACCTACGCCAAGCACTTGCTCGCCCACGAGCGCACCAACATCGCCGACGTCAACCGCGCCAAGCGCGAACTCGAGCGCTTGAAGCGCATCGCCAAGGCCGAAGGCGTTTACGACGACGTTCGCTTCCGCGATGAAATCGCCAAGCTCGAAGTCGATGTGGTGGCGTTGGAGATGCTGGTGCTGCGTGTGTTGTCGGCTGAAAAGTCAGGCAAGCAGTCGCTGGACATTGCCGGCTTGCTGAAAATTCGCGGCAGTGAAATGCAGCAGCGCTACACCGAGCTGATGATGCTCGCCGGTGGCCCCTACAGCTTGCCCTTCATTCAAGAAGCCATGGAGGCGGGCTGGCAAGGTGACCAAATTGGCGCCTTGCACTGCGCTCCCTTGGCCAGTTCGTACTTTAATATGCGCAAGACCACCATCTATGGCGGCTCGAACGAAGTTCAGCGCAACATCGTCGCGCAAACCGTTCTCGGCTAAGCCCTGAGAAACTGAAAGGAACAATCATGGATTTCAATTTCTCTGACGACCAGGAACAACTGCGCGACGCCGTTCGCAAGTGGGTGGACAAGGGCTATGACTTCGAGCGCCGTCGCGGCATCGTGGCACACGGCGGCTTCTCGCGCGAGGCCTACACCGAGCTGGCCGAGCTGGGCCTGACCGGCTTGTACATTCCGGAAGCCTTGGGCGGTTTGGGCATGGGCCCGGTCGAAGGCATGGTGGTGATGGAAGAGCTGGGGCGTGGCATCGTGCTGGAGCCGCTGAACCAAGCGCTGATGGCGGGCGCCATGCTGTCCTACTATGCCGGCCAGGACCTGCAAGAAGCCTGGTGCGCCAAAGTGGCAAGCGGCGAGGCCTTGGTGGTGCTGGCCGCACAAGAGCGCAAAGCCCGCTACGACCTGTCGGTCTGCAACACCGTGGCCCAACAGCAGGGCAACGGCTGGACCTTGAGCGGCGCCAAGAGCGTGGTCCCTGCCGGTGACCTGGCAGACGCCTTCATCGTGCCCGCCAAAGCCGATGGCAAGCTGGCCCTGTTCCTGGTGGAGCGCACGGCCAACGGCGTGACCACGCATGGCTACCTGACGCAAGATGGCAGCCGCGGCGCCGAGCTCAAGCTGTCCGCTGCCCCGGCCACTTTGCTCACACTCAAAGGGCAAGAGGCTCTGGAACATGCCACCGACATCGGCATTGCCGCGCTGTGCGCCGAGGCGGTGGGCGTGATGGACAAGACCCTGGCCATCACCGTCGATTACATGAACACCCGCAAGCAGTTTGGGGTGGTGATCAGCAGCTTCCAGTCGCTGCGTCACCGCGTGGCCGACATGAAGATGCAGCTGGAGTTGGGCCGCTCCATGAGCTATTACGCCAGCCTCAAACTTAATGCGCCCACCGATGAGCGTCGCGCTGCCATGAGCCGTGCCAAGTTCCAGATCGGCAATTCCATGCGCTTTGTCGGCCAACAAGCCGTGCAACTGCATGGCGGCATCGGGGTGACCGACGAGTACATTGTCAGCCACTACTTCAAGAAATTGACGCAGATGGAAATGAGCTTTGGCGACACCTTGCACCATCTGGGCGAAGTGTCTGCGCGCATGCAAGACACCGCAGGCGTCTTCGCCTGAGACCTGGGCCCGGCCTTCGATCCGGCCTTCGATCCGGCCTAAAGCGGTTCGAAGCGCCGCCGTGTGATGCCTTGCACTGTCACGGTTTCGGCAAACATGGCCGCAGGCCGGACCCACAAGCCGTGTTGGCCATACAGTGCACGGTACAGCGTCATCGGTTCCAGCGTTTCGCTGTGGCGCACGGTGCCCAGCACTTCGTACTCGCCGCCTTTGTAATGGCGGTATCGGCCTGGCGGCGTTTCAATCAGGGGTGGCAAATCGGTGTCGTCCATGGTGGCAAGCATAAATCAGCAGGAGGCATGGGAGCATGACGACATCTTCTCGTTTGCGAGTGGCGGTGATCGGCCTGGGGTGGTGGGGCCAAACCGTGGTGCGCTACCTCCACCAGGCACGCAACATCGAGGTGTTGTGCGCCTGTGACCTGAACACCGATTTGGCGACCCGCTTCACCCAATCCGAGGGGATTGGGCTGGCCCCCAGCTTTGAAGCCGTGTTGACCGACCCGCGCATTGAGGGAGTGGTGCTGTGTACCCCGCACAGCATGCATGCCGAACAAATCGTGGCGGCAGCGCAAGCGGGCAAGCATGTGTTTTGCGAAAAGCCCCTGACCCTCACGCGCGCCGACGCCGTGCGTGCGGTGGCCGCCGTGAACCAGCACGGGCGCGTGCTGGCTGTGGGCCATGAGCGCCGCTTTGAAGCGCCCATTCAACGCGCCATGGCCATGATCCATTCCGGTGAGTTGGGCAAGCCCCTGCAGATGGAAGCGAATTTCAGCCAAGACAAATTTTTGGGCATGGATCCCAACAACTGGCGCTTGTCTGCGAATGAAGCACCTGCTGGCCCGATGACGGCCACTGGCATTCATTTGCTGGACCTGTCGATGGGCGTGTTTGGCGAAGCGCACACCGTGTATGCCAGCGTGAAACAGTTGGGCAGCCATTTGGTCAACGGCGACACCCTGGCCATTCTGGCTACCTACAAGGGCGGTGGTCACGCCCTTATCAGCGCGATTCTGGCGACGCCATTTGTTGGGCGCTTTGCGGTGTATGGCAGCCAGGGCTGGGTGGAAGTTCGCGACAAAAGCCATCCTGAAGCCTCCACTGGCTGGGTGCTCACGTCTTGCGTGCGCGGCCAGGAACCGCGCACCGAAGTGTTTGAACCGCATCCGGCCGTGCTTGCGAATTTGGAGGCCTTCGCTGATGCAGCTTTGGGGGGGGCGGCTTACCCGGTTCCTCAGTCGCAAATGATTGCCAACATTTCGGCGCTGGAGGCGGTGGTCAAGTCCACCCGAAGCGGTCGCGTCGAGGCTGTCGAAAGTTAAGCCCGCCTGTCATTGCGAGGCCGCGCGGGTTGTCACGAACTGGTTCAGCAAGCGCGCATAGTCGTCGGGACGTTGCATCGGGCTGATGTGGCCACACGGGTCCAGCACTTCCAGCTGACTGCCAGCAATCAGCGCGGCCATGGAGCCCATTTCATCGGGCGAAGCTGCGCCGTCTTGTGCGCCAGCCAGCAGCATCACCGGGACCTGAATGCGATGCAGCTCGCCTTGCAGCTTGAGCCCCAGAATGGCTTTGACGCAGGCCGTGTAGCCATCGGCCGAGGTGCCGCCCACAATCTGGCGCATCAGCGCCATGCCCTGCGGGTCAGCCTGACGCGCGTCTGCGGTAAACCAGCGCTCCAGGGTCGACTCGATCAAGCCCTGCATGCCTTGGGACGCCAACACCCCGAGGCGTTGGTTCCAGCCGGCGCTGCCGGCTTCGTCAATGCGGGCGCGGCAGTTGCAAGCCATCAGGCCAGCCAGTCGCTCGGGGTGGTTCAAGGCCAGGGTCAAGCCCGTCATGCCGCCCAGGGAGACACCGGCTACCACGGCGCGCGGCATGTGACAGGCATCCATCACTGCCAGCAAGTCGTTGCCCAGGTCATCGAGTGTGGCCATGGCGCTGCCAGCCTTGCTTTGGCCGTGCCCTCGGCTGTCATAGCGAAGCACGCGACAATGTGGCGTCAGCAGCGGCAGCACGCGGTCCCACATGCGCATGTCGGTGGCCAAGGAGTTGGACAGCACCACGGCAGGCGCCTGCGCAGGCCCCTCCAGGGTGTAAGCAATGCGGCTGCCGTCGGGGCGGTCAATGTGGTGTGTCTGACTCATGGTTTACCCAAAGGTGTGAAGAAAGTGATACCCAAGGCGCGCTGGGCACGGTATTATTTTATTGATCTTTGGATAAACAAGTGCTGGGGTAAACGATGAATCAACGAAGCGCGGGCCGCTGTGTCGGTGTGGTGGGGCTGGGAATCATGGGTTCGTCGATTGCAGCCAACCTGCAAAAAAGCGGGTTCCAGGTTCTGGGCGTTGAAATACATGCCAGCACACGGCGTCGCATGGCGCCTTTGCTGACGCGTGTGAGCGCCGATGCGGGTGACATCGTGGCAGCAGGGGTGCAGCACATCGTGACATCTTTGCCCTCGAGTGCTGCCCTGATGGCCGTTTGCCAGGCCTTGGTGCAAGCCCGCTTGCAGCAAGCCGGGCGTCGCAGCCGTATGGTGGTGGCCGAGGCCAGCACGTTCTCTTTGAAAGACAAACAGGCCGCACGCACGCTCTTGGCACAAGCCGGCATCGAGATGATTGACGCACCTCTGTCTGGTACTGGCGCCCAAGCCAAAACCAAAGACCTCACGGTGTACGCCAGCGGCGATGCCAAGTCCATCCAGTGGATGATGCCGGTGTTCAAAGGCTTTTCGCGCGCCCAGTTTTCGGTGGGCGAGTTCGGCAACGGCATGAAGATGAAGCTGGTGGCCAACCTTTTGGTGGCCATCCACAACGTGTCGGCGGCGGAGGCACTGCTGTTTGGCAAGAAACTCGGCCTGTCGCCGAAAAAAGTGGTGGAAGTGGTGGCCGATGGCGCAGGCGGCTCACGCATGTTCCAGGTACGGGGCCCCATGATGGCGGCCCGCACCTGGCACCAGGCCACCATGAAAAACGAGGTGTGGCAAAAGGACATGACCCTGATTCATGATGCCCTGCACGAACTTTCTTTGCCGGCGCCCCTTTTTGCAGCCTGCATTCCCATTTACCATGCTGCCATGTCGCAAGGGCATCAGCTGCATGACACCGCTGCCGTTTATGCTGTGCTCGAAAAATTTGCTGGAGAAACCTGATGTCCGACCCCCAACAACAAGCCCAACGTGCGCTGCGCAACGCCTTGGGCGCGTTTCCCACGGGGGTGACCGTCATCACGGCCCGCGACGACACCCGCGACAGCTTGGTGGGCTTGACGGTGAACAGCTTCAGCTCGGTCTCCCTCGACCCCGCCTTGGTGCTGTGGTCCCTGTCGTGCAAATCACCCAACCTGAGCGTGTTTGTGCCGGGGCGTGCACACGTCATCCATGTGCTGGCCGACACCCAGAAAGACATGGCCTACCAGTTTGCCAGCCCGGGTGTCGACAAGTATGCGGGCGTTGACTACCAGCTCACCGAGGCATTCCCGGCGCCGGTGATCGAAGCTTGTACAGCGCGCTTCTTTTGCGAGGTGCACCAGGTACTCGATGGCGGCGACCACCACATCATTCTGGCCCGCGTGCTGCGTTACGATGCCAGCGACTTGGCGCCCTTGCTGTTTGCCAAAGGTCAGATGATGAGTCTGGACACTTGCACCGCTCCCTGAGCGGACGAAGGCTTGCTGATGGCAGAACGGCTGATTCGCGGCGCCAGAATTCATTACCGAGTGTTCGGCGCGCATGGGCCCTGGTTGGCCCTGGTTACAGGCGGACGCCGCGGCTTTGCCGAATTCATACCGTTTGCGGAAAAGCTGGCCGCCAAAGGCTTGCGAGTCGTGCTGCACGACCGGCGCAATACGGGCGCCTCCGATGTGATCATTGACGGCACCGATGGCGAAGAAGAAATCTGGGCCGATGATCTGGCCGAACTCATGTCGCAACTCGGTGCCTTGCCCGCTTTCATTGGCGGCACGTCCTCGGGTGCGCGTTTGTCCATGTTGTTCTACCAACGCCATCCGGCTGCGGTGCGCGGGCTTTTGCTGATGCGCATCACCGGCGGGGATTTTGCGGCGGGACGTTTGCCCGAAAACTATTACGGTCAGTTCATCCGGGCCGCGCGCGAAGGTGGCATGCAGGCAGTGTGCGCAACCGAGCAGTACCGTGAGCGCATCCAGGCCAACCCTGACAATTTGCCGCGCTTGATGGCCATGGACCCGGCGCGCTACATCGCGGTCATGAGCCATTGGCTGGACATTTTCTTGAAGGGCCCGCGCAAACCCGTGCTGGGCATGACCGAGGAGGCCATGCGGGCCATTCGCGTGCCTACCCTGGTGGTGCCAGGCAACGACAAAACCCACGATGCGGCGGGCGGTCGGGCCGCCGCCGCCCTCATCCCGGGCAGCGTCTTGTTCGAGCTGCCGATTGAAGACCAGGATGTGCCCGTCTTGCCGTTTTCGGCCTGGTCCGAACACGAGCCCACCCTGGCCCAGCTGTTTGCCGATTTCATCCAGGGCTGAGAGGGTGGGACAATACGTCCATGCACCCCAAAGCCCTGTTAGACGCCTGCTCCGAACTGGTCCGGCTGATTCTCAAGTTGGACCACCCCGCCGATGCGGTGGTTTCCAAGTTTTTCCGCGACCATCGCAAGACCTACGCCTTTGGCCCACGCGAGCGTGCCTCGCTGGCCGAGACGGTCTACAACGTGTTGCGCTTCAAACTGCGCTACGACCATTTCGCGCCTTCGGGCTCGGGCCCGAAAGAGCGCCGCCTGGCCATTCTGGGCTTTGCGCAGTATTTACAAGACAGCGCGGCGGGCAAGCCCGGCGCCCTGGATTTTTTGAAAGATGCACTCTTTGCCAATGAGCGCACCTGGCTGGAAAATTGTTTGCAAATTCAAACCGCCGACTTGCTCGAGCGCCACAGGCACAACCTGCCCGAATGGCTGGTGCAGCCGCTGAAGGCGCAACTGGGCCAAGACGGCGGGCAAGAATTCTGGGCGCTGGTGGACAGCTTTCAGCACAGTGCCACCTTGGACTTGCGCGTCAACAGCTTCACCGACAAAAGGTCCGATGTGCAAAAAGAGCTGAAGCTGGCGGGCCTGAGCGCGCAGCCCACGCCACATTCACCCTGGGGTTTGCGCATCCAGGGTAAGCCGTCACTGGCCAAGCTGGACGCCTTTGCCCGAGGCGCCATCGAAGTGCAAGACGAGGGCTCGCAACTGTTGTCCCTGTTGGTGGATGCCAAGCGGGGCGAGATGGTGGTCGATTTTTGTGCCGGTGCTGGTGGCAAAACCCTGGCTTTGGGCGCCGCCATGCGCAGCACAGGCCGCCTCTATGCCTTTGACACTTCGGCCCACCGCCTCGAGGCCCTGAAGCCCCGGTTGGCACGCAGCAAACTCTCCAATGTGCACCCGGCGGCCATCGCCCACGAGCGCGATGAGCGCATCAAGCGCCTGTCTGGCAAGATTGACCGCGTGCTGGTTGATGCGCCATGTTCGGGCCTGGGCACACTGCGCCGCAACCCCGACCTGAAATGGCGGCAGTCGCCCCAGACTGTGGCCGAACTGGTGCAAAAGCAAACCGCCATTCTGGACAGCGCGGCACGTTTGGTGAAGTCGGGTGGCCGACTGGTCTATGCCACTTGCAGCGTTTTGCCCGAAGAAAACGAGCAGATCGCGGCGGCTTTCTCGGCAACGCATCCCGGCTTCAAGTCGGTGCCTGTGGCCAGTTTGCTGGAAGAGCTGAAAGTCGCCAACGCCGCGCAACTGTGCACCCCGGATGGGCTTTACCTGCGTTTGTGGCCGCATCGCCACGGAACCGATGGCTTCTTTGCGTCGGTATGGATTGCCGCGTAAAATAGTCGGGTTATCAAGAGAGCACTTTTGAGTTAAAGGTTGCACATGTTTGTACTGAATCTGCCCTGGGTGGATGCGCTTCTGAATTGGTTGGCCCATGGCTTGTGGGGCCTGAGCGCTTGGCAAGTCGTGCTTTACACCTTGGCCACCACCCACATCACCATTGCGGGCGTCACCATTTATCTGCATCGCCATCAGGCCCACCGTTCTCTGGACCTGCATTGGCTGCCTTCGCATTTCTTCCGATTGTGGCTGTGGTTGGGCACGGGCATGCAAACCAAAGCTTGGGCCGCGATTCACCGCAAGCACCACGCCAAGTGCGAAACTGCGGAAGACCCCCACAGCCCGCAAACCCGTGGCTTGAAAACCGTTTTTTGGCAAGGGGCCGAGCTCTACCGCGCCGAAGCCAACAATGCCGAAACCCTCGCCAAGTACGGCCATGGCACCCCCGACGACTGGGTGGAGCGCAACGTCTACAGCCGCTTCCCTTGGCAAGGTGTAGGCCTGATGCTGATCATCGACCTGGCCCTGTTTGGCGCCCTGGGCTTGACAGTCTGGGCGGTGCAAATGCTGTGGATCCCCGTCACCGCTGCTGGCATCATCAATGGTGTGGGCCACTTCTGGGGCTATCGCAACTTCGAGGCGCCCGACGCCAGCACCAACATCTCACCCTGGGGCATCATCATCGGCGGTGAAGAGTTGCACAACAACCACCACACCTACCCCACGTCGGCCAAGCTGTCGGTCAAGCCCTACGAGTTCGACATCGGCTGGCTCTACATCCGCATTCTGCAAACCCTGGGCCTGGCCCATGTGAAAAAGACCCCGCCCAAGCTGGCCTTTGGTGACATCCAGCCCGTGGCCAATGAAAAAACCCTGGAAGCGGTCATTGCCAACCGCTATGAGGTCATGGCCCATTACGCCCGCCAACTGCGCCTGGCCTGCCAGCAAGACCTGAGCGCGCTCAAGCAGCGCCCCACCGATGCCGTGGTGAGGGCTGCGCGCCGCTGGATGCACCGTGACGTCGAGAAAGTGCCGGCCTCTGCCCTGAGCCTGCTGGCCCAAGCGCGCGCCGCCTTGCCGCAAGTTGACACCATGGTGCGCATGCGCGAAGAGCTGCGCCAACTCTGGCTCAACACCCACCGCTCCCGCGAGCAACTGGCAGCCGACTTGCAGGCCTGGTGCAAGCGCGCCGAAGACAGTGGCGTGGCCGCCTTGCAAGAGTTCTCGGTTCGCCTGCGGGCCGCTCGCGCCTGAGCCTTTCGGCTTTTGCAGACAACAAAAAACCCGCTCGCAAGCGGGTTTTTTTGTGGGTAGAAACGCCCTGAATTATTTCAGCTTGGTTTCTTTGTATTCCACGTGCTTGCGAGCTTTCGGATCAAATTTCATGATCGTCATTTTCTCGGGCATGGTTTTCTTGTTCTTGCTGGTGGTGTAGAAGTGGCCTGTGCCAGCTGTCGATTCCAGCTTGATTTTTTCGCGTCCGCCTTTGGAAGCCATGAGGGTGTCCTTTCAGTGTGAGGGGATCAGGCTTGACCGCGTGCACGCAGGTCGGCGAGCACGGCATCAATGCCATTTTTGTCGATCAGGCGCAGCGCAGCGCTGGAAACGCGCAGGCGCACCCAACGGTTTTCGCTTTCCACCCAGAAACGGCGGTATTGCAGGTTCGGCATGAACCGACGCTTGGTTTTGTTGTTGGCGTGGGAAACGTTGTTGCCCACCATCGGGCCTTTGCCCGT
>VERE01000073.1 GCA_018882835.1 Limnohabitans sp.
GCTAATGCTCTCGGTGATAACCCCTGCGTAGGGAAAATCAGGATTTGTCGATGCTGCGCGGTCGCCCCTGATCATCGATGGCGACATAGGTCAAGCTGGCCTCTGTCACTTTGAGGTATTGGCCTTGCGAACGAAAACGTTCGGCAAACACCTCTACGCGCACGGTAATCGAGGTGTTGCCTATGCGGGTCACCTGGGCGAAAAAGCTCAGGATATCGCCCACCTTCACCGGTTGTTTGAAAACGAACTGGTTCACCGCCACCGTGGCCATGCGGCCTTTGACATATCGCGCTGGCAACACGGCGCCCGCCAAGTCCACCTGGGCCATGACCCAGCCGCCAAAAATATCGCCATTGGCGTTGCAATCGGCCGGCATGGGGATCACTTTCAACACCAGTTCCTGATCGACAGGCAGGGCCACAGTTTCGGGGGGCAAAGAAGAGTTGGCAGACATGGGCACAATCGGTTGAATGATTCAGAACTCCGATTGTCACGCATGAGACCCCATTCCGCGCCTGCCTCTTCTTCGCCTGTGGGGACGCAGCGACAGCACACTGACAGCGACACCCTGCGCCGCTTGCTGCCCTATCTGTGGCATTACAAATGGCGCGTGATGGCGGCCTTGGCCTTCATGGTGGGCGCCAAACTGGCCAACGTGGGCGTTCCTGTGCTGTTGAAGCACTTGATCGACGCCATGACCCTCAAGCCAGGCGACCCGCGCGCGGTGCTGGTCGTGCCGGCGGCCTTGCTGTTGGGCTATGGTGTGTTGCGGCTTTCTGTTTCGGCATTCACCGAGTTGCGCGAGCTGGTCTTTGCCAAGGCCACGCAGGGCGCCGCAAGGCGTATTGCGCTGGAAACTTTTGAGCATTTGCATGGCCTGAGCCTGCGCTTTCACCTGGAGCGACAAACCGGCGGCATGACGCGCGACATCGAGCGTGGCGTCAGGGGCATCGAGTCGCTGATTTCTTATTCCCTCTACAGCATCGTCCCGACCCTGATTGAAATTGCATTGGTATTGGTGATCCTGTCGGTGCAGTTCGACCTGTGGTTTGCCGTCATCACCCTGTTGGCCTTGGCCCTCTACATTGGCTTCACAGTGACGGTCACAGAGTGGCGCACCCAGTTTCGGCGGCAAGCCAATGAGTTCGATTCGGCGGCCCACACCCGCGCAATTGACTCGTTGTTGAACTATGAAACCGTCAAGTACTTTAACAACGAGGCCTTCGAGGCCCGCCGGTATGACGAAAGCCTGGACCGTTTGCGCCGCGCCCGGCTGAAGGCGCAAACCTCGCTGAGCCTGTTGAACACGGGGCAGCAGCTCATCATTGCCTGTGCCTTGGTGGCCATGCTGTGGCGGGCCACCCAAGGCGTGGTCGACGGTCGCATGACACTGGGCGACCTGGTGATGATCAATGCCTTCATGATTCAGCTCTACATTCCCTTGAATTTTCTGGGCGTGATTTACCGCGAAATCAAACAAAGCCTGACCGACCTGGACCGCATGTTCACCTTGCTGGAAAAAGAGCGCGAGGTGGCCGACCGAACGCATGCCACTGACCTGCAGTGGCCGCAACCGCCAGCGGTGCAGTTTGACCGCGTGGCCTTTGCCTACGACCCGGCGCGCACCATTCTGCACGACATCAGTTTCGAGATCCCTGCCGGGAAAACTGTGGCCGTGGTCGGCCCCTCGGGGTCGGGCAAGTCGACGCTGGCGCGCCTGCTTTACCGGTTTTACGATGTCAGCCATGGCGCCATTCGCATCGGGGGGCAGGATGTGCGCGATGTCACCCAGTCCAGTGTGCGCCGCGCCATTGGCATCGTGCCGCAAGATACGGTGTTGTTCAACGACACCGTGGCCTACAACATTGCCTATGGGCGTCCGGGCGCCGCACAAGCCGACATTGAAGAGGCTGCCCGTTCGGCTCGCATCCACGACTTCATTGCGAACTCGCCCGCCGGCTATGCCACGGTGGTGGGCGAGCGTGGGCTCAAACTGTCGGGCGGTGAAAAACAGCGCGTGGCGATTGCGCGCACCTTGCTGAAGAACCCCCCCATCCTGATTTTTGACGAGGCCACCTCTGCGTTGGACAGCGCCAACGAGCGGGCCATTCAGGCGGAGTTACAAAGTGTGGCCCAGAACCGAACCACCCTGGTCATAGCGCACCGTTTGTCCACGGTGGTGGATGCCCACGAAATTCTGGTGCTGGACGCGGGTCAGATTGTGGAGCGCGGGCGCCATGCCGATTTGCTGGCGCGCAATGGGCGTTATGCGCAAATGTGGGCCTTGCAACAAAGCGCAGAGGCCGCGTCTGCCTGAAACGTCAAGGCAAGTCGGTGTTGTCGGCCACGGCCGAGGCATCTCTGGGGCCCACCATGCCCAGGCGCGCTTTCAGCGACTGCGGCTCGCCGGTGATCACCGCGGCGTAATTGGTGGCGTTGGACAGCACTTTTTTCACATAGTCGCGGGTTTCGTGGAATGGCACGTTTTCTGCCCAGACAGCACCTTCCAGGGTGGGGCCTTGCCGCCATTTGCGTGACCGGCTGGGGCCTGCGTTGTAAGCTGCAGCAGCCAAAGGCATTGAGCCCTCGAAGTTGTCCAGCACCAGCTTGAGGTAACCCGTGCCAATCGCGATGTTCACATCGCGCTGGGTGATTTGCTCGGGGGTGAAGTTGTTCATGCCAATCTTGCGCGCGGTCCAGCGTGCGGTGGCTGGCATCACCTGCATCAGGCCGGAGGCGCCAACGCCAGAGCGCGCGTCCATCACGAAGCGGCTTTCCTGACGAATCAGGCCATAGACATAAGCTGGATCCAGCCCGATGTCGCGCGTGCGTTGCAAAACCGCATCTTTGTGCGGCATGGGAAACAGCAGGTCGAAGTCAATGGCCTCGCGGGTCCGATCGCTGGTGTTGATGCAACGGTCCCACACTTGTTGTTCGCAGGCCAGGGTAGCAGCCGCCAGCAAGTCGCGGTCGCTCATGCGGCCGCTTTGGCCCTGGGCATTGACCAGGTTGGTGGCGTAATTCCACTCACGAACGCCCTCGGTGCGCAAGCCCATTTGAATGGCATACAACGCACGCTTGAGGCTGGGGTTCTGGCGCATGCTGTCCAGCTCCACCGTGCTTGGAGGCTCGGGCTTTGGGGGCGCCGTGATTTTGCGCCCCAGCTCTTCCATCGCCAGTTGTTCGTAAAACCCTTTCACGCCTGCAATGCCTTCCAGCAGCGCCAAAGCCTCTTGACGCAGCTTGGGATTGTTTTTGTGGCGCGCCATCTGCGCGCGCGCCAGCCAATACACCCAGGTGGGGTCACGGCGGGCTTCTGCGCTCATGGCGCCAATCGCGGATTCGACGGCCGTCCAACGGGGGCTGTCGCCGGCGCGCAAGGCCGCACGCACCTTCCAGCCCAGCATGTCGTCGTTCAGGTCTTGTTCTTTGGTGACTTTGCCAAAGTGACTCAAGGCATCGTCATCAAGCCGCATGGCCGATTGGCGACCAATGGCGCCCCAGACCCAGTTGCGTTCTTCGATCGTCAGGTAAGGTGTCCATTTGCTGGTCAGCAATTTCGCCGCCACATCGGGCTCGCTGGTGGCGATCCGAATCAGCGCGATCACCACCAGTTCCTGGCGTGTCTTTTGGGGGGCGGCAATGCGTTGGGCCAAAAATTTGGCCGGCTGGCCAAAGGCCTCTTGCAGGCCATTGAGCGCGTCAGGGGCCACGATGTTCACCGCCTGACGTGCGCTGCGCGGGCGGTTGTGCTCGGCCGCGAGGCGGGCTTTCCGCCAGACCGACAGGGTGCTGATTTTTTTGGCGTCGTAAAGGCGATCGGCAGCCAGGGCGCAGCCTTCATCGGCTTCGCGCTGGCTTAGCCACAGTCGGCGAACTTCGTCGGGCAAATCGGCGGGTGCCTTGGGGCCTTGCTCCAAAAAATCCACCAGCAGCACATAGCACTGCAACTCGCGGTCGTCGCGCATGCGGTAGTGGGGGTGCTCGCCCGCCAAGGTGGTCCAGTCGCGCCGGCTGCCCAGCAGCAGCAACCAGTCGTTGCGCAGGCGGTCTTCCTGGTAGGTGTTGGGGTAGCGGTTCAAGAAGTCGCGAATTTCGCTGTGGCTGGCCTCGTCCAGGCGCGCCCGCAGCTCCCAGTAGGCGGCCCAGGGCTCCAGCATGTGGCCCCGCGCCTGGGGCAGCAATTGTGTGAGGCGTTTGCGGTCGCCCTTTTTGAAGGCAGCGGCCATGTCCAGCACGACCGCGTCGCCGCGCTCGGAGGCAAGGACGGGCCAAGGCACGAAAGCCAGGCAAGCCACCAGCAAGCTCACATGAAAACAAATACGAAAAGGGCCGCAGCGCCCCATCAATGACACAATCAACTGTTCCAGCATGGCGTGATTATCATCGTCAAGTGGAGACACCGCGATTATTCTGCCTATTCATTTGAAACGTCATGAACAAAAAGACCCAGCGCCAGGAACTGATTGAGCAACGCCTCAACATGCCCGATCGGCTGGAGCGCGCCGACCTGTTGCAGCGCGTCATGCGCATTTGGCTGGTGGGCCGCCCCGACACCGTCATCGGCGCCTACTGGCCCATCAAAGGCGAATTTGACCCGCTGCCGGCCCTGCACCGCTGGAAGGAAGACGGTGAATTGCTGGACCAGCCCCAACGGCGTCGCATCGGCTTGCCGGTGGTGGATCGCGAAACCAAGACCTTGCAGTTCCATGTCTGGTACCCCGGTTGTCCCATGGAAGAAGATGCTTACAACATCCCCAAGCCCAAAGACACCGAGGTGGTGCTGCCCACCCTGCTGATCGTGCCCTGTGTGGGTTACGGCCCCGGGGGCTACCGGCTGGGCTATGGCGGCGGTTTTTACGACCGTACCCTGGCAGCCATTCAGCCCAAGCCGTTCACGCTGGGCCTGGGCTTTGCGCAAGGCTTTTTGCCCGACCTGGAGCCCGAGCCGCACGATGTGCCGCTGGATGCTGTGCTGAATGAAAATGGCGTGGTCTGGCCCGTCAGTTCCTACTGAGCAGACCATGGCCCGCCCCAAGTCCGCCTCGCACGATCTGCGCCGCGAAGAAATTCTCGACATTGCCGCCCAGTGTTTTGCCGACAGCAGCTACCCGGCGGCCAGCATGAACGACATCGCTGCCGCTGGCGGCACCTCCAAGGCGCGTCTTTACCACTATTACGAGAGCAAAGAGGCCATCCTGTTCGATTTGCTCGACCGCTATACCCAGCGCTTGCTGGCACTCATTGGCGAAACCGAGGCCGTGGCCCAGCGCCAGGACCTGGACGATCGCGCCACCTTGCACGCGCTGATTCGACGCTTTTTGGCCGAATATGAAAACTCGGCCACGCGCCATGTGGCTTTGTTGAACGACACCAAGTTTTTGGGCGAGGCCCAGCGTAACCTGATCGTGGGGCGGCAGCGCGATGTGGTGGCGGCCTTCACCCGATTTCTCAAGCGGGCCTACCCCCAGCGCTTCAACGCGGTGAACCAGACGGCGCTCACCATGATGTTGTTTGGCATGATCAACTGGACCTTCACCTGGCTGCGGCCCGGCGGCAGCATGAGCTATTCCGCCTTCGCCGACGAGGTGGTGGCGATGCTGGAGCGGGGGCTTCAGGCATCTCCTTGAAATTCACTTATGTGAAATTCATTTCGTTTAAGTAAAATTTGGGGTTTGCGGCCCTCTCACTTTTCTGGAGACACCATGTCCAAAGCATTTGCCAGCCAAGCCGATTTGTCGGATAAAAAAATCACCTTTGAACAGCTCAGCGCCCATTGCTGGGCCTACACCGCCGAGGGCGACCCCAACTCCGGCGTGATCATTGGCGAGAAATTCATCATGGTGAGCGATGCCACGGCCACGCCGGCCATGGCGCAGGACCTGATTGCCAAAATTCGCACCGTCAGCGACAAGCCCATCAAATACGTGCTGCTGACCCACTACCACGCGGTGCGGGTGCTGGGGGCCAGCGCCTATGCGGCCGAAGGCGCCACTGAAATCATTGCCAGCCAGGGCACGCACGAACTGATCGTCGAGCGCGGCGCCCAAGACATGAAGAGCGAGATGGAGCGCTTCCCTCGCCTGTTCCGCGGCGCAGAAGGCGTTCCCGGCCTGACCTGGCCGACCCTGGTGGTCGGCAATGGCCAGCCTGGCCGTCAGGGCAGCCTGAAGGTCGATTTGGGCGGCGTGGTCGTTGAAATTTGGCATCCGGGCCCGGGCCACACCCGCGGGGATACCATTGCCTGGGTGGAAGCCGAAAAAGTCCTGTTCAGTGGTGACCTGGTGGAGTACGAGGCAGGGGTGTACACCGGCGACGCCCAACTCGAAGAATGGCCTGCCACGTTGGAAGCCCTGCGGGCACTCAACGCCCAGGCCATCGTGCCCGGCCGAGGTGATGCCATGAAAGGCCCCGCCGATGTGAAC
Organism: Limnohabitans sp.; assembly: GCA_018882835.1. Classification (GTDB taxonomy): domain Bacteria; phylum Pseudomonadota; class Gammaproteobacteria; order Burkholderiales; family Burkholderiaceae_C; genus Limnohabitans. The sequence goes on from VERE01000073.1 coordinate 6,426, forward strand.
AAGGCGCTGGACTACACCAAGCGCTGGGTGGAAACCTTGTTCCGTTGCGGCAAAGAGGCGGCTGCGCAAAACATGGACTTGAAGGCCGCCATGGCGCACACCCGCAAGAGCATGGACCCGGTCTTTGGCCATGTCTTCATTTACGAGCACTGCCTGCCGTTTGACGTGAGCCGCGCTTACGACGAAGCCAAGGGCATCAAGAACCCGCGCATCTGGACCGCCGAGCGCGACATGGAAATGTGGAAGGCGCTGCAAGCCTAACGCTGCGCGACCAGGTTGCGCGCTGTTTTTTCATAAAACTGCAGGCGCTCCAGGGCTTTTTGACGTTGCGCCGGCGTGGTGGTGTTGTGCAGCCAGGTCAGTTGGCGGCAGTTGTGCCGAATCAGCCTTTGGCTGTGCGCCAGGTGGGCGGGCTCGGGGGACTGCAGGCTGCGTTGCACCAGTTGCCGAATTTCCAGTTGCGCAGCCTCCAGGGGCGCGCGGCTTTCCTGAATTTTTTGCAGGGTGTCGAGCATGTCGCGCTGCCGGCGCAGTCTTTCGGCCTCGCTGATGGCAACGTCCAAGCCGGCGCTGCCCACCCATTGCGTCAGGGCTGCGCGTTGTGCGGCATCCAGGCGGCCATAAAAATCTTCTGAGCGCTCCACCGCTTTTTTGACGCGCCGCTCCAAGCGCTCGGCTGCGCTGCCCTCTACCCACTCGCGCCGCCAGTCTTCGTGACTCCGGTTCAGCTTTCTGCGCAGATGGCGCATTTGGGCGGGTGTCAAACTCAGTGCCAGGCGAGCGGCAGCGGGTTCAATCTGACGTGTCAGGTCGTCCAGGCTGGCGATGAATTGCGCCTGCATTTGGCACACCTGCTCTTCCTGCACATCCTGGCGCGCCATGGTTTGCATGGTTTGCAACCAAAGTATGTACTGCGGCAACTGTTCTTGCCGGTGCCATTGCTGAAAGGCCAACAGGTCGACCGGTACGGTTTGCCGTTGTTCACCTTGCAAGTCCACATAACTGTCCACCCACCAGTACACCAATTCATGGCTTTGGTTGTAAACCGTCTGCACAAAGCTGCACCCCGCCAGACTGAACAGCAAGGGAATCATGGCAAGCCGCAGTTTGCGCAGGGCAGGGCTGCAAAGCTCGCCGATAATCTTTTTCCAAGTGAGGAACAAACACATGGCAGCAATTGACGTGGTGATCATGGCAGCGGGCAAAGGCACCCGCATGAAGAGCAGTATGCCCAAAGTCTTGCACCGTATTGGGGGCAGGGCTTTGGTGCAGCATGTCATCGATACGGCGCAAACTCTGGCCGCCCGGCGCATTGTGGCCATTACGGGCCATGGCGCAGAAACGGTCGAAGCAGCTTTGTCAGGCCAAGCAGGCCTGCAGTTTGTGCGTCAGATGCCGCAGCTTGGCACCGGCCATGCCGTGCAGCAGGCGGCCCCGGTGCTGCCAGACGACGGCATCACCGTGGTTTTGTCAGGCGATGTGCCCTTGACCCGTGCAGAAACCTTGCAAGCGCTGATTGCACAGTGTGCGGGCGAGCGCCTGGCGCTGCTGACGCTGACCATGCCAGACCCCACGGGGTACGGGCGCATCGTGCGGGATGCCCAAGGCCAGGTGCGGGCCATTGTGGAACACAAAGATGCCAGCGAGGCCGAACGCGCGATCCGTGAAATTTACAGCGGCATCATGGCGGTGCCCACGCGCTTGCTCAAGCCCTGGCTGGCCCGCCTGGACAACCACAATGCCCAGCAAGAGTACTACCTCACCGACATCGTCAAATTTGCTGTAGCCGATGGCCAAGCCGTTGCCGCACACGTGATCGACGACCGTGTTCAGGTGGACGGCGTCAATAGCCCGGTGCAACTTGCAGCATTGGAACGCGCTTACCAACTGCGACAAGCCGAGGCCTTGATGGCCCAAGGCGTGCGTCTGGCCGATCCCGCCCGCCTGGACGTGCGCGGCTCACTGGACTGCGGGGCCGATGTCGAGATCGATGTGAACTGCGTGTTTGAAGGGCACGTCAGCCTGGGCGATGGCGTGCGCATTGGGCCCAACTGCGTGATTGCCAATGCCCGCATTGAAGCCGGTGCCGTGATTCAGGCCATGACCCACATCGATGGCGAGCGGGCCGGCGTCACGGTGGGTCCACAGGCGACGGTCGGGCCCTTTGCGCGCTTGCGCCCCGGGGCGCAGTTGGGCGCCGAGGTGCATGTGGGCAATTTTGTGGAAATCAAAAATTCCTCGTTGGCGGCGGGGGCCAAGGCCAATCACCTGGCCTACCTGGGAGACGCCACGGTTGGGGAGCGCGTGAATTACGGTGCAGGCAGCATCACCGCCAATTACGACGGCGCCAACAAACACCGCACCGTCATCGAGGCGGATGTTCATGTGGGCAGCAACTGCGTGCTGGTGGCGCCTGTGACCTTGGGGGCGGGGGGTACCATCGGCGGTGGCTCGACCATCACCAAAGACACGGCCCCGGGTGCTTTGAGCGTGGCGCGCAGCAAGCAGGTCAGCCTTGCCAATTGGCAGCGCCCTCAAAAAGTGAAGCGCTGAAATTCAGCTTGCCGCTGACAGGCTGGCTGGCAGGGCCAGTGCCGCTGAAAACTTGCTGCGGCGCACGCTGAAAAAAGCTTTCACGTTACGCACATTAGCATCGCGGGTGAACAACCGTTGAACCAGGGCATGGTAGCTGGGCATGTCACGCACCTGCACCACCAGCACGAAGTCGGGGCCTGGCGACACTTGCCAACAAATAGAGACCTCGGCATCGGCCACGGCGCGGTCTTCAAACGCCGTCAGGGCCTGTGCATCTTGACGCTCCAAGCTGACCTCGACCAGAACTTGAAGCCCGTGGCCAATGTGCTGCGCCATTTTTTCCGGGTTCAGCACGGCCATCTGGGCTTCGATCAGGCCGCTGTCTTGCAGGCGCTTGATGCGGCGCAGGCAGGTCGGGGCAGACACCTTCACTTGTTTGGCCAAAGCCTGGTTGCTCCGGGAGGCATCTTGTTGAAGAAGCGCCATGAGCTGAAGATCCGTATCGTCAATGGCTATTTGTTTCATTTAAATTAATGAATTGAAATAATTGATTAAATTCTATAGATTATGAAATAAAAATTCAATAATAGGATGAATTTTTTCATTTATTTTTCTCTGATGGTTCTACAGTAATCAGCTTCTGTTCAGGAGTCATCACCATGTGCGGTATCGTCGGCGCGGTTTCAAAGCGCAACATCGTTCCCTTGCTCGTACAAGGCTTGCAACGGCTGGAATACCGGGGGTATGACTCCTGTGGTGTGGCGGTGCATGCTGCAGTGCCGCAGCTTGGCCAGGCGCCCGGCTTGCAGCGGGCCCGCAGCACCCACCGTGTGGCCGAGTTGGCGGCGCAGGTGAACGATGCTGCTGCTGGCTTGCAAGGCGGCTCTGGCATTGCGCACACCCGCTGGGCGACCCATGGCGCCCCCGCAGTTCACAACGCCCATCCGCATTTCAGCAATGGCCCGGGGCCAGACGCTGCCCAGCGTGCCGGTCGCATCGGCCTGGTTCACAACGGCATCATTGAAAACCATGAAGAGCTGCGCGCCGCTTTGCAAGCGCGTGGCTATGTGTTTACCAGCCAGACCGACACCGAGGTTATCGCGCACCTGATTGACCAGCACTACAACGGCGATTTGCTCGAAGCCGTCAAAACGGCCACCGCTCAACTCCATGGCGCCTATGCCATTGCCGTGCTGTGCCGTGACGAACCCCACCGAGTGGTGGGCGCGCGCGCCGGCTCGCCACTGGTGCTGGGCGTGGGCCTGGACGAAAACTTTTTGGCCAGTGACGCCATGGCCCTGGCCGGCGTGACCGACCAAATTGTCTACCTGGAAGAGGGTGACATCGTCGATGTGCAACTGGGCAAATACTGGATTGAAGACGCCGCACGCAAGCCGGTGCAGCGCGCCGTCAAAACCGTTCATGCCCACAGTGGCGCCGCAGAGTTGGGCCCTTACCGGCACTACATGCAGAAAGAAATTTTCGAGCAGCCGCGTGCGATTGCCGACACCTTGGAAGGCATTGAGGGAATCGTTCCCGAGCTGTTCGATGGCGAACATCCAGCCCCTGGCGAGAACGCCTACAACGTGTTTCGACACATTGACTCGGTGCTCATCCTGGCCTGCGGCACCAGCTATTACAGCGGCTGTACCGCCAAGTACTGGCTGGAAAGCATGGCCAAAATTCCCACCCAGGTGGAAGTCGCCAGCGAGTACCGCTACCGCGAGTCGGTGCCCAACCCCCGCACCCTGGTGGTCACAATTTCTCAGTCGGGCGAAACGGCCGACACCCTGGCCGCCTTGCGCCATGCGCAGTCCCTGGGCATGACGCAAACCTTGACCTTGTGCAATGTGGCGACATCGGCCATGGTGCGCGAATGCAAGCTGTCCTACATCACTCGCGCCGGTGTTGAAATTGGCGTGGCCTCGACCAAGGCCTTCACCACGCAATTGGCGGGCCTGTTTTTGCTCACCTTGACCTTGGCGCAATCGCGCGGCTTGTTGAGTGCGGCCGAAGAGGCGCGCCACCTCAAAGCCATGCGCCACTTGCCCGCAGCCTTGCAAAGTGTGCTGGCGCTAGAGCCGCAACTCATGGCCTGGGCGCAAGATTTCGCCAGCAAGGAAAACGCCTTGTTCCTGGGGCGTGGCATGCACTACCCGATTGCCTTGGAAGGGGCGTTGAAGCTCAAAGAAATCAGCTACATCCATGCCGAGGCCTATCCCGCGGGCGAGCTCAAGCACGGCCCCTTGGCGCTGGTGACCAGCGCCATGCCGGTGGTGACCGTGGCCCCCAATGATGCCTTGCTGGAAAAGCTGAAAAGCAATTTGCAAGAAGTGCGCGCGCGCGGCGGCGTGCTGTATGTGCTGGCCGATGCCGACACGCAGATTGAATCCAGCGAAGGCTTGAACGTCATTCGCATGCCCGAGCACTATGGCGAGTTGTCGCCGTTGCTGCATGTGGTGCCCTTGCAGCTACTGGCGTATCACACGGCCTGTGCGCGGGGGACAGATGTGGACAAGCCTCGGAATTTGGCGAAGTCGGTGACGGTGGAGTAATTTCCTTTTGACCTTCTTTGGGGTCAAATTCCAACCGTCTGCAAACCTTTGTGTTCAAGTGAGGATCGAGACCAAGGCGTTGTCCTTGGTCTACCTTGATCCAGTCCATCAAGCCTTGATCGACCGCATCCTGAGGCTTCAGGATGACGGTCTAAATTGCCGCCAAATCGCCGCCTACCTCAATGACGAGGGAGTGACCTCTTGGACTGGGAAACGGTTCTATCCGGAGTTGGTATTCGGGGTGATACGGAAAGCTCGGATAAAGAATGAGCGGGTAGCTGACGCTGTTGTAGAAGTGCGATGTGAAATTGTTCAAAATTGATGAGCTTGGTGCGATACTTTGCGAATCGATCAATAAATTTGAAGCATTGGAGCCCAAATGATCAAACGCCAAACAAATTTGAACACCCGTATCAGGCATGGTGCCATTGGATTGGCACTTTTGACTGGAGCAACTATTGCGCAGGCTAATGATAGCGATCGCATCACTTCGCTCGAAAAAGAAGTGCAGGAATTGAAACTGCGCCTGGCTAACTTAGAGGGATCTCAAGCAACCGGTAGCCGTCCGAAAATTGTTGCTTCGAAAGATGGATGGAAATCACTAGAAAACTGGCGATCTGTGAGTAAAGGTATGAGTCCAGATGCCGTGCGATCAGTGCTGGGAGAACCGATGACGGTGAGAGCCTCTGGAGCATTCACGGACTGGAGTTACTCGAACCAGGGCTCTGTGACTTTCCATGAGGAAAAATTATATGGTTGGAGAGAGCCACGGTGAGCGGTAGAGTTAGCCCGTAAAAGTGCTCACAAACAGCATCCGGGGCAACTCGACGACAAAAGACTTAATTACATGGAGTATGGTTGCACGTGTTGAGTTACAGATTGTCAAAATTTAATTATTAAGTAAATTGTAGTGAAGGTTTTAAAATGAATGCTTTCCTCGGTCTACCTGAGTTCATTTTTGATTTGGCTGGAAAATTTTCAGCCGCCTTTCTTCTTTTTACAGCTACGTTGTTATTTTTACCAGCGCAGATTATTGATGATCACGTTCTGCAATCAGTTCGTAATCTTTACAAAACAGAGCTATGGGTTGGTTTGCTTTTTTCTGCTTCGCTTTTTCTCAGCTACATAGGGAAAACCACTTCAGCCATTGTCATACAGAAAATCAACGCATGCATAAATGATAGAAATTTGAAAAAAAAGCGAAAAAATAACTTGCAGCGGGTGATAGATCGATTAAAGAGTTTAGATCAGCGTGAATTATTATGGATTAAATATTGTCTTTATAAAAATCAGCAAACCATCTCGTGTGCATATACCGATCGAACAGCAAATTCACTGGAAAATAAAGGAATATTGAGTCAAGGTTCCGGTAGTGTGCTGAGCTTGCCTTACACAGTCAAAGATGAGGTGTGGGCATATCTGAAAAACCATCAATCGGAATATCTTCCTGAAAAAAATCAAAAGCAGCAGAAGGAATTTGCGGAAGAATTGAGAAATTTCGAAAAATCATTTAGACTGGTTTAAATGATGAAAACAATAATTTTGAGGGTTGGACAATGAAATCATATTGGCTTGGAATTTTTATTTCTTGCTTTTCTATTGTCTCCTATGCAGGTCTATTTGGACCGGCTTCGTATGAGGAGTGTCTACTCGAAAATGTGAAGAATGCAAAGACTAATGATGCTGTTAATGCAATTGCCTTAGCATGCGAAATGAAATTTCCTGCAAAAGTTGAAACGCCTAAGTCTCGCTCGGTAAAGGTTTGCCAAATATATTGGGATGGCTGGAAATTTGTTGAAGGCGATCGACCAAATAGTAGTTACATGACTTTGGAGCATACTTTTCTTGGGGCAAAAGCTTTGGAGCTCAGCATACCAAGAGCAATGGGGAAATATTTAGAAGTAGAAAAAGATACCTCGGGTCCGGATTTGGATTACAAATCAAAATATGGAAAATTTTTCAGTGAGAATTACGGGCAAATTAGACGCCTCTGTGCTTTTAATTGATGCGATAAATCGATTTTCTTATTTGGTATTTTGGCAAAAGAAGGTAATTGATGATTTGGAGTCTTTGGATGTCAGTGATAGCGAGCTGGATTCATTCGAAAATACAAAAAGATCTCCGTCAGTACTTTTTGCATAAACCTTTTCATTTGTTAGAGAGTCAAAAATTAATTGATGTGAGTTTACTGAGAACGTGCGATTGGCGGCATTGAAGGATATTTTGTAAATTTC
>VERE01000020.1 GCA_018882835.1 Limnohabitans sp.
GGGTTGGCCTGCAAGGGCTCGAGCACGCCGCCCAGGCCGACGCCGCCCGACAGATGCACGTTCTTGCCGATCTGGGCGCAGGAGCCGACGGTGGCCCAGGTGTCGACCATGGTGCCTTCGTCCACATAGGCACCGATGTTGACGTAGCTGGGCATCAGGATGGCGCCTTTGGCGATGTAGCTGCCGCGGCGGGCCACGGCGGGCGGCACCACGCGAACGCCGCTGGCCTTCATTTCTGCTTCGTCAAGGTGTGCAAATTTGGTGGGCACTTTGTCATAAAAACCCAACTGGCCAGCCTTGATGACTTCGTTATCCTTCAGGCGGAAGCTCAGCAACACGGCTTTTTTGATCCACTGGTGGGTGGTCCATTGGCCCACACCCTGGCGGGTGGCCACACGCAAGCGGCCCGCATTCAACTCGGCGATGACGTGATCGACCGCGTCCTGGATTTCTTTCGGGGCGGAGGCTGCAGACAGGCTGGCGCGCTGCTCCCAGGCGGCATCGATGATTTTTTCGAGTTGTTGGCTCATGGTGTGGTCTTGGAAAAGTTGGTTTGAACAAATTGAACAATGCGATGGGCGGCTTCCAGGCACTCGGCGGTGTCCGCCACCAAGGCCATGCGAATGCGGCCTCGGCCCGGGTTGACGCCCTGGGCTTCCCGCGCCAGATAGCTGCCAGGCAAAACAGTGACATTGTATTGAGCCAGCAAATCCCGTGCGAATGCCGTGTCATCGCCACCCGGAACGGCAGCCCACAGGTAAAACCCGGCATCGGGCAGGTGGACGTCCAGAACCTGCTGCAAGACGGGGGTGACTTCGGCAAATTTCTGGCGGTACAGGGTGCGGTTGTCGATCACATGCTGCTCATCGTCCCAGGCCGCGATGCTCGCGGCTTGCACCATGCCGCTCATGGCGCTGCCGTGGTAGGTGCGGTACAAAAGGAAGGCTTTCATCAGGGCGGCGTCACCCGCCACAAAACCGCTGCGCATGCCCGGCACATTGCTGCGTTTGGAAAGGCTGGTGAAGGCGATCAGATTTTTGAAATCGTGCCGTCCCAGTTGGCTGGCGGCTTCCAGCCCGCCCAAGGGCGGCTCGTCGCGGAAATAAATTTCGCTGTAGCACTCGTCGGAGGCAATCACAAAGCCATGTTTGTCGCTCAGAGCAAAGAGCTTCTCCCATTCGCTCAAGGGCATGACCGCACCGGTCGGATTGCCAGGCGAGCACACAAAGATCAACTGGGTGCGGGCCCAGACGCTATCGGGAACGCTGTCCCAATCCACCGCAAAGTTGCGCGACGCTACGCTGGGAGCGTAATAGGGTTGCGCGCCTGCCAGTATGGCCGCACCTTCGTAAATTTGATAGAAGGGGTTGGGGCATACCACATAGGGCGTCACGCCATCGGCAAAGGCTTTGGGGTTGATGATGGTTTGCGTCAGCGCAAACAAAGCCTCACGCGAGCCATTGACCGGCAGAATTTGCGTGGCCGCATCCAGCGTCAGGCCATAGCGCCGCTTTAGCCAGCCCGCGCACGACTGGCGCAGGGCAGGGTCACCTGCCGTGGGCGGGTAAGCGGCCAGTGCCGAGAAGGCGCCGAGTAGCGCCTCCCGAACAAACGGTGGCGTGGCATGCCTTGGCTCGCCAATTCCCAGGCTGACCGGGGCATGGTGAGGCGAGGGCTTGACGGTGGCAAACAGCTGACGCAACCGCTCAAAGGGGTAGGGCTGCAAATGCGAGAGCAATGGGTTCATGACTGCTATTATCCCAGCGACTTTCCTAGCCGCCTGGATCTCGCTTGACAACGCCCCGGACTTTTTCGCTCCCTGAGGATCGCCAAGCCTGGGCGATCCGGCTGAGGGCTGCCCGGCGCTTGAACTGGGCTGGTGTCAGCCTGCTGGCCCTGGGGTCCCTGAGCCTGTGGTTGTCTGGACAGGGGCGCGCGGCCGTTGGCGGTGGCTTGCTGGCCTTCTTATGGGCTTTCCTGAGCGAGCGGGCACACCGTCAAACCCAAGCCCTTCAGCAAGCCCAGGCTCGGGCCGAAGAACGGGCGCAGGCGGCCGAGCAAGCGCATGCTGCCAAGGCCGATTTTTTGGCCAGCATGAGCCATGAGATCCGCTCCCCCCTGAACAGCCTGATGGGCATGGTCGATTTGAGCCTGGCTTCCGAGCTGACCGACACCCAGCGCGACTACTTGACGGTGGCCCAGCAGTCCTCCCAGGTGGTGTTGAAGTTGATCGACGACATCCTGGACGATGCCCGGCTGCAGTCGGGACAGGTGCGTTTTGATAACCATGCGGTGAACCTGCAGCCCTTTGTGCAGCGCATCCTGCGCTCGCACGCCCTGGCCGCGCCGCGGCCCCATGTGCAGTTCGACCTGAAGTTGCAGGAAGGCTTGCCACACGCTGTGATGCTGGATGAATTGCGCGTCGAGCAGATCTTGAACAATTTGCTGAGCAATGCCGTCAAGTTCACCCAGGAGGGGTTCATCCGTTTGTCATTGACCATGGATTCATCGACAGAGCGCGAAGCTGAACTGGTGTTCACTGTCAGCGACTCCGGGCCTGGCATCGCACCGGATCAGCATCAGCGCATTTTCGATGCCTTTGCGCAGGCCGAGCGTCCGGCAAACAGCCTGCACCCAGGCACGGGCCTGGGTTTGAGTATCAGCCGCCGATTGGCCCAGGGCATGCGAGGCCGGCTGGAATTGCACAGCCAGCCGGCGCATGGGGCCAGCTTCGTTCTGAGCTTGCCACTGGTGCCGACCGATCCTCCCATTGTTGATGCGCAGCACCCTGTTCAGCCGCGCTCGGCCCCAGCGACAGTGACCGCACCCAAGGTGTTGCTGGTCGAGGACCAGCCAATGAACCAACAGGTTTGTTGCGCCATGTTGCAGCGTCTGGGTCTGCAGGCCAGTGTGGCCCACAATGGCGCAGAAGCTTTGGCCCTTTGTCAGTCGCAGCCTTTCGATGTCGTGTTGATGGATGTCCTGATGCCCGTCATGGATGGCCTGGAAGCAACCCGTCAGCTGCGTGCATTGTGGGCTGCACAAGGACGAGGCACACTGCGAATCCTGGGCATGACAGCTCAGGTCCAGGCCCAGGAGCTGGCCCGCTGTCACGAGGCCGGCATGGATGCTTGCATGTCCAAACCGGTCTCGCTGCAACAACTCAGTGATGCTTTGGGCTTGCCTGTACAGCCCCCACCTTTGTCAAGAGGAGAGACCGTGGAAGACGACCAAGAACTCGATCTCGCGCGTGCCCTCGATTACGCGTTGGACCCCAGCGGCCTGCCCGCGCTCATCCAGACTTTCAGGGAAAGCCTGACCACTTCGCGCAAGGCCTTGGACCTGGCCCTGCGCGAACACCATGCGCAGGAGGTCGTTCTGCAATTGCATGCTTTCAAGGGCTTCATGCCCATCTTTGCCGGCGCGAGTTTGTCGGAGGCCATCGTCGATCTGGAGCGGCTTGCCAAGACCGGCACCATGGCTTCGGTTCAAGCCACCTGGGCGGCCATGGCCCCACGCCTGGACCGGCTGGAATGGGAGCTGACCCGAACCCAGGAACGTTATCATCAGGGTTGAGGTTTTTCGCTGAAAAACCCACGAATTGAATACCTAAGAATTCAAAAAAGGCTCGCGGTGCGTCTCACCTCCATCAAACTGTCCGGCTTTAAGTCGTTTGCTGAACCGACCAACTTCTTGCTTCCAGGCCAACTGGTGGGGGTTGTGGGCCCCAATGGCTGTGGCAAGTCCAACATCATGGACGCTGTGCGCTGGGTGCTGGGCGAGAGTCGCGCCAGTGAATTGCGCGGCGAGTCCATGCAGGACGTCATCTTCAATGGCACCAACACCCGCAAGCCGGCCAGCCGATCCAGTGTGGAATTGGTGTTTGACAATGCCGACCACCGTGCGGGTGGGCAATGGAGTCAATTTGCGGAAATCGCGGTCAAGCGCGTGCTCACGCGGGACGGCACCAGCAGCTATTACATCAACAACCAGCCGGTGCGTCGCCGGGACGTGCAAGACGTGTTTTTGGGGACGGGCCTAGGCCCGCGCGCCTACGCCATCATTGGCCAGGGCACCATCAGCCGCATCATTGAGTCCAAGCCGGAAGAACTGCGCCTGTTCCTGGAAGAGGCTGCCGGCGTTTCCAAATACAAAGAGCGCCGCCGCGAAACTGAAAACCGCTTGAGTGACACCCGAGAGAATTTGACCCGTGTCGAAGACATCTTGCGCGAACTCAACAGCAACCTGGAAAAGCTGGAGAAGCAGGCCGAGGTCGCGCAGCACTATCACACCCTGCAAAACGATGTCTCGCTGAAACAGCAACAACTGTGGTTTCTGAAACGCCGGGAGGCTGAAACAGATCAGGTGAGCCTTGCCACCCAGACCCAGAAAGCCATGACGGACCTGGAGTCGCGCGTGGCCGACTTGCGCCACATCGAGGCTGACCTTGAAACCATTCGGCAGGCACACTATGCCGCTGGCGATCAGGTCAACCAGGCACAAGGCCAGTTGTACGAAGCCAGTGCCGAAGTAGGGCGCCTGGAGGCTGAAATTCGATTCGTGGTCGAAGGCCGCCAGCGCGCCGAGCAACGCCTGGTGCAATTGCAAGAGCAGTTGGCCCAATGGGCCCAGCACCAGGAACAAGCCGAGACAGAGCTGGGAACGCTGGCGGAAACCGCAGAGCATGCAGAAGAACAAGCCGCTTTGTTAGCGGCCCAGGTGGAAGAGCAGGCGAGCCAAGTGCCTGTGCTGGAAGAGGCCTTGCGGCAGGCGCAACAGCGTGCCAATGACCAACGCAGCAGCGTGGCCCAGGTTCAGCAGCAGATCCAGGTGCTGGCCGCTGACCAGCGCAACATTGAAGAGCAGTCCCGACAGCTCAACCAGCGCCGCGAGCGGCTGGTCACCGACCGCCAGGCATTGGCCGCGCCCGACGAAACACGCCTGCAAGCTTTGCAGCAGCAGTGGGGTGAGGCCAAAGAGGCCGCCGAGGTGGCCGATGCCGTGCTGCATGAGTTGCAAGACAGCGTGCCCCAGCTCGATGAAGCGCGGCGGCTGGCCCAGCAAAGCTTGAACCAGGAGAGCTCACGACAAGCCGATTTGTCAGCGCGCCTCGAGGCCTTGCGCGCCTTGCAGGAAAAGGTCAAGACCGATGGCAAGCTGCAACCCTGGTTGTCCAAGCATGGCTTGGAAGGTTTGCAGGCCTTGTGGAGCAAGATCCACATCGAGAGCGGTTGGGAGAACGCCCTCGAGGCTGCTTTGCGCGAACGGCTGGGGTCATTGGAGGTCAGCCGGCTGGACATGGTGCGTGCCTTTGCCAGCGATGCGCCGCCTGCCAAACTGTCGTTCTACAACTTGCCGTCGGCTGCACCGTCGCTGTCAGCGTCGGGTTTGCCACGTTTGGCCGACCTGCTGCGTCTGAACGATGCCGGACAAAAAGCCTTGTTGTCTGAATGGCTCACCGGTTGTTACACCGCAACCCACCTCGAAGAGGCGTTGGCGGCGCGTGCCCAATTGCAGCCCGGCGAGGTGATCTATGTGCCAGCCGGCCATGCCATCAGCGCTCACAGTGTCAGCTTTTATGCGCAAGACAGTGAGCAAGCCGGTTTGCTGGCGCGCGCGCAGGAAATCGAGAACCTGGACAAGCAACAAAAAGCCCAAACCCTGATTCACGAAGAGGCGCGTCATCTGTTGGTGCGCGCCGAAGCTGCTTACGCAGACGCTTCGCAACGATTGGTGAGCGCCCGTCGCGAGGCCAGTGAAGCCCAGGCGCAAGCCCATGCGCTGCAGGTCGAGACCTTGCGCCTGACCCAGTTGGCCGAGCAAACGCGGGCGCGCAGCGACCAGATAGCGGGAGACATGGCGGAGGTGGATGCCTTGCTGGAAGAGCTGCAAGAACGTCGCATTGCCGCCGAGGAAAGCTTCGAGTCTTTGGACATGCAACTGGCCGACAACCAGGAGCGTCATGCGCAACTGGATGAGCAGGTCATGAATGCCGAGCGCCTTCTCAACGACTGTCGCGAGCAGCTGCGCAGCCTGGAGCGGCAAATGCAAGAGGCCGATTTTGCGCGACGCACGCAAGCCTCCCGTGAAGCAGAGCTGAAGCGCACGCTGGACACGGCGGCGCAGCAATCCACAGCCCTCCATGCCGAAACCGGGCATGTGCAGGACGAGCTGACCCGCTTGAGTGATGCCGCTGCGAAAGCGGGCTTGCAAAGCGCCCTGGAGCTGAAGTCAGAGCGTGAAAAAGTGCTTGGCGCCAAACGCAGCGAATACGATGACCTGACCACCAAGTTGCGCGCCAGCGATGAGCGGCGCTTGCAATTGGAGCGCGAGCTGGACCCGATGCGCCAGCGCATCACCGAATTGCAACTCAAGGAGCAAGCGGCCCGCTTGGGCATGGCGCAATACGAGCAATTGTTGGCCGATGCCCAAGCCGATCTGGCGGCGGTGGCGCAATCGGTGGAGTCGCAGCAAGTTCGACTGAGCGGATTGCAGTCTGAAATTGACCGCTTGCATCGCGAGATTGCCGCGCTCGGTGCCGTGAACTTGGCTGCGCTGGACGAGCTGACCAGTGCGCGCGAACGCAAAACTTTCCTGGACGCGCAATCGGCCGATTTGAACGAAGCGATGACCACCCTGGAAGACGCGATTCGCAAAATTGACGGCGAGACCCGCGAATTGCTGGGTGGAACCTTCAAAGTCGTGAACGAACATTTCGGCCGCATGTTCCCTGAACTGTTCGGTGGTGGCAATGCGCGCCTGGTGATGACTGGCGAGGAAATTCTGGACTCCGGTGTTCAGGTCATGGCGCAGCCTCCTGGCAAGAAAAACCAGACCATTCATTTGCTGTCAGGCGGTGAAAAAGCCCTGACAGCGATTGCCTTGGTGTTCGCCATCTTCCAATTGAATCCGGCGCCGTTTTGCCTGCTTGACGAAGTCGACGCGCCCCTGGACGATGCCAACACCGAGCGCTATGCCAAGCTGGTGTCCAGCATGGCAAAAGAAACTCAGTTCCTGTTCATTTCCCACAACAAGATTGCCATGGAAATGGCCGAGCAACTGATCGGCGTCACCATGCAAGAACAGGGCGTCTCCCGCATTGTGGCGGTCGACATGGAGTCGGCTGTCTCCATGGCTGAAAACGCCTGAAAAGGAATCGCGATCTATGAGCACATTGCAAGTTGCCTTGGCCATTGCCGGTGGCGTGGTGTTGGCCGGCGTGGTGGCCCACAGTGCCTGGTCTTCGCGCAAAAGCAAGCCCCGCCAGGCCGACCCCTTGCCCGGACGGGAAGACTCGAGCGGCGCGCCGCTTGACCCGCCTATTGAGGCAGCCAGGGTGGCGAGTCAACGCTCGGAGCCGACAGACTTTGAGTCTGTCGTCCCGGTGATGGACCGGCGCCCGATCCAAGACGCACTGATTGATGTGCTGGCGCCGATCGAGTTGGACAGCCCGGCGTCGGGCGACGCCGCTTTGGCTGCTTTCCCGGCGACGCGGCGCGTGGGAACCAAACTGTTCACGCTGGAAGGCGTGAATGCGACCTCGGGCGAGTGGGAGCAGTTGCGCGCAGGCCAGCGCTACAGCGCTTTTCAGGCCGGCGTGCAGCTCGCCAACCGCATGGGTGCGTTGAATGAAATTGAGTTCTCAGAGTTTGTGGTGAAGACCCAGGCCTTTGCCGATGCGGTGGACGGCGTGCCCGAGTTTCCAGAGATGTTGGAGGAGGTTGCGCGTGCGCGCGAGCTTGACCAATTTGCCAGCTCCCATGATGCGCAGCTGAGCTTTTCACTGAAGGCCACCAAACTGGCCTGGAGCCCGGGCTATGTGCAGCAAAATGCGGCTCGTCTGGGTTTTGTGCCAGGGGTCATTCCTGGGCGCATGGTGATTCCGGCAGCCACTGTGGGGCTGCCTCCCATTCTGGGGCTGAGCTTTGACAGCCAGGCCGCCCTGGCCGAAGACCCCACCTTGTCGGCCATTCGGGCCCTCACTTTGACGCTGGACGTGCCGCAAGTGGATCGCCGCGAGGAGCCCTTTGCGCGCATGTGCCAGATCGCCACCGAGCTGGCCCGCGTGATGGAAGGTGTGATCACCGACGATCACGGCCAGTTGTTGTCACCCGCAGCCATGCACAGCATCGAGAGCGACTTGCGCGCCCTCTACGACACCCTGGACGCACGCGATCTGTCGGCTGGCAGTGCGCAAGCCCGCCGCCTGTTCAGCTGAAGCCTTTGCGGTTGTGTCAATGACCACGGCTGACCTGTTCGCAGAGCCTTCCGAAGGCGAGCCTGCGCGCGCTGCACTGGCGGCTGCACAGGCCCGCATCCTGGCGTTACGCCAGACCTTGCAAGAACACGCCTACCGGTATTACGTGCTGGATGAGCCGAGCTTGCCTGACGCGGAGTACGACCGACTCTTCCAGTCCTTGCAGGCGCTGGAACAAGAGTTTCCTGACCTGGTGACGCCCGACTCTCCCACCCAGCGTGTGGGCGGTCAGGTCCTCGAGGGTTTTGCGACTGTTCGCCATGCGCGTCCGATGCTGAGCATTCGCACGGAGACCGACACGCAGGCCAGTGGCGCAGAAAATTTCGATGCCCGCATTCGCCGCGAACTGGGTTTGGGCACCGAAGCTGCTGAAGTGGAATACGTGACAGAGTTGAAGTTTGATGGCCTGGCCATGAGCCTGCGCTATGAAAATGGCTTTCTGGTGCAAGCGGCCACGCGTGGCGATGGCGAGACCGGCGAGGACGTCACCCAAAACATTCGCACCATTCCCTCTATTCCCTTGGCATTGACCAGCAACCGTTCGGCGCGGGCTGTGCCAGCGGTTCTGGAAGTGCGGGGCGAGGTCTATATGCGGCGGGACGATTTCGAGTCGCTGAACGAGCGGCAGCGCCAACGCATTGCGGCAGGTTTGAAAGGCGAGAAAACATTTGTCAATCCTCGCAATGCAGCTGCGGGTGCTGTGCGGCAACTGGACCCCGGTATCGCTGCGCAAAGACCGTTGAGTTTTTTTGCCTATGGCTTGGGCGATGTGACGCCCCCAGACGCGGGTGGGCCTGTGTGGCAAAGCCATTACGAGATGCTGATGGCTTTGCGCGACTGGGGCTTTCCCGTGGCGGAACAGACGGCCTGTGTGCAAGGCGCCAGTGGCCTGATTGCCTACCATCAGCGCATCGGCGCCTTGCGCGACACCTTGCCCTACGACATTGATGGCGTGGTCTACAAGGTCAACAGCCTGGCATTGCAGTCGCAATTGGGGTTCGTCACCCGGGAGCCACGCTGGGCGGTTGCCCACAAGTACCCCGCGCAAGAGCAAATGACGGTGGTGCAGGCCATCGAGGTTCAGGTGGGCCGCACGGGCAAGCTCACGCCTGTGGCCAAGTTGCAGCCGGTTTTTGTGGGCGGCGTGACGGTCACCAATGCCACCTTGCACAACGAAGACGAAGCGCGGCGCAAAGATGTCCGCGTGGGCGATACCGTGGTGGTTCGGCGTGCGGGCGATGTCATTCCCGAAGTGGTGTCGGTGGTGCTGGAAAAGCGTCTGCACGAAGCACCGTGGTTCACCATGCCGCACCAATGCCCGGTCTGCGATAGCCTGGCGGTGCGCGAGGAGGGCGAGGCGGACTACCGTTGCACGGGCGGACTGTTCTGCAGCGCGCAACGCAAGCAAGCCATGCTGCATTTTGCACAACGCCGTGCCATGGACATCGAAGACCTGGGCGACAAGCTGGTGGACCAGTTGGTGGATGCCGGTTTGGTGCAAAGCCTGCCAGATTTGTACCGCCTCGAATTGGCAACCTTGGCCCCGCTTGAGCGCATGGCAGAAAAGTCTGCCCAGAATGTGCTGGCCAGTCTGGCACGCTCCAAGTCCACCACCTTGCCCCGCTTTTTGTTTGGCCTGGGCATTCGCCATGTGGGAGAAGCCACCGCCAAAGATTTGGCGCGCCACTTTGGCAGCCTGGACGCCTTGATGGCCGCCAGCGTGGACCAATTGCTGCAAGTGCGCGATGTGGGGCCCGTGGTCGCGCACAGTTTGCGAACCTTTTTTGACCAACCCCACAACCGCGAAGTGGTCGAGCAACTGCGCGCCTGTGGCGTGCACTGGGCAGAGGGGCCGCCGACCCCGGGCGCCAATCTGCCTCTGGCGGGTAAGACCTATGTGCTTACCGGCACGCTGCCCACGCTGTCGCGCGAGCAAGCCAAGGAAATGCTGGAAGCTGCGGGCGCCAAAGTGGCCGGAAGCGTGAGCAAAAAGACCCATGGGGTGATCGCCGGCGCGGAGGCCGGCAGCAAGCTGGAGAAGGCCCTGGCGCTTGGCATCCCCGTGCTGGACGAAGCGGGCCTGATGGCACTGGTTCAGTCGGAGGGAGGTGACAGCGATGGCTCAACGTGAGATTTTGAAAATGGGCGACCCGCGCCTGTTGCGCACCGCGCAACAGGTCAAGGCCTTTGACACGCCTGAGTTGCATGCGCTGGTTCAAGACCTTTTCGACACCCTGAAAGCTGTCAACGGCGCCGGTTTGGCCGCGCCTCAAATCGGCGTTGACTTGCAGGTGGTGATCTTTGGCTCGGGCGCCGTGAATCCGCGTTACCCGCAGGCCCCCGTGGTGCCGCCCACGGTACTGATCAATCCCACCATCACGCCCCTGTCTGACGACATGGAGGAGGGCTGGGAGGGCTGCCTCTCGGTGCCCGGCCTGCGCGGTGTGGTGCCGCGCCATGCCCATGTGCGCTACCAGGGCTGGGACGCTCAGGGCGCGCCGATTGATCGCACGGTCTCGGGTTTTCATGCGCGCGTGGTTCAGCATGAGTGCGATCACCTGTTTGGCATGCTGTACCCCATGCGCATCACCGACTTCAGTCGTTTTGGTTTCACCGATGTTCTGTTTCCTGAACTGGAGGGCGCATGATGTCTTGGAAATTCATTGACACGTCCTTGTTGCGCGTGGGCTACCAAGAGTGGAACCCGGGGGCCAAGCGCACCATGGTGCTGATGCACGGTTGGCCTGACAGCCCACGCTGCTGGACGGCCATGGTGCCCACTTTGGTGAATGCGGGCTTTCACGTGATCGCCCCGGCCTTGCGCGGTTTTAATCCCACCACGTTTTTGCGTGCGGACACGCCCCGCACGGGTCAATTGGCAGCGCTGGGGCGAGACCTGGTCGAGTTTGTGCACGCACTGGAATTGCACCGTCCGATTTTGGTCGGGCATGATTGGGGCGCCCGCGCGGTGGCCAATGCGTGTGGCTTGCAACCGGGCATTGCCAGTCATCTGGTGATGCTGGCGGTGGGCTACGGAACCAATACGCCCGGCCAGACCCTGTCGCTGGAGCAAGCACACAACTACTGGTACCACTGGTACATGGCCACGCCGCGGGGCGAGCAAACAGTGCGGGAAGACGGCAGAGCTTTTTCCCGAAAGATGTGGGACTTGTGGGCGCCGGCAGGGTGGTACGCACCCGAAGAGTTCGAGGCCACAGCCGATGCCTTTGACAACCCCGATTGGGCACCAATCGTGCTGCATTCCTATCGCCACCGCTGGGGGCATGCGCCTGGCGACCCAGCCTACGCACTTGACGACCAAACTTTGAATCCGGCCCCTGTGCTGTCGGTCCCCACCTTGGTCTTGCATGGTGCGGTTGACACCGTCAATGCGCCCTCGGGCTCGGCTGACAAAGAGCATTTCTTCACCGGGCCCTACCAACGCAGCTTGCTGCAAGGCGTGGGCCATTTCCCGCAGCGCGAAGCGCCGCAGCAAGTCGCACAAGCCTTGCTGGATTTTGTCCGTACCCATGCATGAGGTCACACCGACATGAACACCGCTTTTTCTCCTCAACAGACAGCTGCTTGCCTGCTGCCCGCTTGGCAAAGCCATGGCTGCGTGAATATTTTGCCGGAGCCTTTGCGGCCTGCCGACCGTGCCCAGGCCTACCAAGCCCAGTGGGCGCTTTGGGACGCCTGTGGCGAGCCTGGCATCGGTTGGAAAATCGCCGCCACCAGCCAAGCCGGCCAACAGCACATTGGCGTCAGCGGTCCTTTGGCAGGGCGCTTGTTGGCTTCTCGCTGCCATTCGCCCGGCTCGGTCATTTCGTTGCAAGGCAACCGCATGCGGGTGATTGAAGCCGAGTTCGCTTTTCGGCTGGGGCGCGATGTCACCGGCACCGCTGCCCAACCCCTGGCAGTACAGGAAGTCATGTCTGCGGTCGCCGACCTGCACCTGGCCATCGAAATTCCGAATTCGCGGTATGCAAACTTTGTCACTGCCGGAGAGGGCGCCTTGATTGCCGACTTCGCCTGCGCATGCCATGTGGTTCTGGGCGAAGCGGTGCAACAGCCCTGGCGCTCGCTAGATTTGGCCGCCCATCAGGTCAGTGCGCTGGTGAATGGCGTCACCGTCGCCCAGGGGCAAGGTGCCAATGTGCTGGGTGACCCGCGCTGGGCGCTGACCTGGCTGGCCAATGAGTTGATCGGGCAGGGCCGCTGCTTGAAGGCTGGCGACACAGTGATCACCGGCACCTGCGTGGTGCCCGTGCCGGTGCAAGAAGGCGATGCCGTCACTGTTGACTTTGGCAACTTGGGAACGCTCTGTGTGACCCTGTCCGACTGAGCCTCACTTGCGGGGGTCGCCGCTGGGCCCCCAGATGGATTCTGGACGTGTCGCCTCGGGCCTCACGAAATTGCGCCCTTGCTCGACCTGTGCCAAAAATTCCGCCAGAAACTGATTGAACCATTGCGGCTCTTCCAGGTTGATGGCGTGGCCGCTGCCGGGCAACATCGCCAGGACGGCAGTGTGAATGGTGCGCTTGAGCAGCAAGGAAGGCTCCAGGCAAGGCTCGTCTTCGTCGCCCGTCATGACCAGCGTGGGCACATTGATGCGGGCGATCTGGTCGGTCAATGCATAGAGGCTGGGCCGTTCCCCTTGGTAGCCCCAGGAGGTCAGGGCTGAGCCCTGTGCGGAATGCTCCGCCAGGTGCCGATTGAATTCGGCATACCCGCGCGGGTCTTTGGCTTTGAACTGTAAGCGTGAGGGCCCCATGCCATAGGTGTCGGCCAGATGTTGCGAGCCCTTGGCCTGGATTTCCTGGGACAGGACTTTGGACTGGGCCTTGAAGCCCTCGTAAACCGCCGGGTGCGATCCTGTGCCACAACCCGCCAAGGTCAGTGACAGTGCGCGAGATGCTGCGCCTTGAGTGCCATGGTGCAAGCCAAAGTGCAGGCAAGCAAACGCACCCATCGACAGCCCCACCAGGTGAGCCTGTTGCAAATCAAGACAGTCCATCAGGCAGCGGATATCCTGCCAGACGCGCTCTTGAGAATAAGCGCTGCCAGCGCTGGGCACATCCGAGGGCGTGTAGCCTCTCGCGCTGTACACAATGCATCGGTAACGCCTTGAAAAAAAACGAATTTGTGGCTCCCAGCTGCGATGGTCGCCCGCAAATTCATGGACAAAAACAAGAGGCTTGCCGGTACCCGCTTCTTCGTAGTAAAGCCGAACGCCGTCGTCAGTCGTTACAAATGGCATGCTGTCTCCGATGTCTGAGGATCAACTTGGCAGTATATTGGGGCGATTGTCAAAAGGGTGCCACCTCATGCCGCATTCAGCTTCGCTTTGTCGCTTTCTGATCGCTTGTTTCATCTTGTCCGGCAGCTTGTCTGTGCGTGCCGATGATGGACCGCCCAGGTTTCGCTTGCTCACAGAGCCCGAGATGACGCCCGCACAGCGTGAATTGGCCCAGAACATTCGCTCGGGGCCGAGGGCCTCGGTGGTCGGTTCTGCGGCCAACGCCAGTGCGACTTCGCTGGGCAGCCCTTTCAATGTGTTCTTGCGCAGCCCCGAACTTGGCGAGCACTTGCAGCGGACCGGCGCCTACATTCGGTTCAAGAGCGTACTGGGGCCGAAATTGACCGAGCTGGCGATTCTCATCACAGCGCGGCACTGGACAGCGCAGTATGAGTGGCATGCGCACCATCGCCTGGCCTTGCAAGCGGGCTTGTCGCCGGAGATTGCAGCGGCCATCGCGCAAGGCAAAGTTCCCACGGGCATGTCGGAGGATGAAGCGCTGGTCGTTCGATTCTGCACCGAGCTGCATCAGAACAAAAAGGTGTCCGACAGTGCTTTCGAGGCCGTCAAACAGCGCTTTGGAGAGCAAGGTGCGATGGACCTGATTGCTGTCAATGGTTACTATGTGTTGGTGGCCATGGTCTTGAATGTGGACCGAACGCCTATCCCTGGCGGGGCACCCTTGCCATTGCCGGTTTTGAAATAAGTTTTCCAAGGACGTTGAAATGACCATCGCAAAGTTCATGCGTTGTCGACGCACGTGGCTGATCGCACTTGCTGCCTTGTGCGGCGCAGTGCAAGCCCAGCAGCTGGCACCAGCGTATCCTCACAAGCCTGTGAAGTTGGTGGTGCCGTATGCCGCCGGTGGCTCTACCGATCAATTGGCCCGTGCGGTGGCGGAGCAACTGGGTCGTGCCTTGGGGCAGCCTGTGGTGGTCGAGAACAAGCCCGGGGGCAACACCATTGTGGCGGCTGAACATGTGGCCAAGTCGCCTGCCGACGGGTACACCCTCTTCATGGGGAGTTCTGCGAGCCTGGCCGTCAATCCCTTGCTTTACAGCCAACTGCCTTATGACCCCAAAGCAGACTTTGTCGGCATCAGCATGCTGGCGGCTTCACCCTTGGTCCTGGTGGTGCCACAGGAATTGCCCGTCAAATCTGTCTCCGAATTCATTGCCTATGCCAAGGCCAAGCCGGGCAGCATGAACTACGCTTCGGTAGGCAATGGCAACCCGCTGCACCTGGCGGGTGAGCTGTTCAAAGTGTCGGCTGGCATCGACATGACGCATGTGCCTTACAACGGAAGCTCGCCTGCGCTCACAGCCTTGATCGGCAACCAGGTTCAAGCCATGTTGGATGTCGTGCTGACTTCCAATCCTCACATCAAATCTGGCAAATTGCGGGCCTTGGGCGTCACGGGTAGCAAGCGAATTCCCTTGCTCCCCGAGGTGCCAACCGTTTCCGAAGCCGGCCTTCCCGGTTATGAGGCGGGCATCTGGTTTGCCATGGTGGCACCCAAAGCCACTGCGCCAGCCATCGTCCAGCGCCTGAACCAGGAGGTCTCCAAAATTCTCAAATTGCCAGAGATGCGATCGCGCTTTGATGCATTGGCTCTGGAGTTGATTCCAAGCACACCGGAGGAAGTCTCCGTTTATGCAGCCAAAGAGCAGGGCCGGTGGGCCAAACTCATCAAGGAAAAAGGCATCCGCCTGGATTGAAATGGTGACCTGATGAACCTCAACGAATCTTCCTGCCACGGTGTGGTGGTGATCACTGGCGCCGGCCAGGGCATTGGCCGGGGTCTGGCCTTGGCCTTTGCAGAAAGCGGCGCCACTGCGGTCGGCTTGGCCGACTTGAACTTGGACAAGGTGAGGGCGGTTGCCAAAGACATCGAGGCCCTCGGTGTGAAAGCTTTGCCGATGCAGGCGGATGTCAGTGTGGAGGCCGACTGCGCGCGCCTGATGCAATCTGTCAAAGATGCTTTCGGACGCATCGATGTGGCGGTGTGCAATGCAGGCATCATGCAAATCAAGCCCATGATGGACCTTACCGGGGCCGATTGGGACCGCATGATGGGCGTGAATGTCAAAGGCTGCTTTTTGACTTTGCAGGCGGCGGTTCGGGTGATGAAGCAGCAGGCACCCGTGGCGCCGGGGCGTCCCCGTGGCAAGGTGATCACCATGGCCTCGATTGCGGGCCGCTATGGCGCCGGTCCGATCGCCGATGTCATCCTGCATTACCGTGCCAGCAAGGCAGCGGTCATCAACATGACCCAAGGCGCTGCGATTGCGTTGGCCCCGGACGTCACGGTGAATGCGATTTGCCCAGGCTTGGTGGACACCGACATGTGGAAGCAGATGGACCGCGATTGGGCGGCGTTGCAGGGCTTGCCCACCGGCGAAGTCTGGAAGCAGCGCACGGCCAGTGTCCCGATGGGGCGTCCCCAGCACCCAAAAGATGTCGCCAACGTGGCCCTGTTCCTGTCGTCACCTGCAGCAGATTACATGACGGGACAATCCTTGAACATCGATGGCGGACTGGTTTTGAATTGAACGAATGGCGATGAGCACGACCTACACAACCCTTCAAAATGCCCTGGCCTCTGGCACCCTGGTGGTGGCGCCTGGTGCGTACGATGCCCTGTCGGCCCGTTTGGTGGCACGCGCAGGTTTCCCTGCGATTTACATGACGGGCTTTGGCGCAACCGCCGCCCGCATTGGGCAGCCTGACATTGGCTTGCTGACCCAGACCGAAATGGCCACCCAGGCCAGGGACATGGTGAGAGCGGTGAAAATTCCAGTGATTGCCGATGCCGATACGGGGTATGGTGGTCCGTCCAATATCGAACGCACGGTGCAAGAGTATTTGCAGGCAGGCGTGGCAGCCATTCACCTGGAAGATCAGGTCGCGCCCAAACGCTGTGGGCAGATGGCAGGCATCCGCCTGATCGATGCCGAGGAAAATGCGCGCCGATTGCGCTGTGCCGTGGCGGCGCGGGGCTCCCAACCCTTGTTGCTGATTGGCCGCACCGATGCCTTGCCTGCCCTGGGAATGGACGAGGCTGTGTCGCGCGCGCAGCGCTACCAGGACGCAGGCGTGGACCTGGTGTTTGTGGACGGCGTCAAAACGGTCGCCGAGGTTGAGGGCATAGCACGTCGCGTCGCGGGGCCCAAAGTGATCTCCATTGTGGACGGTACGGACGCTGCGCGATTGGCGGTGCCCGAGCTTCAGGCCATGGGCTTTCAACTGGCGTTTTTTGCTGTGACCGCACTTTTCACGGCTGCTCACGCTGTGGCGGTGGCTTTGCGCGAGTTGCATGCCAAAGGGACGCCTCAGGGCTTGTCGCAGCCCGTGATGTCGTATGCGGAATTCACGGAAGTTGTGGATTTGGCCCACCACCAGCGGTTGGATCTGGCGTATGGTGGCTGATCGCCGCTGGCTTTAAAGGTAAACGCCTTTCATGCCGCCGGCAGGGTAGCGCTGGCCCGCAGCAGCACCGGGTGGAAACGCCTGGTGCAATGCCACGAGATCTTCCTCTTGAAGTTCTACCGCCAAGGCGGCCCAATTGTCTGCCACGCGTCCAGGCTGCTTGGTGCCAGGGATCGCCACCACATCCTCACCCTGCGCCAACACCCAGGCCAATGCCAACTGGCCAGGCGTGCACTGTTTTTTGCGTGCCAAGGCTTCCAGTTGCCGCACGCGGTCTCTGTTGTGCGCAAAGTTGTCTGCCTGAAACCGCGGATGGTCTTTGCGCCGGTCATGCGCCACTTCTTCTGCGGATTGAACGGTGGCGGTCAACAGGCTTCGACCCAGCGGCGAATAAGCCACAAACCCGATGCCCAGGGCGCGCGTGGTTTGTAGCGTTTCTTCCGCCTCTTGGCGGTACAGCAATGAATACTCGGTCTGCACCACGGCCAAAGGGTGGACCGCGTGGGCACGACGAATGGTTGACGGATGCGCCTCACACAAACCGATTTCCCGCACCTTGCCCTGTTTCACCAACTGCGACATGGCACCCACGGTATCTTCAATCGGGACGGTGGGGTCAATGCGGTGAACATAGTAGAGGTCGAGCGTCTCAAGCCCCAGGCGCTGCAAGCTGGCTTCGCAGGCCTGCACCACATACTCGGGGCGCCCATTCACACCATTGGCACCTGTGTCGCTGCGCGTCTGACCAAATTTGGTGGCAACAATGACTTGGTCTCGTTTTCCTTGAAGCGCTTTGCCCAACAGGCTTTCATTGTGGCCCCAGCCGTACATATCAGCCGAGTCAAGAAAATTCACACCAAGGTCGAGCGCACGATGGATCACCGCCAAACCATTCTCGTCACTGGATGAGCCATAAATGCCTGACAACGACATCAAGCCCAAACCCAAAGGTGTGACCCATAACGACGACTGACCCAGTCTTCTGCGGGGGATGTGATTGTGCATGGCAGATCCCCTTGAGCGTTACCGCGGCAAGTTTTTCCCGCCCCCTTGAGGGCGGTGCATTTTGAACAATTGTTCTGGTCCGACAGTGAAATAGTCTGCAGGACCACCACCTCGCAACACCACATCTGCTCGCGCTGTGTCGTAGACGCCCTGGTTCAACAGGCGTGGGTCAATGTGCACTCCCACGACCTCGCCAAAAACCACCCAGGTAGGAACGTCCGCGCCTTCGTGCGTTTTCAATTGAACGATTTGCGTGCACCGGCACTCCATGGCCACCGGGCTTTCTGCCACACGGGGCACCTTGACGTTGCGCGATGCCTCCGGGGTGAGATGGGCCAATTCAAATTCGTTCACATGCGGTGGCACGGCCTCGCAGGTCTGGTTCATGGCGTCTGCCAGCGGGCGTGTCACCAAATTCCAAACGAACTCGCCAGTCTCCCGAATGTTGAGCAGGGAGTCTTTTTCAGAAATGCTGGAAAAGCCCAGAATGGGCGGAACGTAATTGAAGGCGTTGAAAAAACTGTAGGGCGCCAGATTCAAAACACCCTGAGCACTGGCCGAGGAAATCCAGCCGATCGGCCTGGGGCCAACGATGGCATTGAAAGGGTCATGGGGCAAGCCATGACCGCGTCGGGGCTCGTAAAAGTAACGGTCCGACACAGCGTGGCCGACTTAAGGGGTCGCCGGTTTTTCTGCGGCAGCGTCCTTGGGCGGGTAGCAATCAAAACAGGCAAACATCAAAGTGCCTGCCAGCCGCTTGTAAGAACCGTAGGCGCGAGGCTTGTGCACCCCACACTTGAAACAACTCATGGTCGCACCCGTCTGCCCCCGCTCCCCAAACGGAGAACCGCCGGTACGGGACTTGTAACGAAGACCATCGCTGCTGATTTGGGTTTTGCCGTCTCTTGTCATAGACGACATTTTATCATGGGGTCAGGTCTTGAGTTTTGCCTCCGATCTGTGGATAACTCAGGCCATGACCCGTGCGGCCAGGCGCACCAAGCTGCGATCACTTCCAGCAGGACCCATCAGTGAAAGCCCCAGGGGCGCACCCTGGCGACGGGCCATGGGCAGGCTGATTTGCGGGAAGCCCCCCAAACCTGCCAGACACAACAGGCGAATGGCCCGGTTTCGGTAGTCTTCCAGGCTGGCCTCATCCTGCGCGATCAAGGGTGCGCAGTCGGGCATGGTGGGCAGCATGAGCACGCCATCGGAGCCCAGCAAATCGGCAACCCGCCGACGCAGCATCGCCCGGAAGGCCAGCGCTTGTTCAAATTGCGCATCCGTGACGGCTTTCGACCAGGCAAAACGCTCCTTCACGCCTGGCCCCAGCGGTGGGTTGTACTTGTCGATCATGGGGCCATCCGTGACCCAGGCTTCGCGGCCCTGGATGAAACGGAAATTCCAGTACATGGCATCCAGATCTCCCAGCAAACCCTTGACATGATTGGGTGTTGCAACTTTTTCCTGCACGGCCAAGCAGGCGGGAGTCAAAGCCTTGGCCACATCGTCCGACACCAACCCCCAGAGCTCGTCCAAGGTCAGCAAGCGAAGCGCTGAGGGAAGCGGCGATTCATCCTGTGCCAGCAAAACATCGGCAACACGTTCAAACGTGGGCATGTCGCGCGTGAACCAACCGCAGGTGTCAAGGCTAGGGGCCAAATCCAAAGCACCTTCGAGGCTGACGCGGCCGTGGGTCGGGCGCAAGCCAATGAGCCCGCAGTGGTTGGCTGGCGCGCGAACCGAACCTCCGGTGTCAGTGCCAAGGGCGAAGTCGCACAGTCCATTGGAAACCGCTGCTGCGGACCCAGACGAAGAGCCTCCCGTGATGCGATCCGGTGCAGCGCCATTGATCGGGTTACCAAAATGAGCGTTTTGGCCGTTCATGGAAAAGGCCAGCTCATCCGTGATGGTCTTGCCTGCAAACTTCGCGCCGTTGTCCAGCAACTGTTGGACCGCCTTGGCGTGGCGTTGTTTGATGCCAGAAAGCGCCAGCAAAAAAGGTTGCCCGCCGCTGGTGGGGTAGCCGGCAACATCGAACAAGTCTTTGACGCCAAAGCTCAGGCCGGACAATGAGCCTTGTGCGGCATGGGGCACTGCAACCTCGGGATAGGGCATGAAAGCTTGAGCATGGACAGGGCGTGAGGGCATGGCAAGGTTTCCTCTGTTGAGCGGGTGGGCTCAATATAACCGCAGAGAACGCTTGCCAGCGACGCAAAGTCACCTGCCCGACGCGGGTGGTTTGACGTGTTGCCCCGCGTTGGCTAAGGTGACGGCTTATTTCAAAGGGCTCTCATGAAATCCGTGTTGCGCATCTTCTGCGTCTTGTGTGCCGCTAATTAGTTTGCAGCAAAAAAGATGTGCGCAGTGGTGCGAGAAACCGGAGAGATTTTGGGGGCATTTGGCCGCTCGGGTCGACATGCGGGCGATTTCCACTGGGTCCACAACATTGCGATGGACACCGATGGCAATGTCTACACCGCTGAGGTTGACAACGCCAAGCGTGCGCAGAAGTTTCGAAAAGTTCGTTGACGCAAGCAAGCCTATCGGTAACCCGTGCGACGTCTTGTCGGAAGCACCTCACTTATAGTTATCCACAAATTTGGGGCAAAAGGCAAGACCTGACCCCCTGCCCTGCAACAGGAGAAAGAAATGTCAGAAGATCGGATTCCGTACCAAAAGCCGCAGCCCTGGGGCATGTCGCCGGACATGATTCACCACGATGTCATGGCGCAAGACGAGCGTCTGTGGGCGCCGATTGCGCCGGACATTTGGTCACGGCCCATTCATTTGAATGTGACGGGGGGCTTTTATGTGCACCTGCTGCGCGTCAAGCGCTCGGGTTTGCTGCAGCGGCACCGACATTCGGGGCAAGTCCATGCCTATGTGATGCGTGGCAAATGGCGCTACCTGGAGCATGACTGGGTAGCGGAAGAGGGCAGTTATGTGTTTGAGCCACCCGGCGAGACGCACACCCTGATCGTGCCCGACGACTGCACCGACATGGTCACTTTGTTCACGGTTCACGGTGCGCTCATGTATGTTGACCCGCAAGGCAATGCCACCGGCTACGACGATGTGTTCACGCGCATAGAAAAATACCGTGCACATTTTGAAAACGTGGGTCTGGGGGCCGATCATGTGAAAGAGTTCATGCGCTGAGCCGAGTGATCCATTCAGTCGCCCTTGCGACATGAAGGGGCAGGGTTTGCCACCCTGTCCCTTTTTCTTTTCGCTTGCTATGTTTCGCGCAGGCAGGGTCATCACGACAAGGCCGCCAGACAAAGGAGACAACACCATGTTGAGAAAGTTCATGACAGGATTGCTCGTGACAGGATTGGCTCTGGCCAGTTCGGCGTTCGCACAGGGCAAGCAAATCAAGGTTGGCGTCATTTTTGACATGTCCGGCGCCTTGGCCGCCGGCGGATCCAACGCAAGCTATTTGGGCACCAAGTACGCGATCGACATGATCAATGAGCGTGGCGGCGTCGAGGGCTACAAAATTGCCCCGATCTATGCCGATGCGCAAAGCAAGACCGAGGTGGCCATCAACGAGACAGAGCGTCTGGTGAACCAGGAGAAGGTCGATCTCATCATGGGCGTGTTCTCCTCCGCGCATTGCGTGCCAATGGCCCAACGCCTGGACCAGGCTAAAAAGTTCATGTGGGCCAACGTCTGCGTGTCCTCTGCGGTCATGAAAGACAAGAATCTGAAATATGTGTTCCGTGCGCAAGTGCACTCTGACCAGTTCGGTGAGGCTTCCTGCCGCTTCCTGTCGGAAAACGCCAAATCCAAACTGGGCAAAGATCCCAAAGACCTGAAGGTCGCCATCATCTATGAAGACGGCCCCTATGGTGCAGGCGTGGCCATGGGCAATGAATCGGTGTGCAAGCAGTTGGGCATGCAGATTTCCCTCAAGGAAGGCTATGCCGCAACCTCGCCCGATCTTTCCCCCCTGGTGACCAAACTGCGCCGCGCGCGTCCGGACGTGATCCTTCATACCGGCTACAACCCCGACATCACTTTGTTCTTGCGCCAAGCCAAAGAGCAGGGTCTGAAGTGGAGCGCCCTGATCGGTCACGGCGCCGGCTATGGCCAGTTTGACAAACTCTTTGCCACGTTCAAGGACGATGCCAACTACATCTACAACGTCGACCCCGTCGCCGCTCAATTGCTGGACCCCAAGACGCTGCAGCCGGGCCTGGGCGCCATCACTGCTGAAATGGTCAAGCGTTACAAAGCCGATGTCAAAGGCGATGAGATTCCCACCCACGTGTCCATGGGCTTCAACCAGACCTGGATTTTCCTGACCGACGTGTTGCCGCGCGCCATCAAAAAATACGGTGGCTACGATCCGGAAGCGTTGCGCAAGGCTGCCCTGGATACCGACATCCCTGAAGGCGGCACCATTCAGGGCTATGGCGTGAAGTTTTTCCCGCCGGGCCATCCGATGTCCGGTCAGAACGAGCGTTCCTCGCCGGTGGTTCACCAGTACGTCGGCAATGACACCTTCGTGGTTTGGCCAAGCGCCATCAAGAGCCGTGAGGCCGTGTTGCCCTTGCCCAAAGGCCACTCCTACGGCAACTGATTGTGCTGGTCGTCAACCAACTCACTAAAAAGTTCGGCGGCTTCACCGCCGTCAACGGGATTTCCTTCGAAGTCAAGCGTGGTGAAATTGTCGGACTTATTGGCCCCAATGGGTCCGGCAAGAGCACCACGTTCAACGTGCTGGCAGGGCTGTTTGCGCCCACCTCTGGCACCGTGACGTTCGATGGCCAGTCCGTGGGCGGTTTGCCGCCGTACCAAATGTGCCAGCGGGGGCTGGCGCGTACCTTCCAAATTCCTCGCCCTTTTCGCAAACTCAGCATCCTTGAGAATGCGACCCTGGCGGCGTATTACGGTGCCAGTGAGCCCATCACGCGGGGCGAGGCGCTGCGCCGCGCCGAAGACGCGCTGACCCTCATCGATTTGCCGCGCGACCCCCTGGCCAAAGTTGAAGGGCTGGGCGCTGCGGGCTTGAAAAAGCTGGAGATGGCACGCGCACTGGCCACCCAACCCAAACTGTTGCTGGCCGATGAAAGCCTGGGCGGTTTGGATGAGTCCGAGATGGAGCAAGCCGCCTTGATGCTCAAGCGCATTCGCGATGAGCGCGGCATCACCATCATCTGGGTCGAGCACATCATGGGCGTGCTCATGAAGGTCATTGACCGCTGCCTGGTGCTGGACCATGGCGAGTTGATCGCCCAAGGCACGCCTTCTGAGGTGGCCCACGACCCGCGCGTGGTCGAGGTTTACCTGGGCACGGACGCCCACAGTGTGCAGCAACAGGTAGGCCGCGAGGCCGTTGCCGAGGGGGCTTGATGCTCGAGTTGAAGAATATCAATGCCGGATATGGCACGTTTCAAGCGCTGTTCGATGTCTCGCTGAGCGTCAAGGCGGGCGAGGCGATTGCGGTGATTGGCCCCAACGGCGCAGGCAAAACAACCTTGTTGCGCGTGATGTCCCGCTTGCTGGAGGCCAGCGCGGGTGACATGGTCATGGAGGGCCGCTCTTACCGCGACTTGCCCTCGCATGAGGTGGTCGGGCTGGGCATCGCCCAGGTACCAGAGGGGCGTCGCTTGTTCCCGCGCCTGACCGTGGAGGACAACCTGAAAATGGGCGCCTACACACCGGCAGCGCGCGCCAAGCGCCTGGAAAAGCTGGACTATGTGTACTCGCTGTTTCCGCGCATGGCCGAGCGACGCCACCAATTGGCAGGCACCATGTCGGGCGGCGAGCAGCAAATGTGCGCCATCGGGCGTGCGCTGATGAGTGGCCCCAAGCTGCTGTTGCTGGACGAACCCTCTGCCGGTCTGGCGCCTGTCATCGTGCAGTCCATTTTTGAGTTGATGCACCGCATTCGCGCCGAGGGCTACACCGTGCTCATCGTCGAGCAAAACATTCAACAGGTGCTCAAGGTGGTGGACCGTGGCTACCTGATCGAGACCGGAAAAATCCGGGCCAGTGGAACCGCTGCCGAACTGCTCGCCAGCGATGAAGTGCAAAAAGCCTACCTTGGGGTGTGATGGAATTCTTTGACATTTTCCTTGTCGAGGCCATGCTCAATGGCCTCTTGCTGGGCGGCTTGCTGGCCTTGCTGTCCCTGGGGCTGAACCTGATCTTTGGCGTCATCGACGTGGTGTGGATTTCCTACGCCGAGTTGATGATGATCGGGATGTACGCCATTTACTGGACCCACACCATGATGGGGTGGCCCTTGTACCTGGCGTTTGTGGTGGGCGTTGGTGGCGTCGCGCTGTTGGGAGCCGCCATGCACTGGTTCATCATCCGGCCGGTGCTTTCCGCCGAGCCTATCAACCAATTGCTGGTGACCGGTGGCGTGCTGTTTTTTCTGCAGGCAGTGGCAACGGTCGTGTTTGGCATCGACTTCAAAAACATTGGCATTCGCTTGCCCAGTTTCATGCTGGGCGACATCAGCCTGTCAATGGCACGCCTGATCGCGTTTGCCGTGGCCATGGTGGCCATTGCCGCAACTTATTTGTTCCTGAACAAAACCTACGCCGGCACGGCCATCCGGGCCATCAGCCAGGACCGCAGCATCATGCCGTTGATGGGCGTGAACCCGGGACGCATTTACTTGCTCACCTCTGCGGTGGGTGGCGCGCTCGCTGGGCTGGCCGCCTGTTTGTTGGTGCTGCAATACGATATCCACCCGGCCATTGGCCTGTCGTTCGGCCCCATCACTTTTTTGGTCTGCGTGATGGGCGGCCTGGGCAACCTGATCGGCGGCTTTGTGGCGGCTTTCATCTTCGCGCAATTGATCTCGGTGGGTGGCTTTGTGTTTGCCATCGAGTGGGGCTATGTGCTGGCGTTTGTGTTCTTCATCGCCATGATGTTCATTCGCCCTGAGGGCATTCTGACGCAACGGCGGTGAACATGAGCAACTTCACATCCACCCATTTTTTCCGCGTGCTGCTGGCGTTGCTGGTGGCCGCGCCCTGGCTGGGCCTGGGCCCTTATCCGCTGCACCTCATCATCATGTCCTTGTTGCTGGGGTTCATTTACACCAGTTGGGCTTTGATGGGGCGCCTGGGACTGGTCAGCCTGGGGCATGGTGCTTTTTTGGGGATCGGTGCCTACTCGGTGGTCCTGTTGTGGAACCAATATGGCTTGTCACCTTTTATCGGCACCCTGGTGGCTTTGGCGGTCACCGTGGTCCTGGCCTTGATCATTGGCTACCCGTGTTTCCGGTTCAAGATCGTTGGCCATTATTTCGCGCTGGTGACCCTGGCTTTGGCCGAGGTGGTGCGCCTGGTCATTGTGGCTGAGCGCGATCTCACCGGTGGATCACTGGGGCTGACGCCCAAGCCAGGCATTGCCGAAGGTTCTACTTTCTCCGTGTGGGCCATGCAATCGTCGACCCGTGTGGTCTGGTTTTACCTGATCCTGCTGTGCTGGCTGTTTGCGCTGTGGGTCTGGCGCCGCGTCGACCACAGCATGCAGCGCGATGCCTTGCAAGCCATCAGCGAAGAGGAAGACGCAGCAGCCTCCATCGGTATCAATGTCACCCGCACCAAGTTGCAGATCACGGTGTTGTCTGCCGTCATGACTTGTCTGGGCGGGGTCCTGTATGCCCAATACCAGCTGTACATCAACCCTGAAACCGTGTCCGGCATCGGCATCTCGTTGCAGATTGTGTTTGGTGTGATTGCCGGCGGCATGTTTGTCATGCTCGGCCCCACCTTTGGTGCGGTTTTCCTGCTGGCCTTGCAAGAGATTCTGCGCGTGCTGATTGGCAACCAGGTGCACGGCCTGGATCTGCTGATTTACGGCGCGTTGCTGGTGTTTTTCATCATCAAGATGCCCAAGGGCATCTTGGGGACCTGGCTGGATCGTCGCGCCTGATCAGATCGGGGCGACGATTTCGTGCCGAACGCTGCGCACATCCATTTCGAACGCCAATTCTTGAATGGGTGGGCGGCAAATGTGCCAACTCAAGCCGGGCCCCAACATGCCACGGACTGCAAACTCGGGTGCCACCAAATGGGCAAAGTCATGAACGGTGTACACCTGCGCAGCTGTCAGCCGCGACCAGTCGGCGTTCAGGCCCCGGGCGCGCGCTTGCATGGTGTCCAAAACGTAGCCCGCCTTGGTGGCGATGCCGCTGGGACTGAGATCGCCACGCGCAATGATGCCCTCGGGAAAGGGCTGGTCTTCTGGCCACTCGCCGCTGCCGGCAATGACCCAATCGCGCGGCAAGCTGCTGTCTTCTGGAACGGTGTAGGTGAACGCGTAGAAACCCGGTTCCTGGGGCGGATTGAATTGGGGGGCCAAGTTGCTGCGACCCACCGGGTTGAGGTTGTTGCGAAACAAGCCCCAGTCGCTCAGCACCTGGACATAGCCTTTGTTGAAGTCCTTGAAACCTTGCAAGCTGAAGGCTGCGGGGGAGCGCAACTCGCAAGCCGCCAAAGCTGTCAGCGGCCGATGTGCCTGGGTCAAATGCGTGCGGATCCACTCAAAGCCCTGCGCCATGGGCACGGGCTGAGAAAAGCGGACACGCCGAAAGGCAAAGCCGGGCGCGGCAATCACGCCCTGAGAGTAAGGAAAGCCGCCTTCCAGAAACGAATAGCCGCCATCGGCAAAGAGGTGAAGCTTGGACATCAATGAAACTCCTGGCATGGCCGTGATGGGTCTGGGTGTGGTGGGTCGACGGATGATAGAGCAAGTCGCCCTGCACCGTGGCTGGCGCATTGCCAGCGCCTACGATGCAGACCCTGCTGTTCGCGCCGCCCTTCAAAAGGATCACCCTGGCTGCAATGTCGTCGACAATGCGGCCGCTGCAATGGCCCACCCCGGCGTGGATTTGGTCTATGTCGCCGTGCCCCCCCTGTTTCACCATGAACTGGTGTTGCAGGCCATCGCCGCAGGCCGTGCTGTTTTGTGCGAAAAGCCATTGGGTATCGATGTCAGTCAAAGCCAGCGCCTGGCTCAGGCCATGAACCAAAGTGGCTTGCCGCAAGCCGTCAATTTTGTGTTTTCCTCTTCCGATGCTGTTGACCGCCTGGCACAGGGTCTGCAAGCCCCGGACTTTGACCTGCGATCGATTGAAATTCGCTTGCATTTCAAAGAGTGGCCACGCGATTGGCAGCGTGGTGCCGCCTGGCTCACCCAGGCCAATCAGGGCGGCTTTGTGCGCGAGGTGTTGTCACATTTCATTTACCTGCTGATCCGATTGCGCGGCCCTGTGCGCCTGTGCGGGACCCAAGTGCTCAGCCCGGTAGCGGGGGCGGCCGAGATCAGCGCGCAGGCGTTGCTGGACGCAGCGGGAGTTCCAGTCTCGGTCAGCGGCGTGGTGGGCGGGAGTGGGCCGGATGTGGTGGAAGCCCGCTTCATCGGCGCATCCCAAGCATATGTGCTCAGCGATTGGTATCATTTGATGCACCATGATGCGCATCACCCGCAAGGGCAAAAGGTGCAAGGCTTGCCAGAGAGTCCACGCGTTGCCACTTACCAGCGCCAGTTGAACCAATTGTTGTCCTTGCTCAAAGCTCAACCGCATTCCTTGGCGTCGTTTGACACTGCTTTGGCGGTTCAAGTGTTGATCGAGGCTGTGTTGGCGCAGCGCCAAATTTCTGATTTTTAAAGAGGTCTCTTCATGTCCATTCCAACTTCCATGAATTTCGTCGATCACGGCCAGGGCGGCGAGCCAGAGGTGCTGGTGCCGGCGCAGTGCGCGGTGCCACATCCGGCGGCAGGTGAGGTGCTGGTGCGTGTGGCTTATGCGGGCGTCAACCGTCCCGACTGCCTGCAGCGCAGCGGCCGTTACCCCCCGCCCGTCGGGGCTTCACCCATTGTGGGGCTGGAGGTGTCGGGCGAGGTCGTGGCGCTGGGCGAGGGCGTGACCCAGTGGAAGCTGGGCGACAAGTTGTGCGCCCTGACCAACGGCGGCGCCTATGCAGAATACGTGACCGTGCCCCAGGGCCAGGCCTTGCCCATTCCCAAAGGCTATTCCATGCTGCAAGCCGCCGCCTTGCCAGAGAACTTCTTCACCGTCTGGACCAACGTGTTCCAGCGCGGCAAGCTGCAAAAGGGCGAGACCTTTCTGGTGCATGGCGGCTCTTCTGGCATCGGCTTGACGGCGATCCAGTTGGCCCACGCCTTTGGCGCCAAGGTTTTTTGCACAGTTGGCAATGACGCCAAGGCCCAGGCATGCCGCGATGTCGGAGCTGATGTGGCCATCAACTACCGCAGCCAGGATTTCGTGGAAGTGGTCATGGCGCACACCCAAAAGCAAGGCGTGAACATGGTGCTCGACATGGTGGGTGGCAGCTACATTCAGCGCAACCTGCAAGTGTTGTCCCCGGATGGGCGTCTGGTCCAGATTGCTTTCCTGCAACCCTCCAAAGTGGAGGTGGACTGGGTCTCGCTGATGGCCAAACGTTTGACCTTCACCGGCTCCACTTTGCGTCCACGCACGGCGGCTGACAAAGCCCAGATGGCGCGCGAGCTGAACCAGCATGTGTGGCCCTTGCTCGAGGCGGGCAGTGTCAAGCCTGTGATCTACAAAGTGTTCGAGCTGGCGCAAGCCAACCAGGCGCATGCGCTCATGGAGTCGTCCGAGCACATTGGCAAGATCATGCTGAAGGTTGCTGGCTGACATGTTGCGCCTGTGCTGGCGTGCCTTGCTCTGGTTGGCGTGTTTCAGCGCGAGCTTGGCCTCTTCACAAACGACTGCGGTGTTCGAACCCTTGGTGGCCGCCGACCACCGCAGTGCGGCCAACAGGGTGCGTGACCCTTATCGCCATCCCGCACAGACGCTGGCATTCTTTGGCATTCAAGCCCATCACACGGTAGTGGAAGTGCTGCCCGGCAGTTCTGGCTACTACCTGGAAATCCTGGCGCCGTGGCTGCGTGCCCAAGGCCGCTACATAGCTGCCAACAGGGACGCGTCTTTGCCCCAGTACATCCCCGACCACCGAAAGCTGTTGGCCCGCCTTCAAACCGAGTCGGCGCTTTACGGGCAGGTGACGGTCACGCCCTTTCGGGCGGATCGCCATGCGATAGCCCCTGAGGGCAGCGCAGATGTGGTGATCAGCTTTCGAAATTTGCACAACTGGATGGAACGCAACGAGTTGGCTGAATCCTTGAGTGCCTTTTACAAAGCGCTCAAGCCGGGCGGTGTTCTGGGCATTGTGGATCACCGGGCGCGGGACGACTTGCCTGAAGAGCAGCAATTGGCGAAAGGCTATGTTCGCCAATCCAGTGCGATTGCCCTGATCGAGAAGGCGGGCTTCAAGTTCGTGGCCGCATCCGAGGTCAATGCCAATCCCAAAGACACCAAGGACCATCCGGAAGGAGTCTGGACCTTGCCGCCGGTTTACCGCCTGAAAGACCAGGACCGTGCGAAGTACCAGTCGATTGGCGAAAGCGATCGCTTCACCCTGAAGTTTGTCAAGCCTTGAAACATTGAACGACACGAGGATTCCATGGCCTACCCCCTGACCGCATCTTCCCTGGACAAAACCCCTTTGCGCCCAGAGCCCCTGGCGGCATTGTCTGCACTGATTGAGTCGCACATCAAAGAGCAGCGCTACCCCGGCTGCCAGATTGCGCTGGCGCACGATGGCAAGCTGGTGCTGGACAAGAGTTTTGGGATGGCGCGGATCGGTCAAGCTCATGCAGCCGACACCGTGGCGCTGCCAGCCCGTTCCGACAGCTTGTGGCTTTTGTATTCCAACACCAAGGTCATCGTGGCCACCGCCTTGTGGAAGCTGCATGAGCAAGGCCATTTGCGCTTCACCGACAAGGTCACCGATCACTTGCCTGAGTTTGGCCGACACAGCAAAGAGGCCATCACGCTGTTTCAGGTGATCACCCACCAGGGCGGCTTTCCGGACCGGGAGGTACCCTCTTCGGTTTGGCATGACCATGCGCAGGTCAGGCAAGCAGTGTGTGACTTCTCCTTGCAATGGGCGCCAGGCTCCAGGATCCAGTACCACGGACTGAGCGCCCACTGGGTGTTGGCGATGGTCATCGAGGCGGTGACCGGGCAGGATTTCCGAACTTACATCACCGACGCCATCTTGCGCCCCTTGGGCCTGGAGAATGACCTGTTCATGGGCTTGCCAGAGACGCAGCAGTCCCGCATGACCTATCTTTATGAGCCCGCAGCGACAGCGCTCAAACAGCAACTGCGAGACGAAAGCACCAGCACCACCTGGCAACGCGCCGGAGTGCCTGGCGGTGGGGCCTATGGCACGGCGCGTGGCATGGTGGCGCTGTACCAAATGATGCTGCAAGGCGGCCGATTGAATGGTGTACAACTGGTTTCGCCACGCACGCTGGCCTATGCCATCCAGAACCACACCGGTGACCGCGTGGACGAATTCATGGGTATGCCGATGCACCGCGGCCTGGGTCCGCACCTGCGCGGCCATTCGGTCGGCATTCGCGGTTTGGGCTCTTTGGCATCGCCGCGCGCCTTTGGCCATGGCGGTGTCGGCACCAGTTACTGCTGGGCGGATCCCGACAGCGGTGTGTCCTTTGCCTACATCACCAACTCGCGCGTGCCAGACCCCTGGCATTCGCTGCGCTTGGACCAGGTCAGTAACCTGGTGCACGCGGCGCTGTGAGGTTGGGCATGACCGATGCGGAAGCCCTTGTTCGGCGTGACCTGGCGGCCGCCTACCGCCTGTGCGCCCGGCGCGGCTGGGATGACATGGTCTGGACGCATTTGTCGGCGGCCATCCCTGGGCAACCCGGCAGTTACCTGATCAATCGCTTTGGTCTTCGCTTCTCCGAAGTTTGCGCATCCAACCTGGTGCGTGTCAATCTGCAGGGACAGTTGCTGCCCGGAGAAACCGGGCCGGTGAACCCCAGCGGCTTTGCCATTCACGGCTGCGTGCATGCCGCCCGCCCCGATGCCCTGTGTGTGATGCATTTGCACACGCTGTGGGGGCAAATTCTGGCGGGCCTGCCGCAGGGCTTGTTGCCCTGTTCGCAGCCGGCCCTGCGGCTGGTGGGCCGTTTGGGTCGTCACCCCTACGAGGGCTTGGCCTTCGGGGCTGAGGAGCAAGCGCGCCTGGCAAGTGCGCTGGGGCACCGCGATGGCTTGATCCTGGACAACCACGGCATCCTGATGCTCGGCCGTACGGTGGCTGAGGCTTTTGTGCTCTTGCATTTTCTGGAGCGCGCGGTTCAGATACAGTCTCATCTGATGGCCGCCAGCCCCAACCGGTTTTTGCAAGTCAGCCCTGAGGTGACAGCGCTGACACAGCAACAATGGCTGGGAGCGGGCCAAACGCCCGAGGGACAGGACGAATGGCCGGCGTTGTTGCGCAGCGTGGCCGAAACCGATCCTGATTTTGCCAATTAAAAAACACAAGGAGCTCTGGTATGCCCACCATCCACATTGAATTGTTCGAGGGACGCACGCCCGAACAAAAGCGTGACCTGGCCAAGGCCATCACCGAAGTGACCGTCCAAACCCTGGGCGGTTCTGCCGAGTCGGTCGACATCATTTTTGTCGATGTCAAGCGCCAGGACTGGGCCACTGGCGGTGTACTCTGGAGTGAACGCAAATGACAGCCTTGACACGTCGAGTTTGTTTGGCGGGCGCGGCCCTGACGGCCATCACCTTGCTGGCTGCGCCAGTGGGCGCTCAAACTGCCTTTCCCACCAAGCCGCTGAAAATCGTGGTGCCCAATGCCGCCGGGGGCGCCGCAGACATCACAGCGCGCACGGTCGGACAAAAACTGAGCGAAGTTTTGGGGCAGCCCGTGGTGATCGAGAACAAGCCCAGTGCCGGTGGCATTGTGGCGGGCGAGATGGTTGCACGATCCGATCCCGATGGCCATACGATGTTGCTGATTTCCAGTGGCACGGCAGTCAGCGCCGGCTTGTTCAAAAGTTTGCCTTTTGACACGCTCAAGGATTTTGCGCCCGTTTCCAAGCTGGCCTCTTTCGATTTGGTAATCGCTGTGGCCGAGGGCAGTCGCTTTAAAAGCTTTGCTGAATTTCTGGCGTACGGCCGAGCCAACCCCGGCAAGCTGAACATCGGAACGCCCCAAGTGGGCACGACCCAAAATCTGGCAGCCGAGTTGTTTCTGAGTTCCGCAGGCCTGCAGGCGCAGATCGTGCCCTTCAACGGCACTCCACCGGTGATCACGGCACTGCGCGGGGGCTCGCTAGACGCCATGCTGGACATCCTCGGTCCTGTGATGCCGCAAATCAAGTCCAATGCCTTGCGACCTTTGGCCATGCTGAGTGAAAAGCGAGCCTTGAACCTGCCGGAGGTTCCCACGGTTCAGGAGTCGGGTGGCTCGCTGGCCAAATTCCATGCGGGTTCCTGGAACGGCCTGGCCGTCCCCGCCAAAACGCCGCGCGACGTGGTGTTGCGTCTAAGCCGTGAAATCCAGGCCGTGATGGAAATGCCTGAAGTGAAAAAGCGCCTGAGCGAGGTCAACCTCTACGCACAGGGCAGTACCCCAGAGCAAGCTGCTGACATCCTGGCACAGGACGTCAAGCGCTGGGGAGAAGTCA
Organism: Limnohabitans sp.; assembly: GCA_018882835.1. Taxonomy (GTDB): domain Bacteria; phylum Pseudomonadota; class Gammaproteobacteria; order Burkholderiales; family Burkholderiaceae_C; genus Limnohabitans. Next base: position 32,532 of record VERE01000020.1, read on the forward strand.
TTACCAAAGCCAAAATTGACAAGCAATAAGTCTGAGCGGTTCAGGCCTTAAACCTGAACTGTTCGCCCTTCCCGCGCGGCTTGCACAATGGCTTGCGTCACTTTGAGGTTCAGCATGCCGTCGCGCGCGCTGACCAACGGCTGGGCTTTTCCCTGGATCACTTGCATGAAATGCGCCATCTGATGTTTCAGTGGGTCGTCTCGCACCATTTCAACAGTCGCTGATGCAAAAGGTTTCCACCAGGAGCGGTCCTCGAGTTTGGGGTAAGTTTTGAGCCGCATGGTGGGTACAGACAAGCTGCCGCGGGTGCCTGACACCACATAACAGTCCTCATCGTCATAGCTGGGATAGGCTTTGTTTTCTTGCGAGGTTTGCTCCCAACTGCGGGCGCTGGCTGCCGTGTCAGACAACATGAAGGTGCCCAGGGCGCCGCTGGCGAATTGCAGGCTGATCGCCACCGTGTCTTCCACCGCGAACTCCCGCGTGGCATGCGAGGCAAAAGCCTGCACGGCCACGATCTCGCCACACAAGATACGCAGATTGTGCACCTCGTGAATCATGTTCAACAGCAGGGGACCGCCGCCCGGTTCCTTGCGCCAGGGACCATCCGCGAAGTAACTGTCGGGCTTGTAAAAGGTGGCACTGCCCGTCACGGCCACCAGTTTCCCCAATTCGCCCGAAGCGATCACCTCGCGTGCCTTGGCCATGATGGGGCTGTGTGCCCGGTGGTGGCCAATCAAGACTTTTCCTTGCTGGGTTTCCACTGCCTCCACCAGTTTCATGGCTTCAGCAAGCGTTGGCGCAATGGGCTTTTCCAGCAAGATGGGTACGCCTTGCGCAAGGCATTGCAGCGCCTGCGGCACATGCAGCGCGTTGGGCGTGGCCAGCACCAAACCATCTGGCCGATCCTGTGCCAACAGCTCATCCAGCGTTTGGAAATGGCGCGCACCCACAGAGGCTGCGAAGTCACGGCTGGCGGGGGAGGGGTCTGCGATGGCCGACAGGGTGCACAGCGGGTTGTTTCGAATCACTTCAATGTGTGCCAGGCCAATGTAGCCGGCGCCGGCCACCGCAATGCGTGTTGGGTTCATGAGGTCAAGGTGTTGAAGGTGATGCGGGACTGCTCGAGCCGTACGCAAAATATACAATGATTTTTTTCACGCCAGGGTGAAGCCTTTGAAGCAAGCGCACATGCGAGTTTGTCCACCATGATGCAGGCCCTGCGCCGGCTTGGGCAGCAAGCACGCTGGGCTTTGCCGATGGGCGTGTTTCTGGGCATTTTGTGGCCCGATCTTGCGCAAGCTGCGCGGCCTTTGCTGAATGTGGCCGTGGTGGGCACCCTGACCGCTGCACTGTTGCGCCTGGACTGGGGGCGTCTGGGGCAGGCCTTCTCCTCGCCGCGGTTGCCGATCTTGTTGTCTGCATGGCAGCTCTTGCTCTCTCCGCTGCTGGTCTTTGCGCTGGCGCAAACTTTGCGCCTGTCTGATGGCTATGTGCTGATTTTGGTATTGCAGGCGGCGGCGCCGCCGATCGGCTCGGCTTCGGCGTTTGCCATGTTCCTCGGTTTGGAGGGCAGTCTGGCCATGGTTGGCGCCGCCTGGATGACTCTGTTGCTTCCGTTCAGTCTGACCTTGGTCGTGGCTTGGTTGCTGCCGCAATTTGGCATTGAAGTCGATGTCATGGCTTTCTTTTTGCGCGTCAGCCTGTTTGCCTTGTCACCTTTTGTGCTTGCCTGGCTGATTCGCCGCAGCCTGGGCGTTCAGCGTTTGCGGCAAGAAGACGCGGCACTCGCCGGCATCAATGTGGTCATGTTGGTCATCTTTGCGGTGGCAGTGATGGACGGCGTCACCGCTGCATTTTGGGCGAGCCCCTCTGAGATCTTGATGCTGCTGCTCGCCGCTTGCGGCGCAGGGGTGTTCTGGCATCTGTTGGGCTTTGCCTTGTTCCGGCGCCAAGGCATGCCGGTTGCATACACCGCAGCCTTGCTCAACGGCAACCGCAACATGGGCCTGATGTTGGCCGTGACCCTGGGCACGGCAGGCGAGGCCTTTGCCCTGTACGTGGGCATTGCACAAATTCCCATGTACTTCGCACCCTTGCTGCTGGGGCCTTTTGTGCGCCGCAGCTTTCAAGAAAGGCGTCATTCATGAAGTTACTTTGGAAACTTGGGCTCTTTGTCGGTTGGCTCTCAGGCCTGACGTCCATGGCTTGGGCACAAGCTCCTTTGCTGGCACCAGGCGGCAGCTTGCGCGCGGTCATCAATGTCGGCAATCCCATTCTTGCGCAAAAGGATGCTGCTGGAAGGGTCACGGGCGTATCGGTTGACTTGGCGCAAGCGCTGGCCCAGCGTTTGAAGGTGCCCTTGGTCTTGAAAACCGTCACCTCGGCTCGTCAGGCCGTGGAGGCGGTGACAGGCGATGAGGCCGATGTGGGATTTTTTGCCATTGACCCCTTGCGTGCGCAAGGCATCGCCTTCACCACGCCGTATCTTTTGATTGAGGGCAGCTACCTGGTGCGCAACGATTCGCCGCTGCAAGACAACGATGAGGTGGACCGGTCATCGCATCGCGTGGTGGTCGGACAGGGCAGTGCCTACGACTTGTTTTTGACGCGCCATCTCCAAAAAGCACAATTGATCCGCAGTGCCACGTCCCCTGCGGTGGTTGACGATTTTTTGCGGCAGGGCTATGAAGTCGCGGCAGCTTTGCAGCGCCACGCCATTGAAGGGGCCACGGTCGCACCCGCCGGCCCCATGCGGTAAGAGACATTAAGGAGAACTTCATGGGACAACGATTGAAAGACAAGGTGGCCTTGATCACAGGCGCCAGCCGTGGCATTGGCCAGGCGATTGCACAAGCCTATGCGGCCGAAGGCGCCAAGCTGTGCTTGCTGGCCACCGATGCCGCCCGGCTGACCGCGCTGAAAGAGTCCCTCGGGCTACCCGACGCGCACATCTTGGTGCAATCAGTCGATGTACGCCAGGGGGATAGGGTGTTGCAGGCGGTGCAAACGGCAATCCAGCATTTCGGCCACATCGATGTGCTGGTCAACAATGCGGGCATTTACAAATCGAAGCCGTTTTTGGACTATGCCGTACAAGACTTCCAGGACCTGCTGGACGTCAACCTGATGGGCGTGGTGAACTTCATGCAAGCCTGCTTGCCGGGCATGCAGGCGCGACGTACGGGCAGCATCGTGAACATTGCCTCCACGGCCGGCAAATGGGGCTCCCGCAATCAAAGCGCCTACAACGTCAGCAAGCACGCCGTGGTCGGCTTGACGCGCTGTGTGGCTTTGGAAGCCAGCCCTTATGGCGTGACGGTGAACGCCATTTGTCCAGGGTTTGTGCAAACCGACATGGTGGAAAATCTGAAAAAGCAAGCAGCCGAAAGCGCCGGCGCCTCGGTGGATGCGTTCATGCAAGCGGCGTTGGCGCGTGTGCCCCTGGGTCGCATCATCACCCCTGAGGAAATCGCTGCCATGGCGGTCTATCTGGGCTCGGCAGAAGCCGCGGGCATCACCGGTCAAAGCATGCACATTGACGGTGGCATGGTGCTCAGTTGAGCAGGTTCGAGTCGCTGCCGGCTCAGAGGTAAATTTTCCGCAGCAAGCTGATCAATTGCTCTTGCTGTTCAGGGCTCAGGGGGTTGGCCACCATTTTTTCCAGAGCTGAAATTCGGGCCTCGGCCTCTTGCATCAAGGCAATCCCTTTGTCTGTGGGGTGCAGACCTACCGCGCGGCCATCGTGCGGGTGCGGCAACCTCACAAGCCATTCACGCGCTTCCAGCGATTGAACGATTTTCACCAGGTTGGGCGGCAAGATGTCCAATGAGGCGCACAACTGACGCGAGGTGACCCCAGGGTTGTGGTGCACGACTGACATCACTGAAAAATCCACTGGCCTGAGGTCATATTGGGCCATTTCCTGTGCGGATTGCCCAATGACGTACAGGGCGGCACGGCGGGCGTTGTAGCCCAGCAGGGTCTCCAGGTAGTCGGTGTTCAAGGGCCCGGCAGAGGCGGTCTGCAAGCCCTTTTTGGGGCGCTGCACAGGGCTCTTGGCCCCCCGCAGGCGTTGCGCTGGCTTGGGTGTGCTCATAGCGGCTGTGCCGCCTCCAACGCAGTGCGAATCATGCCGACACGCAGGCCGAACTCCGGCACCACCCAGCGCTGCAGGGCTTGGGCGGGTTTGCTCCAGCGGTCTAGGCGGTCTGCCGTGCCCTCTGTGACGGCGAGGCCGATCTTCAGCCATGCCCACTCCAGCAGCACCACCCCCAGCGCGCGCAGGTAGTCGTCCGCGAATTCATAAGGCACTGCAGGCTGTGGGCCTGCCAACGCCAGGATCTCAGCCGTCAGGCTGCGCAACTCAGCCACGCGGCCTTGCCAGGCAGGCGCATGCTTTGCCGGCGCGGCGAGGCTGTGCAGCAGGTCATCGAGCAAGGCATCAAGACTTTGTGCGCCATCCGACACGACCTTGCGAACCAGCAAGTCAATGGCCTGAATTTCATTGGTGCCTTCGTAAATCATGGCCACGCGGGCATCGCGAACCACCTGCTCGATGCCCCATTCGCGCACATACCCGTGGCCGCCAAACACCTGCAGGCAATCGCTGCCGCCGTGAAAGGCCTGATGGGTGAAGATCGACTTCATGACTGGCGTCACCAGGCTGCACCAGCGCTGCGCTTGCGCCACCCGTCGGGGGTCTTGGGCGTGCTTGGCCAGGTCGAGCTCCAGCGCGGTTTGGTAAGCCAGCACGCGCCCGCCATCGACCCAGGCGCGTTGCGTGTCCAGCACTCGGCGCACGGCAGGGTGTTCAATGATGAGATCGGCCTCGCCTGCCGATTTGCCGCGGCCTGGCGCGCGCATCTGGCGGCGCTCTTTCGCATAGGCATCGGCTTTTTGCCAAGCGGCATCAAGTAGGCCAATGCCTTGCAAGGCGACATGCAGGCGCGCAGCATTCATCATCACGAACATGGCGTTCAAGCCACGGCCTGGCTCGCCCACAATCCAGCTGGCGGCCTCGTCAAAGCGCATGACGCAGGTGGGGCTGCCGTGCAAGCCCATTTTTTCTTCGATGCGATCGCAATGCACCGCACTGCGGCTGCCGTCCGGCATGAACTTGGGAACCAAAAACAATGACAGGCCCTTGGGCCCGGGGGGCGCGTCCGGCAGGCGCGCCAGGACCAGATGAACAATGTTGTCCGAGAGGTCGTGCTCTCCACCGGAGATGAAAATTTTGGTGCCAGAGAGGGCATAGCGCCCATCGGGCAGCGGGGTGGCTTTGGTGCGAGCCAGGCCCAGGTCGCTGCCGGCATGCGGCTCGGTCAGGCACATGGTGGCCAGCCATTCGCCAGTGGCAATTTTGGACAGGTAGCGGTCTTTCAGCGCCTGACTGCCATGGTGCTTGAGGCACTCGTAGGCCCCATGCAACAAGCCCGGTGCCATGGTCCAGCCATGGTTGCCTGCGCTGAGCATCTCGTAGAGCATCGCCTCCAGCACGGCTGGCAGGCCCTGGCCACCGTCTTCGGGAGCCGACGCCAGCGCGGGCCAGCCCGCTTGCCAGAACGCTTGGTAGGCCTCGCGAAAGCCGGGTGGGGTGGAAACCGCACCTTTGTTCCAATTACAGCCAATTTCATCGCCATCACGCGACAAGGGCGCGACGACGTCGCCTACAAACTTGCCGGATTCTTCAAGCACCTGGTGCATCAGGTCAGCATCGACTTCGGCAAAAGCCGTCAGCTGTTGCAGTTGTTGGGGCGCTTGCAAAACATCCGACAGAAGAAATTGCATCTCCTGGGTGCGGGGTTGGTAAGCGGACATACAGGGTGTCTCCGAAAGTCAATCGTCTTTTTTGGCGGCACCCAGATAGGTGTCGATCACGCGGGAATCCTGGGCCAGCGCAGGGGCCGGGCCCTGAAGTGCGATGTCACCCATTTCCAGCACGTAGCCGTGGTCGGCAACGGCCAAGGCGGCGCGGGCGTTTTGTTCTACCAGCACAATGGTCACGCCGGTTTGGCGCAGGGTCTCAATGATGGAAAAAATTTCCTTCACGATCAGCGGTGCCAGGCCCAGGCTGGGCTCGTCCAGCATCAACAGGCTGGGGCGAGACATCAGAGAGCGACCCACAGCCAGCATCTGGCGTTCGCCGCCTGACAACGTACCCGCTTCTTGCGCGCGACGCTCTTTCAGTCGGGGAAACAGCGTGTAGACATCGTCCAACCGGTCGCGCCATTGGGCATTGCCCAGACGCATTTGGCGGTAACCGCCCAGCACCAGGTTGTCTTCCACGCTCATGGTGCCAAACAGTTCGCGCTTTTCCGGCACCAAGGCCATCCCGCTCATGACCCTTTCTTCCAGCGTAAGTTCGGCCAAAGACTGGCCTTGAAAAAACACCTGTCCCTGGCTGGGCAGAATGCCCATCAGGCTGTTGAGCAGGGTGGACTTGCCAGCGCCGTTGGGGCCGATCACAGTGATGACGCTGCCCTTGGCGGCCTGCATTGACAAGCCATGCAGCACTTCGGCGCGGCCATAGCCTGCGCGCAAATTGTCGATCTGAAGAAGAGGCGGTGCGGTGTTCATGCTCAGTGCTCCGTGCCCAAGTAAGCGGCGCGCACGGCCGGGCTTTGTTGAATTTCCGCAGGTGTGCCCTGGGTCAGCAAGGTGCCAAACTCCATGACCACCAGGTGGTCACACACGTCCATCACCAAGTCCATGTCATGTTCCACCAGCAAAATGCTCATGCCTTCGCTTTGCAGTTGGCGCAGAACCGCAGCCAAGGCCTTTTTCTCTTTGTGCCGCAAGCCAGCTGCCGGCTCATCTAGCAACAGCAAGGCGGGGTCGCTGCACAAGGCGCGTGCTATTTCCATCAAGCGTTGTGGTCCCATGGCCAGGTTGCCGGCCAACTCATGCAGATGCTCACCCATGCCGATGCGTTGCAGTTGCCGCTCGGCTTCTTTGAACAGTTGTTTCTCTTCATCGCGGTTCATGCCCGTCATGGCAGCGACCACACCTTTGCCGCCGCGCAGGTGGCCCCCCAGGGCCACGTTTTCAAGGACGGTCATGTCGGGAATCATCTTCACATGCTGAAAGGTGCGGGACATCCCCCGTTGCGCGATCTCGCGCGAGCGCAAGCCGGCGACAGGCTGTTGACGGAACAGCACCTGTCCACCGGTCAGGCCGAGCACGCCAGTGATCAGGTTGAAGGTGGTGGACTTGCCCGCCCCATTGGGCCCAATCAAGCCCACGATCTGGCCTGCCTGGATTTGAAAGCTGATGTCGTTCACGGCCACCAGGCCGCCAAACGCCTTGCGAATGTTGTGAACTTCCAGCACCAACTCGCCAGCCTGTGGCTTGCTGCGCTCTGCCAGGGGGGGGGCAGCGTCCCAGTTGCGCGGTCGTTGCGGCTGGGGCAGGAAGCGCGCCACCATCGACCACAAACCGTCAGGTAAAAATTTCAGCATCAGCACCAGCACAATGCCAAACACAATGATTTCATAGCTGCCGCTGGTGCCAATCAACTGCGGCAAGAGCACCTGCAATTTGTCTTCCAGCAACTTGGTGAGGAAGGCTCCGGTGATGGCGCCCCACACATGGCCTACGCCACCGACCACGGTCATGAACAGGTATTCGATGCCCATCTTCAGGCCAAAGGGCGAGGGGTTGACCGAGCGCTGAAAGTGCGCAAACAGCCAACCCGAAACCGAGGCCAGCAAGGCTGCAATGACAAAAATCACAATCTTGTAGCGCAGCGTGGGAATGCCCATGGCCTCGGCCATTTGCGTGCCATTTTTCAGCGAGCGCATGGCCCGGCCCGGGCGTGAGTCAAGCAACATCAACAAAGCGGCCGCAGCCAGCAGCAAGATCACCCAGGTCAACACAAAGAAGCCGCGTCCCTGGCCCACGTCCCAGCCCAGCACAAGCAATCCGGGGACGCCCAGCAAGCCATCGTATTTGCCCAGGGCGTCCAGGTTACCCATCAGGTAATAAAGAGAGAGCCCCCAGGCAATGGTGGCCAAGGGCAGGTAGTGGCCTGACATGCGCAGCGTGATGCCGCCCACCACCAAGGCTGACAAGGCAGTGATGCCCAGCCCGATGAGCAGTGTCAGCCAGGGGGACATGCCCAGATTCAGTGTGAGCCAGGCAGTGGCATAAGCTCCGATGCCCACAAATGCGGCTTGTCCGAACGAGGTCAGGCCAGCGACCCCGGTCAGCAACACCAGACCCAATCCGGTCAGGCTGTACAAGCCAATGTAATTGAGCTGCGTGATCCAGAAATCAGGCAAGGGAAGAAACGCCACGGCCAGCACCAGCAACGCCAGCAGCATCCAGGTTTTGGTTTTCATCTCAATGCTCCTCGTCCGAATGGCCGCTGGTCAGCGAACGCCAGAGCAGAATGGGCAGGATCAAGGTGAACACAATGACTTCTTTGAAGGCACTGGCCCAAAATGCCCCAAAAGCCTCGACCACGCCCACAAACAACGCACCGACCAAGGCACCGGGGTAACTGCTCAAACCCGCAACCACGGCAGCCACAAAGCCTTTCAAGCCGATCAGAAAGCCGGTGTCATAAAACACCGTGGTGGTGGGGCCAATCAGCAACCCGGACAGGGCGCCAATCAGGGCAGCCATGGCAAAAGTCAATTGGCCGGAGGCATGCGAGGAAATGCCCATCAGTCGCGCCCCCAGTCGGTTGACAGCGGTGGCACGCAAGGCCTTGCCAAACAATGAGCGTTCAAAAAACAGCCAGAGCAACACGATCAGGGCCACCGATGCGGCCCCAATGATCATGGCTTGCCCGGAAAGGGTCAGCGGTCCCAGCGAGACACGCAGATCCCAGAAAGACGGGTTGCGGAAACCTTCCGCACCGAAGAACAACAAGCCCAGGCCCGTCATGGCGAAGTGCACGCCGACCGAGACAATCAGCAGCACCAGAGGCGTCGCTGCTTCCAGGGATTGGTAGGCCACGCGGTAAACCAGCGGGCCAAAAGCGGTCACCAGGGCCACGCTCAGCAGGGCTTGCACCGCCAGCGGAAATTGTTGCGGCGCGGCCCATGCGGTCACGCCCGCAATCAGCACCGACGGCAACAGCATCTTCAGTGATGCTTTCAAGGCCGAAGCTGCATTGCGCTGGTGTTGCCAGCGACTGAAACCCTCCATCAAGGCGGCAACCCCCGCCAGGATCAACAACAGCCAAACCGTGCCCGGCACTTGGCCGGTTTGCAGAATGGCCAGGGTCAACGCACCGTAGGCGACAAACTCGCCTTGCGGAATGAAGATCACCCGGGTGACTGTGAAGACCAAAACCGTGGCCAGGCCCAACAGCGCGTAGATGGCGCCATTGGTCAGCCCGTCCAGCAGCAAAATGCTGGCGATGGTTGCATCCATGGACGTTCCTTACTCGACTTTCCAGTCGCCGTTCACGACTTTGACGATCACGCCGGTTTCGTTGGTGTAACCCCAGTGGTCGTCCTTGGTCCAGTTCATGATGCCGTGAGCGAAGAGGGTGCGGCCCATGGTTTCAATCGAATCGCGCAGGGCGGTGCGGAACTCGGGGGTGCCGGTCTTGGCCTTTTTCAATGCCATGGGCACAGCCTTCTCCAGCACAATCAAAGCGTCGTAGGAATGGCCTGCAAACTGGTTACGACTACCCGCGCCGTTGGCTTTTTCGTACTGGTTGACAAAGTCAAGCGCCATCTTTTTGGAGGGATGGCTGTCAGGCAATTGCTCAGGGGCAATGACCGGGCCAGAGACGACGTAAGAGCCTTCCACATCCTTGCCGCCCACGCGCATCAGGTCACGGGTTGCGGCAGCATGGGTTTGGTAAATCTTGCCCTTGAACCCGCGCTCTACCACGGCCTTGTGCGGCATGGCAGCGCCACTGCCAGAGGCTACGATCAGCATCGCATCCGGATTGGCTGCAGTCAGCTTCAAAGCCTGACCGGTCACGCTGGTGTCGGTGCGTGCGAAACGCTCGGCGGCAATGACTTTGATGCCGGCTTTTTCAGCGATGGGCGTGAAGTCTTTCAGCCAGCCTTCACCATAGGCATCGGTGTAACCCAAAAATCCCACAGTTTTGACGCCTTGCTTTTTCATGTGTTCGACCACAGCGTGCGACATCACGGCATTGGATTGCGGCAGCCGGAAGCTCCAGGCATCTTTGCCCGGCGGCAGCTGGGCTGGCGTGGCCAGCAGTTGCGGGGTTTTGCTTTCCAGGGCGACATCGGCCATGGCAATGCCCACGGGGGTGGCTGCCGAGCCCAGGATCAGATCGACCTTGTCTTCGGTGACAAAACGGCGCGCATTCTTGACGCCATTGGTCGGATCGGTGGCGTCGTCCAGGATGATCAGCTTGACCTTCTCGCCGGCAATGGTTTGGGGCCACAGCTTGAGCTGGTTGTTCATGGGGATGCCCAGGCCAGAGGCGGGGCCGGTCAGCGGCAGGCTGACGCCAATCGTCAGGTCTGCCAGGGCGGCGGTGGCGGAGAGGGCGGTGATGGCCAGAGTGACCAGTGTCTTGCGAAGTTTCATGGGAGTCTCCTGTGGTTGTGTTGAAAAGAAAATGCTCAGCTGCAAAGTGCCTTGATGTCGGCGGGAATGGGAATGGCCTTGATGCGGTCCGGTGTTTCGGGAGGGCGAATGCAAAAGGCGCGGGTTTCACGGCCTTCGCACAGCAGGTCATCACCCCGCTTGACCAGGTGTTGGTGGTGAAACACCTTCTCGCCCCATTCGGCCACGCTGGTGTGAATTTGCAAGCGCTCGCCATAGGTGGCGGGGCGCATGAACTTGGTGTGAATTTCCAGCAGTGGGGTGCCGATGATGCCCGTCGTCTTCACCAGCTCACGCCAGGGCGGGACGCCGCATGACATAAAAAAATGCAGCGAGGCGGCGTCCATCCATTTGGAAAAGTTGGGAAAGAAGACGATGCCTGCGGGATCGCAGTCACCAAACATCACTTCCACTTCGTAGACAACGGTTTTGACCATGACCGCAATCCGATCAGCGCGGCGCCATGCGCAAGGCTCCGTCGAGGCGAATCACTTCGCCATTCAGGTGACCGTTGGTGACAATGTGGCAAGCCAGTTCGGCAAACTCGGAGGGCTTGCCCAGCCGAGCGGGGAAGGGGATGGAGGCCGCCAGCGATTGCTGAATGGGTTCTGGCAATTGGCGCAGCAGCGGCGTGGCGAACAGACCAGGGGCAATGGTGCAGACCCGAATGCCGTGTTGTGCCAAGTCGCGCGCCATGGGCAAGGTCATGCCAGCCACGCCCGCTTTGGAAGCGCTGTAAGCTTGTTGGCCCACTTGCCCGTCAAAGGCAGCCACAGAGGCGGTGAAGACCATGGCGCCGCGCTCGCCATCTTCCATCGGGTCGAGCTTGGCGCAAGCGGCTGCGAACAGGCGGCTGGCGTTGTAAGTGCCGATCAGGTTGACGTTGATCACACGGGCAAAGTCTTCCAGCGGTGCGGGGCCACCGTCTTTGGCCACCACGCGCTTGGCCGAGCCGATGCCGGCGATGCTCATCAAAATGCGCGCAGGCCCGTGGGCTGCTGCCGCTTTGTCGATCGCCGCCTGCAAGCTGTCGGTTTGCGTGATGTCGCAGGGGCATGCGATGCCGCCAATGTCGGCAGCGACCTTTTCTGCGAGTGCCGCATTGATGTCCAGCACCGCCACTTTGGCGCCCAGGCGCGCGAGTTCACGCGCAGTGGCTTCACCAAGGCCGGAGCCTCCACCGGTTACGAGGGCAGCATGTCCTTGAATCTTCATGGGGTTTCCTTTGTGTCAACAGCTCAGTGGCTGGGTTTGAGAATGGTATGGAGCGTGTCGGCGTGCAAGGCGGCGACGGTCTCGGCGCGGTGAGCCAGCACGGCGCGCTGGTTGATCGATCCCTTGTCAGTGATTTCGCCCCGGTCAATGGTGGGGGCTTCCGACAGCAAGCACAAGCGTGCAATGCGGTTGGCGCTGCCTGTGGCGGTTTTGGCCAATTCATCCAGGACTTTTTGGAAGTGGGCCAGGACGGGCGCTGCGTTAAGCACATCGGCCAACGGCGCGTCGGCATTCAAACCGCTCAAGGCCCGCACTGCAGGGGTGGGGAACACCATGGCCCCCACTTCTTTCATGTTCAGGCCGGTCAGCACCACATCTTGGATGTACGGCGCGCCGGCCGCAATGATCTTGCCGCGCAGAGGCCCGACACTGACAAAGGTGCCGGTGGCCAGCTTGAAGTCTTCGGCAATGCGGCCGTCGAATTTCAGGCCCAGGTGGATGTCGGTTTCATCAATCCATTTCACGGCGTCGCCAGTGCAGAAAAAGCCTTCTTCGTCAAAGGCCTCTGCGGTTTCTTGCGGTGCGCGCCAATACCCCGGGGAGATGTTGGGCCCACGGTAACGCACCTCGGTCTTGCCCTGCATGTCCACCAGTTTCAATTCCATGCCAGGGGTGGGCACACCAAGATCGCCAGCGCGAACATTCGGGCTGGTAACGAAGATGGCAAACGGGCCCGATTCCGTCATGCCAAGGCCTGTGCTCATCACGATGCGCTCGCCTATCTCGCGCTCTTGCGACGCATACAGACTGTCCCAAATCGGTTGGGCCAAGGCCGCACCTGCATAGAAGAACATCTTCACGCGCGACAACAAATTTTTGCGCAATGCATCGTCGGTTGTCATGGCCTGAGCGATGGCTTCAAACCCGGTGGGCACATTGAAGTACACCGTCGGCGCCACCTCGCGCAAGTTACGCAAGGTTTCGTGCATCAGGGCGGGTGTGGGCTTGCCATCGTCGATGTACAGCGTACCGCCGTGAAACAGCACCATGCCAAAGTTGTGGTTGCCGCCGAAGGTATGGTTCCAGGGCAGCCAGTCGACCAGCACCAGCGGCTCTTCGGCCAGCACGGGCATGGACTGGCTCATTTGCTGCTGGTTGGCGCACCACAGCCGTTGCGTGTTGATCACCGCCTTGGGCAGTTTGGTCGATCCGCTGGTGAACAAGAATTTGACAATGGTGTCAGGGCCGGTGGCCGCGATGGCTTGGTCAACTTGCGCCGTGACGGGTGTGCTGGTCAGTTGCTGGAACGCTGTGACTGCGCGTGACGGGCCCAGGTCGCCCTCGGCCAACACCACTTCCACATCGCTGCCAACTGTTGCGACAATGGCTTTTCCGTAGCGTGCGGCATCGCTGGCAAACACCAAGCCAGGGGTGACAGTTCGCAGCACATGCTTCAGCTTGTCATAGTCCTGGCTGATCAGCGAGTAGGGAGGGGATGTCGGTACGAAGGGCACACCGGCAATCATGCTGCCCAATGCCAAAAGCGCATGCTCCAGGCTGTTTTCACTCAGGATGACCACCGGTCGCTCGGCATTCAGCCCGCGCTCTATCAATGCTTGAGCGATGCTGCGGCCTTGGGCCCACGCCTGCGCGTAGGTGATGTGCTGCCAATCGCCCAAGGTGCCATCCGCCAGCTTGGCGCGGCGTGCCATGAAGGTTCGATCGGGTGCTGTCTGAGCCCAGTGCCGAAGGCGGTCGGTCATGCGCTCAGGGTAGGCCTGCAGTTCCTGCTCGGCTTTCAGGTAATGCGTGCCAGGCACGCCGTCGCGAAGGCTGACGCGGGTCACGCCAAACTTCAGGGGACGAAAGGTTGCTGTCATGACAAGCTCCGATCAGGGTGGAGAAGTGGCTCAGGCTTTTTGGACTTTGCCAGCCTTGCCTTCCAGGAAGGCGCGCACGCGGGCTTTGGCCTCTGGCGCAGATTGCACAATGGCCGAAATCATGGCTTCGGACATGAAACCCTGATCGGCAGGTTGTTCGGCAATGCGAGGCAAGGCGTGCATCAGGGCGTAGTTGGTCAGAGGAGCATTGGTTGCGATGTGCGACGCCAGCGCGAAGGCCTTGTCGAAAGCCGTGCCCGCAGGGACCAGGTATTGGGCCAGGCCAATGCGCTCGCCATCCACCGCGTTGTACACCCGCCCGGTCAGCATCATGTCGGTCATGCGTGCCACGCCAATCAGCTTGGGGATTCGGACAGAGCCGCCGCCGCCCACAAAAATACCGCGGGAGCCTTCGGGCAGGGCGAAGAAAGAAGAATCGTCAGCCACGCGGATGTGGCAGGCACTGGCCAACTCCAGACCTCCGCCGACCACAGCACCATGCAGGGCGGCGACCACCGGCACGGGGCCAAACTGCACGCGCTCCAGGGCAGCGTGCCACAAACGGGAGTGGTGCATGCCCTGGCCGGCATCGCGCTCCTTGATTTCTGACAAGTCCAGTCCTGCGCAGAAATGCTCCCCTTCGCCATGGATCACAGCCGCTTTGGCCTCGCTGGGCAAGTTTTCGAAAACATTGCGCAGCGCAATGATCAGGCCATCGTTCAGGGCATTGCGCTTGGCAGGCCGGCTCAGGCGAATCACCGCCACGGCCCCTTGCATTTCAAAGGACAGGTCAGGATTGGCGTGGAGGGGAGAAGAAGACATGCGAGCTCTCTCTTGAAGTAGGTTGAAGCATAAATAAAGTTATTTCGAATAACTATATTGTGCAAACAAACGATGTTCAAAAATCTAGGGAAAACCCTTGAATTTCAATGGCGTCGGGTCGCAGGCCAGGCAATGGGAACTTGGTTATCGTGAGCCCCTGACTGCTGTGGCAAGATGGGTCCTCCAAAAGCAAGGGGTCAAAGATGGCGCAGCGCAAGCGACGGATGGGTGTTGGCAAACTCGGCCGCTTGTGCGCCGGACTTGCGACGATCTGGTTGGGTGGCGCTTTGGCATCGCCTGCCGCCATCCAGAAGATCGATCATGTGGTGATCATCTATGCAGAGAACCACAGCTTTGACAATTTGTACGGCCTGTTTCCGGGCGCCAACGGCATTGCCAATGCCACGCCCGCGCAAGCCACGCAACTTGACCATGACGGCCAACCGCTCAAAGAACTCGTGATCTTTGACCACCATGGGCATCCTGATCCCGCCTACCCAAAGTTGCCGAACCGACCCTTTCGGATCGATGCGCCCCCCGTCGACAAATCAATCAGCGACATGGTGCCAAGTCCGGTGCATGCTTTTTTCCACAACCAAGAACAAATCAACGGCGGACAAAACAACATGTTTGCGGCCATGTCCACGCGTGGCGGGTGGGTGATGGGGCACTACGATGGCAGCCAATTCAAACTCTGGCAGTGGGCAAAACAATACACCCTGGCGGACAACTTTTTCATGGGTGCCTTTGGCGGTTCGTACTTGAACCATCTTTGGCTGGTGTGTGCCTGTACGCCACGCCATGACGATGCGCCAGCGTCGATGCGCGTTCGACTGGATGCCGGCGGCAAGCTGGAGAAGAAGCCTGGCTCACCCTCTGCAAGCGAAGGCGCGGTCCAGGTCTACAGCGGTGGTGGGGTGCAAGTGTCGCCTCAGGGCTGGTCTGTCAATACCACGCAACCTCCTTTTCAGCCCAGTGGCATCCCGCCTGCGCCGCAAGGACCATGGACCCATGCCAACCCGGCAGGCGCTGTTTTCTCTGGCAATTTGCAAGTGCCTTTGCCGGCGCAGACTTTGCCAACCATTGGGGACCGTTTGAGTGACAAGGGCATCGCCTGGGCGTGGTACGCCGGGGGCTACCGACAAGCGCTGGCGGACGGGCAGCAAGCGCCGACTCAAAAGCGCCAAGTGATTTACAACACGGGGTCCAGCTCTCCCATTTTCCAGCCTCATCACCAACCCTTCAATTACTTTCAGCGTTTCGCGCCGGGCACACCAGACCGGGAGCGTCATTTGAAAGACGGCGAAGATTTTTGGGCTGACATCCAGGCAGGGCGTTTGCCCGCGGTCAGTTTTTACAAGCCGGTGGGCCGTGTCAATCAGCACCCGAGTTACACCGACGTGAAGTCTGGCGATGACCATATCGACGCGGTCTTGCATGCCTTGCGCCAAAGCCCTCAATGGTCGAAAATGTTGGTTGTGGTCACCTACGATGAGAATGGCGGTTATTGGGACCATGTGCCGCCACCTCGAGGGCCTGGTTGGAGCGATGCTTTCGGACCTGGAACCCGTGTGCCGGCTTTGCTCATTGGCCCCCATGTGAAGAAAGGCCATGTGGAGTCCACGGCTCTGGACACCACATCCATTTTGAAATTTGTCACAGATCGCTTTCAACTTCACCCATTGCCGGGGGTGCGTGAGAAGGTGGGTAATTTATCGACGGCGTTGGAATAGCCAAACAGGAAGTTGCCAAAATGAAAATCTTTTCCAGTCTCATGGCCTTGCTCTGGATGAGCGTTTCGCTGGCCCTCGCCCAGGAGCAAGCGGTGGTGGTGTCCAGTACGCCCGTTTTACAGGTGGGCAGCGATCAGCAAACCCGGATTGCCTATTACAACGTGGTGTACGAGTACGCGGGCAAGCGTTACAGCGCACAGATGCCACATGACCCAGGCCACTTTGTCACGATCCAGGTCACCCCCGTAGCACCTCCAGTCGCTGCATTGCCACCCACTGAATTGCCGGTGAGCACCTGGGTTCATAATTCCCCGCCGCAGGCAATGACGCCATCGGTGGCGCCGGTTTATTTGACGCCTTATGTGTATCCTTATCCACCAGCCTACTACGGACCCGCGCCCTTCATGTTCAGTGTGGGCGTCGGTTATC
>VERE01000104.1 GCA_018882835.1 Limnohabitans sp.
TGCCTGCAAACGCGCCACCCCGGATCACCAACTTGTCGTTGGTTTTCGCGAAGTCAGCCACCACTTTGGCGGCGGCAACTGCGTCAACAGAAAAGCCATAGATCAGCGGGCCGGTCATCTGGTCTGCTGCCACTTCAAACGCGCTACCGGCGACAGCACGGCGAGCCAACGTGTTTTTCAACACGCTGAGCGTCACGCCCTTGCTGCGCGCATCGGAGCGCAGTTTGATCATGTCAGCGACCGTGATGCCGCGGTATTCCGCCATCACCAGCGTTTGAGCTTGAGCGGCGAGGCCCGTCACCTCAGAGACGACGGCTTCTTTCTCACTGCGATTCAGACTCAAGGTCTACTCCTTCAAAATGTGTTGTCGGGTTGCCCCTTCAACACGCTACGGTGCAGCGACCGACTGTCAGGGAAAA
Organism: Limnohabitans sp.; assembly: GCA_018882835.1. GTDB lineage: Bacteria > Pseudomonadota > Gammaproteobacteria > Burkholderiales > Burkholderiaceae_C > Limnohabitans. The sequence goes on from VERE01000104.1 coordinate 420, forward strand.
ATCCTTTTCAGCGGGATCGCCATCTGCGTTGGCTGTTCGATTAAGTGCCACCCTGCGGCACGCCAACGGTCTTGGATGGCCCGAAACAGATCGAGATCGGTTTCGGCCCACCACATTGAGGGTCGCTTGCGCGGCCCTCAAATTTCGAGCACTTGAATCAAGCGCTCAGGGTTTGCAGGTCCACGCGAACGCCCACACCCATGGTGGAGGACACGGCCAGCTTGCGCAGGTAAACACCCTTGCTGGTGGCTGGCTTGGACTTGTTGAGGGCATCGACCAGCGCAGCCAGGTTGCCCTGGAGTTTGTCGCTGTCGAAAGAGCGGCGGCCGATGGTGGCGTGCACGATACCGGCTTTGTCCACACGGAACTGAACCTGACCCGCTTTGGCGTTTTTCACGGCCGTGGCCACGTCGGGGGTCACGGTGCCCACTTTGGGGTTAGGCATCAGGCCACGGGGGCCCAGGATTTGACCCAGGGTACCGACCACGCGCATGGCGTCGGGAGCGGCAATGACCACATCGAAGGGCATGTCGCCCGCCTTGACGCGGGCCGCCAGGTCGTCCATGCCGACCACGTCCGCACCGGCGGCCTTGGCTTCTTCAGCCTTGGCGCCCTGGGCGAACACGGCCACGCGGGCCGTCTTGCCAGTGCCGTTGGGCAACACGACGGCGCCACGCACCACCTGGTCGGATTTCTTGGCGTCGATGCCGAGTTGCACAGCCACGTCGATGGACTCATCGAACTTGGCGGTGGCGCACTCTTTGACGATGCTCAGCGCATCAGCAAAGGGGTACAGCTTGTTGCTGTCGACTTTGCCGGCGAGGGCTTTTTGTTTCTTGGTGATTTTGGCCATGATCAGACTCCTTCGACCGTGACGCCCATCGAACGGGCCGAGCCCGCAATGGTGCGAACTGCTGCGTCCAGATCGGCAGCGGTCATGTCTTTCATTTTGGTTTTGGCGATTTCTTCCAGCTGCGCGCGGGTGATCTTGCCAACCTTGTCAACGTGGGGCTTGGAAGAGCCTTTGTCGAGCTTGATCGCCTTCTTGATCAAGGTGGTCGCCGGGGGCGTCTTGATGATGAAGGTGAAGGACTTGTCTGCAAACGCGGTGATCACCACCGGCAGGGGCAGGCCCGGCTCGACGCCTTGGGTCTGGGCGTTGAACGCCTTGCAGAATTCCATGATGTTCAAGCCACGCTGGCCCAGTGCGGGACCAATCGGGGGCGACGGGTTGGCCTTGCCAGCCGGCACTTGCAGCTTCACGAAGCCGACAATTTTCTTTGCCATGCTTTTTCTCCTTGCGGGTACAAACGCTCTTGCGAGCTCCCCGGGGTTAACGACTCACTTCAAACCACCGGGCGCCGAGTCGGAAGGCGCCCGATGCCAAACCATCAGGTCTTTTCGACTTGACCGAATTCCAGCTCGACGGGCGTGGCACGACCAAAAATCGTGACCGACACGCGAACCTTGTTTTTCTCGTAATTGACTTCTTCCACCGAGCCATTGAAGTCGGTGAAGGGGCCTTCCTTGACGCGCACCAACTCGCCCACCATGAACTCAACCTTGTGGCGCGGCTTGTCAGAGCCTTCCTGCATCTGGCTGACGATCTTCTCGACTTCGGCCTGAGAGATCGGGGCCGGGCGGTTCTTGGCGCCACCGACAAAGCCGGTGACCTTGTTGGTGTGCTTGACCAGGTGCCAGGACTCGTCGTCCATGATCATTTCAACCAGAACATAGCCGGGGAAGAAACGGCGCTCGGTGGTGCGTCGCTGGCCATTTTTCATTTCCACCACTTCTTCGGTGGGCACCAGAATGCGGCCGAACTTGCTTTGCATGCCAGCGCGCTGAATGCGCTCGGTGATGTTGCGCTCGACGGCCTTCTCCATGCCCGAATAGGCATGGACCACGTACCAACGCAGGTCCGGGTTGGCGGACGGCGCCAGCAGGCTTGAATTTTCGACGGTGTCGCTCATTATTTTTTCCAGCCCAAAATCAGGTCGTAGAACACCCACTCAAGGGTCTTGTCGGTGAACCACAGGAACAAGGCCATGATGACGACAAAGCCAAACACATAGGCCGTCATCTGCATGGATTCCTTGCGGGTTGGCCAAACCACCTTTTGCACCTCGCGCCAGGCATCGCGACCAAAGCCAATCAAGCGACGACCTTGCAACGAACTCAGGAACACCACCACGCCACCCACCAGACACACCAGCAAAGCCGCCCACTGAATCAAGGCGCCCTTCTGGCCCAACAGGTAATACGCCACCAAGGCCGCCAGCACCAAGCCAGCAGCCGCCGCAAGCTTCAGCTTGTCGGCAGAGGTGTTCACGGTTTCAACGTTTGCGGTGGCCATGTCAGGCTGCTACTCATTCCAAAAAAGGGGCGTCGTTTAAGACGCGGAAGCCCGCCAAACAGTTGGCGGGCTCGGGAGACACCAGAAACCGAGGTTTTTCAGAGTCTGGTGGCAGGGGCAGAGGGAATCGAACCCCCAACCTTCGGTTTTGGAGACCGACGCTCTGCCAATTGAGCTATACCCCTACGGTTTACTCCATGATCTTGGCAACGACGCCAGCGCCGACGGTCTTGCCGCCTTCGCGGATGGCAAAGCGCAAGCCTTCTTCCATCGCAATCGGGTGGATCAGCTTGACCGTGATCGACACGTTGTCG
>VERE01000074.1 GCA_018882835.1 Limnohabitans sp.
CGGAATGTCGGTCACAGCGGGGTAGCGGTTGGCTTCGAACAGGTTGTAGCCGTAAAGGCTGACCGGCTTGCCGGTGCTGTCTTGCACGAATTTTTGAAACTGGGTGAGCACCAGGGGGGGCAAGTCGGTGGGGAGGACGGGCCGCAGGGCGGGCTTGCCATCCGGACCCAGCGCCAAAGGTTTGCCATCGGCTCCCAATGGCTGGCCTGCACGGGCGGGTGCGGCCGGGTTATCGATGGCGGGGGTTCGAGGGTCTGCGAAGGCCGGGGTGTCTGTGGCAGCGGTGCCCATGCCGGGGGTACCCCCCATGACCGGTGCGGCGCCCGTACCCTGCCCCGTGCCGGTCCCCGGCGTGGTGAAGGTACCCAACGTGGCGCCCGGCAGCGGCGGAAACTGTGCCTGGGAGGCCAATGGCAGGCCGGTCAGCCACAGGCAACAGGCCAGGGGCAGAAGGTTCAGCAAACGCTTGGGGGTGAGGAACATGGCTAGCGTATCTAAAGTCAATCGACCATTTTACGCTGGCTCAAAAGGTACCTCAGAAGTTTTCTCAGAAATGGAAGTTTTTTGTCATGGAATCAGTTGATAATGAACTTTACAAAGCAGTCACACACGGTGTTGGAACTGCCTTTTTTTCGGAGCGCTGGCCATGATGCAATTCACCCTCACCAAAGACACCAACCCCAACGACAGCTTGCTGGCGTCGTTTGACATTGCCACGCTGGGGGTCAAGGCCGAGTTGCGCTACGTAGGCTCGCAAACCATCACCAACAGCGTGATGCCCAACCAGCTGGTGCTGGTGAGCACGGCCGGCACGGCCAACGCCACCTCGCTGACCTACAGCCTGGTGGTCAATGCTGACAAAACCTTTACCGCCACGGCGCAAAGCACGGTCACGGGCTTTCCGAGCAGCTTGACGGGCAGTTTTTCCAGCAGCACCGCCACAGCCACCACGCCAGACACTGTGGTGGTGAACGAGTTGACCGCCAGCCCGACCACGGTCACGAGCGAATTCGCCCTGGTGAAAGACACCAACCCCAACGACACCCTGCTGGCGTCGTTTGACATCGCCAGCTTGAATGCCCACGCCGAGTTGCGCTATGAGGGCGGCACCATCACCACCAGCACCAAACCCAACAAGCTGGTGTTGGTGGTAGGCACGGGCACCACAGCCACCACGGTGAGCTACGACTTGACGGTGAACGCAGACTTTTCGTTCAAGGCCACCACCGCCGTGGCCAGCGGCAACCTGCCCCTGAGCCTCACCGGTAACTTTGTGGCGAGCGTGGCCGACCAGTCACCCGACAAGGTGGTGATCAACAACCTGGGGACGACCGCCACGCCTACGACGCCTACCACCCCCACAACACCCACAGACAGCGCGGGCAGCCCGTTTTGGGTGAAGGCTACGGCGGCCGGCAGCTATGGCATCTACGACAACGACACCCTGATCAGCACGGTGACCCTTGCCACAGCCAACACACCCACCAACTGGAACCCACCCGACGGCTACCGGCCGGCCGACGGTACCCATGTGTTCACCCTGAAGCCGAGTACGACGGACAACACGGGCACGGGCACGGGCACGTTGTCGTTGATGGGCAGTGACTACGCCGCTTCGGCCACCCTGAAGGTGGTGGCCTTGTCGGGCTTGCCCAGCGCCAGCAGTGTGGCCAACGACAGTGCGTACTACATCGTGCACGACACCCAGGCGGCCATTGCGGCGGCGGGCACCGAGGGCAGCGCGCTGGTGGCCTTGATGGCCCGCGGTCACCTGGTGGGGGCGTTCAGCAAGGATGGCACAGCGCCCACCACCGATGTTCCCACCAGCGTGCTGCTGGCCAACAACCAATCCCTGATGATCCTGGATTACGACAGCAGCACAGGCACAGGCACAGGCTTGTCGCTGACGCTGAGCAGCGCTGATCGGACGATTGACGAAGACCTGAATTTCACGGGCCGGCGCATCGCGCCGCTGTTGGAAACGGGGCCCAATGTGGTGTCAGCCTCTGCCGCAGGTGCCGATCAGCTGAACATCACCGGTTTGACCGCAAGCAACGTGCCCGGCGGCTCGCTGAAGGTCAGCGTGAGCGCAGCAACTGGGGGCAGCACCACAGGGCTGAATCTGATCGTGGCCACTTTAAGTGGCGTGTTCAAGGTGAACAGCAGCACGGGCGCCGTGGATTACTACGCAGACAGCCAGTACTACGGCGCCAACGTCAAGGACGCGGCAGGCAATGTGCTGCATCAAAGCGGCGAGGCGGCCAGGTACGGCAGCACCGGCGTGACCGTGGCCACCATCGACAGCGCCTTGAATGGCAAAAACGGCACCGCCTTGAAGCTAAACTTTTCTGCCAATGCCACGCCCGAGATGGTCGAGCAGCTGGCTTCGCACATTGGCCTGCAGGTGGTGGACAGCGCGGGCAAGTACACCCAGGATTGGGCGGCCGTGGCTGGCGACAAAACCGTCAGCTTCGAGCTGTCCTCCAATGTTGCAGGCCAGACGGCCAGCGCCTCGCGCACCGTGACGGTGGTGTCGCACGAAGAGAACGGCCAGCCTTTCCTGGCGTTCCTGAAAGTGATTCGCGACATTGACGAAGACGCCAACAACACGGGCCGACTGATTGCCTTCAACACAGCGGGCCCAAATGTGTCCAACCCCGGCAACAGCAACAGCAACCAGGTGGTGATCGTTGATGACAACACCGATTTCAATGGTGGCAGCCTGACGGTGACCACCCTGAGTGGCAACATGAACCAGCTGCGCCTGGGCATTTCGGGCAACAGCGGCGTGTTCAAGGTGGGCAGCAATGGCGATGTCACCTACTACGCCGATGCGACCTATTACGGCACCGACATCAAGGACAGCAGTGGCAATATTGTTCACAAAACCTTTGACCCGGACCAGGCTGGCACGGCCGCCAAGGCGGTGGTGATTGGCAAGCTGGACACGCTGCACCAGGGCAAGCTGGGCGACTACCTGACGATTCAATTCAATGACAAGGCCACACCGGCCATTGTGCAGACCCTGGCCGCGCACATTTACCTGGGCGTGACCGACAGCAGCGGCGCCTTGACGCAAAACTGGTCGGCAGCGGCCGGTGAAAAATTGATTGAGTTCAAGCTCAAGGACAGCGCCAGCGCGGTGGCGGTGACGGCCACACGCGAGATGACCATCCTGTCGAACCCGTCGGATGACAGCAGCGCCTTCAATGTGGGCGCAGTGGCTGTGGGCACGCCGGGCGACAACGAGGTGTTTGCCGACCTGGTGCTGGACAGTGCCGCGGCCACCCTGCCGGGTTACATCGGCAGCGTGCGCGACCTGCGCATTTTTCAGGACAAGGACAGTGATCCGCTGACGTTTGCGGTCAGCACCGATGGCAGTTCGGGCGCTGTGAAGACCGGCACCTTGAAGTTGGTGGACAGCAATGCTACGGCGGTGGGCCCGGAGAGTTACAGCCTGCAGTTGCAGCCCGAGATCGTGTTGCCTTTGACCTACGCCAGTGCGACGGCCACCCTGCCCAGCAGCTTTACCTTGACCGACGAATACAACACGGCGGTGACGGTGGCGCTGAACACCTCGCCCTTGCCTGCCATCGCTGGCCTGTATGCGACCTTCAGCGCCCGTGATGTGAAAGACGGCAATGGTGCCAGTCAAGTCTTTTCAGGCAGCATTTTCGACATGACCGGTGATGGCGTGCCGGACACCTTGCAAGCGCAGTTTGGCACGGAAGCCTTCACCCTGCCGCTGATGATGGAGGACTTGAATGCCGACGGCAAAGCCGACCAGGTCAGGGTGTTGGATGAGCCGCAACTGATCAATGGCCGGCTGACGGTGGACAACGCCGGTTTGGTCACTGGTTTTTATGGCCCGAAAGACAGCAGCGCACCGCCGGTGAGTGGCCCCAATTTGCCGCCTACGCTGACGCTTTCCACCAGCCCGCGCACGTTCGATGAAGACCTGAACAACCGGGGCCGGCGCATTGCGTTCAACGGCGAGGCGGGACCCAACGTGACGGCGCCCGCCGCCAGTGGCACCAACCAGATCAAGCTGGTGGATACCGACTCGGCCTCGTTTGCCGGGGGCTCGCTCAAGGTCAGCGTGACCGGAGGCTCGGTCAGCGGCCTCAAGCTGGGGGTGTCGGGCTTCACGGGCGTTTTCAGCACCAGCGCCAGTGGCGCTGTGAGTTACGCGGCCAACGCCACCTATTACGGCAGCGACGTCCGCGACGACACTGGCAGGCTGCTGCACGCCGCCGGCGACCCGGCCCAGGCGGGCAGCAGCTGGGTCGTGATTGGCCAGTTGGACAGCAGCCTGAATGGCAACAACGGCGCGGCCTACAAAGTGACATTCAATGCCGCAGCGACGCCGGCCATTGTTGAATTGCTGGCTTCGCATGTGGGCCTGGTGCCGCTGGACGCGTCTGGCAAATACACGCAGAACTGGGAAGCGGTGGCTGGCGACAAAACGGTCACTTTTGAATTCAGCGACAGCGCTGCCGGCACCGTGGTGCAAGCCTCGCGTGTGGTCACCCTGACAGCGCAGGCTGAAAACGGCATTCCCACCCTGAGCCTGGTCCCGGTGTTGCGGGACATGGACGAGGACACCCACAACACCGGCCGGCTGATTGCCTTCAACGGCGAGGCAGGGCCCAACGTGGTGAACCCTTCGGGCACCAACAGCAACCAGGTGATCTTGCAGGACAGCGACGCCTTGAATTTCAATGGCGGCAACCTGACGGTGTCGGTGCTGACGGGCAACATGAACCAGCTGCGCCTGGGCATTTCAACGCTCAGCGGGGTGTTCAAGGTGAACGCCACCACCCGCGAAATTTCTTATTTCAGTGATGCCCAGTATTACGGGACCGATGTGCGGGACGCGACCGGTGCGGTGGTGAACAAATCGTTCAGCAATGCCAAGGCCGGCACCCAATCGGTGGTGATTGGCACCCTGGACGCCACCCACCAGGGCAAGGCTGGCGACTACCTGAGCATCACGCTGAACGAGAAGGCCACGGTGGCCATCACACAGCTGCTGGCGGCGCATATTTATCTGGGGGTGACGGATACCAGCGGCAATTTGACACAAAACTGGTCTGCTGCTGCCGGTGAAAAACTGATTGAGCTCAAGTTCAAGGACAGCGCTGCGGGCACCACGGTGTCGGCCACGCGCGCCATGACCATTGTGTCACACCCCGAGGACGACTTTGGTGGCGACGACACTGACAACACTTACCAGCTGAGCTCGACCGGCTTTTACGACGCCGGCGCAGGCAACGACACGGTGACGGGCTCTTCGGGCAATGATGGCCTGAATGGCGGCGCTGGCGACGACGTGCTCAACGGCGGTCTGGGCAACGATGGCTTGAATGGTGGCGCAGGCAATGACACGCTGGATGGCGGCGCAGGCAGTGACAGCGCGCAGTACTTTGACAGCAAGTCAAGCGATTGGACGCTGAGCGCCAAGGATGATGGCTTCGAACTGGTGAACAAGACCACGGGTGAAAAAGATGTGCTGCGCAACATCGAGTTCATCCAGTTCAGCGATGCCGGCAAGAATTTGGGCACCAACTTCTGGGCTGCGCCCGACGACAAAGGCACCAACAGCATTCAGGCCAGCGAGTTTGCTGACAGCATTGACGCCGATGGACTGGCTGTGGCCAACAGTGCGCTGTCCAAACGCGACTGGATCAATGCCGGCGCCGGCAATGACACGATCAAAGCTGGCTTGGGAGGCGACGACATCACCGGCGGTGCTGGCGACGACTCGATCGATGGCGGCGGCAGCGGCGGCTTGCAAGCCCGCCTGAGCGCCCTGCTGGCCGACCCCATGGCCAACACCTGGGAAATGGAAAACCGCGCCAGCTATTCCGGTCCAGCCAACAAATACGAGATCACGTCCAAGGATTTGAATGGGGTGATGACGTTCACCATCAAAGACCTGCGCAAGGACAGCCCCGATGGCACCGACACGGTGGTGAACGTGGACATGCTGCAGTTCTCGGACAAGCAGGTGCGACTGACGCCCAACATCTGGATCGATCGGGGCTGGGACCCCGCCACCGGTCAGCCAGGGCAGACACCCAAGGGCATCAACCTGGAAGGCTCCAGCGTGGGCGACGCGCTGGGTGACGATTCGGCCCTGTTCGCGGGCTCGGACCGTCTGATGGGCAACGCCGGCAACGACACTTTGAAGGGCGGCGCCGGTGCCGACACCTTCCGCGGCGACAAGGGCAACGACAGCATTGACGGTGGCGCCAACCGGGCTGAAAGCCAAAACAGCACCCAGACCTGGGACAACAATGGCTCGAACGGTGTGGACGTGGCGGAGTACTCCGGCCCCGCATCGCGCTACACCATCACCAAGGTGGGCGATGCTTTCCGTGTGGTGGATTCCAAGGGAGACGCGGGCGATGGCACCGACACACTGACCCAGGTGGAAGTTCTGCGCTTCTCCGACGGCGAGAAAAACCTGATGGTGGTGAAAACCCCGCAGATGAACTACATGCCCGGCACGGGTGGCAACACGGTCACCGGCTACAACTGGAATGGCACCGACCTGGCCGACACCATTGACACCCAACCCACCGGCAGCAGCGCTTACCGCGACTGGGTCAATGCGGGCGATGGCGATGACCTGATCTCGACCGGCGGTGGCGGCGACTGGATTGATGCCGGCGAAGGCGACGACACCATTGATGGCGGCGCCAACGGCACCACCGGCAATGAGTGGGATGACAAAGACCAGGTGCGCTATGACGCCTCGATGTCGCGTTTCACCATCACGGCCGGCCAGGACAACGATGGCAAGAAATTCTTGTGGGTGGAAGACAAGCTGCCCAAGGAATTTGGCGGCTATGGCAAAGACAAAATTTACAACGTTGAAAGCCTGCAGTTCAACGATGGCAACAAAGACCTGAGTGTGCGTTACAACGCCAACAGCGGGAACAACAACACCCAAGGCACCGACTTTGCCGACAGCATTGACACGGATGCGCTGTCTGCGACTTACCTCTCGTCTGTGGCCACAGGCACGGTGCAACTGAAAGCCGAAGGGTCGACCAGCGTCAACCTCACGGTGGCGGGCTTGGCGCCTGCAGCAGGCACGGTGTATGTGGCGGTGTTGGGTTATCAAATGGCCACCGCCATGCCTGTGGGCAATGACAATCAGCCCGCGCCCTTCAACGCCAGCACCCGTTGGGACATGAACCTGCAGAGGAATGTGCCGGTCACTTTTGAATTGACGGCGCAAGCCAATGGCAGTCTGGGTGGCGAGGTCATGCTGAGCAACGCGGGCATGATGGGCGGCAGCTCGGTGCTGAAGCTGTACCCCAAAGTCGGATTCGCCTTCGACAACATGGGACAACCCACGTCGCAACCCGCCAGCAGCAGCACATTGCCCATCGCCTTGCTGACCGAGCGCGACTGGGTGCAGTCGGGTGCCGGCGACGACGTGGTGTTCACCGGCGCCGGTGGCGACGGCATGATGGACGGTGCCGGCAACGACATTTACGATGGCGGCGCCAATGGCAGCTCGACCACCAACACCTGGGACAACCTGGACCGCGTGCAGTTCAGCGGCGCACAGTCGCGCTACACCGTGGATGTGTTGACCTACAGCCAGTTGCCGTCGTCATCGGCCATCAAGACTTATGTAGATGCCCAGTACCCCAGCGCCAAACCGGCCAGTGTGGTGCGTGTGACCGATAAATTGCCCAGCGGCGACGGCGTGAACTATGTGTTGAATGTGGAACAGCTGCAGTTCAACGACGCCCAGATCAACCTGACGTTCAACGTCAATCCCTGGCAAAAGCCGCAGATGGTGGACAACAACGTCTGGGTGGGCAACAACAACTACGATGGTGGCGTGGTCGATGACCTGATGGACGCCACCGGCCACGATGCCGCCACCCCCAGCAACGGGGTCAACGGCTTTTACAGCAACAAAGACTGGATGCAAGGCAGCACCGGCAACGACACGTTGCTGGGCGGCGCTGGCGGCGATGAGTTGGCAGGCGGCCGAGGCAACGATGTGCTGGACGGCGGCACCAATGGCAACACCGGCAACAGCTGGGACGACGCCGACCGTGCCCGGTTCGACAACATGGCCAACCGCTACAACGTGAGCTTCTTGCGCCCGGCCACTGCGGCCGAGAAGAGTGTCAGCAGCACGGTGCAGAAGTTCAATGCACAAGGTGTGGCTGTGCAGCCTTCGGCATTGGTGGCCAACACGGCGTACTACGTCAGCTCGCCTTACTATGTGGCCGATGGCCTGATCGTGGTGCAGGACAAGGTGTCGGATGCCAAAGGCGGCGATGGCCGCGATGTGCTGAAGAACATCGAGGTCTTGAATTTCTCGGACGCGTCTGAGCAATTGGTGCCCTTCGTGAACAACTGGGGCACGCAGACCAACACCAATGGCACCCGCTATGGCGACAAGCTGGTGGGCGATGCCACGGTCAACAACTGGATCGATGGTCGCGCCGGTACCGATTGGCTGGTGGGCGGCGCCGGCGTTGACACGCTGCAAGGGGGTGAAGGCAATGACACGCTGGATGGCGGCGCGGGCAATCAGGATATTGCCAAGCTGTCGGCAACCTACTCGCAATTTAAGCTTGAACGATTAACCGACGATACGACAGGTTCCATCACTGGCGTTGGATCTACGTTGGAAAAACCAAGTTACTACTTTCAAATCTCGCACAAAATAGACGAGAAACTTGGCGGCTTAGGGTCGGATACTTTGATCGGCATTGAGAAAGTACAGTTTTCCGACGTCACGCTTAATTTAAATGTGAGCGAGCTTTCAACCAGCACCCCTTTGATGGCGAACACCATCAAAGCGGACGGTTCTCGCGGCGATCAATTTTTTTGGATCAGCAGCGCTGCCTACAACACCGAAAAGAAATTCATTGGCACGGTCTTTGGCGATTTAGCGAGAGGAAGGCAAGCCCTTAACGACCCCGCCATGGAGCAATTCATCATGAGCGGCGGCAACGATACTGTTTATGCTGGCAATGGCTCAGACTATGTGGACGCGGGAGAAGGCAACGATTACATCGAACTTGGTGATGACCCCTATACCGCATCAACTACCCCCTCAATTCACAAGGACATCGTAAGACTCGGGCCTGGCAACGACACCGTGATCGGTGGTTACAGCACGTCAACTGTTGAAGTCAATCCATTGGGAACTGGCTTTCCTGGCGGCACACGCTTTACGGTACAAAACACGGCCTCAGAATCAGCAGGTGCAAAGACAACTTACTACACCGATACGCAGTGGGACATTGTTAGGTATGACGACGATGCCTCGCGTTATGTTGTCGAAATTTACGACAAGATGAATGCTGCCGGCGCGGTAGGTGCCAAGCGAGCAACCTATGTTCGCGGCAACTCGGACTTTGCGGCCTTCGACATTGACGCAGATGTCTACCGCGGTGCTTTCAAGGATGATGCAGGCAGCATCTTCACCTCGGCATACATCACCGTCAACAACAGGAAAATGTTCGACTACAACAACTTTGTCGTTGTAGTCAGGGATACACTGGCAGACGCTCTTGGAGGAGACGGATTCGATGTCATGCTGGGCATTGACTCGATTTCCTTCGAAGGCAGTTCGTTGAACATCAATAACTCTACGTCTGCTGTAACTTACACAGTCCCCAGCAGCGTGGATGTCAGTACTTCTTTGAAAGCGCTGTCGGACGTCGCTTACACCGTGACTGTCAATGGCAGTTCTCAGACCATCAGCACATCTGGCATCGCTGGGATGTATTACACCCTGACATCCACCAGTCCTGGCTGGATTGACGGTAACAGATCTGCTGAGGTCATTCGGGGTGTAGACACAGCTCAAAACAAAAGCGATTCGATTCAAGGATGGGCTGGCAATGACACGCTGTACGGCAATGAGGGCGATGACGTCTTGGTCGGAGGAATTGGCAACGATTTGATTGACGGCGGCAGCGATCGCACCACAGATACAGGTGTCAGTGGCGCGAACACCTTTAGCTTTGGTGATGTCGCTGTTTACAAAAACAGTTTGCCCATCCGCTTTGAGATTCGCAAGCTGGTGGACGATGCCACGGGGACACTGACCGGTACGGCCAACCAAACCTACTTCCGAGTGGTGGACACGGCTTCGCTGGTCTCCCTGCCTAAGGGCAGTGACGGCTTCCTGACCGATGCCGCGTTGGCCATCAACAACCAGAAAACGGGCGTAGGCTTTGGCATTGACGTTCTGGTGGGGGTGGAGCGCATTTTGATTGGCGACACCAAGCTGGACCTGGTGGTGAGCAGCAACACATGGCAGAGCAACGGCTTCACCCGCTCTTACTTTGGCGGCACGTTCTTTGACGATGTGCTGATTGGCACCAACCATGCGGACGAGATGGATGGCCGTGGTGGCAACGACACCTTGGATGGCGGCGTGGAAGCAGATGGCCTGATCGGTAACGAATGGGATACCCAAGACATCGTGCGCTACACCGGCGACCGCGAACGCTTCGAAGTGCGCGGAGTCAACGTGCAAATCAGCGGTTCGGGTAATAGCAAAACCTATACAGTGGTGCCTGCGGGTCAGGCGGCGGCGGCCAACACGACTTTGGTGAACGCCATTCAAGTCAAAGACCAGCTGTCCAGCGAAGACGGTGGAAGCGGCACCGACTTGCTGGTGAACATCGAGCGCTTGGAGTTCAATGGTTTCTTCTTCAACATCACCCCACGCCTGAACTACTACGAGGACATGTCGGCGGCCTTGGTGAACGGTGTGCGACCGCAGGCCGTGAATGCCACCGGCACCGATTTTGCGGACGAGCTGCAAGGGACGGCACAAAACGACTGGTTGTCTGGCGGCGGCAGCGACGACACCTTGATAGGTGGCGCGGGCGGCGACGATATGGAAGGTGGCGCCGGCGACGACTGGCTGCTGGGCGGGGCCAACGGCGCGACCGATCAGTGGGGCAACGCCCGCACCGACAGCGCACGTTACCACGCACCGTTCGAGCGCTTCACCGTCAGCACGGTGATGGTGGACCTGGACGACGACGGCACCGACGAAACCAGCGCCATTCAGGTGCAGGATTCGTTGCCCTCGGATGATCCCGGCTCGCTGGGCACCGACATTTTGGTGGGCGTGGAGAGCCTGAGCTTCTCCAACCGCTGGGTGGACATGAGCATTGGCCGGTGGGAGTGGAGCGATCCGCAGGGTGTGACCTCCAGCAACGTGTCGGGCAGTTTGTTTGGCGACATTTTGAGCGGTGACGTGCGCAAGGACGGCACCACGGCAGCGCCAGGACAGTCTGACAACCTGAACGGCAATGCGGGGAACGATGTGCTGAAAGGCCTGGGCGGCGGTGACCAGTTGTACGGCGGCACCGGCCAAGACGTGCTGGATGGCGGCGCCAACGGCACCAGCGGCGATGCCTGGCGCGACCTGGACCAGGCCCGCTTCTCGGGCAAGCAAAGCCAGTACACCGTCTCGGCCGTGACCATTGCGGCGAGCGGCACAGCGGGTGATTACCGGGTGCTAATCGGCAACGACACGGTGGCACAGAAAACAGGCGGTGTTTTCTCGGTGACCGCGACCGACCTGTCCACCGATGTGGTGGAGGTGCTGACCCTGGCCAGTTCGAAGTTGGACTTGCTGGACGGCGCGCACAGTGCCGCCACGCTGGTGGTGGACAGCCTCTCGAGCGACCTGGGCGGCGAAGGCGCCGACCTGGTGTTCAATGTGGAGAGCCTGTGGTTCCAGGATGGACAACTGGAAACCGAGGTGCGCATCAATGCCAATGACTGGAACGGTGACAACAGCCTGGACTGGGTCAACGTGACCGGCACCAACAAAGCCAACGAGCTGAGTTTTGCAGACATTGTTTCCAAATCTGGCAAATCGGCCGCGGCGCTGTTGTCCACCCAGATCGACATTGATCTGCGCGAAGGCAACGATGTCTATCTGGGCGGTGCGGGGGGCGAGTCGGTTCGCCCGGGCGCGGGCAACGACTACATCGATGGCGGCCTCAACAGCGGCCAAAACCAATGGGGCGGCGAGTTGCGCGACGAGGTGCGCTTTGAAGGCAAGTTCTCACGCTATGTGCTGGTGGACGTGACCCTGAACAAGACCTCGGACAGCTGGTCGCTCAGCAGCACCAAAGGCTTGACCTACACCCTGGGCAGCGGCAACGCCGTGACCTCGACCCAGGCCGATGTCACCAAGTTGGGTACGGAAGGCCTGACCAGCCTCGGTGCGGCCATTGACAGCTTGATCGCCCACGCCGGCACGGCCACCAGCCTGTCAGCCTGGGTGGTGGCGGATCGCCTGCCCGCAGCCTTCCAGGGCACGGGGGTGGATGTCTTGTTGAATGTGGAAGCGATTTCATTCAGCGACAAATGGATGCCGCTGAGCATGCAGACCTACTACCAGCGCGACATGTCGCCCTCACAGGACAACATTCCCTGGGAGCAGCGTCCCATCACCAGCGCGTACGTGGATGGGACCACACGCGATGACCTGATTGGCTACCGCACCGGCATGGGAGCGTCGGAATACGCCTACAGCGGCGATGACAATTTGCGCGGCAACGAAGGCAATGATGTGATCCACGGTGGCGCAGGCGGCGACTGGATTCAAGGCGGTGCTGGCGACGACACGATCGATGGCGGCAGCAATGGCCTGGACCCCATGGGCAATGAACGTGGCGACACCGTTCGTTACGACGGCGACTTTGACCGCTACACCATCACCGCCAGCGCCGATGGCTCGGTGGTGACGGTGAGCGATTCGCAGTCTGATGGCGATGGGGTGGACACGCTGACGAACATCGAGGGCCTGTCGTTCAACGACCGCTGGATTCAACTGGGTGTGAACACCTGGATCAACCGCGACATGAAAGACGCCTCCAAGATTCTGAACATCCATGTCCAGGGTTCGATGCTGTCGGAAACCATCGACGTATCGAATGGCAACTACAAAACCGTTGCGCACAACCTGCGCGGCAATGAAGGTGACGACACCTTGGTGGGCGGTGCGGGCCCCGATGAATTTGTCGGCGGCACCGGCAACGACTCGATGGTGGGAGGCGCCAACGGCACCGATGCCTGGGGCAACCCCGGCTTTGACGTGGTGCGCTACGAGGGCGCATTTGACCGCTACACGATTGAATTCAGCCAAGATGGCGGCGCGACCTGGAGCAGCGCCAACCCGGGCTCGGAAGGCATGCTGATCCGGGTGGTGGATTCGTGGGAAGACTCGGACGGCGGCACGGGCTCGGACATCCTGAGTGGCATCGAGGCGATTGGCTTCTGGGACCGTTTCATGATGTTGCAAACCACCAAAACGGTTCAGGACTTGGATGGCGATGGCCGCCCTGACGTGGCCGAAGTGGCGGGCACCAACAGTGCCGACCTGCTCAAGGGCGACGTCACCAACGACCGACTGAAAGGCGATGCCGGCAATGACACGCTGGTGGGCGGCAGCGGCGGTGATTGGCTGCAGGGGGGTGCAGGAGACGATTCGCTGGAGGGCGGTGCCAACGGCACCGATGCCAGCGGCCGGGTCT
>VERE01000075.1 GCA_018882835.1 Limnohabitans sp.
GTGCCGAGCGCATCCAGTACATGGACGTGTCGCCTGCCCAGATCGTGTCCGTGGCGGCATCGCTGGTGCCCTTCCTGGAGCACGACGACGCCAACCGCGCGCTGATGGGCGCCAACATGTCGCGTCAGGCCGTGCCTGTGCTGCGCCCTGAGAAGCCCATGGTCGGCACCGGTATCGAACGCGTGGCCGCCGTGGACTCGGGCACTGTGGTCACGGCTACCCGTGGCGGCGTGGTCGACTATGTGGACGCGACCCGCATCGTGATCCGCGTGAACGACAACGAGGCGGTGGCTGGCGAAGTCGGTGTGGACATCTACAACCTGATCAAGTACCAGCGTTCCAACCAGAACACCAACATCCACCAGCGCCCCATCGTCCAACGCGGTGACAAGCTGGCCAAGGGCGACGTGATCGCCGACGGCGCATCGACCGATCTGGGCGAAATCGCCATCGGCCAGAACATGCTGATCGCCTTCATGCCCTGGAACGGCTACAACTTCGAAGACTCGATCCTGATCTCCGAGCGTGTCGTGTCAGAAGACCGTTACACCTCGATCCACATCGAAGAACTCGTGGTCATGGCCCGCGACACCAAGCTGGGTGCCGAAGAAATCACACGCGACATCCCGAACCTGTCCGAGCAGCAACTGGGCCGCCTGGACGAGTCCGGCATCATCTACGTGGGGGCCGAAGTGCAGCCCGGCGATGTGCTGGTCGGCAAGGTCACACCCAAGGGCGAGACCACCCTCACGCCTGAAGAGAAGCTGCTGCGCGCCATCTTCGGCGAGAAGGCTTCCGATGTGAAGGACACTTCCCTGCGCGTGGACCAGGGCTCGCAAGGCACCGTGATCGATGTGCAGGTCTTCACCCGTGAAGGCATCGTGCGCGACAAACGTGCCCAGCAGATCATCGACGACGAACTCAAGCGCTTCCGCCTGGACCTCAACGACCAGCTGCGAATCGTCGAAGCCGATGCGTTCGACCGCATCGAGAAGCTCTTGATTGGCCGTGTGGCCAATGGTGGCCCGCAGAAGCTGGCCAAGGGCACCCAGCTGGACAAGGCCTACCTGGATGCCATCGAGAAGTTCCACTGGTTCGACATCCGTCCGGCCGAAGACGAGGTGGCCACCCAGCTCGAGTCCATCAAGAACTCGCTGGAACAGACCCGCCACAGCTTTGACCTGGCTTTTGAAGAAAAGCGCAAGAAGCTCACCCAGGGCGACGAGCTGCCAGCCGGCGTGCTCAAGATGGTCAAGGTGTACCTGGCCGTCAAGCGCCGCCTGCAGCCTGGCGACAAGATGGCCGGCCGTCACGGCAACAAGGGTGTGGTCTCCAAGATCGTGCCCGTCGAAGACATGCCGTACATGGCCGACGGCACCCCCTGCGACATCGTGCTGAACCCCTTGGGCGTGCCTTCCCGCATGAACGTGGGTCAGGTGCTCGAGGTTCACCTGGGCTGGGCTGCCAAAGGCATTGGCCAGCGCATCGGAGACATGCTGCAAGCCGAAGCCCGTGTGGCCGAGCTGCGCCAGTTCTTCGAGAGCCTGTACAACGGCACCGGCCGCAAGGAAGAGCTGGCCAAGCTGAGCGATGACAACATCCTCGAAATGGCCGGCAACCTGTCGCAAGGCATCCCCTTTGCCACGCCCGTGTTTGACGGTGCCTCGGAAGACGAAATCCGTGCCATGCTGAAGCTGGCTTACCCGGACGACATCGCCAAAACCAAGGGCCTGACCGCCACCCGCACCCAGGCTCATCTGTACGATGGCCGCACCGGCGATGCCTTCGAGCGTCCCACCACCGTGGGCTACATGCACGTGCTGAAGTTGCACCACCTGGTCGACGACAAGATGCACGCCCGCTCCACCGGCCCCTACAGCCTGGTCACCCAGCAGCCGCTGGGCGGCAAGGCCCAATTCGGTGGCCAGCGTTTCGGCGAGATGGAAGTGTGGGCGCTGGAAGCCTATGGCGCTTCCTACACCCTGCAGGAAATGCTCACCGTCAAGTCCGACGACGTGCAAGGCCGTACCAAGGTGTACGAGAACATCGTCAAGGGCGAGCACGCGATCGATGCCGGCATGCCGGAATCGTTCAACGTGCTGGTCAAGGAAATTCGTTCGCTCGGTATCGACATCGAGTTGGAACGCTCTTAATCAACAGGCATTGAAAGGAATTCACCCATGAAATCACTCCTCGACCTGTTCAAGCAGTTCACTCCCGATGAGCATTTCGATGCCATCAAGATCGGCATTGCCTCGCCCGAAAAGATCCGCTCCTGGTCTTTCGGCGAAGTCAAAAAGCCGGAAACCATCAACTACCGCACCTTCAAGCCCGAGCGTGACGGCCTGTTCTGCGCCAAGATTTTTGGTCCCATCAAGGACTACGAATGCCTGTGCGGCAAGTACAAGCGCCTCAAGCACCGCGGCGTCATCTGCGAGAAGTGCGGCGTGGAAGTCACCCAGACCAAAGTGCGTCGCGAGCGCATGGGCCACATCGACCTGGCCGCGCCTTGCGCCCACATCTGGTTCCTGAAGTCGCTGCCCAGCCGTCTCGGCCTGGTGCTGGACATGACCCTGCGCGACATCGAGCGCGTGCTGTACTTTGAAGCCTATGTCGTGACCGACCCCGGCATGACCCCGCTGAAGAAGTTCAGCATCATGTCCGAAGACGACTTTGACGCCAAGCTCAAAGAGTACGGCGACGAGTTCGTGGCCAAGATGGGCGCCGAAGGCATTCGCGACCTGCTCGAAGGCATTGACCTCGACACCGAGATCGAGCGCCTGCGTGGCGACCTGACCGGCTCTGAGGTCAAGGTCAAGAAAAACGCCAAGCGGCTCAAGGTGCTGGAAGCCTTCAAGAAGTCGGGCCTCAAGCCCGAGTGGATGGTGCTGTCTGTGCTGCCTGTGTTGCCGCCGGACCTGCGCCCCTTGGTGCCCCTGGACGGTGGCCGCTTCGCCACCTCTGACCTCAACGACCTGTACCGTCGCGTGATCAACCGCAACAGCCGTTTGCGCCGCCTGCTCGAGCTCAAAGCGCCCGAGATCATTGCGCGCAACGAAAAGCGCATGCTGCAAGAAGCGGTCGATTCGCTGCTGGACAACGGTCGCCGTGGCAAGGCCATGACCGGCGCCAACAAGCGCGCCCTCAAGTCGCTGGCCGACATGATCAAAGGCAAGAGCGGCCGTTTCCGCCAGAACTTGCTGGGCAAGCGCGTCGACTACTCCGGTCGTTCGGTGATTACCGTGGGCCCGACCCTCAAGCTGCACCAGTGCGGCCTGCCCAAGCTGATGGCTTTGGAGCTGTTCAAGCCCTTCATCTTCTCGCGCCTCGAGGCCATGGGCATTGCCACCACCATCAAGGCTGCCAAGAAAGAAGTCGAATCGGGCACGCCGGTGGTGTGGGACATTCTGGAAGAAGTCATCAAAGAGCACCCGGTCATGCTGAACCGTGCGCCCACACTGCACCGCTTGGGCATTCAGGCCTTCGAGCCGATCCTGATCGAAGGCAAGGCCATTCAGTTGCATCCGCTGGTCTGCTCGGCCTTCAACGCCGACTTTGACGGTGACCAGATGGCCGTTCACGTGCCGCTGTCGGTGGAAGCCCAAATGGAAGCCCGTACGCTGATGCTGGCCTCCAACAACGTGCTGTTCCCCGCCAACGGCGAGCCCTCCATCGTGCCCTCGCAAGACGTGGTGCTGGGCCTGTACTACACGACCCGCGAGCGCATCAACGGCCGCGGCGAAGGCATGATCTTCGCCGACATCGGTGAAGTGCAGCGCGCCCTCGACGCCGATCAGGTGGAACTCACCGCCAAGATCAATGTGCGCCTGACCGAGTGGACCAAAAACAAGGACACCGGCGAATTCGTGCCCAGCACCTCGATGGTCGAGACCACCGTGGGCCGTGCACTGTTGTCGGAAATTCTGCCCAAGGGCTTGCCGTTCAGCAACCTGAACAAGGCGTTGAAGAAGAAAGAAATTTCCCGCCTCATCAACACCTCGTTCCGCAAGTGCGGCTTGAAAGAGACGGTGGTGTTTGCCGACAAGCTGTTGCAAAACGGCTTCCGCCTGGCCACCCGCGCCGGCATCTCGATTGCCATCGACGACATGCTGGTGCCACAAGAGAAGCACCGTCTGATCGCCGAGGCCGAAAAAGAGGTCAAGGAAATCGAGCAGCAATACGTCTCCGGTCTGGTGACCTCGGGCGAGCGCTACAACAAGGTGGTGGACATTTGGGGCAAGGCCGGTGACGCCGTCTCCAAGGTCATGATGGACCAGCTCCGCAAAGAGAAGACCATCGACCGTCATGGCAAAGAAGTCGAACAAGAGTCGTTCAACTCCATCTACATGATGGCCGACTCTGGCGCCCGCGGCTCTGCCGCGCAGATTCGCCAGCTCGCCGGCATGCGTGGCCTGATGGCCAAGCCGGACGGCTCCATCATCGAGACCCCCATCACGGCGAACTTCCGTGAAGGCCTCAACGTGTTGCAGTACTTCATCTCGACCCACGGCGCGCGCAAAGGCCTGGCCGACACCGCGTTGAAGACCGCCAACTCCGGCTACCTGACCCGCCGCCTGGTGGACGTCACGCAAGACCTGGTGGTGACCGAAGACGATTGCGGCACCCACGACGGCCAGCTGATGCGCGCCATCGTCGAGGGCGGCGAAGTCATCGAATCGCTGCGCGACCGTATCCTCGGCCGCACCGCTGCCGAAGACGTGCTGCACCCCGAAACCCGTGCCGTGCTGGTGCCCGCTGGCGACATGCTGGACGAAGACATCATCGACGAACTGGAAGCCCAGGGCGTGGACGAAGTCAAAGTGCGCACCGCCTTGAACTGCGAAACCCGTTTCGGCCTGTGCGCCAAGTGCTACGGCCGTGACCTGGGCCGGGGCGGTCTGGTGAACACCGGCGAAGCGGTCGGCGTGATTGCCGCGCAGTCCATCGGCGAGCCTGGGACCCAGCTGACCATGCGGACCTTCCACATCGGTGGTGCCGCTTCGCGCGCTGCCATTGCCTCCAGTGTGGAAGCCAAGTCCAACGGCGCCATTGGCTTCAATGCCACCATGCGCTATGTGACCAACAGCAAGGGCGAGTTGGTGGTGATTTCCCGCTCGGGCGAGATCGTCATTCACGACGAGCATGGCCGCGAGCGCGAGCGTCACAAGGTGCCCTATGGCGCCATCCTGACCATCAAGGCCGACCAGACCATCAAGGCTGGCACCATCCTCGCCAACTGGGACCCGCTGACCCGACCCATCATCACCGAATTCGCCGGCCAGGTGAAATTCGAGAATGTGGAAGAGGGCCTCACCGTGGCCAAGCAGGTTGACGAAGTGACCGGCCTGTCCACCCTGGTGGTGATCGATCCCAAGCGCCGTGGCGCTGCCAAGGTTGTGCGTCCCCAGGTCAAGCTGATCGACGCCGCCGGCAAGGAAGTCAAGATTCCGGGCACCGACCACTCGGTGACCATTGGCTTCCAAGTGGGCGCGCTGATTCAGGTGCGTGACGGCCAGGACGTGGGCCCCGGCGAAGTGCTGGCCCGTATTCCTGTGGAAGGCCAGAAGACCCGCGACATCACCGGCGGTCTGCCGCGTGTGGCCGAGTTGTTCGAAGCCCGCTCGCCCAAAGACAAGGGCATCCTGGCCGAGATGACCGGTACCGTGTCTTTCGGCAAGGAAACCAAAGGCAAAGTGCGCTTGCAGATCACCGATCCGGAAGGCAAGGTCTGGGAAGAGCTCGTGCCCAAGGAAAAGAACATCCTGGTGCACGAAGGCCAAGTCGTCAACAAGGGCGAAAGCATTGTTGACGGGCCCGCCGACCCGCAAGACATTCTGCGCCTGCTGGGCATGGAAGAGCTGGCCCGCTACATCGTGGACGAAGTGCAGGATGTGTACCGACTCCAGGGTGTGAAGATCAACGACAAGCACATCGAAGTGATCGTGCGCCAGATGCTGCGTCGCGTCGTCGTCGAGAACTCTGGCGATACCCACTACATCGCGGGCGAGCAAGTCGAGCGCTCCGAGATGCTCAACACCAACGAAGCGCTGATGGCCGATGGCAAGTTGCCCGCGACCTACAGCAACCTGTTGCTGGGCATCACCAAGGCGTCCTTGTCCACCGACAGCTTCATCAGCGCCGCCTCCTTCCAGGAGACCACGCGCGTGCTGACCGAGGCTGCCATCATGGGCAAGCGCGACGAGCTGCGCGGCTTGAAGGAGAACGTCATCGTCGGCCGCCTGATTCCTGCAGGCACCGGCATGGCCTACCACCAGGCGCGCAAGGCCAAGGACCAGATGGACGAGGCCGAGCGCCGCGCCATCGCCGAAGCCGAAGCGCAAGAGCTGGCAGAAGCCACGGCTGGCGACGGTGAAGCACCGGCGCCGGCTGACGGCGAAAGCGCTGCTGCCGAGTAAGCACAAGGGCCCGCAAGGGCCTTTGTCGTTTCAAGGAGGCGCGGGTGCTGGAAGCGGGTTGGTTTTGGGCAGTGCTGGCGCTGCTGGTGTTCTGGTCCTTGGGGGCTTACAACCGCCTGGTGCGCTTGCGCGCCCAGGTGGCACAGCGCTTTGCCGAGCTGCAAAAGGCGCTGTTGCGATACCAGGACCTGGTGCAAGATGCGGTCACTGCCGCAGCTTCTGACCCCGAGCACTGGCGCAGCACCGCCTCGTTGGCCACCATTGCCTCACAGTGGGGGCGCTTGCAAGTGGCCGCGAGTCAGGCCGCCATGGCCCTGGCGCGAATGAACGAACATCCTTTGTTGCCGCCCTCCGCACAAGAGGTGGATGCCGCTTGTGCGGAGCTTGACGCAGCCTGGCTGGCCTTGGTGCACCCTGACATCTATGCCGTGGGAATCACCGAGTCTTTGTGCCTGCGATGGCAAGAGCTGGGCGTCTTGATCCAGCCTGACCGGCAACGTTTCAATGACGCCATCGCCGCCTACAACGAAGCCATCGCCGAGTTTCCGGCGCTGTTGATCGCACGCAGTTTCAAATTTTTGCCCGCGCAAGGCTTGCAATGAAGCCAGCTGTCCCAGCTTCGGCCATCCCCGCTTCGGCCGGCCCGGCGTTGTGGCAGCTCCTGCAAGCGACAGCACAAGGCGTGGCCGCTGTGCGC
This sequence comes from Limnohabitans sp., assembly GCA_018882835.1. Taxonomy (GTDB): domain Bacteria; phylum Pseudomonadota; class Gammaproteobacteria; order Burkholderiales; family Burkholderiaceae_C; genus Limnohabitans. The sequence continues at coordinate 7,114 of VERE01000075.1, forward strand.
CAAGGGCAATCTGCCACCAGAGTCATCTCGGAAGTACGCACTGACTTGCGTCCAGGCGTTCAGGCGCTGCTGTACCAAACCCTGCGCTATCTCGGAAGAGCCATGGCCTTGCGCACGCAGTTGGCGCGCCGGGCACCGCCTGCCGCCGCCGATGCCCTGCTGTGCACCGCCCTGGCATTGGCCTGGCACGACGACCTGGCGCCCTATGCGCCACATACCTTGGTCAATCAGGCGGTGGAAGCGGCCAAGCGGCACCGTGCGACACAACCCCAGGCCGCTTTCCTGAACGCCTGCCTTCGTCGCTTTCTGCGCGAGCGGGAAGCGCTGGTGGCCCAGACCGAGGCCGATCCGGTCGCACGCTGGAATCACCCCCGCTGGTGGATTGAACAACTTCAACACGACCACCCAGACCAGTGGCAGGCCATTCTGCAAGCCAACCAACAGGCAGCGCCCATGACTTTGCGGGTGCAAACGCAACGCATCACACGCGAGGCTTTGCAGGCGCGCTGGGCGCAGGCGGGTTTGCCCTCACAAGCGGTGGGTGAGCACGGGCTGGTGTTGGCATCGCCGCGCGCGGTTCATGACATTCCTGGTTTCGACGAGGGTTTGTGCTCTGTGCAGGACGCTGCGGCACAACGGGCCGCCCCGCTGCTGGCCGCTGCCTTGCAGCCCACGCCGGGACGCGCCTGGCGTCTGCTCGATGCGTGCGCCGCCCCCGGTGGCAAGACGGCGCATCTGTTGGAATTGTTGAATGCCGAGCTGGTGGCGCTGGACGTGGATGCCGAGCGGTGCCGGCGCATTCGCGAGACCCTGGACCGTCTGGACCTGCAGGCGGACATCCGCTGTGCCGATGCCGCAACCCCCGAGGCCTGGTGGGATGGCCAAGCCTTTGATGGCATCTTGTTGGATGCCCCTTGCACAGCTTCTGGCATTGTGCGCCGGCATCCCGATGTGCGCTGGCTGCGCCGTGCCAGCGATGTGAGCCAACTGGCGGCCCAACAAGCCCGATTGCTGTCGGCGCTGTGGCCCCTGCTGCGGCCCGGCGGGGTTTTGCTGTACTGCACCTGCTCCGTTTTCAAGCAAGAAGGGCAAGCGCAGGTCCAAGCGTTTCTTGCGCACAACACTGGGGCGATTTTGCGCGAGTCTCCAGGGCATTTAATGCCGGCTCTCACGGACAATCGGTCTGGTGACCAAGACGGCTTCTATTACGCACTGCTCGAAAAATCCGGCCCGTGAACCACTGCCCCAGTGGCTGGCGCGTGGACTGTTGTCTTGGGTGGCGGCCTGTTTGCTCTGGCTGAGCAGTGGCATGGCTTGGGCGCAGCCACCCGCACAAGTTGAGCCGCTGACCTTCCAACGCCAGGAGGATGGCTGGTTTTTGGCCACCCAACTCACGTTTGAGTTGCCACAAGCGGTCGAAGAGGCCTTGGGGCGCGGCATCCCCTTCTTTTTCATGGCCGAAGTCGAGGTCTTGAAAGAGCGTTGGTACTGGACCGACAAATTGGTCACTCGGCAGGAACGCTACTGGCGCCTGAGCTACCACCCTTTGACGCGGCGCTGGCGTTTGTTGGCCTCGTCCAACCCGATTGGTAATTCGGGGCTGGGGGTCAACCTGGGGCAAAACTTTGACAGCCTGAGCGAAGCCTTGGCGGCCATCCAGCGGGTGAACCGCTGGCGCATTGCCGATTTGGCTGAGATCGACATGGAGTCCAGGCACCGTGCCGATTTTCGTTTTCGGCTGGACCTGACACAGTTGCCACGGCCTTTGCAAATTGGCGCCCTGGGAGAGGCCGACTGGGCTTTGAGCCTCAGTCGCAGCCAGCGCATGACGCCTGAACTGCCGCCCGTCAAATGAGCGTCACGCCCACCTCGCCCGACACCCGAAAGGCCTTGCGCTGGCTGTTGGTGGTAGGGGTGTCGATCATGCTCGCCATGGGCCTGGTCTTGTTGTTCCTGTTGATGCAAGCCACCCAGAAGTGGGATGTCTATGCCCAGTACTTCACCCTGCTGTTTGGCTTGAACGCCGTGGTGGCTGGCTTGTTGCTGGCTATCATCGTCTGGATCGCCGTTCGCTTGGCCGTGCGTTGGCGCCAGGGCAAATTTGGCAGCCGATTGCTGGTCAAGCTGGCGGCCATATTTGCAGTGGTGGGTTTTTTGCCGGGCTTGTTGATTTATGGCGTTTCTTATCAATTTGTGTCGCGATCCATCGAGGCCTGGTTTGATGTGAAGGTCGAAGGCGCGCTGGATGCGGGCCTGAACCTGGGCCGCGCCACCCTGGACACGCTGGCCCTGGACCTGGGCAACAAGACCCGGGCTGCCGCCTTCCAGTTGAACGAAGTCTCGGAAACTTCTGCCGTTTTGTCGCTCGAGCGCGTGCGCGCGCAACTGGATGCGGAGGACGTCGTTCTGTGGGCCAGCAATGGCAGCCCGTTGGCGACTGCCGGAAACTCCCGTTTTCAGCTGAACCCCGAGCGCCCTTCCAGCGCACTGATGCGGCAGTTGCGCAACCAGGCGGTGGTTACCACCATTGAAGGCCTGGAGGAAGCCTTGACACAGCCGGAGGTCAAGCCCCGCATCAAGGCCCTGGCCACGGTACAACCCACGGGGTTTGGCCTGACCACCGAGCCACGCCTGTTGCAGGTCACCGTGATGTTGCCCCCAACCCTGGTGGCCAATGCCTTGGCCGTTCAGGCCGCCAACCAGGAATACCAGGAGCGTGCCCTGGCGCGAGACGGCCTGCGCCGGATGTACATCGGCACCTTGACCCTGAGCCTGTTTTTGTCCGTCTTTGGGGCCGTGCTGTTGGCGGTTTTGCTGGGCAACCAACTTGCCCGCCCTTTGCTGTGGCTGGTTTCGGGGGTGCGCGATGTGGCATCGGGCGACCTCAGCCCCAAGCCGGTTTTGTCGGGCCGGGATGAGCTGGAGGGCTTGACCCGTTCGTTTGCAGACATGACCCAGCAACTGGCAGACGCGCGCTCCACGGTGGAGCGAAGCATGGAGCAAGTTGACCTGGCACGCGCCAACCTGCAAACCATCCTGGACAACTTGACCGCAGGTGTGATGGTGCTCGACAGTGCGGGGTGCATCGTCTCGTCCAACCCGGGTGCCACGCGGATTTTGCGTGTGCCACTGGCGGCGCGCGAGGGGCAGCCCCTGGCATCCATTGAAGGACTGGGCGATTTCGCCCGCCAAGTTCTGGAGCAATTTGACAGCTTTGTCGGCGAGCGCAGCCAGCATGGGCTGGACCACTGGCAGCAATCTTTCGAGCTTCAGTCGGCCTCCAGCCAGCGCACCAGCGCCTTGCTGGACACCTCCAACAACAGCACCACCCTGGTGGCGCGTGGTGCTGTGCTGCCCAACCAGGCGCGCTTGCTGGTGTTTGACGACATCTCTGAAATTGTCTCGGCCCAGCGCGCTCAGGCTTGGGGCGAGGTGGCACGCCGACTGGCCCATGAAATCAAGAACCCCCTGACCCCGATTCAGCTCTCGGCGGAACGCCTTGAGATGAAGCTCTCGGGCAAGGTCGCTGAGCCTGAGCAGGCGATCCTGACCAAGTCGGTCAAAACCATTGTGGACCAGGTGGACGCCATGAAGCGGCTGGTCAACGAGTTTCGCGACTACGCCCGCTTGCCCCAGGCGGAGCTCTCGGCGTTGGACTTGAATGCGTTGCTCGGCGATGTGCTTCAGCTGTACCAGAGCGAGGCCGGCAGTGTGCCCATTCAGGCCCAGCTGGACCCGAGTTGCCCTCTTATCCTGGGCGACGCCCAGCAGTTGCGCCAGGTGATCCACAACCTGTTGCAAAATGCCCAGGATGCAACCGAAGGCCATGCTGTGACAGAGGTGGTGTTGTCCACCCGCTGGAACCCCACCTCGCAGCGCGTGCGGCTGAGCGTGCGCGACAGCGGCAGCGGTTTTCCCGAGGCCATCCTGAAACGCGCCTTCGAGCCCTATGTGACCACCAAGGCCCGCGGTACCGGCCTGGGCTTGGCTGTGGTGAAGAAAATTGCCGATGACCACGGCGCCCGCATTGACCTGAAAAACCTCGAAAAAGACGGCCAGGTTCAAGGGGCCCAAGTGTCGCTATCATTCCAAGTGGCAGATTCACAAAACTTCAAGGCCTGATCGTTCAACATGGCAAATATATTGGTGGTCGACGACGAACTGGGAATTCGGGATTTGTTATTTGAGATCCTGAACGATGAGGGGCATAACGTCGAGCTGGCGGAGAACGCGGCACAAGCACGTGCAGCACGCCAACTCAGTCGCCCTGACCTGGTGTTGCTGGACATCTGGATGCCAGACACCGACGGTGTCACCTTGCTCAAAGAGTGGGCCGCCAGCGGCTTGCTCAACATGCCTGTGATCATGATGAGTGGCCATGCCACCATTGACACTGCCGTCGAGGCCACGCGCATTGGCGCCCAAGCCTTTCTGGAAAAACCCATCACGCTGCAAAAATTGCTCAAAGCGGTCGAGCAAGGCTTGGTGCGCAAGACGGCCCCGCCGGCAGTCCTCGCTGCAACTGCCTCTGTTGCGGCTGCGCAGACCTCGCAGCCACATTTGGCGCTGCCAGTTTCGGTGGGAATGTCGATGGTCAGCAGTGCGCCGGCTTTGCCAGCGTCGCATCAAAGCTTTGAATTGAACCAGCCTTTGCGCGAGGCCCGCGATGCTTTCGAGAAGGCCTATTTCGAATACCACCTGAGCCAAGAAGGAGGCTCCATGACCCGCGTCGCCGAAAAAACGGGCCTGGAGCGAACCCATCTTTACCGCAAGCTGAGGCAGCTGGGGGTAGACCTGTCGCGAGCCAAGAAGTCGGCGGCCTGATTCGGCCTGCCGCAAACTTGTTCATGCGCTGGCGTCCTTCCCTTGAACAAGTGATGGTGGGTGCCGCGGCAGCCACCCTGTTCCCGGTGGTGCATCTTTTCAATGCCTGGGCGTTTCAGTTCGTGGAGTTTTCTCCGCACATCAACCTGATTTATTTGCCGGCTTTTTTACGCTTGGCCAATGTGCTGGTCCTGGGGCTCGCCTGGGGCACGCTGACGACGGCAATGGGTGGCTTTTTACTGGCCGTTTGGAACAACAACCTGACCTGGGTGGAGGCCACGAACGTGCTGGCATCGTCCACCAGTGGCCTCGTTTCCATGTGGTTGTTTCAGATTTTCAAGGGTCGGTCGGTGCGCTTGCTGGTACTGGAAGACTTGTTGCAACTGGTTCTGCTGTACGCCTTGATCAACGCCTTGCTGAACCACGTGGCCTGGACGCTGGTGGAGCAGGACGCCTTGATCACCGTGCACCAACTGCCGCTGATGGTGGTGGGTGACTTCCTGGGCGCGATGCTGGGCGCCCTGTTGTTCAACTGGGGCGCCCGAAAATTGAAGCTCGATCAGCTGGCACGCAACCGCACGCAAGCCCTGGACGACTAGCTCACATGTTGCGGCGGTACTGGCCGCCCACCTCGAACAAGGCGTTGGTGATCTGACCCAGCGAACAGCAGCGCACAGCATCCATCAGCACTTCGAACACATTGGTGTCATCCAGCACCGCTTGCTGCAAACGCTTGAGCTGGCGCGGGGCCTCCTCGGCGTGGGCGGCCTGGAAAGCGCGCAAACGCTTCAACTGGCTCTGCTTCTCGTCGTCGGTGCTGCGCGCCAACTCCAGTGACTCCAGCACCGGGTCACCCTTGGGGTTGCGGAAGGTGTTGACGCCAATGATGGGGTACTCGCCGGTGTGCTTGAGCATCTCGTAGTGCATGCTCTCGTCTTGAATGCGGCCACGCTGGTAGCCGGTTTCCATGGCCCCCAGCACACCGCCACGCTCGGCAATGCGGTCAAACTCGGCCAGCA
>VERE01000021.1 GCA_018882835.1 Limnohabitans sp.
CCCGTGAAAGCCTCGACCCGAACCAGTTCCGCCAAGAAGGCAGTCAAGCCTGCGGCCAAAAAAGCCGCTGCACCCGCCAAAGCCGCCCACGCTGCCAAGACGGCCAAGACGGCCAAGCCAGTGGCTAAATCCGCTAGCAAGACGCCCGCCAAGCCTTTGGCCAAGACGCCCGCTAAGGCGCCAGTCAAAACCGTTGCCAAGTCCGCCGCAAAGCCGGTCGCCAAGAAGCCTGCGACTAAAGCGACCATCAAGGCGCCTGTCAAAGCTCCCGCCAAGTCCGCCTCCAAAGCGCCCGCTAAGACCCCAGTCAAGACGGTAGCTAAGACGGTAGCCAAAACCGCGCCCGCTAAGAAAGCAGCTGCGCCGGTGAAGGCGGCGCCCTCGAAGGGAGCCAAAACCACGACACCGGTGGCGGCCAAAACAGTTGCCAAGGTGGGCTCCAAAGCTGTGCCCAAAGCGGTCGCCGCAAAAGCGCCCCCTCCCGTGCCCACCCCTGTGGTCGCCACGCCCCCTGTGGCGGCCCCGGTGCCCGCGCCACGCAAGTCATCTCGGGCCGCCAAGGCGGCCTCGATGGTGCCGCCGCCGCCCGCGCCAGTGGTGGCCTCGAACGCCGCCAAGTCCAGTTATGGGCCCATTTCGACCCCTTCCCTTCCCAACTTTATTCCTGTGATTCCTAAAAAAGACGCCAAGTTGGCCAACAACTGGAAAACCACGCCTGTGGAAAAACTCTCCGATGCAGAAGTGCTCGCCATGCCCGATGGCGAGTACATGAATGACACCCAAATGGCCTTCTTCCGCCTGAAGCTGGTCCAATTGAAACTAGACATCCTGGCCAATGCCGGTGAAACCACCGAGCATTTGCGTGAAGACACCGTCATCGTGCCTGATCCGGCAGACCGCGCCACCATCGAGGAAGAGCATGCGCTGGAGCTTCGGACGCGTGACCGCGAGCGCAAACTGCTGAAGAAAATCGAACAGTCCATTTCCCGCATCGATGCCGGTGATTACGGCTATTGCGATGAAACCGGCGAACCCATCGGGGTAGGCCGTTTGCTGGCACGCCCCACGGCCACCTTGTCACTGGAGGCCCAACAACGTCGCGAACTGAAGCAGAAAATGTTTGGTGATTGATTTTGTTTTTCTCTGAGTTTGGAACGGCAGGTTTTGACCTGCCGTTTTTTTTACTTCTCATACCCTACTTTCAGTGACTTCTCTAAGTGCTTCATTTGCAAAGAAAATTTCTCTTGGACGGCTCTTTAAAACCGCTCTAAGTCATTGATTCCATTGAAAAAAATCACAGTTGGACTGTTGCGAACCGACAAAATCCTGATACAGTGCAAAAAAGTGCAATTAAGTGGTGAAAAGTGTCATTCGACAACTTCACCACCCTTGCCGTTCACGCTGTCATTTTGTAAGGGTTCGCCGCTGTGTTTCAGGGTGCTTCATCACTGAGTCTCGATGCCAAGGGTCGCTTGTCGGTCCCGACGCGCCATCGCGATGTGCTGGCCGCCACGGCGGGCGGCCAGTTGACAGTAACCCGCCATCCCCATGGCTGCTTGATGATTTTTCCGCGCCCTGAGTGGGAGAAGTTTCGCGAGCGCATTGCTGCTCTGCCCATGAGCGCGCAATGGTGGAAACGCATCTTCTTGGGCAATGCCATGGACGTCGAGATGGACGGCACGGGCCGCGTGTTGATTTCCCCGGAGTTGCGCGCCTCGGCGGGTATCGCCAAGGACACCATGCTGCTGGGCATGGGCAACCACTTTGAACTGTGGGACAAGGCCAGCTACGAAGCACAAGAAGCTCAAGCCATGCAAGGCGAGATGCCCGATGTCTTCAAGGACTTCTCTTTCTGAGGAAGGGCGGTGGACACACCATGGCAGCACACCACCGTCTTGTTGAACGAAGCGGTCGAGGCCCTTTGCATTCAGCCAGACAAGACGTATGTGGATGCCACTTTTGGTCGTGGCGGCCATTCGCGGCTGATTCTTTCCAAGCTCTCGGCTCAAGGGCGATTGATTGCCTTCGACAAGGACCCCGACGCCATCGTGCAGGCGGCGCAAATACAGGATGCGCGTTTTGCCATACGCCACGAGGGCTTTTGCGAGCTGGGCAACTTGCCGGCGCAGTCGGTGGCGGGCGTCCTGATGGACCTGGGCGTCAGTTCGCCGCAGATCGACAACCCGGCACGCGGTTTTTCATTTCGAAACGATGGTCCGCTGGACATGCGCATGGACCCCACGCGGGGGCAAAGCGTGCGCGATTGGCTTCAAGAGGCAGAGCTTCAACAGATAGCGGAGGTGATTCGTGACTATGGCGAAGAACGGTTTGCTGTTCCGATTGCAAAGGCGATTGTTGCTCGCCGACAAGAACGGGGCATTCCTGCAGGCACCCTTGAGCTGGCCCAGCTCGTGGCTGGCGCGGTCAAAACCCGCGAGCCGGGCCAGGACCCTGCAACGCGGACATTTCAGGCTTTTCGGATTTTCATCAATGCCGAGCTTGAAGAGCTCGAACAGGCGCTGAAGGCGGCACTGCATGTACTTGAACCTGGAGGGCGCCTGGCTGTGATCAGTTTCCATTCGCTGGAAGATCGCATCGTCAAACAATTCATCGCGAAGCATTCGCGAGAAGTGTTCGACCGCCGCGCGCCCTTCGCGCCACCCAAGGTCATGGACTTGAGAGCCCTGGATCGCCTCAAGCCAAGTCCCGAAGAGGTCAAGGCCAACCCCCGCTCTCGCAGTGCCATTTTGCGTGTCGCACAGCGCTTGCCTTTGCCGGAGGCTGCCACATGACGCGCCTCAACGTGCTGTTGCTGTTGGCCATCATGGCCAGTGCCATTTTCTTGGTACGAACCCAGTACGACTCGCGGCGCTTGTTCACCGAGTTTGACCGTGCGCGCTCGGAGGCCCACAAATTGGAGTTGGAGCGTGAGCGGCTGGACTTAGAGCGCCGCGCACAAGCAACGCCCTTGCGTGTGGAAAAAATCGCGCGCGAGCAATTGAACATGCGCACCATCACCCCGGCGATTTCGCAATATGTGGATCCCACAGGCAAGCCCGCAAGCCTTGTGGTCACGCCTGCGCCCAAGGAGGCCAAGCCGTGAGCAGTCGCAGCGTGCAGTACACCTCCAGCCCATTGCTGGCCAGCAAGACGCCCGTATGGCGCAGCCAGTTCATCGTGGCCTGCATTGCTTTGGGCTTCCTGGGCTTGGTCGGGCGCGCAGCTTACGTTCAGGTGATTGACAACGCCTTCTTCAAGCGCCAGGGCGTGGTGCGTTTTGTGCGCACCTTGGAGTTGCCCGCCAATCGGGGCCGCATTCTGGATCGAAATGGCCTGATTCTGGCCTCCAGCGTGCCTGTGCCCAGCATCTGGGCCAGTCCGGAAGATCTGGAGCGTGAGCCGTCCAAGCTGAAGGCTTTGGCCAAGTTGCTGGAGATGCCCCTTGCCGAGCTTGATCGCCGACTGCAAGACGAAGACAAGAGCTTCGTGTGGCTCAAGCGCCAGGTTGATGAATCGGTTGCCAAACAAATTGCGGCGCTCAACATCAAAGGCGTCTATTCCCGAAAGGAATACAAACGCATTTACCCTGAAGGCGAATCGGCAGCACACATCGTGGGCTTCACCAATGTGGAAAACATGGGGCAGGAAGGCATCGAGTTGACCTTCAACAAAGAGCTGGGCGGGCGTGCGGGCTCTCGGCGCGTCATCAAAAACCGGCTCGGCCAGGTGGTGGAGGATATTGGCGAAATGGTGCCGCCAGTCGATGGCAAAGATTTGCAGCTCAGCGTCGACAGCAAGGTTCAGTTCTTCGCCTACCAAAAGTTGCGCGATGCGGTCATCGAAAACAAAGCTGCGGCTGGCAGCGTGGTGGTGCTCGATGTGGAAAGCGGCGAAGTGCTGGCCCTCGCCAACTACCCCAGCTATTCGCCTGAGCGGCGTGTCAACCTCAGTGGCGCGCAATTGCGCAACCGCGCGTTGACCGACACCTTTGAGCCTGGCTCGACCATGAAGCCATTTGTGGTCGGGTTGGCGCTGGAAAAGGGCATCGTCAAGCCCGAAACGCCTATCCAGACGGCGCCCGGTCGCCTCTCGCTGGGCGGGCATACCATCAGTGATGCGCACCCGCATGCCCTGCTCAGCGTGAATGAGGTCATTCAAAAGTCGAGCAACGTCGGCACCGTGAAGATTGCCATGCAAATGCCGCCACAGGCCATGTGGGAAATGTTCACGCAGGTGGGCTTTGGCCAGAAGCCGCAAGTGCCTTTCCCCGGCGCTGTGGCCGGGCGCTTGCGTGCCTACAAAACTTGGCGTCCGATCGAGCAAGCAACCATGAGTTACGGCTACGGGCTATCGACCAGTTTGTTCCAGCTCGCGCATGCCTACAGCGTGTTCGCGCGGGATGGTGACATCATGCCGGTCACCATGTTGAAGGTGACGGACAAAGTGCCTGGCGTGCAAGTCATCGAGCCCCGCCATGCCGCTGCCATGCGCAACATGCTGCACATGGTGACCAGTCCTGGTGGCACAGCCCAGAAAGCGCAAACCATGGGTTACTCAGTGGGTGGCAAAACCGGTACGGCCCACAAGCAAGAAGGCCGTGGCTATGCTGGCAAGAAATACCGTGGCTTCTTTGTCGGCATGGCACCCATCGAGCGGCCGCGCATTGTGGTGGCCGTGATGATCGACGAGCCAACGAACGGGCGCTATTTTGGTGGTGATGTGGCTGCACCTGTGTTCAGCCAAACCGTGCAACAGACCTTGCGCATGATGGGCGTGCAGCCCGACCTGTCGGTCAAGCCGCAGGTGATTGCCAAAGCCGAGCCGGAGTCTTTCTGATGCAAGCCCTGTACACGCCCCAAGATGCAGCCCGCTGGCTTGGCCAGCGTGGCGCAGGGCGTTTGCGCACCGACAGCCGTCAAGTGCAAAGGGGCGATGCCTTTTTGGCCTGGCCGGGCGCTCGCCATGATGGTCGCCGCCATGCCGCTCAGGTCTTGGCACAAGGTGCTGCAGCATGTTTGCTAGAAGCGCAGGGCTTGCAGATGCAAGCCGATGCAGCAACCGAAGCCATGGCCTCCTATCCGCACCTAAAGCAAGCCAGTGGCCTGATTGCTGCTGCCTACTATGCGCATCCCAGCCACCATCTGGATGTGGTGGCCATCACCGGCACCAACGGCAAGACTTCCTCGGCTTGGTGGTTGGCACAGGCTTTGACACGCCTGGGACGTCGGTGTGCCGTGGTCGGCACGCTGGGGATGGGAGAAATCCAGTCGGATGCCCTGGGGCAGGCCAGCGTCAAAGGCCCATCGACCGGACTGACCACACCGGACGCTGTTGTGTTTCAAGGCGCTTTGCACGATTTCGTTCAAGCCGGCGTGAAAGCATGTGCGGTCGAGGCTTCGTCCATTGGACTGATGGAGCATCGGCTGGAGGGCACGCGTGTCAGGGTGGCCCTGTTCACCAACTTCAGCCAAGACCACCTCGACTACCACGGCAGCATGGCAGCCTACTGGCAAGCCAAACTTCGTTTGTTCGATGACGCAGGTCCGCAGGCGGCTGCCGTCAACCTCGACGATCCCAAAGGCTTGGCGCTGGTCGAGCATTTGCTGGCCCAGGCTGTGATACCGGCCGATCGGCTATGGACTTTTGGGGAGTCTGCCTCTGCGCGTCTGCAGGCGCGCAACATTCAGTTCGTGACCCCAGGCGCAAGTTCGGCCAGTTCGACCGGGCTGTGCTTCGAGGTGACCGAGGGCGCTGAATCTTACCGACTGGTCACGCCATTTGTGGGGCGCTACAACGTCAGCAATTTGTTGGGTGTGATGGCCAGCATGCGTGCACTGGGCGTTGCATTGACCGATGCGGTTGCTGCTTGCCAAGGGCTTTTGGCGGTGCCGGGGCGCATGCAAACCGTGGCTATCGAAGGTCATCCATTGGTGGTGGTGGATTACGCGCACACCCCCGATGCTTTGAGCCAGGCATTGTTGGCCTTGCAGCCCTTGGCGCAAGCGCGCGGCGGGCAATTGCATTGCATCATCGGTTGCGGTGGCGACCGCGATGCCGGTAAACGTCCCTTGATGGCTGCTGCCGCACAAGCCCATGCTCAGCAGGTGGTGCTGACCAGCGACAACCCGCGCAGCGAAGACCCGTTGCACATCTTGCAACAGATGCAGGCTGGACTGACGCCAGGTTCTGCGGTTCAGACCATCGTGGAGCGCGCTCAAGCCATTGCGCACAGCGTCATGCAAGCCGCAGCCAGCGACATCGTGCTGATCGCAGGCAAGGGCCATGAGGACTACCAGGAAGTGGCGGGCGTGCGCCAGCCTTTCTCCGACGTTCAACAAGCCCGGCTTGCTTTGCAAAGAAGGGGCAATGCATGACCGCATCGCTAAGCCTCTCTTTGCGCCAAGCACAACAGTGGCTGACCCAGGCACACGCCGTGGGCGATGCAGCCACCGTGGTCCATCGCGTTCACACCGACAGTCGCACCCTGCAACCGGGCGACCTGTTTGTCGCTCTCAAAGGCGAGCGCTTCGATGCCCATGATTTCTTGTCGCAAGCCAAGGCTCACGGCATCGCAGGTGCCTTGGCCGAACGTGGCTTGCAAGAGGCCGGACTGTGCGGCCTGCAAGTGCCCGACAGTCGGGTGGCTTTGGGTGAATTGGCCGCCGGATGGCGCCGCCAGTTTCATCTGCCCCTGGTGGCAGTCACCGGCAGCAACGGGAAAACCACCGTGACCCAGATGATCGCCAGCATCATGCATGCCTGGGCAGGTGATCACTCATTGGCCACTCAGGGCAATTTCAACAACGACATTGGCCTGCCCCTGACCCTGCTGCGCCTGCGCGCTGAACACCACTGCGCCGTGGTCGAAATCGGCATGAACCATCCCGGCGAAATCGAAGGCTTGGCCCGTATGGCTGCGCCTACCGTAGCGGTGGTGAACAACGCGCAGCGTGAGCACCAGGAATTCATGACCAGCGTGGAAGCTGTCGCGCGCGAAAACGGCGCTGTCCTTGAAGCGTTGCCACAGGATGGCGTGGCGGTGTTCCCTGCCGACGACGTTTACACGCCGTTGTGGCAATCGCTGGCGGGCAACCGGCGTTGCCTGCGCTTTGGCGAAATCGCTGCCGCCGAGGTGTCTTTGCTGCGCAGCGAATGGCTGCAAAACCATTGGCAAGTGAGCCTTCAGACGCCTTCAGGCAACTTCACGACACGCCTGCATCTGGCCGGCCGGCACAATGTGCGCAACGCGTTGGCCGCCACCGCCTGCGCGCTCGCTGCGGGTGCACCACTGGCCGCCATTGCCCAGGGCTTGGACAACTTTGCCCCGGTCAAAGGCCGCTCTCGCGCCTTTCAATTGGCGCACCAAGGGCGTGTGATCACAGTGGTGGACGACACCTACAACGCCAATCCAGACTCGGTCCGCGCGGCCATCGATGTGCTGGCCGACTTGCCCGCGCCGCGCATGCTGGTGCTGGGCGACATGGGTGAGGTGGGCATGCAGGGCCCGGCTTTTCACGCAGAGGTGGGTCAGCACGCGCGTGCGCAACACATCGATCGGTTGCTGGCGCTGGGTGAGTTGTCGCGGCACGCTGCGCAGGCCTACGGCCAGGGAACGCATTTCGAGAGCATGGACAACTTGCAGTCGGCCGTACTGGCACAACTGCCGCAGATGGGCAGCGTGTTGGTCAAGGGTTCGCGTTTCATGAAGATGGAACGTGTCATCGATGCCCTGCAGGCTCATGCCATGACAAAAGAGGATACCCCATGCTGCTAAGCCTGGCGCAATGGCTGCAAAGCCTTTCCCCCGACTTCGGATTTTTCCGGGTCTTTCAGTACCTCACATTTCGTGCAGTGATGGCCGCCATGACAGCCTTGCTGATTGGTCTCGCAGCGGGACCCTGGGTGATTCGCCGTTTGACCGCGCTGAAAATTGGACAGCCCGTGCGTGGCTATGGCATGGAGACCCACCTCAGCAAAAGCGGCACGCCCACCATGGGCGGTGTACTCATTTTGATTGCCATTGCCATTTCAACGTTGCTGTGGTTCGATTGGTCCAACCGCTTCGTGTGGATTGTGCTGATCGTGACCCTGGGCTTTGGCGCCATCGGCTGGGTCGACGACTGGCGCAAGGTCGTGCACAAAGACCCGGAAGGCATGCGCTCGCGCGACAAGTATTTCTGGCAGTCTGTCATCGGTTTGATCGCGGCGCTGTACCTTGTTTTCAGCATTTCCGAAAGCAACAATCTTCGCGTGCTCGAATTGTTCAGCACCTGGGTTCAATCGGGCTTCGACGTCGATTTGCCGCCCAAGGCCGGGTTGATGCTGCCTTTCTTCAAAGAAGTGAGCTACCCCCTCGGTGTGTTTGGTTTTGTGATCATGACCTACCTGGTCATCGTCGGCTCCAGCAATGCGGTCAACTTGACCGATGGCCTCGATGGCCTGGCCATCATGCCGGTGGTGATGGTGGGCTCTGCCTTGGGCGTTTTTGCCTACGTCACTGGCAGTTCGGTGTATTCCAAGTACCTGATCTTTCCCTACATTCCTGGCTCTGGCGAGTTGCTGATTTTCTGTTCGGCCATGGCCGGTGCGGGCCTGGCCTTTCTGTGGTTCAACACCCATCCGGCCCAGGTGTTCATGGGCGACGTGGGCGCGCTGGCCCTGGGTGGCGCATTGGGCACCATTGCTGTCATCGTGCGCCAGGAAATTGTGCTGGCCATCATGGGCGGTATCTTTGTGGTCGAAGCCCTGTCAGTGATGGCCCAGGTGAGTTATTTCAAATATTCCAAACGCAAATACGGTGAAGGCCGGCGCATTTTGAAAATGGCGCCCCTGCACCATCATTTTGAAAAGAGCGGCTGGCGCGAAACGCAGGTGGTGGTCCGGTTCTGGATCATCACCATGCTGTTGTGTCTGGTCGGTTTGTCCACCTTGAAATTGCGCTGAACGAGATGTTGTCACTCAAAGACCAACACGCACTCATCCTGGGCCTCGGGGAATCCGGCCTGGCGATGGCGCGTTGGTGCGCCCGCAATGGCGCTCGAGTGACCGTGCTGGACTCGCGCGAGCAACCGCCGCACCTGGCCACGCTGCTGGCAGACTGCCCCTCCGTGGAATTCAAGTCGGGTGCCTTTGACGCCTCTGCCATCGAGGGCACTGACATTCGCGCAGTGTTCAAAAGCCCGGGGCTCTCGCCGCAGAGCGTGGCGCCGCTTTGGCAAGCGGCACAAGCCATGGGCCTTTGGCGGGGAACCGAGCTCACCTTGTTTGCCCAAGCGTTGATCGATTTGCGCGCCACCACGGCATACCAACCGCAAATCCTTGCCATCACGGGAACCAATGGCAAGACCACGGTCACCGCGCTGACCGGGTTGTTGTTGGAACGAGCCGGCATGAGCGTTGCGGTGGCCGGCAACATCGGCCCCACCTTGTTGGACACCCTGTGCCACTGGCTCAATGGTGAAAACGGCTTGCCGCAGGCCTGGGTGCTCGAGCTCTCCAGCTTCCAGTTGGAGGGCGTCGACAATTTTGAACCTACCGCTGCAGCCTTGCTCAACATCACCCAGGACCATTTGGACTGGCATGGCAACATGGCGGCCTACGCGACGGCCAAAGCCAATGTGTTTGGGCAGCAGGCCCTGATGCTGCTCAATCGCGATGATCCGGCCACCATGGCCATGTTGCCAACGCCAGAGCAAATCAAAAAGAAGCAGCGCCCGGCGCGCAACTTCCTCAGCTTTGGCAGCGATGTGCCCAATCAGCCGGGACACTATGGCCTGGAAACGGTGAATGGCATGACCTGGCTGGTGCGTGCCATGGAAGCCGATGAAACCCGCAAGCGGCGTCGCGACGAAGAGGAAGACATACACCTGCAGCGTCTCATGCCTGCCGACGCCCTGCGCATACGCGGCCGCCACAATGCCTTGAATGCCTTGGCGGCGCTGGCACTGGCCTGCAGCACAGGGCGTCAGCTGGCGCCCATGCTCTATGGCTTGCGCGAGTACAACGGAGAGCCGCACCGTGTCGAACCCGTGGCCCGGGTCCAAGACGTGGAATATTTTGACGACAGCAAAGGCACCAATGTCGGCGCCACCGTGGCAGCGGTGCTGGGGCTGGGGGCCGATCGGCGCCTGGTGGTCATCCTGGGCGGTGACGGAAAGGGGCAAGATTTTGCGCCCTTGGTTCACCCCGTCAAGCAACATGCACGCGCCGTGGTGTTGATCGGGCGCGACGCGCCTGCATTGCGAGAAGCCCTGACGGTGACGGGTGTTCCCCTGCATGACGCTGCCAGCCTGCCCGAAGCGGTGAGCGCAGCCAGTGACCTGGCGCAAGCGGGCGATGCGGTGCTGCTGTCGCCGGCGTGTGCCAGCCTGGACATGTTCCGCAATTATGCGCACCGTGCCGAGGTCTTTGTGGCGGCTGTACAGGCCTTGGCACAAGAGGAGGGCGTGGCATGACGGCCAAGACAGCCTCTATGGGTCGCTTGTGGTCCCGTCTGTGGGGTGAGGTCCCAGCCGAGGGGCCCGATGCCTTGCCCGTGCGCGTGCACGGCACCGAATTCACCCGGACGGGTGCCGCGCCTGTGCGGGTCAAGGGCTTCGATCAACCGCTGGCGTGGGTCACACTGGGTTTGCTGATGTGGGGCCTGATCATGGTGTATTCCGCCTCGATCGCCATGCCCGACAACCCGCGCTTTGCCAATTACACCCAGACGCACTTTCTGGTGCGTCACGTCGCCTCGATCGGCATCGCCTTTGTGGCCGCGTTGCTGGCCTTTCAGGTGCCCATCAATACCTGGGAAAAAATGGCGCCCTGGATTTTTGTGGTGTCGCTCATCTTGCTCATCGCAGTTTTGATTCCCTTCATCGGCAAGGGGGTGAATGGGGCACGGCGCTGGATTTCTCTGGGCATCATGAACTTCCAGCCGTCCGAACTGGCCAAGTTGGGCGTCCTGCTGTACGCCAGCAATTACATGGTTCGCAAAATGGAAGTGAAGGAAAAATTCTTCACCTCGGTTGCGCCCATGGGCATCGCCGTGGCCGTGGTCGGCTTGTTGTTGCTGGCCGAACCGGACATGGGGGCCTTCATGGTGATTGCAGTCATCGCCATGGGCATCCTGTTTTTGGGCGGCGTGAACGCACGCATGTTCTTCCTGATTGCCGCTGTGCTGGTGGTGGCCTTCGGCCTCATGATTGCTTTGTCGGAGTGGCGTCGCGAGCGCATTTTTGCCTACCTCGACCCTTGGAGCGAGAAGCATGCGCTGGGCAAAGGCTACCAGTTGTCGCACT
This sequence comes from Limnohabitans sp., assembly GCA_018882835.1. Lineage (GTDB taxonomy): Bacteria > Pseudomonadota > Gammaproteobacteria > Burkholderiales > Burkholderiaceae_C > Limnohabitans. The sequence goes on from VERE01000021.1 coordinate 11,286, forward strand.
CCTTGATTGCGATTGGCCGTGGCGAAATTTTTGGCGTCGGCTTGGGTGGCAGTGTGGAGAAATTGCACTGGCTGCCCGAAGCCCACACCGACTTCTTGCTGGCCGTCATCGGCGAAGAGTTCGGCTTCATCGGTGTGCTGGTGGTGATTGGCCTGTTCATGTGGCTGACGCGTCGCATCATGTACATCGGTCGCCAGGCCATCGCCATGGACCGCATTTTTGCGGGCTTGCTAGCGCAGGGCGTGGGCATTTGGGTCGGGTTTCAGTCGTTCATCAACATGGGCGTGAACCTGGGCGCCTTGCCGACCAAGGGATTGACCTTGCCGCTGATGAGCTATGGTGGATCGGCCATCTTGCTCAACCTGGTGGCCATTGCCATGGTGTTGCGCGTCGATTACGAGAACCGACAGTTGATGCATGGAGGCCGTTTGTGAGCAGCGGAACAGCTTTGGTCATGGCGGGCGGCACGGGAGGGCATATCTTTCCCGGGCTGGCTGTGGCCGAGCGTTTGCGCGAATTGGGCTGGCGCGTGCACTGGCTGGGCGGGCCAGCGCCCAGCATGGAAAGCCAACTGGTGCCGCCGCGCGGCTTTGCCTATGAAACCGTGGCGTTTTCCGGCGTGCGCGGCAAAGGCCTCACAACACTGGCGATGTTGCCTTGGCGCATGGCCAAAGCCTTTTGGCAAAGCATGAAAGTGGTGCGACGTGTCCAGCCAGACGTGGTGTTGGGCTTGGGGGGCTACATCAGTTTCCCGGCGGGGTTGGTGAGCGCCTTGGCCGGACGACCCTTGGTGTTGCATGAGCAAAATTCTGTGGCTGGCATGGCCAACAAGGTGCTCGCACGTGTGGCACGGCGTGTTTACACCGCGTTTCCGAAAGTGATGGACCAGGCCGAGTGGGTGGGCAACCCGTTGCGTCAAGCTTTCCTGATGCAAGACCCGCCTGCGCTTCGTTTTGCCAACCGAAGCGGCGCTTTGCGCGTGCTGGTAGTCGGTGGCAGCCTGGGTGCCCAGGCCTTGAACCAGGTGGTGCCGCAAGCGTTGGCACTGTTGCCGTTGGCGCAGCGTCCCGAGGTCGTTCACCAAAGCGGCGCCAAGCAAATTGAAGCACTGCGCGAGGCGTATGCCCAGGCGGGCGTGCAAGCCGATTTGACGCCCTTTATTGAAGACACTGCGAGCGCCTTTGCGCAAGCCGACCTGGTGATCTGTCGTGCCGGTGCCAGTACCGTCACCGAATTGGCTGCCGTGGGCGTCGCTGCTTTGTTTGTGCCTTTCCCGCATGCAGTCGATGACCACCAAACCACCAACGCGCACTTCCTGGTGGCACAAGGCGGGGGCTGGTGTGTGCCTCAAAAAGAATTGACGGCCGAATCGCTGGCTCAGCGATTGGCAAGCTTACAGCGCGCCGATTTGTTGGCGGCAGCAGAAAAAGCCTACCTTCAAAGAAAGACAGACGCTGTGGATGTGATGGTCAAGGCGTGTCAGGAGTTGGCCGCATGAAGCACGCCATCCGGCACATTCATTTTGTAGGCATCGGTGGCGCTGGCATGAGCGGCATTGCCGAAGTGTTGCTCAACCTGGGCTATGTGGTGTCTGGCTCGGACTTGTCCGACGGACCCGTTTTGAAGCGCTTGCAAGGTTTGGGCATTCAAACCTTTGTCGGCCATCAGGCGGCCAACATCGCAGGCGCTGACGCGGTGGTGACGTCCACCGCCGTCAAGGCCGACAACCCCGAAGTGGTGGTGGCGCATCAAAAATTGATTCCTGTTGTGCCGCGCGCAGTCATGCTTGCCGAGTTGATGCGCTTGAAGCAAGGCATCGCGATTGCGGGCACGCATGGCAAGACCACGACCACCAGCCTGGTGGCCAGCATGTTGGCCGAAGCCGGACTGGACCCTACATTTGTCATCGGTGGCCGCCTCAACAGCGCCGGCGCCAATGCCAAGCTGGGCAGCGGTGAGTACATTGTGGTGGAAGCCGACGAGTCGGATGCTTCCTTTCTCAACCTGCTGCCCGTGATGTCGGTGGTGACCAACATCGATGCAGACCACATGGACACCTATGGCCATGACTTTGGCCGCTTGAAGGGCGCGTTCATCGAATTCCTGCATCGCATGCCGTTTTACGGTGCCGCGATTTTGTGTACCGACGACCCGGCGGTGCGAAGCATCCTGGCAGATGTGTCCCGTCCCATCACCAGCTACGGTTTGGGCGAAGCAGCGCAGGTTCGGGCACACGATGTGAAAGCTGTGGGCGCGCGCATGCAGTTTCGCGTGACGCGCCGCAATGGCGTGACCTTGCCCGACTTGCAGATTGACCTGAATTTGCCCGGCGTTCACAATGTCTTGAATGCCTTGGCGGCTATTTCAGTGGCGGTGGAGTTGAACCTCCCGGATGCTGCTGTGCAAAAAGCGCTGGCGGAATTCAAGGGCGTGGGCCGGCGCTTCCAGCGCCACGGAGAGGTGGCCGCGCGCCAGGGCGGACAGTTCACCTTGATCGAAGACTACGGCCACCATCCCGTCGAGCTTGCCGCAACGCTGGCTGCGGCTCGCGGCGCATTTCCTGGGCGCCGACTGGTGTTGGCGTTTCAGCCACACCGTTACACCCGGACCCGCGATTGCTTTGAAGACTTTGTGCAGGTACTTGGGCAGGCCGATGTGGTGTGGCTGACCGAAGTCTATGCCGCTGGCGAAGCGCCCATCGTGGCAGCCGATGGCCGCGCCCTGGTGCGCGCAGTCCGCGTGTCCGGCAAGGATGCGATTCAGTTCAGTCAAGACACAGAGCAACTAGCCCAGTTGATTGCTCAGCAGGCGCAGGATGGCGATGTGGTCATGTGCATGGGCGCTGGCTCCATTGGTGCAGTGCCGGCACGCGTTTTGGCATTGCAAGCGACAGCACCAGGAGGTCAGGCATGAGTCACCTGCTGCAAACCTTGCCGGCCATGCCACCGTGGGATGCCTCGGTGAAAGTGGCGGTGCTGATGGGCGGCCGATCGGCCGAACGCGAGGTGTCCTTGATGTCGGGCCAGGGCGTGCTGCAAGCCTTGCGCAGCCAAGGTGTCGATGCGCATGCCTTCGATCCCGCAGAGCAAGGCCTTGAAACCTTGAAGCGCGAGGGCTTTGGGCGCGCCTTCATCGCCTTGCACGGCCGCTATGGCGAAGACGGCAGCGTGCAGGGCGCGCTGGAGTTGCTGGGCATTCCCTACACCGGGTCTGGTGTCATGGCCTCAGCCATGGCCATGGACAAAGTCATGACCAAGCGCATCTGGTCAGCGCTGGGTTTGTCAACCCCCGCCTCGGTCTGGCTGCCACCCGAAGAGCAATCCGAATCGCGCTTGGCACGCATTCCCGGTGAGCTCGGCTTGCCGCTGATCGTCAAGCCGCCGCGCGAAGGCTCTTCCATCGGCGTGACCAAGGTGACGGCGGCTGCAGACTTGCCAGCGGCGGTCAGCCTGGCCACGCAGTACGACCCCGACCTGCTGTGCGAAGCGTTTGTGCAGGGCATGGAGGTGACTTGTCCCGTTCTGGGCAGTGGCGCCTCTGCCATCGCATTGCCCGTGGTGCGCATTGCGGCACCCGATGGTGCCTACGATTACCAAAACAAATATTTCACAGACGATGTGACATACCACTGCCCAAGCGGCTTGCCTGCCGCATTGGAGCAACGTATCCAGCAACTGGTGGTGTCGGCTTACCGGGCACTGGGCTGCCGAGGATGGGGGCGCGCTGACCTGATGATTCGCGCCTCGGACGAGCAGCCCTTCCTGCTTGAAATGAACACCTCGCCGGGCATGACCAGCCATTCGCTGGTGCCCATGTCGGCCCGTGCGGCAGGTATTTCCTATGAAGCCTTGTGCTTGCGCGTGCTCAGCAGCGCAACACTGGACCACACCCCGAAAGAGGCAGCCCAGTGAACGCACGCCTCAACGCCACCCTGGACATGCCCTTGGTCATTCCGTTGGATGTCAAGCTCATGAACATGGCCGCCACGGTCATGGCTCTGGGGTGTGCGTTGCTGGTCATTGCAGCCTTGGTGTGGTGGTTGCTGCGCTTGCCACTGTTTGCCTTGGCTGGCATCACGGTGACGGGCGAAGTCGAGCACAACAATGTGGTCACCCTGCGAGCCAATATCACTCCCAAATTGAATGGCAACTTTTTCACAGTCGACCTGGCCCAGGCCCGCAAAGTGTTTGAGTCGGTGCCTTGGGTGCGCCAGGCCGTGGTCCAGCGAGAGTTTCCCAACCGGCTGCGCGTGCACCTGGTGGAGCACCAGCCCGCAGCCTTTTGGGGGCATGAGGGTGAGGGCCGCATGCTGAACCAGCAAGGGGAAGTGTTCGAAGCCAACCTGGGCGATCTGGAAGACGAAGACTTGCCCACGCTGCATGGCCCTGACAACCAGTCGGCCCAAGTGCTGGTCATGTACCGCGAACTGGCGTCGGTCTTCCAGGAACTGGGGCTGCCCATGCAAGGGCTGGAGTTGACCGCACGCGGCAGTTGGCGCGCCCATCTGGGCAAGCGCGCGGTGGTGGAAATGGGGCGTGGCACGCCCGAGGAACTCAAGGCGAGATTGCAACCCTTTGTTCAAACGTTGCCCAGTGTGGCATCGCGCAATGGAAGGAAAGTGGCTGCACTGGAATCGGCAGATTTGCGGCATGAAAACGGTTATGCCTTGCGCATGCGCGGCATCACCACGGTGGATCCACAACAGGTGAAGAAATAAGGCACGAGGTCTCTCTATGGCAAAAGAGTACAAGGATTTGGTGGTCGGGCTGGATATTGGTACCAGCAAGGTCATGGCGGTGGTGGCAGAAGTGTTGCCGGGAGGCGAAATGAAAATCGCTGGGCTCGGCGTGTCTACCAGCAGCGGTTTGAAGCGTGGCGTGGTGGTGAATATCGATGCCACGGTGCAAAGCATTCAGCAAGCCTTGAAAGAGGCCGAACTGATGGCCGATTGCAAAATCACCCGGGTCTATACCGGCATCACCGGTAGCCACATTCGGGGCATCAACTCCAGCGGCATGGTTGCCGTGAAAGACCGCGAAGTGACGGCGCCCGATGTGGCCCGCGTTGTCGAGACGGCCAAGGCCATCAACATATCCACCGACCAGCGCTTGTTGCTGGTGGAGCCGCAAGAGTTTGTGATTGACGGCCAAGACGTCAAAGAGCCGATCGGCATGAGCGGCATCCGTCTTGAAGCCAAGGTGCACATTGTGACCGGGGCGCAAAGCGCAGCAGAAAACATCATCAAGTGCGTGCGCCGCTGTGGCCTCGATGTGGATCAGCTCATGCTGAACCCCTTGGCCTCCAGCTTGTCGGTGTTGACCGCAGACGAGAAAGACCTGGGCGTGGCCCTGGTGGACATAGGCGCCGGGACAACAGATGTGGCGATTTTTACGGGCGGTGCGATTCGACACACGGCGGTGATTCCCATCGCCGGCGACCTGATCACCAGCGACATTGCCATGGCCTTGCGCACCCCCACCAAAGATGCTGAAGACATCAAGGTGGAGTCGGGCTATGCCAAGCAAATGCTGGCCGATCCGGAAATGCAAGTGGAAGTGCCTGGTCTGGGTGATCGTGGCCCACGCATGCTCAGCCGCCAAGCCTTGGCGGGTGTGATTGAGCCCCGTGTGGAGGAAATCTTTTCGCTGGTGCAACAAGTCATTCGCGACTCTGGCTTTGAAGAGGTGCTGTCGTCTGGCATTGTGCTCACCGGCGGCAGCGCGGTCATGCCGGGCATGGTCGAGCTGGGCGAAGATATTTTTCTCAAGCCCGTGCGCCGCGGCCTGCCCCACTATGGCGGCGCGCTCTCGGACATGGTGTCGCAGCCGCGTGCTTCCACCGTCATGGGCTTGCTCGAAGAAGCGCGCCTGGGCCGCATGCGGGGGTTCAAAGTGGCCCAAAAGAGTGGCTCGGTGACAACTGCTTTCGGTCGTATCAAAGACTGGTTTGTGGGGAACTTCTGATGAACCGTTTCAGCCTGCAATCTCACCTGGCGCGTGGCAGTCCCTCCTGGCCCAGTGGGCGATGTTGTCGATGGCGACCCTGCTGTCGAGGCGCACCGCCTCCCTCTTGAAGACACAAAGAATCAACAAACGAAACAAATAAACGGCAACTGCAACTTGGAAAATTGGAGAAAAGTATGAGCATCGAAATGATTGAAGTCGAAGAATTCAACTCAGGCACCCAGATCAAGGTGATCGGCGTGGGCGGTGGCGGCGGCAACGCGGTCGAGCACATGATTGCCAGCGGTGTCAAAGGCGTGGAATTCGTTTGCGCCAACACCGATGCACAGGCCTTGCGCGCCAGCTCGGCCCACAAAACCATTCAGCTGGGTCACAGCGGTCTGGGCGCAGGCAGCAAGCCCGAGCGTGGCCGTGAAGCCGCCGAAGCTGCCGTGGACCAGATTCGCGAAACCCTGGAAGGCTGCAACATGCTCTTCATCACGGCCGGCATGGGCGGTGGCACCGGCACCGGCGCGGCCCCAGTGGTGGCCCGCGTGGCTCGCGAAATGGGTATCCTGACCGTGGGCGTGGTCACCAAGCCCTTCGAGTGGGAAGGCGGCCGCCGCATGAACCACGCCGAAGCCGGTTTGTCCGAGCTCGAGGCCAACGTGGACTCGCTGATCGTGGTGCTCAACGAAAAGTTGCTGGAAGTGCTGGGCGATGACATCACCCAAGATCAGGCCTTCGCCTATGCCAACGATGTGCTGCGCAACTCGGTGGGGGGCATTGCCGAAATCATCAACGTGGAAGCGCTGGTGAACGTGGACTTCGAAGACGTTCGCACCGTCATGAGCGAGCAGGGCAAGGCCATGATGGGTACTGCCAAGGCCAATGGCCCGGATCGCGCGCGCATTGCCGCAGAGCAAGCCGTGGCCTGCCCATTGCTGGAGGGCATCGACATGTCGGGTGCCAAGGGCGTGCTGGTGCTGATCACCGCTGCCAAGGGTGGCCTGAAGCTGTCCGAGTCGCGTGAAGCCATGAACACCATTCGTGCCTATGCCTCACCCGATGCCCACGTGATCTACGGCACGGCGTACGACGACAACCTGGGCGATGAAATTCGCGTCACCGTGGTGGCCACCGGCCTGTCGGTGGGCGGACGCCGCAACACCCAGCCCCTGCAGGTCATTCGCACCGGCACCGACAACGTGCCGTTCACGGTGCCTACCATGGAGTCCAGCCAGACGACCGCAACGGGCGGTGCCACCTCGATGGCCCAGCCCGACTACGGCAGCATGGCGGTGCCCAGCGTGTGGCGCACCAACCGCACCCAAGCTGCAGCCAAGGTCGATGCATTGGCCTCTGGCGGCATGGATGATTACGAGATCCCGGCCTTCCTGCGCAAGCAGGCGGATTAAAATCAAAGGGTGCTGCAACAAAGAACACTTCAAACCATCACCCGCGCCGTTGGCGTTGGCCTGCACAGCGGGCAGCGGGTGGAGTTGACCCTGCGTCCGGCCCAGCCGGACACAGGGATTGTGTTTCGCCGTGTCGATTTGCCGCAGCCTGTCGATATTCCGGTGGCGGCCACGGCCGTCACCGACACCCGTCTGGCGTCCACCATTTCCCAGGGTGGCGCCAAGGTGCACACCATCGAGCACCTGATGTCGGCCTGTTCCGGGCTGGGTATCGACAATTTGTATGTGGACATCACAGCCGAAGAAGTGCCCATCCTCGATGGGTCAGCTTCCTCGTTTGTGTTCTTGCTTCAAAGCGCAGGGATTGCCCTGCAAAACGCGCCCAAGCGCTTTGTGCGGGTCTTGAAAACGGTAGAGGTCCGCGAAGGTCAAGGCGCCCAAGAAAAATGGGCCCGCCTCACGCCTCACCACGGCTTCAAGCTCAGCTTTGAAATCGACTTCAACCACCCTGCAGTGGACTCGACCGGGCAGCGCGTCGAGTTCGACATGGATACCGGTCGCTACACCCGTGACATTGCGCGGGCCCGCACCTTTGGTTTCACTCGCGATGTGGAGATGATGCGCGCCAATGGCCTGGCACTGGGCGGCGGCTTGGACAACGCCATCGTCATGGACGACTACAAGGTGCTCAACAGCGACGGCTTGCGCTACGACGATGAATTTGTGAAGCACAAAATTCTCGATGCCATGGGCGACCTGTATGTGCTGGGCAAGCCTTTGCTGGCCGCCTACAGCGCCTTCCGCTCGGGCCATGCCATGAACAACCGCTTGCTGCGCGAGTTGCTCAGCCGTCCCGATGCCTATGAAATTGTCACGTTCAATAACGAACGCGACGCACCCAGCGGCTTGGCCCAACTCGCGCCGGCTTGGTAAGCTTGCCGTCATGCGTTTGTTAGGCATAGACCCCGGCTTGCAAACCACGGGGTTTGGCGTGATCGATGCCGAGGGCGGGCGCTTGGCCTATGTGGCCAGCGGCACCATTCGCACCAGTCGGGTGGCGCAGGGCGACTTGCCAGCGCGCATCAAAGTTTTGTTCGAGGGCGTCCAGGAGGTCATTGAGCGCTATCAGCCTGAGCAAGCCGCCTTGGAAATCGTGTTTGTGAATGTGAACCCGCAGGCCACGTTGAAGCTGGGCCAAGCCAGGGGGGCTTGCCTGAGCGCCTTGGTACATCGCAATTTGACGGTTGCCGAGTACACCGCCTTGCAAATGAAACAGGCTGTTGCAGGGCATGGGCGTGCTGCCAAGGCGCAGGTGCAAGAGATGGTGAAACGCTTGCTCCAATTGCCCGGCGTGCCAGGACAAGATGCGGCCGATGCCTTGGGCCTGGCGATCACCCATGCCCACAGTGGATTGGCCTTGTCACGCTTGGCAGCCGCCGGGGCCTCAACCCGCAAAGTCAGCGGCATGTACCGCCAAGGCCGAAGTCATTGAACGTAAGGTCGTTTGAGATCAACCGAATGCATTGTTAAATTATATCTAAATGGATATAATTTAACAATGTTTGACCGTCACAAACCTTTGTTCTGGGTGGGGTCCTCGAAGAAGGACTTGCTTGTGATGCCTGACGATGTCGTTGATGTTTTCGGATTCGCCTTGCATTTGGCGCAGATAGGGAAAAAGCATGAGCAAGCCAAACCTCTCAGGGGGTTTGGCGGTGCTGGTGTGTTGGAGGTGGTAGAAGATTACATGGGAGACACCTACCGGGCGGTTTACACCGTCAAGATAGCCGATGCCATTTATGTGCTGCACTGTTTTCAGAAAAAATCTAAGCAAGGCATTGAGACGCCCAAACAAGAAATGGATCGTGTGCGTGACCGCTTGAAGGCCGCACTTGCGCATGCGAAAGGAGTTTGAAATGAACGAAGTTGAAAAAGGGTCAACCAATATCTATGCGGACCTTGGGCGTTCGGATGCGGCAGAGATGCACGTCAAGGCCACACTGGCCGCGAAAATCAGTGAGATCATCAAGCAACGCCATCTCACACAAACCCAAGCTTCTGAAGTTCTTGGCATGCCGCAACCCAAGTTGTCAGGCATGCTGCGCGGCCAATTTCGAGGCATCAGCGAAGCCAAGATGTTGGATTGCTTGAATCGGCTGGGTCGCGATGTTGATATCGTGGTGAGAAAACCCCCCCGCTCTCGTCCTGCGGGGCGAACCAGCGTCGTGTTTGCCTGAGGTCAAAATCGATCTGTCTGAAGCCGCAGATCGCTGCGGCCCTGCGGGCCTCTCAAGGAAAGGTGCGGGTTAGGGCAGGCGTGCCTGGGGCATGCGGGCCAGGATCACTTCGGTGCGGCTTTGCAGATAGGGGGAATTCGGCAGGCGTTCGAAGTATTTGGGGCGCGGCAACATCACCACCAGGCGAGCGGCTTCCCAGGCTTGCAGCTGGGAAGCGGGCTTGCGAAAGTAGTGCTGCGCGGCGGCTTCGGCGCCAAACACACCCTCACCCCATTCCACGTTGTTGAGGTAGATCTCCAGAATTCGGCGCTTGTCCAGCAGCGCCTCAAGCATCAGGGTGAGTAAAAACTCTTGCGACTTGCGCCACAGGGTGCGCTCACCTGACAGAAACAAATTCTTCGCCAGTTGCTGGGTGATGGTGGAGCCGCCGACAATTTTTACGGACCGGTTCTGGCGTGCCTGTGCCTCGGCTCGCGCATTGCGCTGCCAGGCTTTTTCAATGGCCTCCCATTGCACGCCATGATGCTGAGCAAAGACATCGTCCTCGGAAACAATCACGGCGCGTTTCAAAGCGTCGGGCAATTGCCCATACGGCACCCACTGCTGGCGCCAGGCCAGCCCTTTGTCACTGTGCGCCAAGCGCCAGGCCTCAGAGCGCTGAAAGCTGGTGGACTGTGGATCAAATGCCGCCATCAGCGCGATACGACCTGCAAAAAACACTTGCAAGGCCAGCGCTGCCAGGCCCAACAAGCCCAGCCATTGCCACAGAAGTTGCCAGCGTTTCATGGTGCTGAAGCTTAGGGACCCGTCAGGCGCGTTTGCAGCACATCGCCATCCCGTGAAAAAATAAAACGTGACACCAAGGCCAGTTGGTCCGCTTCGCGTCGCATCGCGGGGGTGAACGGCCCGAACGGCCCTGCCTGGTTGGCAATCGCTTGGGCGCGCCGGTCCAGGTCCGCTTGGCCCGAGCTTTCCACCACTTCGGTGCTCAGCACTTTGCCACGCGCGTCAACAGTGACAATCATGGTGAGCGCGCCATAAAGCTTTTGGCCCTGCCGCTCTGGGAAATTGCGCGTGCCTGTTGTTTCTATTTTGCGTTTCAATTGGTCGTAGTACTGGGCGTAAGCCACCTCGCGCGTGGACGGGCTCAGGTAGCGCTTGCGGGGCCGGGCGTTCTCTTCCTGAATGCGCTGCTCAATCTCGGCCAGCATTTTCAGCAACTGTTGGCGTTGTTGCTCCACCTTGCTGCTTTGCTCTTTCGGGTTGGTCGGTGGCAATTCCGCCAACAGCTTTTTCACTTGGCTCAGCATCAAAGATTGCTGCTCTTGCAAGGCGTTGAGTTGCTGTTGCAATGATTCATTGCCCTGGCCCGTTTGACGCCGCGTGGCGTCGGGCAGTGGCGATGTGGCACGGCCTTGGCGTGCATCACCCCCACCGCTCAAGGTGGTTTGCGCCAAGGCTTGAGCGCGTGCGGGGGGCTTTTCTTTGGAGGTCGCACGGGTGTTCACCAGAATCACTTCCAGCGGGCTCTCCCTGAACAAGCGTTCAAAGCGAGAGGGGTCTGCCAGCTTGAGCGACAAGAGCGCGGCGTGCAGCGCCAAGGAGACCAGCAGCGCCACCTGCAGCGCGCTCAGGGGCCAAGGTCGTCGCAGACCCATGGCGCTCACGGCGTGACAGGCCCTTGCGCCGCGGGCGTATCTGCATCGTCCAGGCTGACGGCGATGGTCAGGGGGCCGGCGCTGGCGCTGTCATCTTCTGGCTCTTCGTCGGCCTCACTAGAAGCTGGGCCTGCATCGCGCAAGGCCACAAACTGGCCGCTCACATCCAGGGTGATGTCGTCCAGGCTGCCCAGGCGCAACAGAACTTGCGTGCCCCTGGGCAAATCGCCACCGCCCACCACCGGCAGCACCAGTGGCAAGTGGTCTGCACGCGCCATGGGTGGCTGCCCCGGAAAGCTCTTGAAGACGGTGGCCTCGAGTTCGGTGATGCCTTGCTGGCGCAGGTACTGCAAGGTCCAAAAGCGTTCCATGCTGGCCTGGTATCCGTTGTAAGCAGAATAGGCCGCATCGAAAGCCGAAATGACCGAAAACAATTCGGCGTCCTTGGGCTTGAAGGGCGCTGCCAGAGCGGCCGTTCGGCCGTGGCGAGCGCAAGCGATGATTTGCCATTGGTTCACCAGATCGGTATAGCGGCGCAGGGGTGAGGTGCTCCATGCGTAGCTTGGCACGCCAATGCCCGCATGCGGCAAAGCTTTGGTGCCCATGCGCACTTTCACACCAGGCGCCAGGCTGGCCTGGCTGCGGTAGATCGCCGGAACACCCAGCTCGGCCAACCATTGGCCCCAGGTGCTGTTGGCCAGAATCATGGCTTCGGCCACCATCAGGTCCAGCGGCGCGCCTCGCTGGCGCACGCTGATGTCCACCGTTTCTTGCCCTTGCGGCTCGCTGCCTTGCACGTCCCGCAAGCGAAAGTTGTAGTCGGGGCGGTTGAAATTTTCCGGCTTGCCGCGCACTTTCTCGCGCTCGGCCTTCAGGTGCTGCGCCAGGCGGAACAGAAAAGCCAGTTGCGCATGCGGCATGGCGGGCTGATCGGCAGATGGCGAAGGCTCAGCCTGCTCCAGCCAACTTTCTGTGACCACCTTGTCGAGTTGGTCATGACGCAGGTTGGCCGCGATGGGAACCCGCTCCAGTTTGGTTTCAGATGACTGCACTTGCAGCGTGGCTTCGTCAAAACGCACATACAGCGATACTGCCGGGCAATCGCGCCCCTCTTGCAAGGTGTAGGTTTGCACCACCTCGTCAGGCAACATGGTGATCTTGTGGCCCGGCATGTAAACCGTAGAAAGACGCGCACGCCCTAACGCATCCAACGGACTGCCCGGCACGATGGCCAGGCCCGGTGCAGCAATGTGAATGCCCAGCGTGACCGCACCGCTGCCCAGACCTTGCACCGACAGCGCGTCGTCAATCTCGGTGGTTTGTGAGTCGTCGATGGAGTAGGCTTGCACCGGTGCCAGTGGCAAGCTCTCTGCAATGGCCGGGGCCTCCAATTTGGGAAAGGCCGTGCCTTTGGGAAAAAACTCGAACAAAAAACGCTGCCAATGAAATTGGTAGGCCGAGCTGATCGCCCCGGCCCGTTGCAGCAAGGCGAGTGGCGCGCTTTGTGTGGCTTTGGCGGCTTCCACCACGGCCTTGTATTCGGGCCCGTTCTTGTCGGGCTTGAATAAAATTTTGTACAGCTGCGACAGCACCGGCTCTGGGCAGGTGCCTTGCGCCAAAGCTGAAGCCCAGGCTTCAATTTGCAGCTGGACCTGTTTTTTCTTTTCGATGGCCACCAAGGCCTGTTGGAGAATGTCAGCTGGCGCCTTTTTGAAACGGCCTTTGCCGGCACGGCGAAAGTAATGTGGCGCTTCGTAAAGCCGGAAAAGGGTGGCAGCCTGCTCTGTCAATGTGGCTTGGCTGCTGAAATACTCGCGAGCCAGATCTGCAAAACCAAACTCGTCTTCGGGGGCAAACTCCCACGCCAGTTCGAGCTCAATGGATTGCGCCAGGGCTTGCGCTTGCTCGATCAACTCACTGGGGGAGGGCTTGTCGAATTTAAACAGAATATGGGCAGACTTTGCCTTGACCCGCTTGCCCGACTCAAGCTCAATTTGAGCCGAGGTATCGGTTTCGGACAGGATACGGCCGGACAAAAATTTACCAGCTTCTTCAAACAATGCGTACATGACATCATTCTCCCACGATAGAAGCATGCTTTGGCACGGGTTTTGCTGTGTGTGGCTGGGAGAGTACGTGGTCAATTTTTTGACAGGGCTTCAACCAACGATTTCAAACAAAACGCGTTTCCATGACCACCTTGCAGTTATCTGCTCAAAATTTTGCAAGACCCGGCGACACCCTTAGCGTGCTGCCGCTGGCCTCATGGAGCGTGACATCGTGTGCATGGTATCTCGATGACGAGTTGCTCCCGGGAGAGACGGGTCAAAGTTTGTTGCTGAGCAATGCATGGGTCAATGGCTCTGTCAAGGTAGAGCTGACCTATGTGGATGCGTTGGGGGCCACCGCCACGATCTCGAGCGCTGCGGTCAAAGTGAATGCCGCGCCATTGGGTCAACCCGTGATTTCGGGGACCTTGGAAGAAGGTAAGTTGGTCACCGTTGTGACGCCTTCAGCTATCACGGATGCCGATGGCATGGGTGACGATCCCCTTGTCTACCAATGGTTGGCAGATGGCATTGAAATTCAGGGCGCAACAGAAGCCTTTTTGGGCTTGGATCAGGCGCAGGTCGGTCAAAAACTCAGCGTTCGCGCGAGTTACACCGATGGCGATGGCCGGTTGGAGTCCGTGACCAGTGCCGCCACAGTGGCTGTTCGCAACATCAATGACCCGGCAACGGGGTCGCTTAAATTGGTGGGCGATTTCACAGAGAAAAAAACGCTCGCAGCACAACTGTCTAATTTGACTGACGAAGACGGCCTGCCCTCAACATTCACTTACCTGTGGAAAGCCGACGGAGCAGTCATTCAAGGCGCTTCTTCCAGCGAATTGATGCTTGGCCAGGCCTTGGTGGGGAAAAAAATAAGCCTGGTGGTTCAGTTCACTGATCTTCAAGGTCACTTGGAACAGTTGAATTCTGAAAACGATGGCACGGTGAGCAACGTCAACGATCCCACTGTCGGCGCCTTGTCCATCAAGGGCAATGTCAGGCAGGGAGCCATGTTGGAGGTGGTCACTGAAAATTTGAGTGATCTCGATGGCATGGGCACCTTCACCTACCAATGGCTGGTGGATGGGCAAGCCATTGGCGGCGCAACCAACACCACCTTTTTGTTGTCATCGCAAAATGATGTAGGGAAAAAAGTAACTGTTCGTGTGGTCCATACGGATGCGCTCGGTTTCACCGAGCCCACACTTGAGTCGACCACCAGCGCGGTTGAAAACACAAACGATGCACCGACGGGGACCCTTGAATTAACGGGTGAGCCTGTAGAGGACAGCATTCTCACGGCTGTTCGGTCTTTCAGCGATCTGGACGGCCTGCCTACTGAATTTCAATACCAATGGTTCGCAGACAGCGATCTGATTGCGAATGCGACGGCTTCCAAGTTGACTTTGCAACAGGACCAAGTTGGACATCGCATCAGTGTCCAAGTCAGCTATACGGACGCTCTGGGAACGGTTGAAAAGTTGACAAGCGCCACCAGCCTGGTTGTTCAAAATGTCAATGACCCACCCAAAGGAAGCTTGGTTATCTCAGGAAAATTGTTTTCGGGCGAAACCCTGACAGCCAGTACGCAGGGGCTTTCTGATGAAGACAACGGCTCCTTGCCTTTGGGGCCTTTTACTTACCAATGGCGAGCAAATGACAGCCCTATTCCGGGGGCTACCTCCGATACCTACCAGCTGAAGCCAGCCCAGGTTGGGCAGGCCATCAGCGTGCTGGTCAGCTATACCGACAGCTGGGGTACCAAAGAAGAGGTTGTGAGTGCGCCAACACTTGCCATTGCGTCTGAGAACCACAAACCCACCGGACAAGTCACGATCGTTGGGCTGCCAGAAGAAAAAGCCGTTCTGAAAGCTTCACAGAATCTTGAAGACCCAGAGGGTCTGGGTGTCATCACCTGGCGATGGTTTGCGGATGCGCAGATGGTCGCGTATGGAGCGGATCGCCTGGAATTGACACAAGACCATGTGGGCAAGGCAATCACGGTTGTTGCAAGTTACACCGACGCGCTTGGCCAAGACGAATCTGTGACCAGCGCTGCCACTGTCAAGGTCGCCAACGTGCAGGATCCATGCACCGGTTCTTTGAATATATTGGGCTCGGCCACACAGGGCGAAACACTCACAGCAGACGTTTACCTCGTCGACGAAGATGGCATTGCGAGCATCGGATACCAATGGTTGTTGGATGGCGATCCCTTATTGGATGCAACCCAGAAAACCTTGCTGCTTGGCCAAGCGCAGGTCGGACATTCCATGGGCCTGAAGGTGACCGCCACTGACACCTTCGGCGCACAAACCGTCTTTCAGGTGAATCGTCCAGGCGAGGTTGAAAACATCAATGACCCACCCTCGGTCAAAGACCTTGTTTTTTCAGGCTTTGCCAATAAAAAATTAACGGGGTCGCTGGCGGCTTCCGATGTCGATGGCGATCCATTCTCGTTTTTGCTTTCACTTGCGCCAACGCACGGTCAGGTCATCCTCAACGAGAAAACGGGTCTGTTTGAATACACGCCCAATGTCAATTTTTCTGGAACGGATCAATTCTCTTTCCAGGCAACAGACGGCCTAGATGTTTCCTCGCAAGCCACGGTGAGTTTGATGGTCACTGCGTTACCCTACCGCTCTTTGAGCGGTAAAGTTTATTTCTGGGGTGATTCGTTGGTAGGTTCGGGGCATCAACTCTTGCAAAATGCAGAAGTCAAAGCCACGGCTGGCACGCTTGCGTGGAGCAGCAATCTGACGCCGCGCGCTGGCACCTTTGAACTGCCGAACGTTGAGGCCACCCAGGTGAGCTTGTCCGCGAGCAAAAGCACGGTGTCCGACGCGACCGTGAAGTCTGCCATTGGCTTGAATGATGTTTTATCGGCATTGAAATTGTATTTGGGCAAAACGACGGCTGATAACTCAGGCTATGCCAAGGTCGCTGCAGATTTTGATGCCAATGGCAAAATTGAGCTGAGCGATGTGCTGGGTATCCTGAAAACTTACCTTGGCAAGACCTCATCGATCACCCCTCAATGGGCTTTCGTGGATGCGTCTGCCAATCTCACTGGCTTGACAGCCAAGGCCTGCGCCGCCCCAACAGTGGACCTGAACCTGGTCGACATGACAACCACAGTGAACCTCATCGGTATTTTGCGAGGTGATGTGAACGGCAGTTGGTCCCAACAATCGGGCTATGACCTTTTCTCTGGTTGAATCAAGCCAGGGGTTGGGGGCAATTCATGAACGCCAAAACAACGGGTATGTATTTTTCAAAATCAGAAAAAGCATGGTCGCCACCTTCAAGCAGTACTCCCTCTGAATCGGGGTATCGTTGTTTCATTTCTTCCCAACTCAGCAATTCGTCGCCTTTGGCAATCAAAGGCAACACCCGATTGCCAAAATGTGTGTTTGCGCAATCCAATGCTTGAAGCTCCTGGACATGCTCGGCAGTGAATTCAAATTGTTGTTGCGGGTCATGCCAGCATGAATGCTTTCCGATCTTTTCTGCCAAGTCCCTCTGTGGACGAACGGCGGGATTGATGACCACGGCTTTCCAAGGTCGCAAACTGGCCAGCCAGGTAGCATAGTAGCCGCCAAGGGATGATCCCATCACCACAGAGGTTGCATCAGGCCAGTTTTTTGTGCCTTCCCAGATCAGCTCGGCCGCCGCGCGTGGCGAGGGAGGCAGTTGGGGGCACCACCACGTCAGTCCGGGAATGTCGCGAGCCACTTTCGCCATTTGTTGGGCTTTGGTGGACTGGGGCGATGAACGAAAGCCATGCAGGTAAAGAAGGTGCGTCGTGGTCGTTCGGTCCATGGCTTATGCTAATTGCATCTGCCTGGGTTGCCAACCCAGAGCGATAATCTGCCTATGCCGATCGTCATCGAAAAACCCTCTTTGTTGCAAAAAATGATGCATCTTTTGCGAGGTTTTGACGGGCCGTTGGCTTTTGCCGTTTTCATCCTGGCCTGTGCCGGCCTGCTGACCATGTACTCTTCTGGTTATGCCAACGGGCAAAGATTTTTCGACCACGGTCGCAATATTTTGCTGGGCGGCTTCATCATGTTCGTGGTAGCTCAGATCCCCCCTCAACGCCTGATGTCTCTGGCTGTTCCTCTGTACACCTTGGGCGTTGCATTATTGGTGGCCGTGGCTTTGTTTGGTTTGACCAAAAAAGGCGCCCGCCGCTGGTTAAATGTGGGTATCGTGATTCAACCCAGTGAAATTCTCAAAATCGCCATGCCGCTGATGTTGGCGTGGTGGTTCCAGAAGCGCGAAGGGCAGTTGCGACCATTGGACTTTGGGGTCGCTGCCTTGTTACTGGCGGTGCCGGTGGGTTTGATCATGCGGCAACCGGATCTTGGGACTGCCTTGCTGGTGCTCAGTGCGGGCTTGTTTGTGATTTTCTTTGCAGGCCTCAGTTGGCGGCTCATCTTGCCCCCGTTTGCGCTCATTTTTGTCGGGTTGACGTTGTTGGTCATCTTTGAGCCCGCCTTGTGTGCAGAGGGGGTTCGCTGGCCGCTGCTGCACGACTACCAGCAGCAGCGTGTCTGCACCTTGTTAGACCCCGGGCGCGACCCGCTCGGAAAAGGTTTTCACATCATTCAAGGCATGATTGCCATTGGCTCTGGCGGGTTCTGGGGCAAAGGCTTCATGCAAGGCACGCAGACTCACCTCGACTTTATTCCCGAGCGCACCACAGACTTTATTTTTGCGGCCTATGGGGAGGAATTCGGCCTGCTTGGCAATATCTTACTGATCGTCGGTTTCTTGTTTCTGATTTTGAGGGGCCTGGCGATTGCCCTGGAAGGCCCCACTTTGTTTGCTCGCCTGCTGGCTGGCAGCATCACCCTGATTTTTTTCACTTACGCTTTTGTCAACATGGGCATGGTCAGCGGTATCCTGCCAGTGGTCGGTGTGCCCTTGCCGTTCATCAGTTATGGCGGCACAGCCATGGTAACCCTGGGCTTTGGCCTGGGCATTTTGATGTCGGTGGCACGAGCCAAACAATTGGTGCAATCATGAAATCTGTGGGGATCATTGGGGTCGGCAACATGGGTGGCGGCATGGCCAGGCGCCTGCTGTCGCAAGGCTGGTCGGTGCATGTGCGGGATGTCAATGCCGCAGTGCTCGCGCCACTGCAGGCGCTGGGGGCGGTAGTGCACTCCTCGCCTGCCACCTTGGCAGAAGCAGTGGACCGGTTGATCGTCTGTGTGGTGGACGCACAGCAAATGGCCGAGACCTTGTTTGGCGCACAAGGTGCGGCCAACGGCTTGCGCTTGGGCCAGGGTGTGCTGTTGTGTCCCACGATTTCACCCGAAGATACCCAAAACCTTGGCCAGCGCTTGTCTTCGTTGGGCGCGGAGCCCATCGATGCCCCGATGTCCGGAGGACCAGCGCGGGCCGAGCAAGGCACCATGAGTTTGATGGTGGCATGCCCCGACAGCGTATTCGAGGCCCATCAGGATTTGCTGCATGCTTTGGCCAACCCGGTGTTTCGCATCAGCGAACGCGTGGGTGATGGCGCGCGAACCAAGCTGGTCAACAACCTGCTCGCTGGCATCAATCTGGCCGGTGCTGCGGAAGTCCTGGCACTGGCCCAGCGCATGGGCCTGGACCTGACCACCACCCTCGATGTGATGGAACGCTCCAGCGGCCAAAGCTGGATTGCCTCGGACCGCATGCGACGTGCCATTGCGGGAGACTACGCACCGCGAGCCCACATGACCCTGCTGGAAAAAGACACGCGCTTGGCTGTGGAAGCGGCGCAGCGCGCTGGCGTGACGCCCGCTCTGGGCACGCAGGCCAGCGCCATCTTCGCCCAAGCCAGCGCTGCCGGCTTCGCCAAAGACGACGACGCAGCCCTCCTCAAACACCTTTCCGCACCCTAATTCACCGTCATTGCGAGGCCCCCATGATTTCACGCGAACCCACTCTTGAACGTCTGGCCACGGCACAGCGCTATTTGCTCGAGCCCTTTGGTTTGGACGAGTCGCATTTGCGTCGGGCCTTGGCAGAGATCACCACGCACCGGGTAGACGATGCCGACTTGTACTTTCAGTACACCCGCTCCGAAGGTTGGAGCCTGGAAGAGGGCATCGTTAAAACAGGCTCTTTCAGCATTGACCAGGGCGTGGGCGTGCGCGCAGTCACTGGCGAAAAAACCGCCTTCGCTTATTCCGATGACATTTCTTGGGAGTCGCTGGTCGATGCGGCCCGCACTGTGCGCACCATCGCTCAGGCAGACAAGTCTGCCAAGCGGCGTGTGCCTGCGCGCAAGATTGCGCCCACCCGCGCTTTGTATGCGGGCCTGGACCCCATCGGCAGCCTTGACAGCAACGCCAAGGTGGCACTGTTGGGGCGCGTCGAAAAGCTGGCACGCGCCAGTGACCCGCGCATTGTGCAAGTCATGGCGGGCCTGGCCAGTGAATACGATGTGGTCTTGATTGCACGCGCGGATGGCACCTTGGCTGCCGATGTTCGCCCTCTGGTGCGTTTGAGTGTGACCGTCATTGCCGAGCAGAACGGACGCCGCGAAATGGGTTCGGGGGGCGGTGGCGGCCGCATGGGTCTGGCGTATTTTGACGAAGCCTGTCTCCACCAATATGTGAACGACGCCGTGCAATCGGCGCTGACCAATCTGGAGGCGCGGCCTGCCCCTGCCGGTGAGATGACCGTGGTGTTGGGCCCCGGCTGGCCCGGCATTTTGTTGCACGAGGCCATTGGCCATGGTTTGGAGGGCGATTTCAACCGCAAAGGCTCAAGCGCTTTTTCTGGGCGCGTGGGCCAGCGTGTGGCAGCCAAAGGCGTCACGGTGCTGGACGACGGCACCTTGAGCGACCGCCGCGGCTCGCTGAATGTCGATGACGAAGGCTATGCCAGCCAGCGCAATGTGCTGATCGAGGACGGCATTTTGCAGGGCTACATCCAAGACGCCATGAACGCGCGCCTGATGGGCGTGCGTCCCACCGGCAACGGCCGTCGCGAAAGCTATGCCCATTTGCCCATGCCCCGCATGACCAATACCTACATGCTGGGCGGTGACAAATCGCCCGAGGAAATTCTGGCGAGCATGGACAAAGGCTTGTATGCCACCAACTTTGGCGGTGGCCAGGTGGACATCACCTCGGGCAAGTTTGTGTTTTCAACCAGCCAGGCTTGGTGGGTGGAAAAGGGCAAGCTGCAATATCCGGTGAAAGGCGCCACCCTGGTTGGCAATGGGCCCGACGCCCTGACCCGCGTGAGCCTGATCGGCAACGACATGGCACTCGACAGTGGCGTGGGTACCTGCGGCAAAGAAGGCCAAAGCGTGCCAGTGGGGGTGGGTCAGCCCACCTTGCGCATTGACGGTTTGACAGTCGGTGGCACGGCGTAAAAAACCTGTGCTAATATCTCCCCCATGACTTCAGTTCGTTTTTATTTTGCTGACTTTAGCTTCTCACGCCCCAACGGCGGTCGAGAGATCTGAACGTACCCGATAAAACGCTCTGAACTCCCTCACCAACCGCCGGCCTCCGGCGGTTTTTTTTTGGAACAAACCATGAAGACTTCAGCACCTGAACTCGCTTATCCGGCACGCGTTGAAAAAACCAGTCAAACCGACGATCAACGTATCAAGGACATCACCGTGTTGCCGCCGCCCGAGCATCTGATTCGCTTCTTTCCCATTCATGGCACGCCCGTCGAGGGGCTGATTGCCAAGACCCGCAAGACCATTCACAACATCATGGCGGCACAAGACGACCGTCTGTTGGTGGTCATCGGGCCTTGCTCTATTCACGATCCTGCTGCGGCCTTGGATTACGCGCGCCGTTTGTTGGCCGAGCGCGAGCGCTATGCTGACACGCTGGAAATTGTGATGCGGGTCTATTTCGAGAAGCCTCGCACCACCGTCGGCTGGAAGGGCTTGATCAACGACCCCTACCTCGATGAAAGTTACCGTATCGATGAAGGCCTGCGCATTGCGCGCCAGTTGCTGATTGAAATCAACCGCCTGGGCTTGCCCGCGGGCAGCGAGTTTCTGGATGTGATTTCTCCCCAGTACATCGGCGACCTGATTTCCTGGGGTGCCATCGGCGCACGCACCACCGAAAGCCAGGTGCACCGCGAACTGGCTTCGGGCCTGTCGGCACCCATTGGCTTCAAGAACGGCACCGATGGCAACATCAAAATCGCCACCGACGCCATTCAGGCGGCGGCGCGCGGCCACCACTTCCTGTCAGTTCACAAGAATGGCCAAGTGGCCATCGTGCAAACCCAGGGCAACAAAGACTGTCACGTCATTTTGCGCGGCGGCAAGGCGCCCAACTACGACGAAGCCAGCGTCACCGCCGCATGCCAGGAGTTGGCCGCCGCCAAGTTGCCCGCAACCTTGATGGTGGACTGCAGCCACGCCAACAGCAGCAAACAGCATGAGCGCCAACTGGAAGTGACGCGAGATATTGCACGCCAGGTCAGTAATGGCTCACATCAGGTCTTCGGTTTGATGATTGAAAGTCACCTGAACGCTGGCGCGCAGAAGTTCACGCCGGGCAAAGACAAGGTGAATGGTTTGGCCTATGGCCAGAGCATCACCGATGCCTGCCTGGGTTGGGACCACTCGATCGAGGCCCTGAAAATTCTGTCAGACAGCGTCAAAGCCCGCCGCAAAACCAAAAAGTAAAACACCGTCACCCGCCACCGCGCGCGAAGCGCGGCGATCTCACTCTGAAGTGAGGTTGTCGCGGCCTTCGGCCTCGCAACGACGGAAGGTGCAAGCGCGGGTTTGGAGGGCTTGCAGAAGTTTGGCGTGGATATTGCCAAAGCCGCCGTTGCTCATGCACAAAATATGGTCCCCTGCCCGAGCGGCCTGAGTGACCTGCTGTATGGCTTCGTCCACCGTGCGTGCCACTTGGGCGCGATGGCCCATGCTTTGCAAGGCTTCGCCGGCGTCCCAGTCCAACCCCCCGCTGTGGCAAATGGCCAAGTCGGCTTGTTCCAGGCTCCAGGGCAATTGGGATTTCATGGTTCCCAATTTCATGGTGTTGCTGCGCGGCTCGAACACGGCCAGGATGCGCGCTGTACCCACTTTGCGACGCAGGCCATCCACTGTGGTTCGAATGGCTGTGGGGTGATGGGCAAAGTCGTCGTACACCGTGATGGCGCCGCCGTCACGCAAGACTTGACCGCGCACTTCCATTCGGCGGCGCACATTTTGAAAACGCGCGAGGGCATGCGTGGCCGCTTCAGGCGCCACACCAACGTGCTCGGCAGCCACGATCGCCGCCAGCGCATTCAGTTGGTTATGAACGCCCGTGATGTCCCAGCGAAGCTCGGCCACTTTGTGGCCACGACGGAACACGCCAAAGTCATGCGGCGGTCCTTCGATGCGCCACATGGCTTGCGGGTTCAGCCCAAAGCCCTCCACCGCACTCCAGCAACCCTGGTCCAAAACCCTTTGCAGGCTGGCTTCATCCTGGTTCACAACCACGCGGCCACTGACGGGCACGGTACGCACCAGGTGATGAAACTGGCGTTCGATGGCTTTCAGGTCATCAAAGATGTCGGCATGATCGAATTCCAGGTTATTGAGCAAGGCCGTGCGCGGACGGTAGTGCACAAATTTGCTGCGTTTGTCGAAAAAGGCCGTGTCGTATTCGTCGGCCTCGATCACAAACAAGGGACGGGCTGAGGCTGTTGTGGGGCCCCCCAGACGCGCCGATACGCCGAAATTCAGCGGCACACCGCCCACCAGAAACCCTGGGTTGAGCCCGGCTGCTTCCAGAATCCAGCTCAGCATCGAGGTGGTGGTGGTTTTGCCATGCGTGCCAGCCACGGCCAGCACATGTCGCGGCTGGGGCGGTGCATGCAGCACATGCTCTGAGAGCCATTGTGGGCCGCTGGTGTAAGGCATGCCTGACTCCAGGATGGCTTCCATCAGGGGAAATTTGGGCTGGCCGTCAGGCGTGCGGGCTCGCGACACCACATTGCCAATCACGAACAGGTCGGGCTTCAGCCCCATTTGGTCTGCGCCAAAGCCTTCGATCAGCTCAATGCCCAAGGCCCGCAGTTGGTCACTCATGGGGGGGTAAACCCCGGCATCGCAGCCCGTGACCCGATGACCCGCTTCACGCGCCAAGGCGGCCAATCCTCCCATGAAGGTGCCGCAAATCCCCAAAATATGAATGTGCATCCCCTGATTCTAGAGGGGTGCCGGGCTGCAACAGGCACAATCAGGCCATGAGCGATCTGTTGATTGAAATTGCAGCCACGGCGGCCCGCATGGTGGTCGAAGAGGGGCTGGAATACGGCGCTGCCAAACAGCGCGCTGTCAAACAAATGCGCTTGCCACCTCGCACGCCCTTGCCCAGCAACGATTTGCTGGAGGCCGAGGTGCGTGATTACTTGGAATTGTTTTGCGCAGACACCCAGCCTGGTGAACTGCGAGCCCTGCGCGAGCTGGCGTTGGTCTGGATGAAGCGCCTTGAGGTTTTTCGGCCCCATCTGGGTGGGGCGGTATGGCGTGGCACGGCCACACGACTTTCCGATATTTACTTGCAGTTATTTTGTGATGATGGCAAATCCACGGAAATTGAGCTCATTAACCAGGGCTGTGATTACCAGGTGACCCGGGTGACCGGTTTCCAGGGGCAGCCAGTCGATGCCTTGAGCCTGAGCGTCGCTTGCCCGCCGCTAAAGACGCACGTGGGGTTGCACTTGCTGATTCACGACCATGACGACTTGCGCGGCGCGCTCAAACCGGATGCTCAGGGCCGAAGCTGGCGTGGTGATGTAATGGCTTTACAGCGAATTTTGGAAGCAGAATGACTGAAATTAACAGCAAATCAACAATTTTGTCTGATCGTCGAAGTGTCTTGATGGCGGCAGGATTGGCGACACTGGCGGGTCTTGGCCTGGGTTGGTGGCGCTTGCGTGACACGCGCCTGCCGATGGAAGTTGAAGAGGCGTTGTGGGGGGCGGAGTTTGAGCAACTTGATGGCCAGATGTTGGCAATGTCCAGACTCAAAGGGCAGCCCTTGGTCATCAATTTTTGGGCAACATGGTGCCCTCCTTGTGTCGAGGAAATGCCCTTATTAGATCGCTTCTACCAAGAAAATAAGCTAAAAGGGTGGCAAATTCTTGGAATCGCCATCGATCAGCCGAGTTCTGTCCGGCGCTTCCAAGCACAATTCCCGGTCAGTTATCCCTTGGTTCTGGGCGGACTTCAGGGCAACGAGTTTGGCCGTTTGCTAGGTAACGATCAAGGCAGCTTGCCTTACACCCTGGTTTTGGATCGCAAAGGCCAGATTTTTCAGAGAAAACTGGGCAGATTGGATCCATCTGACTTGGCTGCTTGGAAATAAGCTGATTTTTGGTGTAAATTACCCGCTGTTTCTAGGTAATTGCGGGGATTTTTATGGATTTGAGAAAACTAAAGACGCTGATTGACTTGGTGTCCGAGTCGAACGTCTCTGAGTTGGAAATCACCGAAGCCGAGGGCAAGGTTCGCATCGTCAAAAGTGCGGCAGCGCCCGTTGTGATGGCGGCGCCCGCCGTGGTCGCCGCCCCGGTTGCCACAGCTGTCGCAGCGCCTGCGCCCGCTGTTGTGTCGGCGGAACCTGTGGCGGCCGAAGTCACCGAGCCTGCGGGTCACATTGTCAAATCCCCCATGGTGGGCACTTTCTACCGGGCCTCCAGTCCGGGCGCCAAATCGTTTGTGGACGTGGGCAGTGTGGTGAACGAGGGTGACACCATCTGCATCATTGAGGCCATGAAGATCCTCAACGAGATTGAAGCCGACAAGAGCGGCACCATCACCAAGATCCTGGCAGAGAACGGTCAGGCCGTGGAATACGGGCATCCGTTGTTCGTGATCGAGTGATGGGCGGGTCATGTTTAAGAAAATACTGATCGCAAACCGTGGCGAGATTGCGCTGCGAATCCAGCGCGCTTGCCGCGAGCTCGGCGTGCAAGCTGTCGTGGTTTATTCCGAAGCCGACCGCGAGGCCAAATATGTGAAGCTGGCCGAAGAAGCTGTTTGCATCGGGCCCGCGCCTTCCGCCCAAAGCTACCTGAGCATGCCGGCCATCATTTCAGCGGCGGAAGTCACCGATGCCGAGGCCATCCATCCCGGCTATGGTTTTTTGAGCGAAAACGCCGATTTTGCGGAGCGTGTGGAGAAGAGCGGGTTCCAGTTCATCGGCCCAACGCCCGAGTCGATTCGCATCATGGGTGACAAGGTCTCGGCCAAGCAGGCCATGATCAAGGCCGGTGTGCCTTGCGTGCCGGGCTCGGAAGGCGAATTGCCGGAAGACCCCACTCAGATTCGACGCATTGCCAAATCGATTGGTTATCCGGTCATCATCAAGGCGGCGGGCGGTGGCGGTGGCCGCGGCATGCGCGTTGTGCATACGGAAGCCGCACTGATCCATGCGGTACAGACCACCAAGGCCGAAGCGGGTGCCGCCTTTGGCAATCCGGCGGTCTACATGGAAAAGTTTTTGCAAAACCCTCGCCACATCGAAATTCAGGTGCTGGCGGACCAGCACCGCAACGTGGTGTACCTGGGCGAGCGCGATTGTTCGATGCAGCGCCGTCACCAAAAAGTGATTGAAGAAGCGCCGGCCCCGCACATACCGCGCAAACTGATCGAGAAAATTGGCGATCGCTGCGCGGCGGCCTGCAAGCGCATTGGCTACCGGGGCGCCGGCACTTTTGAATTTTTGTACGAGAACGGCGAGTTCTATTTCATCGAGATGAACACGCGCGTTCAGGTTGAGCACCCGGTGACCGAGTTCATCACCGGCGTCGACATTGTCAAGACCCAGATCATGGTGGCTGCAGGCGAAAAACTTCCGTTCAGCCAGCGCCAAGTTCAAATTCGGGGCCATGCCATCGAGTGCCGTGTGAACGCTGAAGACCCCTTCAAATTCACGCCTTCGCCCGGGCGTATCACGATGTGGCACGCTCCCGGTGGTCCGGGTGTGCGCGTGGATTCGCATGCCTATACCAATTACTACGTGCCACCCAACTACGATTCGATGATTGGCAAGATCATTGTCCATGGCGACACGCGCGAACAGGCGCTTGCACGCATGCGCACGGCCCTGGGCGAAATGGTGGTGGAAGGCATCAGCACCAATGTGCCGCTGCATCGCGAGCTCATGGTGGATGCCAAGTTCATGGAAGGCGGCACCAACATTCATTACCTTGAAGAGTGGCTTGCCGCTCGCAAGCGCTGATGTTTGAGCTGCGCTTGATGGCCCCAGAGGAGCGGGTCGAAGCTCTGAGCGACGCGTTGGATGCGCTGGATGCCCTCAGCGTGTCGGTGGAAGACGCCGATGCGCAAACCGACGCCGAGCATGCGTTGTTCGGCGAGCCCGGGATGCCGCCGCCCAAGGATGGTTGGCAACGCTCGCGCCTGATTGCCCTGTTTTCCTCGGAAGAAAATGCTTGGGAAGCGGCAAAGCTGTTGTCTTTGCAGGATTTTTTTGAGGGCTGTGAAGTGTTGGGCGTGCAAAACCTGGTCGACCAGGACTGGGTTCGGCTCACGCAATCACAATTCGCGCCCGTCGACATCACCCCCGATTTTTGGATTGTGCCCACTTGGCACGAACCGCCAGCAGCAGCGAAAAAAATCATCCGGCTCGATCCTGGTTTGGCGTTTGGCACCGGCACGCACCCCACCACCCGCATGTGTTTGCGCTGGATTGCGCGCCAAAGCTGGACTGCGCAACGTGTCCTCGACTATGGCTGTGGCTCCGGCATTCTGGCGATTGGCGCTGCGCTGTATGGCGCCACAGACATTGATGCCGTGGACATTGACGAAGCGGCTGTGACGTCCACCGTCCTTAATGCCGAGGCCAACCATGTGCGCTTGAAGGCTGGCCTGCCAGATCAGGCCCAGGGCCTGTACCAAACCGTTCTGGCCAACATTCTGGCCACGCCTTTGAAGGTTCTGGCCCCGCTGCTGCGCGCCCATGTGGCTGCAGGTGGGTCGCTGGTGCTCGCGGGCATCCTGGCACGGCAAGCGGATGAGCTCAAGGCGGCTTATGCCCCTTACTGTGACTTGCAAGTCAGTGATGAAGAGGACGGATGGATCCTCATGACGGCTCAATGCGCCTGATCACCCGTTGTCCTCAATGTGAAACCACGTTTCGGGTTCTTCCCGACCAGCTGAAATTGGCGCAAGGCTGGGTTCGCTGCGGGCGTTGCACCCGCGTTTTTGAGGCGGACCAGCACTTGTTTGAAATGCCGCCAGAAGTGCCGCCGGTAGCAGCTGCACAAGCCGATGCTGTACGACCGGCCGCCCCTGTCAAAGAGACTGCTCGTTCCTCGTCGTGGCCATGGTGGGCGCTGGCGTGTGTGTTGGCGCTGGCGCTGGTTTTGCAATGGGGTTTTCAGGCGCGCCATGTGCTGGCTGCACAATTTCCGGAGTGGCGGGCGTCGCTTCAGGAGTTGTGCCGCCGATGGGGTTGCGACGTCAGTTGGCCCCTCGATCTTGCGGCGGTCAATCTGGTAAGCACTGGATTTGAGCAGCGCGCCGAGGGTCGTTACCGACTGATGCTGCAATGGCGTAACCTGAACAGTTATCCGGTGGCGACGCCTGCTGTAGAGCTGACTTTGACCGACGCCCAAGACCAGGCCGTGGTGCGCAAAGTACTGACGCCTGCCATGCTGGAGATGCCCCTTTTTATCACCCCTGGCGCATTGAAAAGTCTGGCCTTCGATCTGGATGGCGACACCCGCGAATTTCAATCGGTGGTCGGTTACCGCGTGGTATTGTTTTACCCTTGAATTTTGAACAGGAAAAAAAATGGCTTCCCTGATTTGTGGATCACTGGCGTTTGACGCCATCATGTCGTTCGAAGGCCGATTTGCCGAGCAAATCCTGCCTGATCAACTGCACATTTTGAACGTGTCGTTTCTGGTGCCGGCGTTGCGCAGAGATTTTGGCGGGTGCGCTGGCAACATCGCTTATAGCCTGAAACAACTGGGCGGCACGCCGCTGCCCATGGCCACCCTGGGGCAAGATGGCGCCGATTACCTGCAGCGCTTGAAAACCCTGGGCATCTCCACCGAGTTCATCAAACAGGTGCCAGACAACTACACCGCCCAGGCCATGATCATGACCGACCGCGACAACAACCAGATCACCGCCTTTCACCCAGGCGCCATGATGCAGGCGCATATCACGCGCATTGAAAAACGTTCAGACATCGCTTTGGGCATCATTTCGCCCGATGGCCGTGATGCCATGTTGCAACACGCTGAGCAGTTTCGTGCTGCCGACATTCCTTTCGTGTTTGACCCGGGACAGGGCTTGCCCATGTTCGACGGCGCCGAGTTGGCGCGTTTCATCGAGCAATCCACCTGGGTGACGGTGAACGACTATGAAGGCAAGATGCTGAGTGACCGCACAGGCTGGAGCAGCGCCGAGATCTCTCGCCGAGTGCAAGGGCTGGTGGTGACACTGGGCGCTGAGGGCTGCGAGGTGTGGGTGGAGGGCCACAAGACCTTGGTGCCTCCGGTCAAGGCTGCGCAAGTGGTTGACCCGACGGGCTGCGGTGATGCCTGGCGCGGGGCTTTGCTGTTTGGTTTGGAGCAGGGTTGGTCGCTGGCGCAATGCGCAGCATTGGGCAACAAGGTGGGTGCTCTCAAGATTGCCAGCCGCGGGCCGCAGAACTACACCTTGTGATGTTGCCCTCGGTCACTTGGCTGCGCGCTGAAAAAAGTGGCGATGTGATCGTGGACATCCATGTGGTTCCCAATGCCACACAAACGCAGGCGCAAGGCTTGCACGACGGTGCTTTGCGTGTGCGCCTGCACGCGCCACCGGTGGATGGCAAGGCCAATCTGGCATTGGTGGCTTGGCTGGCAACATCGTTAGGAGTTGCCAAAAATCAGGTGACTTTGGTGCGTGGCCAAACTTCCAAGCGTAAACAATTGCGCGTCAGTGCCCTGGCGGCGAAGGCGGCTGCATGGGATTGTTTGAAGCCATGAAAAAAGCCCGGGCCTGACGGCGCCGGGCTTGATCGCTTGCCTAGACCGTGAGATCAGGGCTTGCTGGCCGTGGGAAACGGCCAAGCTGCTTGCGGATTCAGAGTGGTCTGAGCAGCAGGGGCAGCAGGGGCAGCGGGTGCTTTAGCGGCCTTTTTGGCAGCTTTTTTCGCAGGCTTTTTAGCGGCAGGCTTTTTGGCAGCAGCTTTTTTGGCCGGCTTTTTAGCAGCAGCTTTTTTGGCTGCAGGCTTTTTAGCGGCCGGCTTCTTGGCGGCTACTTTTTTCGCTGCGGGCTTTTTAGCCGCAACTTTCTTGGCAGCCGGCTTCTTGGCGGCTACTTTTTTCGCTGCGGGCTTTTTGGCCGCAACTTTCTTGGCGGCAGGCTTTTTAGCTGCAGCTTTTTTGGCTGCGGGCTTCTTAGCTGCTACTTTTTTGGCTGCGGGCTTCTTAGCTGCAGCTTTCTTGGGAGCGGCCTTTTTTGCGGCCGGTTTTTTTGCAGTTGCCATACTATTCTCCTAGATCAAGATCAAAGATCATTGGGTGAAAACACTTCGCGCCTGTTGGAGGGCGCCAAGCGATTCATGGTGCTGGACCCGGGTCCAACACCATGAACAGGGGATGTTCCAGCCCGTGCCTTCATCGAGGCACTTGTGTGGGCGCAGAACAGAGACTCAAACATCGCAGTTATTTAACACATCAATCCCAGGAAAGAGCACCACCAGACTGGTACTCGATCACACGGGTTTCAAAGAAGTTGCGTTCCTTTTTGAGGTCGATCATTTCGCTCATCCAGGGGAACGGATTCTCTTCGTTCGGGAACAGTGCCTCCAGACCAATCTGGGTGGCGCGGCGGTTGGCAATGTAGCGCAGGTAGCCCTTGAACATGGAGGCGTTCAAGCCGAGCACGCCGCGCGGCATGGTGTCTTCGGCATAACGGTATTCCAGCTCAACGGCCTTCAGGAACAGCTCTTTGATTTCGGCTTTGAAGTCTGCCGTCCAAAGGTGCGGGTTCTCCAACTTGATGGTGTTGATCAGGTCAATGCCAAAGTTGCAGTGCATAGACTCGTCGCGCAAGATGTACTGGTATTGCTCGGCAGCACCGGTCATCTTGTTCTGGCGACCCAGCGCCAGAATTTGCGTGAAGCCTACATAGAAGAACAGCCCTTCCATCAGGCAAGCAAACACAATCAGCGATTTCAGCAGTGTTTGGTCAGCGGCCTGGGTGCCCGTGTGGAAGTTCGGGTCCATGATGGCGTCGATGAACGGGATCAGGAACTCGTCCTTGTCACGAATCGAAGACACCTCGTGGTAGGCGTTGAAAATTTCGCTTTCATCCAAACCCAGCGACTCCACAATGTACTGGTAGGCGTGGGTGTGAATGGCTTCCTCGAATGCCTGGCGCAACAGGAACTGACGGCATTCGGGCGCCGTGATATGACGGTAGGTGCCCAGCACAATGTTGTTGGCAGCCAGCGAGTCAGCGGTGACAAAGAAGCCAAGATTGCGCTTGATGATGCGACGCTCGTCTTCGGACAGGCCATTGGGGTCTTTCCACAGCGCGATGTCGCGGGTCATGTTCACTTCCTGCGGCATCCAGTGGTTGGCGCAGGTGGCCAGGTATTTTTCCCAGGCCCATTTGTATTTGAACGGCACCAGTTGGTTGACGTCGGTTTGGCCGTTGATGATGCGTTTGTCCGCGGCATTCACGCGGCGTTCGCTGGTGGCCTTGGCCATCGAGGCTGTGGGGGCAGTGTGGGCAACCACGGCACCATCGTTCAAGGTGCGCACAGCAGGTGCAGGTGTTGAAAGAGGTGGGATGGCCATCGCGTGGCCGAGGGCGCCACTGGCTTGAGGGTTTGGCGATGCGGGCTTGACTTCTTCGTCCCAGGTCAACATAGAAAAAATTCCAATGGTCGGATTATGAGTGCAACAACGTGAAATGCAAAGTGTTCATTCACATCATTGAGAAAGAGTGTTGCTCAATTGCATCGACATGCAAGCAATGAATCGCATGTCGATGCAGCGTGCAAGCTCATTGGCAGGCTTCGCAGGTCGGGTCATCGACGCCACAAAACTTGATATCGGTGGCAGGCGCTGCGCTCATTTGCGCGCGCGCTGCAGCAGCAGCGGCTTCGAGTGCGCTCATGGCTTGACCGCCCGTGGCGGCCCCACCGGAAGACACCGCATTCAACTGTCCGGAAGAGATGGTTGATTTCTCGGCATGCGTGGCGCTCATGGTGCGCAGGTAGTAGGTGGTCTTGAGGCCACGCAACCAGGCGAGCTTGTAGGTCTCGTCCAGTTTCTTGCCAGAGGCACCGGCCATGTAGATGTTCAGCGACTGCGCTTGGTCAATCCATTTCTGGCGACGTGCGGCGGCCTCGATCAGCCAGATGGTTTCCACTTCGAAGGCCGTGGCGTACAGGGCCTTGATGTCTTGCGGCACGCGGTCGATGGGACGCAGCGAGCCGTCAAAGTGCTTCAGGTCCATGACCATCACTTCATCCCACAGACCCAGGCGCTTGAGGTCGCGCACCAGGTAGCTGTTGATGACGGTGAACTCACCCGACAGGTTGGACTTGACCGACAGGTTGCCGAAGCAAGGTTCGATGGAGGCGTCCACGCCGATGATGTTGGAGATGGTGGCGGTGGGTGCAATGGCCACGCAGTTGGAGTTGCGCATGCCGTCCTGAGCAATTTTTTGGCGCAGGGCTTCCCAGTCGAGGGTGGCCGAACGGTCCACTTCGACATAGCCGCCGCGCTCGCGCGCCAACAGGTCCAGGGTGTCCAGTGGCAGAATGCCCTGGTCCCACAGAGAGCCTTTGTAGCTGGAGTATTTGCCGCGTTCGCGCGCCAGTTCGGTGGACGCCCAGTATGCGTAGTAGCAGATGGCTTCCATGGAGTGGTCGGCGAATTCCACAGCCTCTTGCGAAGCATAAGGAATGCGCAGTTGGTACAAGCTGTCCTGGAACGACATCAGGCCCAGGCCCACCGGACGGTGGCGCAGGTTGGAGTCGCGCGCTTTTTTGACAGCGTAGTAGTTGATGTCGATCACGTTGTCCAGCATGCGCATGGCCACGGTGATGGTTTTCTTCAGCTTGTCGTGGTCCAGCTTGCCATCTTTCAGGTGCTGCAGCAGGTTGACCGAGCCGAGGTTACAGACGGCGGTTTCGGTATCGCTGGTGTTGAGCGTGATTTCGGTGCACAGGTTGGACGAGTGAACCACGCCGGCATGCTGCTGGGGTGAGCGCACGTTGCAGGCGTCCTTGAAGGTGATCCAGGGATGGCCGGTTTCGAACAGCATGGTGAGCATCTTGCGCCACAGGTCGCTGGCTTGCACCGTGCGGCTGGGCTTGATCTCGCCACGCTTGGCCTTTTCTTCGTAAGCGACGTAGGCTTTCTCGAAGTCGGTGCCGAATTTATCGTGCAGGTCGGGTGCGTCAGACGGCGAGAACAAGGTCCATTCACCTTTTTCCATCACGCGGCGCATGAACAGGTCGGGAATCCAATTGGCCGTGTTCATGTCGTGGGTGCGGCGGCGGTCGTCGCCCGTGTTCTTGCGCAACTCCAGGAATTCCTCGATGTCCAGGTGCCAGGTTTCCAGGTAGGTGCAGACCGCGCCCTTGCGCTTGCCGCCCTGGTTCACCGCTACGGCGGTGTCGTTGACCACCTTGAGGAAAGGCACGACACCTTGGGACTCGCCATTGGTGCCCTTGATGTGGCTGCCCAGCGCGCGCACGCGTGTCCAGTCGTTGCCCAGACCGCCGGCAAATTTGGAGAGCAGGGCGTTTTCCTTGATGGACTCATAGATGCCGTCCAGGTCGTCCGGCACGGTGGTCAGGTAGCAGCTGGAGAGCTGTGAGCGCAAGGTGCCGCTGTTGAACAGGGTGGGTGTGCTGGACATGAAGTCGAAGGAGGACAGCACTTCGTAAAACTCGATGGCCCGCGCTTCGCGGTCGATCTCGTTGAGCGACAAGCCCATGGCCACTCGCATGAAGAAAGCTTGCGGCAACTCGATGCGTTGCTTGCGCACATGCAGGAAGTAGCGGTCGTACAGGGTTTGCAGTCCCAGGTAGTCGAACTGCAGGTCACGTTCGGCCTTCAAGGCGCCTGCCAGGCGCTTCAGGTCGAATTGCAGCAGGCGCTCGTCCAGCAGGTCGTTGTCAACCCCTTTCTTGATGAAGCCAGGGAAGTAGTCCACATAGTGCTGGGCCATTTCTTCCTGGGTGGCTTCCACGCCCAGCACTTCCTTGGCGATGGTGTGCATCAGCAAGCGGGCGGTGGCGTAGGTGTAGTCGGGATCTTTTTCGATCAGCGTGCGCGCAGCCAGGATGGCGGCCTTGAAGACTTCTTCGATCGGCACGCCGTCGTACAGGTTACGCAGTGTTTCCGACACGATGGGGTCGGCCTTGATGTCGGCGCCCAGGTTGGCGCAAGCGGCTTGGATCAGGCCGGTCAGACGGTTCAGGTCGAGGGCCACGCGCTCGCCACGGTCGGTGACATGCAGTGTAGGCACGGCAGGCGCTTGTTGTTCTTTTTGCGTGGCGCGCTCTTGGGCGCGGCGCTCGCGGTACAGCACATAGGCACGGGCCACTTCGTGATGGCTGCCGCGCATCAGGCCCAGTTCAACCTGGTCTTGCACGTCTTCAATGTGGAAGGTGCCGCCACCTGGGCGCGAGCGCATCAGCGCGCGAACCACGCCTTGGGTCACCGCGTCCACCGTTTCACGCACGCTGGCCGAGGCCGCGCCTTGCGTGCCGTGCACGGCCAAGAAGGCCTTCATCATCGCGACCGCGATTTTGGCGGGCTCGAAGGGCACCACAGCGCCATTGCGGCGAATGATTTGGTAATGTGACAGAGCAGAAGGGGAGGCGCTGATGGCGTGGTCTTGGGGGGCTGCGTGCGGGGTAGCGCTGGCGACGGAAGACGTCAGGGGGGCAGTCATTTGCATATAGAGGCTGTTCCTTCGGGTGATAGGGAACGTGCGGGTCAAAATAGGCGTGAAATCACGCGGGTCGGGCACGTTGTCGGTCGATCTCAATGTATCAGGATCACACTATATCTGGGGTCTGAACGGTTTTCAACACACCATAGGTAGTGTTTTGGAAAAAAATACAGACTTCTGCTCGGCTGCATTTGCAAGTCCGATGTCAGCTTGCCAATCGGGTGTCGTGCCGAGGCGCATGAATTCAATGCTGGCATCAAAAAATCACGGATCGATGCGGGTTGGAAACGGATTTGGCTTGCAATACCGCATGCATGCTGAACTTGTCAGGCATGCACTGAAAATGTGCGCTGATGACGCTGTGCAAACGTCGGCCTGTGCCGTTCAGCCATCGCGAACAGACTCGGGAAAATACTGAGCAGGCCAGCCGAGTTCGTGTTGCAAAAACCCCCACAAAAAGCCCGGCCCGGGGTCCTTTTTACGCCCTGGCGCAATGTGCTCATGTCCTGCAATGTGGGCAATCGGGTATTGCGCTTTCAAGTCGGTACACAGGCGCGCCAGGGTGATGTACTGCGCTGCTTCAAATGACTCGCCTTCGAGGCCTTCCAGCTCGATGCCGATCGAGTCATCGTTGCATTGGTCCCGCCCTCGATAGTGCGATACGCCAGCATGCCAGGCCCGATCGTCACAGCTGACAAATTGCAGCAAAGCACCGTCACGTCGCACGACAAAATGGGCTGACACCTGCAAGCCACGAATGCCTGCGAAGTAGGGGTGCGCGTCCCAATCCAGCGTGTTGGTGAACAGCTTCTCGATTTCAGGGCCGCCGTACATTCCAGGGGGCAAGCTGATCGAATGGATCACCAGCAAATCAATGGGTGTCAGCGCCGGACGGGGGCCATGGTTGGGGGAGGCAATCCAGCGTGCGGGACGGTACCAGCCCTGGTGCCACAAGGGCGTAGCGGAAAAGGAGGGGGCCGACATGTCAGCCCTCTTGCTGTTGTTTGTGGGCTTCGCCACAGTACAGTCCCTGTGCGCCGGTCACGGCATCCTGACGGGGCAGATGCACGCCACAGTGCTGGCACTGAATCATTTCCTGCGGACCCTTGGCGGTGGGATGTTTTTCGGTCTTGGCACCGTGACCTCTGGATGGCCGTCGAAGCCACCAGACCGCAGCCAGGACCACGAGCAGCAATATCAGGTATTTCACGGGGTACGGCCCAGGAT
>VERE01000076.1 GCA_018882835.1 Limnohabitans sp.
TTCTTGGCCGCGTCCTTGTGCTTGAGGCGCTTGTAATGGTTGTAGACCGCCACCGCAAGACTGCGCTTGGCTTTTTCCTGACCGATGACGTAGTTGTCGAGGTTGGCCTTGAGGTCCGAGGGGGTGGGCAAACCGTCCTTGCCGGCTTCGGCCAGATCGGTGGCAGGCAGCTCGTCGCGGATGATGTCATTGCACAGGTCAATGCACTCATCGCAGATGAACACCGATGGACCTGCGATCAATTTCTTGACCTCGTGCTGGCTCTTGCCACAAAAGGAGCAGTACAGGTTTTTTTCGGTGGTTGAGCCTTTTTTGTCGGCCATAAATGTCGCCTTGGAATCCAGATATGCGTCAATGATAACGAAAGAAAAACGGCGCTCGCCTGCACAGGCAAACGCCGTCCTACAAGGTGCCGGTGGCACCGGCTGCCGTCAAGCGCGCTTGGCGATGACCTGGTCGACCAGACCATAGGCCTGGGCCTCTTCGGCAGACAGATAGTAGTCGCGCTCGGTGTCGCGCTCGATCCGCTCCAGCGGCTGGCCGGTGTTCTCGGCCAGGATGCGGTTGAGCTGCTCGCGGGTCTTGATGATTTCGCGTGCAGCGATCTCGATCTCGGTGGCTTGACCACGGGCGCCGCCCAGGGGCTGGTGGATCATGACCTTGGAGCTGGGCAGCGAAAAACGCTTGCCCTTGGCACCAGCAGCCAGCAGGAATGCGCCCATGCTGGCGGCCATGCCGTTGCACAGTGTGGACACATCGGGCTTGATGAAGTTCATGGTGTCGTAAATCGCCATGCCTGCACTGACCGAGCCACTGGGCGAGTTGATGTACAGGGAGATGTCCTTTTCAGGGTTTTCGCTCTCCAGGAACAGCAACTGGGCCACGATCAGGTTGGCCATGTGGTCATTGACCTCGCCCACCAGAAAGACCACGCGCTCCTTGAGCAGGCGTGAATAGATGTCATAGGCACGTTCGCCACGGCCCGATTGCTCCACGACCATGGGCACCATGCCCAGATTAGTGATGTCCAGTGCGCTCATCGTTTCTCCAGAAATTCAAACCAACTTTAACCAATTTTGAAGCCCACCAAGAAGATGGGGCTTGAAAGCCGGACTGCAAGTCCGGTTCAAGCCCCATGCATGGGTATCAACCCGGGACCGATCAGACCTGGCCCATCAGTTCTTCGAAAGAGATGGCTTTTTCGGTGACTTTGGCTTTGCTCAGCACGAAGTCGGCGACATTGCCCTCGATCACCACGGCTTCCACTTCGGCCATGCGCTGGTTGTCGCTGTAGTACCAGCGTGTGACGTCTTCGGGACGCTCGTAGCTGGCAGCCAGCTCTTCGATGTGGGCCTTGATCTGCTCGGGCTTGGCGTGCAGTTCGTTGGCACGCACCACCTCGGCCACCACCAGGCCCAGACGCACACGCTGCTCGGCCTGGGGACGGAAGATGTCGTCAGGGATCGGGGCCTTGTCGGCGTCCTTGATGCCGCGCTGCTTGAGGTCGTTGCGGGCGCCCTGGACCAGGCGATCCACTTCGGCTTGCACGATGGACTGGGGCAGGTCGAGTTCGGCCTTGGCCACCAGGGCTTCGAGCGCGGCTTGCTTGTTGCGACCCATCAGGCGGGCTTTGACTTCGCGTTCGAGGTTTTTGCGGATGTCGGCTTGCAGGCCGGCGACAGAGGCATCGGCCACACCCAGCGATTTGGCCAGCTCGTCGGTGACTTCAGGCAGGTGCGACGCTTCGAGCTTCTTGACGGTGACCAGGAAGTCGGCGGTTTTGCCGGCGACATCTTTGCCATGGTAATCGGCAGGGAAGTTCAGGGGAAAGGTTTTGCTTTCGCCAATTTTCAGGCCGCGCACAGCATCTTCGAACTCTTTGAGCATCTGGCCTTCGCCCACGATGAACTGGAAGTCGTCGGCTTTGCCGCCTTGGAACACTTCACCATCGATCTTGCCTTCAAAGTCCACCGTCACGCGGTCGCCATCGGCCACGGTGGACTCGAGGCTGCGCTGGGCAAAAGTGCGACGCTGCTTGCGCAGGATATCGATGGTTTTCTCGATGGCGGCATCGGTCACGTCGGAGGTGACTTTTTCGATTTCCACGGTGTTCAGCTCGGGCAGCTTGACTTCGGGGTACACCTCGAAGATGGCATCAAAGGCCATTTGACCTTCAGCGGCGCCTTCTTTTTCGCTGATGCGGGGCTGGCCGGCCACGCGCAGGTTGGCTTCGTTGGCGGCGGTGGAGAACGCCTCGCCGACTTTGTCGTTCATGACTTCGTAGTGCACCGAGTAGCCATAGCGCTGGGCGACGATGTTCATGGGCACTTTGCCGGGACGGAAGCCATCAATTTTGACCTGGCGTGCCAGGCGCTTGAGGCGGGTGTTCACCTCGTTCTGAATGACGTCCACGGGCAACGTCAGGGTCATCTTGCGCTCGAGTTTTTCGAGGGTTTCAACAGTCACAGCCATGAAAATTCTCCTGAATAGGGCTGACCGGTCCGAGGGGACCGGTGAAAAAATACGTTTGGTGCGCGGGGGGGGACTCGAACCCCCACACCATTGCTGGCGTCAGGACCTAAACCTGGTGCGTCTACCAATTTCGCCACCCGCGCTGGTTGCAGAAAAAAAGGGGCAGTCTGTGGTCACAGACCGCCCGCAGTTTTTCGGTCAATCGGTCATTTTAACCTGCCTCGCGGCGCACCCGGAACCAGGCGGCATACATGGCCGGCAAAGCCAGCAGGGTCAAGACCGTGGCCACGATCAGACCCCCCATGATGGCCACCGCCATCGGGCCCCAAAACACGCTGCGCGAGAGGGGAATC
The DNA here is from genome assembly GCA_018882835.1 of Limnohabitans sp. Classification (GTDB taxonomy): domain Bacteria; phylum Pseudomonadota; class Gammaproteobacteria; order Burkholderiales; family Burkholderiaceae_C; genus Limnohabitans. The sequence goes on from VERE01000076.1 coordinate 2,826, forward strand.
ATGGCCAGGACTGCCGCCGCTGCTGTCAGCACGATGGGCCGCAGGCGGCGCACCGCCGACTCGACGATGGCCTCCCAGGCCGGCACGCCGCGGGCGCGGTCTTGCTCGATCTGGTCGATCAGGATGACCGAGTTGCGCTGGATCATGCCCATGAGGGCAATCACGCCCAACAAGGCGACAAAGCCGAAGGGGCGGTTCAGCACCAGCAAGGCGCCAGCAATGCCGGCAATGCCCATGGGGCCGGTCAGGAACACCAGCAAGGCGCGACTGAAGCTTTGCAGCTGCAACATCAGCAAGGTGAAGGTGATGAACAGCATCAAAGGTACGCCAGCGGCGATGGAGGCGGAGCCTTTGGAGCTCTCTTCCACGGCCCCGGCCACTTCGATGCGGTAGTCACCCTGGCCGGCCTGCTTCCATTGGGCCTCGAGGTCGCGCAACGGCTTGAGCAGGGCTTGCGTGACGGTTGCGCCTTGCAGGCCCTCGACGATGTCGGACTGCACGGTGATGGCGTAGTCGCGGTTTTCGCGCCACATCACGCCGGGCTCCCAGGTAAACACCGGCTTGGCAACTTGCGACAGCGGCACTGCGCGTCCCTGGCTGGTGGGCACATAGGTGTTGGCCAGATCGGTGATGGCGTCGCGCTCGCGCAGGGGCTGACGCAACACGATGTCGATGAGTTTGTCGCCCTCGCGGAACTGACCCACGGTGGTGCCGGTCAAGGACACGCGGGTGGCTTGGGCAATCGATTGGCTGGTCACTCCCAAGGCGCGGGCCTTGGCCTGGTCGACCTCGAGTTGCACCACTTTGATGAACTCATTCCAGTTGTCATTGACGCCGCGGGTGCTGGGGTTCTCGCGCATCAGGTGCTTGACTTCGTCGGCTCGCGCGCGCAGCACTTGCGGGTCGGGACCGACCACGCGGAATTGCACCGGGTACGGCACGGGCGGCCCGTTGGGCAAGAGCTTGATGCGGGCCCGCACCTCGGGGAACTCTTGCGCCATGAGGGCGGGCAAGGCTTTGCGCAAAGACTCACGGGTCGGCAAGTCTTTGGGCATCACAATGAATTGCGAGACGTTGCTTTGCGGGAACACCTGGTCCAGCGGCAAATAAAAGCGCGGCACGCCCGAGCCCACCCAGGTGCTGACGCTGGTCACCCCGGCTTCGGCCATCAGGCGCTTTTCCACCAGGCGCGTGACTTCTTCGTTGGCAGAAAACGCTGTGCCTTCCGGGAACCAGATGTCCATCAAAATTTCCGGGCGGCTGGAGTCGGGGAAAAACTGTTGCTGCACTTTGCCCATGCCCACAATGCCCAGGGCGAAGGTGAGCACCGTGGCGCCAATGGTGAGCCAGCGGTGGGCCACGCACCAGTTGACAGTGCGGCGAAAGCGCACATAGAAAGGGCTGTCAAACAGCTCGTGTTCCACTTCTTTTTCAGCATGCGGCTTGACCCGCAGCAGCAGCGTGCCCAGGTAAGGCACGAAGAACACCGACACCCACCAGCTCAGCAGCAGCGCCACCACCGTGACCGCAAAGATGGCGAAGGTGTACTCGCCGGTGACCGAGCGCGCAATGCCAATGGGCAAGAAACCGGCCGCGGTGATCAGGGTGCCGGTCAGCATGGGCATGGCAGTGACCTCGTAGGCGTAAGTGGCGGCGCGCACGCGGTCGTAGCCCTCCTCCATTTTGCGCACCATCATTTCCACGGCAATGATGGCATCGTCCACCAGCAAGCCCAGTGCAATGATGAGGGAGCCGAGCGAAATTTTGTGCAGACCGATGCCCCAGTAGTACATGACCAGGAAGGTCATGGCCAGCACCAGCGGAATGGTGATGCCCACCACCAGGCCGGGGCGCATGTCCACATACCAGCCGAAGCGCCCGCCCTTGTGCAAGCCCAAAGACACGAAGCTCACCGCCAGCACAATGAAAATGGCCTCGATCAGCACTTTGACGAACTCGCCCACCGAGGTGGCCACGGCGCGTGGCTGGTCTTGTATTTGCACCAGCTGCACGCCAATCGGCAAAGACCGCTCAATGTCGACCATGTTCTTTTTCAGGGACTCGCCCAGGCGAATGATGTCACCGCCCTTGGTCATGGAGACGCCCAGTGCCAGCACCTGCTCGCCCTGGTAACGCACCTTGACGCTGGCCGGGTCCAGCAAGCCTCGGCGCACAACGGCGATGTCGCCCAGCGTCAGTTGTTGGCCGCTGGCACCGCGGATGGGCATGTTGCGCAATGAAGCCTCCGCTTCAAACTGACCGGTGACCCGCACCTGCAGAACCTCTTGCGGCGACTGCACCGTGCCGGCGCTTTCCACCGCATTTTGTTGGCCCAGTTGTGCCAGCACGGCGTTGAGGTCCAGCCCCAACTGCGCCAGGCGTTTTTGCGTGATCTCGATGTAGAGCTTTTCGTCCTGCACGCCCATCAGCTCGACCTTGGCCACGTCTTGCACGCGCAACAATTTTTGCCGCACGCTGTCGGCAAACACCTTCAACTCGGGCAGGCTGTAGCCCTCGGACTTGAGCGCGTAGATGACGCCAAACACATCGCCAAACTCGTCATTGAAGAAGGGGCCCTGAATGCCCTGCGGCAAGTTGCCTCGCATGTCGCCAATTTTTTTGCGCACGCTGTACCAGACATCGGGCACTTCGGCGGCACGCGAGGAATCCTTGATCTGGAAAATGATTTGCGATTCGCCCGGCTTGGAATAGCTGCGGATTTTGTCGGCGTAAGGAACCTCTTGCAGCGTTCGCTCGATCTTGTCGGTCACCTGCTCGGCCACTTGCTGCGCGGTGGCACCGGGCCAGTAGGTGCGCACCACCATCGCGCGAAAGGTGAAAGGCGGATCCTCGTCTTGGCCGAGTTGGAAATAGGCCGCCACGCCGAGCACCATCAGCACCACCATCAGGTAGCGCGTCAGTGCCGGATGGTTCAGTGCCCAGAGCGATAAATTGAAGCCTTTGCGGCCGCCTGAGGTCATTTCGCGGCTCCGTTGGCGGACTTCTCATAAGGCGAGCGGTAGACCGTGACTTTTTGCCCCGGTGACAGCACATGAACGCCCGCGGCAACGACCTGCTGCCCCAGGCTCAGCCCTTTGGCAATCACGGCTTCGTTTTCATCGGCGGTGCTGACCACCACCTCTTGGGCCTGCACGGTTTGCTGCGCCGGGTCATACACCCACACGGACGTTTTGCCCTGTTCCTGGCGAAGCGCCGTGGTGGGCAGTTTGATGACTTCTTGACGCGGTGTGCTGTCACGTGAGAGGCGCACCGTGGCCGTCACGCCCAACGCCGGCGCTGCGCTTGGCGGCAAGGCCAGCTTGATGGCGAAGGTACGGGTCACGGGGTCGGCGCTGGCCGCAATTTCGCGCACGTTGGCGACCAGCAGGGTGTCATGCCCCCACAGTTGCACTTGCAGGGTCTGACCCAGGCGCACGCGGCTCAGTTTGTCCTCCGGCAACGCAAACACCACATCGCGCGGCCCCTCTTGCGCCACCCGCACCACCGGCGTGCCAGCCGCCACCACTTGGCCAGGCTCGGCCTCGATGGCGGTGACAACGCCCGCGCGGTCGGCCAGCAATCGGGTGTAAGTGGCTTGGTTGCCTTGGTTGTCGGCCTGCGCCTGGGCTTGGTCCAGCAGGGCCTGCGCCGATTGGAGGGAGGTGTGGCGGCGCTCTAATTCAGCAGCACTGATGAAACCCTGCTGCAGCAAGGCCTGATAGCGCTTGAAATCGGCGGCAGCCAAGTCACGCTGGGTCAAAGCGGACTGCACCTGGGCACGCGCGGCATCCTGGGCCAGGCTGTAATCTTTGGGATCGACCTCGGCCAGCAACTGGCCCGCCCGAACGCTCTGACCGGCTTCGACATGGCGCGCCGTGATTTTGCCGGCCACCCGAAAGCCCAGCCTGGACTCGATACGGGCTCGGACCTCGCCCGAGAACTCCTGGGCAGCCGACAGGGCATCGCTTTGCACGGTCAAGAGTTTCACGGCCCGGATGGGCTCCTCGGGAGGTGCGGGTTTGGTACAGGCGCCGAGCACACTCAGCGCAACAACGCACAACAAAGTCAGGCGGAACTTCATGGCTGGGACTCGCTTCTCAATTAATGACCAATTGGTTAGTAATCTAACATATTTTTAAATTGCCGGAAAAAAAACGGCCTCTGCCAACCATTCCGCGAAAGAACCGGTTAGGATAAGTCCGTGGACCATTATGAGAACTTTCCGGTTGCTTCTTGGCTGTGCCCGCCCGCATTAAGGCCGCCTATTCTGGCAATTTACCGCTTTGCACGAACCGCAGATGACCTGGCGGACGAGGGCGATGCGTCAGCTGAAAAACGCCTGGCCGACCTGCAAATCTTTCGTGAAACCTGGCTTTCCAGCTTGCAGTCACCGCTACCACTAGAGGCGCCCTGGTCGGGGGTGTTCAACACCCTGGCACTTCAAATTCAAAAATTTCAATTGCCCCTGGGGCCTTTGCACGACCTGCTCGACGCCTTTGAGCAAGATGTGGCCTACACCCGCGATGGCCGCGGCTATCTCAACCGCGAAGAGTTGTTGCAATACTGCCAGCGCTCGGCCAACCCTGTCGGGCGCTTGCTGCTGCACTTGTACAGGGTGAGCGACGCCGACTCGCTGCGGCGCAGCGACGCCATCTGCACGGCCTTGCAACTCATCAATTTTTGGCAAGACCTGAGCGTGGACATCCCCCGCGGCCGGTATTACATGCCGCGCAACAGCAACCTGCGTGAAGAACTGCGCTTTGTCACCGAGTTGATGAACCAAGGCGCTTCGCTGGTACACCGCGTGCCGGGCCGCATGGGCTGGGAGCTGCGCTTGGTGGTGCAAGGTGGCTTGTGCATTTTGGACAAATGCTGGCGGACCGACACCTACACCACCCGACCCGTGCTCACTTGGCGTGACAGCCCTGGCCTGCTTTGGCAGGCCCTGAAAATGTAAGCCTGGGCGCCAGGGCTTGGGCGACGATGTCACAATCTCGCCCATGACGCCACAGCAGTATGTTCAGCAAAAAGCCGCCGCCTCGGGCAGCAGTTTTTATTACGCATTCCTGTTTCTGCCGCCTGAGCGTCGCGCGGCCATCACCGCGTTTTATGCGTTTTGCCGCGAAGTCGATGATGTCGTCGACGAAGTCAGCGATGCGGGCGTGGCCGCGAGCAAGCTGGCCTGGTGGCGGCAAGAGGTGCAACGCGCTTTTGCCGGATCGCCCCAGCACCCGGTGATGCAAGCCCTGATGCCGCTGGCGACCAACTACAGCATTCGGTCGGACCATTTGCAATCGGTCATCGATGGTTGCGAGATGGACCTGAACCAGACGCGCTACCTTGATGCGCCTGCGCTGCAACGCTACTGCCATTTGGTGGCCGGCGTGGTAGGCGAAGTGGCGGCGCATATTTTTGGCCAAACCGACGAGGCCACCACAGCCTATGCCCACAAGTTGGGGCAAGCCTTTCAGTGGACCAATATTTTGCGCGACGTCGGTGAGGATGCCCTGCGCGGGCGCATTTACTTGCCGGTCAACGAACTGCAACAGTTCGACGTCAAGGCCCACGAAATTCTGAACCGCATCGACTCCGAGCGCTTTCAGGCGCTGATGAAATTTCAGGCCGACCGTACCCATGCGCTGTACGACGAAGCCCTGGCTTTGTTGCCCGAATGCGATCGGCGCACCCAAAAGCCGGGCTTGATGATGTGCAGCATTTACCGCACCTTGCTGCGCGAAATCGAGGCCGCGCGGTTTCCGGTGCTCAAGCAGCGCGTGTCACTGACCCCGCTGCGAAAATTCTGGCTGGCCTGGAAGGTTCAGGCCCTGGGACGGCTTTGAAACTGCTGGTGCTTGGCGGCGGATGGGCCGGGCTGGCTGCAGCCGTGACGGCCACCCAGCGCGGATGGCAAGTGGTGTTGTGCGAAGCTTCTCGCACGCTGGGCGGTCGGGCACGCAGCGTGACGCACGCAGGCGCGACCTACGACAACGGCCAACATGTTTTGATTGGGGCTTACCGCGACACCCTGGCCTTGCTGCGCACCGTGGGCGTGGACCCAGCGCATGTGTTGGATCGCCAGCCGCTGGACCTGCGACTGCCCGATGGCACGGGGCTGAAGTTGCCCGACCTGCACCCGCCCTGGAATGCCTTGCTGGGCATTGCGCAGGCCCAAGGATGGGCTTGGTCGGACCGTTGGTCCTTGCTGCAGGCAGCGCTGCGCTGGCGCCTGCAAGGATTTGTGTGTCCCCCGGATTGGACTGTGCGCAGGCTTTGCCAAGGCCTGCGCGAGCGTGTGATGCAGGAGATGATCGAGCCCCTGTGTGTGTCGGCGCTGAACACGCCGGCACAAATCGCAAGTGCCGAGGTTTTTTTGCGGGTGATGCAAGATGGCTTGTTCAGCGGCCGTGGCAGCTCCGACATTTTGATGCCCCGCGTGCCGCTGGGCGAGTTATTGCCGCAAGCAGCGCAACGCTGGCTGCTGGACCATGGCGCAGAGATCCAACTGGGCACACGCGTGACCGATGCCCGGCAAGCGCAAAACGATTTACAGGCAGACGCCCTGCTGCTGGCGTGCAGCAGCGAAGAGGCGGCACGTTTGAGTGCTCCGTTGAACACCGATTGGTCCGCGCTGACGGCCACGCTTCAACACACCGCCATCACCACCGTGAGTGTGCGCTGCCTGGACCCTGCCTTCAAAGGCCTGGACAAGCCACTGCAAGCGCTGCGCAGCGATGCCTCGCACCCCGCGCAATTTGTGGCGCAGCGCGACGGCGTACTGTCCTTTGTGGTCAGCGACAGCCAGGGCTCACGCGACACTTTGATCAGCCAGGTGATGGCCCAAGCACGTCAGCTGTTGCAAGTGCAAGACCTGGAACTGCTGTACTGCGCCACCGAAAAGCGCGCCACCTTTGCCTGCACACCGCAACTGAAGCGACCGGGCGCCCTGGTGTCGCCAGGCGTTTGGGCCTGTGGTGACTACATTGCAGGACCCTACCCCGCCACCCTGGAAGGCGCGGTGCGCTCAGGCCTGCAAGTGCTTGAGCAAATCGCTGAGGCTGGCGTAGGTCAGCGGTTGTGACAGTGCGGACGGCCACTCATGGCCATCGCGGTTGATCCACACGCATTGCATGCCGGCCCCCAAGGCGCCAACCCCATCAAGGTGGGCATCGTCCCCAACATGCAGCACCGCCTCGGCAGGCACACCGGCGCGCGCGGCCGCCTCGTGAAATATGCGCGGATCGGGCTTGCCCACGCCAAAGGCGCGGGCGCTGACCGCGGCTTTGAAATACTGGCCAATGCCGGTACGGTGCACATCGGCATTGCCATTGGACAAGGCCACCACGGGGTAGCGTGAGGACACAAAGTCCAAAAACGGCAAGGCATCGTCAAACAACGTGACGCGCTGACGGGCCTCGAAAAAAACTTCGAAGGCCGCCTCGGCCAAGTCGCTGGGGTCGCCGGCCCGCAGCAAGGCCAACCGGATGGCCTCGCGGCGCATGGCGCTGAGGTCGTGTTGCAGGTCGGGTCGGCTGTCTTGGATCTGTTGGCGTATTTCGCGAATCAGATTGCGCTCGGTACACAGCGCCGCCGTCCTGGGCGCGTGCTGGGTCAGCCAGTCTTGCAGGGTCTGTTCTGCACGCTCAATGGTGGGCCAGACGGGCCACAAAGTGTCGTCCAGGTCGAGGGTAATGGCGCGGATGCGTTGAAGGTCGATCATGTTCGGCGAGAATAACGCATGAGCTTACCTTCCCGTTTTGCCACCGAACCGCCGTTCAAACACGGCCAGACTGCCCGCACTGGGGTGCTGTTTTGTAACCTGGGCACGCCCGACGCGCCCACCGCCCCCGCCCTGCGCCGCTACCTGGCGCAATTTCTCAGCGACCCGCGGGTGGTGGAGATTCCGCGCTGGCTGTGGCTGATGATTTTGCACGGCATCATTTTGCGGGTGCGCCCAGCCAAGTCGGCTAAAAAATACGCCAGCATCTGGTTGCCCGAGGGCTCGCCCCTGAAGGTCTGGACCGAACGCCAGGCCCAAGCCCTGCAAGCCTTGTTCACCGACCATGGCCAAGAGGTGGTGGTGCGCTACGCCATGACTTATGGCAACCCTTCCATTGACAGTCAGCTCGCGGCCATGAAGGCCGAGGGTGTGACCCGCATCTTGGTGCTGCCCGCCTACCCTCAGTACTCCGGCACCACCACCGCCAGCGTGTTTGACAGTGTGCACCGTTGGGCGCTGAGCCAGCGCAGCGTGCCCGAATTGCGCTTCGTCAACCACTACCACGACGATCCGGGCTACATCCGCGCACTGGCCGCCCAGGTGCGCCAGCACTGGGCTGCGAACGGCCAAGGCGATGTGCTGGTGATGAGCTTTCATGGCGTGCCTGAGCGCACCCTGCAGCTGGGCGACATGTACCACTGCGAGTGCCACAAAACCGCGCGCCTGCTGGCCACCGAATTGGGCTTGAAGCCCGAACAGTACAAGGTGACGTTTCAGTCGCGCTTTGGCAAAGCAAAATGGCTGGAGCCCTACACCGAAGCTTCGCTGCGCGAACTTGGCCGCCAGGGCACCCGACGCGTGGATGTGATTTGCCCCGGCTTCACCAGCGACTGCCTGGAGACTTTGGAAGAAATCGCGATGGAAGTCAAAGCTGCTTTCTTGGAAGAAGGCGGGCAAGACTTTCATTACATTCCTTGCCTGAATGCAAATGCCGACTGGGTTGCCGCCCTGCACGGCGTGGCGCTGCAGCATGCGGCTGGCTGGCCTTTGCAGCCTGCCGATGCGCTAGCCTTGGCCGCCAGCCGTACTGCGGCCCTGGCTTTGGGCGCGCGCGACTGAGGCGGCACGGGCGCGCAAGCGCCCGGTGATGCCGGTCGGAAAATAATAGACCGACAGCACAAACAGCAAGCCCAGCCACAGCAGCCAACGGTCAGGCGACAACAAGGCCGACAGCCAGGGCACGGCGCTGCTGGCGTCGCTGGCCCAGCGCAACACATCTTGCAAATAACTTTGCGCCACCAGAAACAGCGCAGAGCCCAGCGCCGCGCCGTACAGGCTGCCCATGCCGCCGATCACCACGATCAGCAACACATCCATCATGACTTCGAAGGACAGCGAAGTGTCGGGCCCGTTGTAACGCAACCAAAGCGCGAGCATGGCGCCAGCCAAGCAGGCAAACAAGGCCGACAGCACGCTGGACCAGGTGCGGTACACCACCACCCGGTAGCCAATGGCCTCGGCCCGGAATTCGTTTTCTCGGATGGCTTGCAACACGCGACCAAAGGGTGAGTTGACGATGCGCAGCAAGGCCAGCAGCAACACCAGCGCCACCCCCAACAACAGGTAATAGCAAGTCAGGCGCCCATCGATGCTGACACCCCACAGCGGCTCTTCCAGCCATTCAAAACTGGGAGACAGCACCTCGGGCACTTTGAAGGTCAGGCCATCTTCGCCGCCGGTCCACTCAGAAAGTTGCGAGGCCAGGGTTTGAAAGGCAGAAGCCACGGCCAAAGTGATCATGGCAAAGAAAATCGCGCGCACCCGCAAGGAAAACAAGCCAATGACCCAGGCCAGCAAGCCGCTCAAGCCCAAGCC
>VERE01000022.1 GCA_018882835.1 Limnohabitans sp.
CCAGCTGGCTGTCAGTGGCCGCAGAGCGCGCCGTCAGCCGCGCCATGGGCGGCAGTTGCTCCATGCCGCTGGCCGCGCACGCAGTCCAGCAAGGCGAGTTTTTGCATTTGCGCGCCGCCTGGGGTGACCCGCAGGGCGCCACCACCCTCGTGACCGCCCAGATGACCGAACAAGTGGCTGATTTGGCTGCGGCTGAACGCGTTGGCTTGGCGGTCGCTGAACGCCTGCGTGCCGGCGGGGCGTACTGAGCCCGCCCCCACCGTGGCCGCACCTGTTCGCTGGATCCTGACGCGGCCCGCCGAAGAGGCCGAGCGCTGGCGCCAGGTTTTGTCGCAAGGCGGTCAGAAAGTGGTCTCTTGGCCTTTGATTGACATTCAGCCGGCACCCCAAACGGCTCTGCTGCAAGCGGCCTTGCAAAACTGGTCGCATTGGGCGGCGGTGATGTTTGTCAGCCGAGCCGCCGTTCAGCACCTGATGGCCTGGCGATCCCCCAACCATGGCTGGGCCAGCACGCGCTGCTGGGCCACGGGTCCGGGCACCCGGCAGGCCTTGCTGTCCGCTGGCGTGCCGCCCGCCTTGGTGGACATGCCCGATGTGCAGGCAAGTCAGTTTGACACCGAACATTTGTGGCAAGTGGTGCAGCACCAGGTGCAGCCCGGTCAGCAGGTGTTGATGGTGCGTGGCACCGAAGCCGACGCGCCGAGCACAGCGGGCCAAGGCCGTGACTGGCTTGCCCAGAAACTGAGCCACGCCGGCGTCAAGGTTCAAAGCTTGGCGTCGTATGTTCGCAGTGCGCCAACTTGGGATGCTGCGCAATGCGACCAGGCCCGTGCGGCGGCGCAAGACGGCTCGATTTGGCTGTTCAGCAGCTCGCAAGCCTTGCGCAATTTGCACGCCTTGTTGCCCGAGCAGCATTGGGGGCAGGCCAGGGCGCTGGTGACCCATCCCCGCATTGCCGAGACGGCCCAACAACTGGGCTGGGGTGTTGTACGCACGTCACGCCCGTCTGCGGCGGAAATCCGGTCCTCATTAGAATGCTTTGCATGAGCCCTGAGCCCGATCCAACTTTTTCCCCTGTGCCCGAAACCCCACGCGCAGCCGCCAGCGCGGCGCCCACCGCCCCGAAGGCCGAGCCCAGCCCTGCATCCAAATCGCTGATCCTCACGGTGGCCCTGCTGGCGGTCCTGGGCGTGTTGGGCTCGGGCTTTGTCTGGCAAAAGTTGTCTGGCATTCAAGAGCAACTGGCGCGACAAAATGCAGACACCGGCAGCCAGGCGCTGGAAGCCAAGGCGGCGGCCAAGCAAGCGCAAGAGTTGTCACGCGACACCGCGGCCAAGCTGGCGCTGACCGACACCAAGTTGAATGAAGTGGCCTTGCAGCGCAGCCAGCTCGAAGAGCTGATGCAAAGCCTGTCCCGCTCGCGCGACGAGAACCTGGTGGTGGACATCGAGTCTGCCATCCGGTTGGCGCAACAACAGGCTCAGCTTACCGGCAGCATCCAGCCTTTGCTGGCCGCACTGCGATCAGCGGAGCAACGCCTGGCGAAGGTGTCTCACCCGCGCTTGGCGCCCCTGCAACGTGCGGTAACGCGCGACATCGACCGCGTCAAAACAGCGGCGGTCACCGACACTCCCGGCTTGCTCATCAAGCTTGACGAACTGGTGCGCTGGACCGATGAATTGCCGCTGATCAATGCTGTGGGCGTGGCGCAAACGCCGGGCAAGGACTTGACGCCGGAGGTGCCCACCAGCAGTTGGGCGCGCGCCATCAGCGCCTCCTGGTGGGAGCGCGTGCTGACCGATATTTGGAGTGATGTGCGCGGCCTGGTGCGCGTCAGCCGACTGGACCAACCCGAGGCCAGTTTGCTGGCCCCGGACCAAAGTTATTTTGTCCGCGAAAACCTCAAGCTGCGCTTGCTCAATGCCAGGCTGGGCCTGCTGGCACGCCAGCATGAATCAGCCCGTGCCGACCTGAGCGCCGTACAGCGCGACCTGGCCAAATACTTTGATGTGCAGTCACGCAAAGGGCAACTGGCCCTGGGGCTGCTCAAACAGGTGCAGACCGACATGCAGCAAGTGGAGTTACCGCGCATTGACGACACCCTGGCCGCCTTGACCACGGCTGCGGCGGGGCGCTGAGATGCGGGCCGCACTCTGGCTGGTGGCCTTGTTTGCGGTGGCAGTGGCCACCGCTTTGCTGGCGGGCAACAACCAAGGCACCGTGACCCTTTTCTGGATGCCCTACCGCGTCGACCTGTCCATCAACATGGTGGCCTTGCTGTGGGTGATCAGCTTCGCCTTCATGCATTTGGCCTTGCGGGCGATGGCGGCCTTGTTTGAGCTGCCCAAGCAGGCGCGGCGCTGGCGCCTGTTGCAAAAAGAGCGAGCCGTCCACGCGGCCTTGCTCGACGGTCTGGCACAGATGATGACGGGGCGCTATGTGCGTGCCCGCAAGTCGGCAGAGCAGGCGTTGGCGCTGGAGTCCAGCCTGCAATCGGTGGAGCGCCACGAAGACCCCTTGCCTCGCCACTTGCCACAACTGCGCGCGCTGGCCGAATTGATTGCCGCAGAAAGCGCCCATGCGCTGCGCGACCGAGCCGCCCGTGAAGCGCATTTGCAAAATGTCATTTCGCTGCCCACCACGCGTCAGCTGCCTGGCTTGGTCGAGGCTGTGGAAGCTGCCCGTTTGAGTGCCGCGCGCTGGGCTTTGTCCGACCGCGATGCCCCCAGCGCCATGAACTGGCTGGCCAGCCTGTCGCAGGGCGTGGCCCGTCGCACCCTGACCTTGCGCTTGCGGCTCAAGGCCACGCGCCTGATGCGAAACAACTTGTCGGCGTTGGAGACAGCGCGCTTGCTGGCCAAGCATGGGGCTTTTTCCGATGTGGCATCCCAAAGTTTGCTGCGCAGCTTGTCTTTGGCATGCATGGCGGAATGCCACGACCGTGCCCAGTTTCAAACCGCCTGGCTGGCACTCGACCGCGACGAGCAGGAAGACCCTGAAGTGGCCCTGCAAGCGGCTCAGCGCTGGTTGAGCCTGCAAGGCGACCCGCGCGATGCCTTGCAATGGCTGTTGCCATTGTGGAACCAGTGGGTGTTGTCGCCCGAAGGCTTGCCCGAGGCCTACCGTGCGCGGTTGACAGACGTGATGGAGCAAGCTTTCCTGGCCTTGCCGCCTGACACCGAATGGCTGGGCCGCATTGACCAGGCGCGCCAACATTTGCCGCGCCATCTGGAGTTGCAATACCTCAGTGGTCGTGTCTGCATGCGCCATGGCCTGTGGGGCAAAGCCCAACAAGTGCTGGAGCGCGCCGCACCTCTGCTGACAGGCTCGATCTTGCAGCGCAGGGCGTGGTCAGCTCTGGCCGAATTGGCCGAGCAACGCGGCGACGCAGAACGCGCCGCCCAAGCCTGGAAAAAAGCAGCCCTGTCCTGACCCCAACATAGCGAGGTCCCAGTGGGGCCGCGTCAGCCTCTCGCCCAAGCAAGAGACCGCCGCGTCGCACTTTCGATGACCGAACGTCAGGCTTGCTGCGCTTCGAACGGCATATTGAGTTGCGCCAGATCCTTGCGTGTTTCCACCAGAATCAGCGGGCCTTCGTCCAGCACCACCGGTGCGGGGCGCTCACGGGGCACATGGACAGGCTTGGGTTCAGCCGCAATGGCAGCTTGCACGGCGGCCACGCGCTCGGCGCTGGATTGCACCCACTCCATGCTGGCGCTCTGGGCCAAATCACTCAGGCTTTGAACCGGCAGTTCGTAACTGCCAATGCGCGGCATGCCGGTGCGTACCGGCGCGGCAGGTGCAGCGGTTGCTGCTGGCTCGGTCGCGCGGTTGTCCACCGGACGCTCATCCTGTTGGAAGCGTTCACGGCGCTCTCGCTGCGGGCGAGATGCCGGTGCAGTGCCTTCGGCATCGCTTGGCACGGTGCTGTCTGCGCTGGGCGTTTCGTTTTGCGCACGCTCGCCGCGCTCACGGCGGTCACGACCATAACGGTCGCGTGAACGGCGCTCACGGCGTTCTTCTTGCCCAGCATCAGCTTCGGCGCGGGGCACCGATGCGCCCAATTCTTGCGGTGGCACGTCGGTGTTGTGGGTCACAGTGTCTGTGGGTGGCACAACCGCTTGGAGTGCCTCGCCCTGGGCCTCGTCCTGGCGCGGGCCGCGCTCGCGACGGCGGTCACCACGCTCGCCTCGCTCACGGCGGGGTTCGCCACTGCGCTCTTGGCGCGGTGCGCGTTCGGTGCGGGCTTCGGCCGCAGGCGTTGCGTCAGTTGCTGCGGTTTCGGGGGTGCGGCGATCGGTTTTGCCTTCGGCCTGGCCATCTCGCGGCGGGCGGTTGCCGCGTTCGGTGCGGGGCCCGCGCTCGGTACGCGCTTCGCCACGGCCTTCAGGGCGCTCGCTGCGCTCACCGCGTTCGGTGCGATCTGCGCCGCGTTCGCCACGGCGACCGCCACGGCGGCCATCGCGGCCGCCACGGCCGTCTCGGCGCTCTTCTTTCTTGGCAGGTGTTTCTTCAACGGCAGCGGCAGGTGCCGGTTCGGCTTTGGCGCCACCGCCAAACAAGCCTTTGAGCCAACTGAAGAAGCCTTTTTCGGCCGGTGCAGGGCTTTGTGCAGCGGCGGGGGCGGCGGCCACCGGGGCCTTCTCGGCCACAGGTTTGGGCTCCACCACCGGTGCCGGTGCATCGGGCAGCACGCCCTTGATGACCGGTGTTTGCTTGTTGGTGGGCTCTTGCGAGCGACGCGTCACCGCAGTGGGGTCTTCGATCTCTTCGGCCATCTTGTAGCTGGCCTCGATGTTGTCCAGGCGCGGATCGTCGTGCTTCAGGCGCTCAAGTTTGTAGTTGGGTGTTTCAAGAGCCTTGTTCGGCACCAGCAGCACATTGATGCGCTGCTTGACTTCGATTTTGGCGATCTCGGTGCGCTTTTCGTTCAGCAGGAACGAAGCCACTTCCACCGGCACTTGGGCATGCACAGCGGCGGTGTTGTCCTTCATGGACTCTTCCTGGATGATGCGCAGAATTTGCAGTGCCGAGCTTTCGGTGTCGCGCACGTGGCCCGAGCCGCCGCACCGCGGGCAAGGGATGGAGGCGCCTTCGGACAGGGCCGGGCGCAGGCGCTGGCGGCTCATTTCCATCAGGCCAAATTTGCTGATGGTGCCAAATTGCACGCGGGCACGGTCTTGGCGCAAGGCGTCACGCAAACGGTTTTCCACTTCGCGGCGGTTGCGCGACTCTTCCATGTCGATGAAGTCGATCACGATCAGGCCGCCAAGGTCGCGCAAACGCATCTGGCGGGCCACTTCGTCGGCGGCTTCCAGGTTGGTGCGGGTGGCAGTCTCTTCGATGTCGCCGCCACGGATGGCGCGCGCCGAGTTGACGTCCACCGACACCAGCGCTTCGGTGTGGTCGATCACGATGGCGCCGCCGCTGGGCAGGTTCACGGTGCGGGCATAGGCCGACTCGATCTGGTGCTCGATCTGGAAGCGGCTGAACAAGGGTGCATCGTCGCGGTAGCGTTTCACGCGCGCGGCATGCTCGGGCATGACGTGCGACATGAACTGCTGGGCCTGCTCGTAAATGTCATCCGTGTCGATCAGGATGTCGCCAATGTCGTTGTTGAAGTAATCGCGGATGGCACGAATCACCAGGCTCGATTCCTGATAAATCAGGAAGGCGCCTTTGCCGCCTTTGGCTGCACCGTCAATGGCGCTCCACAGTTTGAGGAGGTAGTTCAAGTCCCATTGCAGCTCGGGTGCAGAGCGGCCAATGCCGGCGGTGCGCGCAATGATGGACATGCCGTTGGGGTACTCCAGCTGGTCCATCGCCTCTTTGAGTTCGGCGCGGTCATCACCTTCAATACGGCGGCTGACGCCACCGCCGCGCGGGTTGTTGGGCATCAGAACCACATAGCGGCCAGCCAGCGAGACAAAGGTGGTCAGGGCAGCGCCTTTGTTGCCACGCTCTTCTTTTTCCACCTGAACCAGCAACTCCTGGCCTTCGCGGATGGCGTCTTGAATGCGAGCCTGGCTGGGCGACACGCCAGCCTGGAAATATTGTTTGGAGATTTCCTTGAACGGCAAAAAGCCGTGGCGGTCTTCGCCGTAGTCCACAAAGCAGGCTTCCAGCGAGGGCTCGACGCGGGTCACCACCGCTTTGTAAATATTGCCTTTGCGCTGCTCGCGGCCTTCGATTTCAATTTCGTAGTCGAGCAGTTTTTGCCCGTCGACAATGGCCAGTCGGCGTTCTTCCGCCTGAGTGGCGTTGATCAGCATCCGTTTCATGATGCATTCCTTCATGTTCTAAATCATCACAGGCCCATGACGGGCCAACGATGCCGGAACAAACGCCAGAAAACGAAAGGAATGGCCGCCAGGGCCGACATGCCCGATCAGGGCCGATGTCGGTGGGTGGGCGCGTGGATGGGGGCGAGGCGAAGACGGGGCCGTTCGGCTTGTGCAAGCCAGAGGTTCTGTCCTGTGAACAGGGGGAGCATGCGGGGGGTGCGTGACGCCACACGCGCTGGCAGCAGCCAGCGCAGGCAGAGTGTCAACATCACCATCACGCTCATCATGTTCGTTGCTTCTCGCTGTGATCCGCTGCAATCGCGTTCATGGGGCGCTTGCAGCTTGGGTATTCCGTTACAAAGTTTTCTGGGCATCGGCTCGACCTTGAAGGGGCGCATCGCCCGTGCCACGAAGGCTAAAAGGGGCTGTGGCGCAGGGCCTCAAGGGGCATCGACCTCACAGCATGGGGCGGTCGTGCTCTAATCAGTGAATTAAATCAAGCACTTGGAACCCAACGCTGGTGAAGAACATTATAGGGGCAACACACGCCACCCGTCCTCCTGAAGTGAAAAACCTGGTGGTCGACGAGGAATCGGCCGGCCAGCGGCTGGACAATTTCCTGCTGCGTCACCTCAAAGGGGTTCCAAAAACCCATATTTACCGCATCATTCGCTCCGGCGAGGTGCGACTCAACAAGGGCCGCACCAGTGCCGAAACCCGGGTGTCGGCGGGTGACCAGATCAGGGTGCCGCCGCTGCGCGTGTCCGACAGCCCACAAGCCAAAACCCTGGCGCCAGCGCCTGCCAAAGAGTTCCCTGTGCTGCTGGAAGACGATGGCATTTTGGCCATCAACAAGCCCTCCGGCGTGGCGGTGCACGGCGGCAGCGGTGTCAGCTTTGGGGTGATCGAGCAACTGCGCCAGGCGCGGCCGGGTGCGCGCATGCTGGAATTGGTCCATCGGCTGGATCGGGAAACCTCGGGCGTTTTGCTGGTCGCTAAAAAACGCAGTGTCCTGACCCACCTGCAAGACCAGTTCCGGGAGCGCGAAACCGGTAAAACCTACCAAGCCCTGGTTTTGGGGCAATGGCCCTCGAACCGCAAGGTGATCGACATGCCCCTGGAGAAGTACCTGATCGGCCCCGGCGAGGCCGAGGGCGAGCGCCGGGTTCGCGTGGTCGCACGCGACGATCCCAAAGGTCAGCGCGCCATCACCCTGGTGCGCGTGGCCAAGCTGGTAGGCGATTACAGCTTGCTGGAAGTGACCATCAAGACCGGCCGCACCCACCAGATCCGGGTCCACCTGGCCAGCCTGGGCCACCCGATTGCGGGCGACGACAAATATGGCGACTTTGAGCAAAACAAGGCGCTGCAAAAGTTGGGCTTGAAACGCATGTTTTTGCACGCTTGGCGGTTACAGTTCAAACATCCTCAAACCGGTCAGTTGGCCACGTTGCAGGCCCCGTTGCCCCCCGAACTTCAGCAATTCATAGACCATGTCCAGCCACCGCCCCCGGCAGTTTGACCTGATCGCCTTCGATTGGGACGGCACGCTGTTCGACTCGACCCGCATCATCACACGCTGCATTCAAGAAGCGGTGCGCGATGTCGGTGGCACCGTGCCCGATGACAAGGCCGCCTCCTATGTGATCGGGATGGCCTTGTTGCCAGCACTGGCCCATGCGGCGCCGGACGTGCCTGCCGACAAATACCCGGCGCTTGGCGCGCGATACCGCCACCACTACCTGGCCCACCAGAACGACATATGTTTGTTTGACGGCATCTTGCCCTTGCTGCAAGCCCTGCGCGAGCGCCATCACTGGCTCGCAGTGGCCACTGGCAAAAGCCGCCAGGGCCTGAACGAGGCTTTGCAAGCGGTGGCCCTGAAAGGCGTGTTTGATGGCTCCCGCACCGCCGACGAAACTGCCGGCAAGCCCCATCCTCGCATGCTGCACGAGCTGATGCGCGAATTTGGCGTTGAGCCCGAGCGCACCCTCATGATCGGAGACACCACCCACGACCTGGAAATGGCCCGCAATGCCGGCTGCGCCAGCGTGGGGGTCAGTTACGGCGCCCACGAGCCCGAGGCCTTCCATGCCTTTGGCCCGCGCTTCGTGGCCCATTCGGTGGCCGAACTGCATCAGTGGCTGACAGACCATGCCTGAAGCGCAGGTGCCCTTGTGTGGCTCCGCCGAACTGATCGACGGTGGGCTGGCAGTGCCCTTTGATGTGGTCTATGCCGGCCAGACCTGTCGTGCCTTTGCCATCCGCCACCAAGGGCAGGCGCATGCCTACCTGAACCGCTGCAGCCATGTGGCCATGGAAATGGACTATCAGCCCAACCGTTTTTGGGACGACAGCGGCCGCCAACTGATTTGCGCCACCCATGGCGCCACCTACGCCCCCGATACTGGCCGCTGCACCGGCGGACCCGGGCGCGGCGGCTTGATCAAAATTGACCTCACGGAACGCGATGGCGTGGTCCACTGGCATACTGCCTACAACTTGAAACCTGTTGAATTTTGAAATGACCGACCCCTTGAACGAGCGTGCCTCCTCTTCCGAACCCGCTGCTGCCCCTGGCTGGGAGCGCGCCACGTTGGAGCGCTTGGCGTTTGCCACGCTGGCAGAGCAAAAAGCGCAACGACGCTGGCGCAATTTCTTTCGCCTGGCCTGGTTGCTGCTGATCGTTTCGGTGCTCTGGCTCAGCC
The DNA here is from genome assembly GCA_018882835.1 of Limnohabitans sp. Lineage (GTDB taxonomy): Bacteria > Pseudomonadota > Gammaproteobacteria > Burkholderiales > Burkholderiaceae_C > Limnohabitans. The sequence goes on from VERE01000022.1 coordinate 8,993, forward strand.
TGAGCCGATCCCATGTCAGCCCCAATGCCAGCACTGCGCACACTGCGCTGGTGGAAATCAGCGGCGAAATTTCTTCCGAGGCCGATGCCAGCGCCGACTGGATCGTCAGCGCCTTGCGCAATGCTTTTGAAGACGAGGGGTCGCAGGCGGTGGTCTTGCTGATCAACTCGCCCGGGGGCAGCCCGGTGCAGGCTGGCATCATCAACGATGAAATTCATCGCTTGAAGAAAAAGCACGGCAAGCCGGTGTACGCGGTGGTGGAGGAGTCCTGTGCTTCTGCCGCTTATTACATTGCAGTGGCAGCCGATCAAATTTATGTGGACAAAGCCAGCATCGTGGGCAGCATTGGTGTGCTGATGGACGGCTTTGGCTTTACCGGGCTGATGGACAAGCTAGGTGTCGAGCGTCGCCTCATGACGGCCGGCGAAAACAAGGGCTTCCTGGACCCCTTCAGCCCACAGACCAAAACCCAGCGCGCTTTCGCCCAAGCCATGCTGGACCAAATTCACCAACAGTTCATCCAGGTGGTGCGCGAAGGCCGCGGTGACCGCTTGAAAGAAACACCCGAACTGTTTAGCGGCCTGTTCTGGACCGGCCAGCAAGCCATTCAAATGGGCTTGGCAGATGCGCTGGGCAGCCTGGACTATGTGGCGCGCGAAGTGGTCAAGGCCGAGGACATTGTGGACTACACCCGCCACGACAATGTGGCCGAGCGTCTGGCCAAGCGCTTCGGCGCCGCCATCGGTGAAGGCGCTGTCAAAGCTCTGCGCCAACTGCCCAGCGTGCGCTGAGCGCAGTGCAGGCGCCCCTCATCAGCGCCCTATGAGGAACACGCATGGCGTGTTCTTGTCGGGCGGCACAGGCTGGCTTTTCCAGGCTTGCACCGTCTGGCAGCGTATCTGTTGGTGCGTCAAAGTCAGGCCGCTGCACACCGCCAGCCGGGTCTGCCCCGGCAGCTCGCTCAGCAGCGCTTGGAACAACGCGGCATTGCGGTAGGGTGTTTCAATGAACATTTGGGTCTGCCCGGATTGCTGCACCAGCTGGCTGAGGCTGCGCAAGCGCGCGCTGCGCTGGGCGCTGTCTTGCGGCAAGTAACCTACAAACGCAAAGTTCTGGCCATTCAAGCCACTGGCCGCCAGCGCCAGCATCAAAGAAATCGGGCCGACCAGGGGCACCACCGTCACCCCGAGTTGATGTGCGGCCCGCACCACCGAGGCGCCCGGGTCGGCAATCGCAGGCATGCCTGCCTCGCTGACCAGGCCCATGTCGTGACCCGCCAGCGCGGGCGCCAGCAAGGGGCGGGCATCGAATTCGCCCAGGTGGTCGCCTCGCTTGTGCACTTCCCGCGGCAATTCCACAATGCTCATTTGCTGCAGCGGTTGCGCCAGTGGCAGCAATGCGCTGATGCGCTTGAGGTAGGCGCGCGTGGACTTGGCGTTCTCGCCCACCCAATGCGTCAGCCGTGCCGCGGTAGCCAGGGTGGACTGCGGCATCACTTCGTTCAGCGGCATTTCTGGCGTGCAGCCGAAATCCAGCGGCGCAGGAACCAAGAACAAGGTACCGGTGGCCATGGCTCAGCCCAGTAAAGGCAGGCCGGCCGCGCGCAGCATGCGGCAGGTGCGAATCAGGGGCAGGCCGACCAGCGCAGTCGGGTCATCGTTGTCGATCGCCTCCAGCAAGGCGATCCCCAAGCCCTCGCTCTTGGCGCTGCCCGCGCAGTCGTAGGGCATTTCCAGCCGCAGATAGGCCTCAATTTCGGCGTCGCTCAGGACACGGAAACGCACGCGCACCGGCGCCAATTCCAAGGCCTCATAACCGATGGCCTGGCAAACCACGGCCACAGCGGTTTGAAACACCACGGTCTGCCCACGCATGCGCTGCAGTTGCTCGACGGCGCGCGCATGGTGGCCTGGCTTGCCCAGCGGCTCGCCCGCAAGGTCGGCCACCTGGTCGGAGCCAATCACCACGGCCTCGGGGTGTTGACGGGCCACGGCCTGCGCCTTGGCCAGGGCCAGCCGCAGTGCCAGGGCGGCGGGGGCTTCGCCGGCTTGTGGCGTCTCGTCCACCTCTGGCGCCACCACCTCGAAAGGCAGGTGCAGACGGCTCAACAGCTCACGCCGGTAGCGCGAGGTCGAGCCCAAAATCAAGGTGCGGGGCAGGGTGGCAGAAACTTGGGTCATGTGCCAATTCTCTTACACTGCGGGCATGAAACACGCTTGGGACCCTGCCAACCTGGACATACGTGCCTTTGCGCGGGCCGGGGCTGAACTCAACGGGCAAACGCCCTTGTCGGCCATGGTGCGCCTGAGCGAGGAGCAACCTGCGGGCGATGGCGCCTTGGCCGATGCGCCGGTATCCTGGTCCTTGCGCGGTGAAACCCGTGATGTGCGCGGCGGTGCCCACCAGATTTGGCTGCATGTGCAGGCGCAGGCCCGTACGGCGCTGGTTTGCCAGCGCTGCCTGTCCCCCATGGTCGAGGCGTTGTCGGTCGATCGTCCATTCCGATTTGTCGCCGATGAGGCCACCGCCATGGCCGAGGACGATGAAGCCGAAGAGGACTTGCTGGTGCTGGGCTCTGCCCTGGATGCCCTGGCCCTGATCGAAGACGAACTGCTGATGGCGCTGCCCCTGGTGCCACGCCACCCGGTGTGTCCCCAGCCCCTGTCGGGTTCCGAGGGGGTGGCCGAGCCGCCGTCCGAGGTCGCTCGCCCCCATCCGTTCGCGGTACTCGGCAGTCTGAAACGGGATAAATCCTGACAACCCGGAGTTAGGCTATAATCACGGGCTTGCCGTTGCGCCGACATGGTGTTGTGCGCTCGCCCCTTTTTCAAACCTTACCGTCCAGGAGCCAATCATGGCTGTCCAGCAAAACAAAAAATCGCCTTCCAAGCGCGGCATGCACCGCTCACACAATGCCCTGAATGTGCCGGGCATTGCCGTTGAACCCACCACCGGTGAAACCCATCTGCGCCACCACATCAGCCCCAACGGTTTTTACCGTGGCCGCAAAGTACTCAAGACCAAGTCTGAAGCCTGATTGGCTCACCTGCTCAAAGGCCCGTCGCTCACCCTGTGGCGCGGGCCTTTTGTCATGATGCGTCTGTTTTTTTTGGGTTGCCCCTGCTTTCCCTTTGATGGAGGCCCATGATCACTTTGTCTGTTGATGTGATGGGTGGTGACCACGGCCCCAGCGTCACGCTGGCGGCCTGTCGGCAATTTCTGGCAAGCCATGTCGAAGCGCGTGTCTTGTTGGTCGGTTTGCCTGAAGCATTTGTGGGTTGGTCGCATCCCCGCGCAGAGGCTGTCCATGTCACTGAAGTGGTGGCCATGGACGACTCGGTCGAAGTGGCTTTGCGTCGCAAAAAAGACTCCTCCATGCGCCGTGCCATCGAACTGGTCAAGGACGGCCAGGCCCAAGCGGCGGTATCGGCCGGCAACACCGGCGCTTTGATGGCGATTGCACGCTATGTCCTGAAAACCCTGGATGGCATTGACCGCCCGGCCATTGCCGGCCAAATGCCCAACGTCAAAGGTGGCGGTACCACCATGCTCGACCTGGGGGCCAATGTGGACTGCTCGCCCGAGCATTTGCTGCAGTTCGCTGTGATGGGCTCTGCCCTGGTTTCGGTGCTGCATGGCATCGAAAGTCCCACAGTGGGCCTGCTCAATGTGGGCGAAGAAGTCATCAAAGGCAACGAAGTCATTAAAAAAACCGCCGAATTGTTGCGAACAGCTTCTAAAAGTGGCGATCTCAATTTTTACGGCAACGTCGAAGGCAATGATATTTTCAAGGGCACGACCGATATCGTGGTCTGCGATGGCTTTGTCGGCAATGTGGCGCTGAAAGCCAGCGAAGGCCTGGCCACCATGGTCAGCACTTTGTTGAAAGATGGCTTTTCTCGCAATATCTTCACGAAAATAGCGGCTATTTGTGCCTATTCCGTGTTAACTGGCTTCAAGCACCGGGTAGATCACCGGCGTCACAATGGCGCGGCACTGTTGGGCTTGCGCGGTCTGGTGTTCAAAAGTCACGGTTCCGCCGATGCCTTGGCTTTCGAAACCGCCCTCAACCGGGCGTATGATGCGGCTCACCACAACTTGCTCGACCGTGTGCGTACCCGGATTGACCTCGCCGCTCCCTTTTTAACGGCCGGTCTGACGGAATCCACGCCGTCCTGAGCCCTTGTTTGATGACACGCTATTCACGCATCACTGGAACCGGCAGTTACCTGCCCCCGCGCCGACTGACCAATGCCGAGCTGGTGGCTGAGCTGGCCGAGCGCGGTGTTGAATCTTCCGACGAATGGATTGTGGAGCGCACCGGCATTCGTGCCCGCCATTTCGCCGCTGCCGAGGTGGGCAGCAGCGACCTGGCTTTTGAAGCCTGCAAGAAGGCCCTCGAGGCGGCAAGCCTCGGCCCGCAAGACATCGACTTGATCATCGTGGCCACCTCCACGCCCGACATGGTGTTCCCTTCCACCGCCTGCATTCTTCAGCACAAGCTGTCGCAGTTGAACGAGGCTGCGGCTGGCATCGCCGGCGCTCCAGCTTTCGATGTGCAAGCGGTGTGCAGTGGTTTCATTTATGCCTTGACCGTGGCCGACGCCATGATTCGCGCCGGCAATGCCCGTCGCGCCTTGGTGGTCGGCGCCGAAGTGTTCTCGCGCATTCTGGACTTCAACGACCGCACCACCTGCGTGCTGTTTGGTGACGGAGCCGGTGCGGTGGTGCTCGAAGCTTCGGACACCCCGGGCATCTTGGCGACCGACTTGCACGCCGATGGCAAACATGTGGGCATTTTGTGCGTGCCGGGCCATGTCAATGGCGGCCAAATCCTGGGCGATCCGGTGCTGAAAATGGACGGCCAGGCCGTCTTCAAGTTGGCCGTGGGCTTGCTGGAAGGCGCCGCCCGAGCCACTTTGAGCAAATCCAACCTGGCCGACACCGACATTGACTGGCTGATTCCCCACCAGGCCAACATCCGCATCATCCAAAGCACGGCGCGCAAGCTCAAGCTGCCCATGGAGAAAGTGGTGCTTACGGTGCAAGACCATGGCAACACCTCGGCTGCCTCCATTCCCCTGGCGATGGACGCGGCAGTGCGTTCGGGGGACATTCAGCCCGGCCACAACCTCTTGCTCGAAGGCGTGGGCGGTGGCTTCACCTGGGGCGCGGTGCTGGTCAAGTTTTGAAATTGGGAAGCGTGAACATGATTTCTTTCGCATTTGCTTTTCCCGGGCAAGGCTCACAAGCCGTTGGCATGCTCGACGCTTGGGGCGACCACCCGGCGGTTCGCCAAACCGTTCAAGAAGCCTCGGACGCCCTGGGCGAAGACCTGGGAAAGTTGATTCATGAAGGCCCCAAAGAAAGCCTGGCCCTCACCACCAACACCCAGCCCGTGATGTTGCTGGCCGGCGTCGCCGCCTACCGCGCCTGGCGCGCCGAGGGCGGTGCAGCCCCTGCGGCGGTGGCTGGCCATTCCCTGGGCGAATACTCTGCCTTGGTGGCGTCAGGCGTATTGACCCTGGCGCAGGCCGTGCCCCTGGTGCGCTTGCGCGCACAAGCCATGCAAGAAGCGGTGCCCGTGGGGCAGGGCGCCATGGCCGCCATTCTGGGCCTCGCTTCGGCGCTCGTGGTGGAAGGCTGCGCCCAGGCCAGCGCCAGTTTTGGCGTGGGCAGTCCCGAAGTGGTGGAGGCGGTGAACTTCAACGACCCGGCGCAAACCGTCATTGCCGGCAGCAAAGCCGGCGTGGAAAAAGCCTGCGAGGTACTGAAGGGCCTGGGGGCCAAGCGCGCCTTGCCCTTGCCAGTGTCGGCGCCTTTTCACTCCAGCCTGATGAAGCCTGCCGCAGAACGCCTGAAAGCCAAACTGGCCGATACCGCACTGGCAGCGCCCCAAATTCCAGTGATCAACAACATTGACGTGGCGGTGCAAACCGATGCCGACGCCATTCGCGATGCCTTGTACCGCCAAGCCTTTGGCCCGGTGCGCTGGGTTGAGTGCGTGGCGGCTTTGAAAGCACGCGGTGTCAGCACCCTGGTGGAATGCGGCCCCGGCAAAGTGCTGTCCGGCATGGTCAAGCGCATCGATGCGGAACTGCAAAGTGCCGCTTTGTACGATCCGGCCACCCTGGCCGAAGTGAAAGCATTGTTGTCATGAGCGAACTTTCTTTTGCAGGCCAGGTGGCCTTGGTGACCGGCGCATCGCGCGGCATTGGTGCGGCGATTGCCCTCGAGTTGGCCCGGCAAGGGCTGAAAGTCATTGGCACGGCCACCAGCGACGAAGGCGCCGCCAAAATTTCTGCTGCCTTGTCGGCCTATCCTGGTTGTCGAGGCGCCAACCTGAATGTCAACGACATGGCTGCCGCGGAGGCCCTGATCGATGGCATCACGACCGAGCATGGCGCCTTGCATGTGCTGGTCAACAACGCCGGCATCACCCGGGACATGCTGGCCATGCGCTTGAAAGACGAAGATTGGGATGCGGTGCTGGACACCAATCTGAAAGCCGTGTTCCGCATGTCGCGCGCCGTGATTCGCCCCATGATGAAGCAGCGCTACGGCCGCATCATCAGCATCACCAGCGTGGTCGGTGCGTCCGGCAATCCGGGTCAGGCCAACTACGCAGCCGCCAAGGCCGGTGTCGCTGGCATGACCCGCGCCCTCGCGCGCGAGCTGGGCAGCCGCAACATCACTGTCAATTGCGTCGCGCCGGGTTTCATTGAAACCGATATGACGGCCGCCTTGCCAGAAGCCCAACACAAAGCCTTGCTGTCCCAGATTCCCCTGGGGCAATTGGGTCAGCCTACCGACATTGCCCATGCTGTGGCCTACCTCGCCAGCCCGAAAGCGGCGTACGTCACCGGCCAGGAATTACATGTCAATGGCGGCATGTTCATGTCGTGAAGGCGGCACAAGAGAATTTTTCAAGCTGACCTGTCCACCCGGCTAAAATGGTGGACTTCTAATCAACCCTCCGAGGGAACCATGAGCGATATCGAAGCACGCGTCAAAAAAATCATTGCCGAACAACTCGGCGTGGAAGAGTCACAAGTCACCAACGAAAAAGCCTTCGTGGCCGACCTGGGCGCTGACTCCCTGGACACCGTCGAATTGGTGATGGCCCTCGAAGACGAGTTCGGCATCGAGATTCCGGACGAAGACGCCGAGAAAATCACCACGGTGCAAAACGCCATCGATTACGCGTTGGCCCACCAGAAGTAAGCTGACTTTCGAAAGTTAATCCGCATGAGCCGTCGTCGCGTTGTTGTGACCGGTCTGGGATGCGTGAGCCCCGTTGGCAACACGGTGGCGCAGTCCTGGGCCCAGTTGTTGGCAGGTCAGTCCGGCATTGACAACCTCACCAAGTTCGACCCGTCGAACTTTGCCTGCAAATTTGCGGGCGAGGTGAAGGGGCTGGACCTGGACGCGTACATCCCGCCCAAAGAGGCGCGGTCCATGGACACCTTCATCCACTTTGGCATCGTGGCAGCGCTGCAGGCCGTGGCGGATTCAGGTTTACCCACGGGTGACGCGCTCGGGGAAGAAGAAGCCACGCGCATTGGCTGCCTGATTGGCTCAGGCATCGGGGGCTTGCCCCTGATCGAGTCCATGCATGCCGAGTTGACGGCGCGCGGCCCGCGCCGCATTTCGCCTTTCTTTGTGCCAGCCTCCATCATCAACATGATTTCCGGCCACGTCTCCATGCGTCTGGGCTTCAAGGGTCCCAACCTGGCCGTGGTCACCGCTTGCACAACCGGCTTGCACAGCATTGGCGAAGCCGGTCGCATCATCGAGTATGGCGACGCCGACGTCATGGTGGCGGGCGGCTCCGAAGCCACCATTTCTCCCCTGGGTTTGGGCGGCTTTGCCGCCATGCGCGCCCTCTCCACCCGCAACGACGACCCCAAAACCGCATCGCGCCCCTGGGACAAAGACCGTGACGGCTTTGTACTGGGCGAGGGCGCGGGCGTGGTGGTGCTGGAAGAATATGAGCACGCCAAGGCACGCGGCGCCCGCATTTACGCCGAGCTCTCGGGCTACGGCATGAGCGCCGATGCCGGCCACATGACCGCCCCCAGCATGGACGGCCCGCGCCGCGCCATGGTGAATGCCCTGCGCAACGCCGGCGTGAACGCCGACCAGGTGGACTTCCTCAACGCGCACGGCACCTCCACGCCGCTGGGCGATGTCAATGAAACCAATGCCATCAAGGCGGCTTTGGGCGACCATGCCAAGCGCATCGTGGTCAATTCCACCAAGTCCATGACCGGCCACTTGTTGGGTGGTGCGGGCGGCATCGAAAGTGTGTTCACGATCTTGTCGGTCTACCACCAGAAGAGCCCCCCGACCATCAACATCTTCAACCAGGACCCCGAGTGCGACCTGGATTACTGCGCCAATACTGCGCGCGATCTCAAGATCGATGTCGCCCTCAAAAACAACTTTGGTTTTGGCGGTACCAACGGATCCTTGGTGTTCAAACGCATTTAAGGCGCCAGAGATGCACAACGCCCCATCGGTGATTTATCCGGTGGGGCGTTTGCTTTTGGAGCGCGTGGTGACGCTGACATGGACCGGGCTGGCCCTGGCGGCCATGGTGACCATGGTCGTGGCGCAGCCCTGGGGTTGGGGGCCGGCGCTGACACTTTGCGGTGGGCTGTTGGCTTGGGCCGTTCAACGCCGTTCGCACAAGTTGTCCTCAGGTTATCTGTCATGGGATGGCAAAGAATGGTGGCTGAGCCGAGCGCTTGCCAACCAGGCGGGGCGGGTTCGCGTTGAATGGGATCTGCAGGGGTTCTTGCTTTTGCGCTTTGAGCCCTTAACTGAATTCGGGCTGCGTCGGCCCTCGCAGGCCGGTGGGCAATGGTTGTGGCTGGCGCAGCAGGCCGACCCCGCAACATGGGCGGATTTGCGTCGCGCTGTATATTGCCGCGTGTCTTGACTGACTGAAACAGGGAGTGAGTCTCATGAAATTTTGGAAACCCTTGCCATCGGGCGTGATCGCCATGATGCTGTGCCTGAGTGCGTTCACGTTCAGCACCTCGGGGAGTGTGGCGCATGCGCAAAACCGAACCCTCCCGGACTTCACCGATTTGGTCGAGCAGGTGGGGCCCTCGGTGGTCAATATTCGCACCATCGAGCGCGCGGTCGCTCGCTCTGCCAACGGTGCCGAGTCGCCCGACGAGGAAATGCAAGAGCTGTTTCGGCGGTTTTTCGGCGTGCCCATGCCGAGCCAACCCAATGGACCGCGCCAGCAACGGCCCAACCGTCCCCCGCAAGAAGAAGAGCGCCCTCGCGGTGTGGGCTCGGGCTTCATTCTGACCGCCGATGGCTTCATCATGACCAACGCCCATGTGGTCGAAGGTGCAGACCAAGTGCTGGTCACGCTGCCGGACAAGCGCGAGTTCAAGGCCCGCATCGTGGGCGCCGACAAGCGCACCGACGTCGCCGTGGTCAAAATCGAGGCCACCGGCTTGCCACCGGTGCGCATTGGCGACGTCAGTCGCCTGAAGGTGGGCGAGTGGGTCATGGCCATCGGCTCCCCGTTTGGCCTGGAGAACAGTGTCACGGCAGGCATTGTCAGTGCCAAGCAGCGCGACACCGGCGACTATCTGCCTTTCATTCAAACCGACGTTGCCATCAACCCGGGCAATTCGGGCGGGCCCTTGATCAACATGCGCGGCGAAGTGGTGGGCATCAACAGCCAAATCTATTCCCGCTCGGGAGGCTTCATGGGCATCTCCTTTGCCATTCCCATGGATGAAGCCACCCGCATCAGCGACCAATTGCGCGCCACTGGCCGGGTGCAGCGAGGCCGCATTGGCGTTCAAATTGACCAGGTCAGCAAAGAGGTGGCCGAGTCGCTTGGGCTGAGCAAAGCGCAGGGCGCTTTGGTGCGTGCTGTCGAGCCAGGCGCACCGGCCGACAAGGCTGGCATTGAGGCGGGCGACATCATCACCCGTTTCGATGGCAAGCCCATCGAAAAGTCTGCCGATCTGCCACGCATGGTGGGCAACATCAAGCCGGGCACGCGCAGCACGGTGACAGTCTTGCGCCGTGGTGTGTCGAAAGACCTCAGCATCACGGTAGGCGAGTTCGAGCCGGAGAAAGTTGCCGTCAAAAATGCGCCGCCTGAAAAAGAAAAGGCGGTCGTGTCGTCTGCAGGCCAATTCCTGGGGCTGACCGTCAGCGACCTCAGCGACGCACAAAAGCGCGAGCTAAAAATCAATTCGGGTGTGCGCGTCGAGTCGGTCACCGATGCGGCCGCTCGCGCGGGCCTGCGTGAGGGTGATGTCATTCTGGCGTTGGCCAACAACGAGGTCGTCTCTGTCAAAGAGTATGACGCCTTGCTCTCGCGCATCGACAAATCCAAGCCTGTCACCGTGCTGCTGCGGCGCGGCGAGTGGGCCCAGTACGTCTTGATTCGTCCGAGCCGCTGAGGCCTCCAAGCCTCCCAAACCCGTGCGACCCAGAAGGTTTTAGGGGTATTTCTGACGACATGGAAAATATTTTTCAAATATTTTTCCATGTCTTTATAAGTTGGCACTTGCCAACTTTTTTCATTTTGTTACTACTGTTTCTGTATAGAATCAGGGGGCTGAGTGCTTGAATGCGATATATCGACGATGACACAATCCATCATGTGGGATGGCACGGCGGGCTCCACAGTTGTTCCACAGCGTGCCCACAAGTTGTCCCATGGATGTCCTTCCAGTCTTGTTGATAATATGTTGATAACTTTGCTGTTGTGGCCCTGCAACGCCGCTGTTGGGTGTCCTTGGACACTGTACGCGCGGGGCTTTTTGCCTACAATGAAGTTCCAACTATCGCAGTTGCCATAGATTGTTGGTTCAGGGCGCGTCAGCAGTTGACGCGCCCTTTTTTATGTCGCTCACCCTTTTGAATTCAATCACTTAATTGCTCCGCTTGATGAACCACATCAGAAACTTTTCGATCATTGCGCACATTGACCACGGCAAATCCACGCTCGCCGATCGCTTGATTCAACGCTGTGGTGGCCTCGAAGAACGAGAGATGCAAGCCCAGGTGCTCGACTCGATGGATATCGAGAAAGAGCGTGGGATAACCATCAAGGCGCAGACCGCTGCGCTGCAATACAAGGCAAAAGACGGTCAGGTCTACAACCTCAACCTCATTGACACACCGGGCCACGTGGACTTCTCTTATGAAGTGAGCCGTTCGCTGTCGGCGTGTGAAGGCGCGCTGCTCGTCGTCGATGCCAGCCAAGGCGTGGAAGCGCAGACCGTGGCCAACTGTTACACCGCGCTTGACCTCGGCGTCGAGGTGGTGCCTGTGCTCAACAAAATGGATTTGCCGCAAGCCGATCCAGACAATGCCAAATCCGAAGTTGAAGACGTGATTGGCATCGATGCCAGCGAAGCCATTCCCTGCTCGGCCAAGACCGGCATGGGCATCGAGGAAATTCTCGAGGCCATCGTGGCCAAAGTGCCGGCGCCGCGCGGCAACCCCGACGGCCCCTTGCGCGCCATGATCATCGACAGCTGGTTCGACAGCTACGTCGGCGTGGTCATGCTGGTGCGCGTGGTCGACGGCCGCCTGGGCAAAGGCGACCGCATCAAGATGATGGCCACCGGCACCATGTACAACGCCGACAACCTTGGCGTGTTCACGCCGGCCAACCAGCCCCGCAACGCTTTGGAGGCGGGCGAGGTGGGCTACATCATTGCCGGCATCAAAGAGTTGCAAGCGGCCAAGGTGGGCGACACCATCACCCAGATAAAGGCGGGCTCGGGTGGCGCAGCGGCCACGGCCACCGAGGCTTTGCCTGGCTTCAAGGAAATTCAGCCCCAGGTGTTTGCTGGCCTGTACCCCACCGAAGCCAACCAGTATGACGCGCTGCGCGACAGCCTGGAGAAGCTCAAACTCAACGATGCCTCGCTGCATTACGAGCCCGAAGTGTCCCAGGCCCTGGGCTTTGGCTTTCGTTGCGGCTTTCTGGGCTTGTTGCACATGGAAATCGTGCAAGAGCGCCTCGAGCGCGAGTTCGACCAGGACCTCATCACCACCGCCCCCAGCGTGGTCTACCAGGTGGTGCGCGGCGACGGCGAGGTCATCATGGTGGAGAACCCGTCCAAAATGCCCGACCAGGCCAAGATCGAGGAAATCCGTGAGCCCATCGTCACGGTGCACCTCTACATGCCGCAAGAGTATGTGGGCCCGGTGATGACCCTGGCCAACCAAAAGCGCGGCGTTCAGCTCAACATGGCTTACCACGGGCGCCAGGTCATGCTGACCTATGAGCTGCCCCTGGGCGAAATCGTGCTCGACTTCTTCGACAAACTCAAGTCCGTCAGCCGCGGCTATGCCTCCATGGACTACGAGTTCAAGGAATACCGAGCCTCCGATGTGGTGAAGGTCGACATTTTGCTCAACGGCGAGAAGGTCGATGCCCTGTCCATCATCGTTCACCGCACCCAAGCCCAGTACCGCGGCCGCGCCGTGGCCGCCAAGATGCGTGAGATCATCAGCCGCCAGATGTTTGACGTGGCCATTCAAGCGGCCATTGGCGCCAACATCATCGCCCGCGAAACCATCAAGGCCTTGCGCAAGAACGTGCTGGCAAAATGCTATGGTGGTGACATCACCCGCAAACGCAAACTTTTGGAAAAGCAGAAAGCAGGCAAGAAGCGCATGAAACAAATCGGCTCGGTGGAAGTGCCCCAAGAAGCCTTCCTCGCCATCCTGCAGGTGGAAGAATGATGTCCACCTTGACGGCGTTTGTGCTGGCCGCCTTCGCCAGCTATGTGGGCGCTTGGTACGTGGGGATGCTAGAAGGCAACTTTGCGTTGCTGCTGTTCATGGCGACCGTGGTCACCGGCATCTATTGGGTGGCCGAGCGTTTGTACTTCCTGCCGCAACGCCTGGCCGCGGTCGAGCTGCTGGCCCAGCGCGAAGCCGAGCGCCGTGCCGAGTTGCAAAAAATGGGCATCCAGCAAGTGGATGTCGACCTGTCGCAAGCGCGCGAGGAAGCCCTGCGCCAGCCTTGGTGGCTGGACTGGACCGCCGGCCTGTTCCCCGTGATCATCGTGGTGTTCATCCTGCGCTCATTCCTGTTTGAGCCGTTCAAGATTCCCTCCGGCTCCATGATCCCCACCCTCTTGGTGGGCGACCTGATCCTGGTCAACAAGTTTCACTACGGTGTGCGCCTACCTGTGCTCAATACCAAGATCACCGACGGCAACCCGGTGCAGCGTGGCGACGTCATGGTGTTTCGCTACCCGCCCAAGCCCAGCCTGGACTACATCAAGCGCGTGGTCGGTGTGCCCGGCGACGAGGTGGCCTACCTGAACAAGCAACTGACGGTCAATGGCCAGCCGGTGAGCAAGCAAGCCTTGCCCGACTTCTTCGAAGAAGACAGCCTGCGCTACATCAAGCAGTTTGAGGAAACCATGCCCACAGGCAGCAGTCCGGCCGCACCGGGGCTCCTCAAAAAGCACCGCCTCTTGAACGACGCCGAACGCCCGGCTTTCATTGCCGGTGCCGATGAGTTCCCCTTCAAGGACCAGTGCCGCTACAGCGTGGAAGGCGTGGTCTGCAAAGTGCCCGAGGGCCACTATTTCATGATGGGCGACAACCGCGACAACTCGCTGGACTCGCGCTATTGGGGTTTTGTGCCCGACAAAAACATCGTGGGCAAGGCTTTTTTTGTCTGGATGAACTTTGGCAACGTCAAGCGCATTGGCGCTTTTGACTGAGGCACCATGTCGGCTGACTCCCCCGCGCACCAAGCCTTGCAGCAACGGCTGCAGTACAGCTTTCAAAACCCCCACCTGCTGGCGCAGGCCCTGACGCATCGCAGCTTCAGCGCCGACCACAATGAGCGGCTGGAGTTCTTGGGCGATTCGGTGCTGAACCTGGCAGTATCACGCCTGCTGTTCAAGGCCTTGGCCGATTTGCCCGAGGGCGATTTGTCGCGCGTGCGCGCCAACCTGGTCAAGCAAGAAACGCTGCACAAGCTGGCGCTCGACCTGGGTTTGTCTGGCCTGATGCGCTTGGGCGAAGGCGAGTTGCGCTCTGGCGGGCAAAAGCGCCCTTCCATTTTGGCGGACGCTTTGGAAGCCGTCATCGGCGCGGTGTTTCTGGATGCCGATTACAGCGTGGCTGAAGCTTTGGTGCACCGTTTGTTCGATGCGGTGGAAATCAACCCGTCCATGCAAGCCGCAGCCAAAGACCCCAAAACCGAGCTGCAAGAATGGCTGCAAGCGCGTCGCTTCAAATTGCCCCTTTACCGTGTAGTGGGCACCCTGGGCGCGGCGCACCAACAAACTTTTGACGTCGAGTGCGAGATTCCAGAGTTGGGTCGCAGCGAGCGCGGCATTGGTGGCTCGCGCCGAGCGGGTGAACAGGCTGCAGCGGCTGCCATGCTGCAAGCCCTCAAGGAGAGCAAGGCATGACGGATACCGTCCAGCACTGTGGCTTGGTGGCCATTGTGGGCCGCCCCAACGTGGGCAAGTCGACCTTGCTCAACGCTTTGGTCGGACAAAAAATCAGCATCACTTCGCGCAAGGCACAAACCACGCGCCACCGCATCACCGGCATCCGCACCCAAGGCGCCACGCAGTTCATTTTTGTGGACACGCCGGGCTTTCAAACGCAGCACAACAACGCGCTGAACCGTTCGCTCAACAAAACCGTGCTAGGTGCCGTGGGCGATGTGGACCTGGTGCTGTTTGTCGTGGAAGCCGGACATTTCAGCTTGGCCGATGCCAAGGTGCTGGCCTTGCTGAACGAGAAAACGCCGGTCCTGCTGATTGCCAACAAGCTCGACACGGTGCACCGCCGCGCCGAAATCGCCCCCTGGCTGCGCGACATGCAAAGCCGCCATGCCTTTGCCGAGTTTGTGCCCATGTCGGCCAAGAACGCCAAGGACATCGAGCGCTTGCTCGGCATCTGCGAAAAGTTTTTGCCCGAACAGCCTTGGTGGTATGCCGAAGACGAGTTGACCGACCGCAGCGAGCGTTTCCTTGCCAGCGAAATCGTGCGCGAGAAGCTGTTTCGCCTGACCGGCGACGAACTGCCCTACACCTCCACCGTGGTCATCGACAAATTTGAGGAAGAGCCAGGAAAGACCGTCAGCCGCATGGTGCGCATTGCCGCCACCATTGTGGTCGAGCGCGATGGCCACAAGGCAATGGTGATCGGTGACAAGGGTGAACGCCTCAAGCGCATTGGCACCGAAACTCGCCAGGAACTGGAGCGGCTGATGGATGCCAAGGTGTTTATCGAGCTGTGGGTCAAAGTCCGCTCGGGCTGGGCGGACGACGAAGCGCGGGTACGCAGCTTTGGCTACGAGTAAGTCCAGCGCAGCCCATCGCATCCATGACGAACCCGCGTTCGTCTTGCACCGTTATCCCTGGAGTGAGTCCAGCCTGATTCTGGAAACCTTCACCCGCCACCATGGTCGGGTGGCCATGATCGCCAAAGGGGCCAAGCGACCCAGCTCCAATTTCCGCCCGATTTTGCTGCCCTTGCAGCCACTGCGTTTGGACTACAGCGGTGACGCTGAAATCCGAACCCTCAAAGGCGCCGAATGGGTGGGAGGGCATGTGATGCCCACCGGCGAGGCCTTGCTCTCGGGCTATTACCTCAACGAATTGTTGCTGCGTCTGCTGGCCCGTGATGACCCGCACCCGGCGCTGTTCGATGTGTACCATCAAACCGTTCATGTGCTGGCCAGCGGGGTCAGCAGCACCACGGCCCCTGCTTTGCGAGCCTTCGAATTGTTGTTGCTGCAAGATGTCGGCTTGCTGCCCGCGCTGGACATGCAGACCATGAGCCTGCAACCCTTGGAAGAACACACTTTGTACGAGTTGGTGCCCGAGGGCGGCCTGCGAAGCCTGCCGCATGACGAAGACCCCCAGCGTCACGCTTTGCCCGGCTTGCAGTGGCAGTCATTGCAAGCGGCCATGGATTCGGGCGCACCGTTCACCGCGACTTTGAGAATGTGTGCCGAATGGCCCTCGGAGTGGCGCAGTCAGCTGCAAGCCCAACTGCGCGCCCTGCTGCATGTGCATTGCGGCGTTGGCAGCCTGCGCACCCGCCAGATCATGATGGACATCCAGTCTCTCTGACCCGCGCTTGGCGCGCTGTGACCGGATGGGCGATGCTTATTCTTTGACGGCCCCTGTCATGCCCGACACATAGTGCTCGACAAAGAAAGAGTACATCACTGCCACGGGCAGCGAGCCCAGCAAGGCACCTGCCATCAATGAGCCCCAGTGGTAGACGTCGCCTTCCACCAATTCCGTCACCACGCCCACCGGCACGGTCTTCACTTCGGAAGATGAAATGAAGGTCAGGGCATAAATGAACTCATTCCACGACAGGGTGAATGCAAAAATGCCCGCTGAAATCAGGCCTGGCACAGACAACGGCAGGATGATCTTCATCAGAATTTCAAAACGGGTGGCACCATCAATCAGGGCGCACTCTTCCAGCTCATAGGGAATGGAGCGGAAGTAGCCCATCAACAGCCAGGTGCAAAAGGGAATCAAAAAAGTGGGATAGGTCAGGATCAGCGCCCACTGCGTGTCAAACAAGCCCAGCTTGAACACAATCGTGGCCAGGGGAATGAACAGGATGGAAGGGGGCACCAGGTAGGCCAGAAAAATGCCCAAGCCCACATGTCGCGCCCCTTTGAAGCGCAAGCGCTCAATCGCATAGGCCGCCAGTACCGAGCAGGCCAGCGACACAAAGGTGGCCACCACCGACACCACCACCGTGTTCCACAGCCATTCGGGGTAAGCGGTCTCGAACAGCAGCTTGTGAAAGTGCGCCAAGGTGGGCTTGATGATCCAGAACGGATTGCCCGTTTGCGTCAGCAGTTCTTCGTTCGGCTTGAACGAGGTGATGATCATCCAGTAAAACGGAAACAGCAGCACGAACACAAAAATGAACAAAGGCAAGTACACGGTGACCGTGCGCGAGCCCACGGTGTCCAGGTACGCCATGCCTTGGCTGGAGTCGTCGTTGTCTTTCATTTGTCGTCTCCGCCTTGTTGCCAGGCTCGTCGTTGCAGGCCAAAGAAGCTGAACAGAATGGCCGCCAGCAAGAAGGGCACCATGGCGATGGCAATCGCGGCGCCTTCGCCCAAAGCCCCGCCAGAGATGGCGCGCTGGAAGGAGAGAGTGGCCATCAGATGGGTGGCATTGAGCGGCCCCCCACGGGTGATCACATAAATCAGCTGGAAATCGGTGAAGGTGAACAACACCGAGAAGGTCATGACCACGGCAATAATGGGCGTGAGCAAGGGCAGGGTGATGTGGCGGAATCGCTGCCAGGGGCTGGCGCCGTCAATGGCAGACGCTTCATACAGAGAGGGCGAAATCGTTTGCAGACCGGCCAGCAGCGTGATGGCCACAAAAGGCACCCCACGCCAGATGTTGGCGGCGATCACGGACAGGCGAGCGTTCCAGGGGTCGCCCAGAAAATCGATGTAGCGGTCGATGAGGCCCATCTTGATCAGCACCCAACTGATGATGGAGAACTGGGAGTCGTACAGCCACCAGAAAGCCAGGGCCGACAAGGCTGTGGGCACG
The DNA here is from genome assembly GCA_018882835.1 of Limnohabitans sp. Lineage (GTDB taxonomy): Bacteria > Pseudomonadota > Gammaproteobacteria > Burkholderiales > Burkholderiaceae_C > Limnohabitans. Next base: position 26,575 of record VERE01000022.1, read on the forward strand.
ATGTAGGGCAGCAGAATGATGGAGCGAAAGAAAGTTTTGAACGGTACGCGTTCGTTGAGCAGTACGGCCAGCCACAGGCCCAGAAAAAATTTCACAACGCTGGCAATGAAGGTGTAGAACAGGGTGTTGAACAGTGCCAGGCGGGTAACCGAGTCCTCCCACAAGAATTCGTAATTCTCCAGGCCGATCCACATGCCTTCGCGTCCCACCTTGGTGTCGGTGAAACCCAGCCAGACGCCCAGGCCCAGCGGGTAGGTGAGAAACAGCAGGAGCAACACCGCCGCCGGAACCATGAACAACAGACCCAGCGCGTTGCGGCTATTTTGTAGTTTTTGGAACATCGGAACCGATTGTGAGAGAACTCAGGAAAGCCGCTCACCCGCAGGCGAACCTGCTGAGTGAGCGGGCGTCACAAGCAACACGAAGTGCGATGCTCAGACCTTGTAGTAACGCTCGGCACGCTTCTGGGCGCGCTCAGCGGCTTCCTGCGGCGTCTTGGCCCCAGAAGCCGCTTCGGCCACCATGTTGGGGATGATGAAGTCGGCTGCGGCGCCGGCAGAGGCGTAGCCCAGTTTGCCAGCGTAACCGGCGGGGCGCAGGTTCTTCAGCGCATCGCGGTATGGCGTGTGCTTGGGATCGACCGTCCAGATCGGGTTGCTTTCGTGGGCCTTCAGGGGGTGGGAGATGTAACCCCCACAGCCTTGCAGCCAGGCACCGAATTGTTCTTGCTCCATCATGAAGCGCAAGAATTCCTTGGCTGCCTTGGGGTACTTGGTGTACTTCATGACCATCTGATTGAAGAACAGATGGCTTTCCGTGGGCACACCGACCGGACCGATCGGGAAGGTGGCGTGCTGGATGTCTGCAGCCATCTCTTTCAGCTTGGGATCGGCTGAGTTCTTGGCGGCATAGTAGACAGAAATGCCATTGTTGGTCACGCTGATTTGCCCGTCCAGGAAAGCTTTGTTGTTGTGCGGGTCCAGCCATGAGAGGGTGCCAGGCACAAAGTTGGCGTACAACTCGCGCGAGTACTCCAGTGCCTTGATGGTTTCCGGGCTGTTGATGGTGACACGGTTGTTCTTGTCCACCAGGGCGCCACCAAAGGCCCAGACCAGCCAGTTGGTCCAGCCGCTGTCACCCGTGGCATTGCCCAGGGCCATGCCGCCTGGCGTGCCTTTTTCCTTGAGTGCCTTGAGCATGCGCAGGAAACCATCTGTGTCCTTGGGGAAGGCGTTGAAGCCTGCTGCCTTCAGGTGGCTTTCACGGTACACCATCATGCCACCGGCGGAGCCCAGCGGCACGCCAATCCATTTCTTGCCATCGGGACGCAGATAGGTTTCACAGGCGCTGTACCAGCCACCGTATTTCTTGCCGAGGTATTCACACAGGTCGGTCACATCCAGAAGTTTGTCCGGATACAGGTTGGCATCGTCGTTGGTAGACAGAATGATGTCGGGGCCGGCGCCGGTGTTGGCGGCCACAGCTGCCTTGGGGCGAACGTCTTCCCAGCCTTCGTTGTCAATGCGCACTTCAATGCCGGTTTTTTCGGTGAATTTCTTCACGTTGGCCATGAAGGTGTCAATGTCGCCTTGCACAAAGCGGCTCCAGCGCAGCACGCGCAGTTTGGCGCCTTTTTCCGGGGTGTTGTTCCATTGCGCGCTGGCGTCTCGCACCCAGAACAGGGGGCCAGCAGCCGAAGCCATGGCCGCGGCAGAGGTGCCTTTCAGAAGTTTGCGTCGAATTGAGTTGGTCATGCTTGTCTCCTTTGGAAAAAAGTTCAGGCGGCCAGTCGTTTGCCGCTGTCGGCATCGAACAGGTGCGCACGTTGGGCATCGGGGCGCAGGTAAATAGTTTGTCCTGGCGAAAAAGTGTGACGCTCGCGGAACACGCTGTTGACGTCTACCCCTGCTATTTGGGTGAACACCTGGGTCTCGGCGCCCGTGGGCTCAACCAACAACACCTGTGTGGCCACGCCATCGGCTTGCGAAGCAATTTCAATGTGCTCTGGACGGGTGCCGTAAATGACCTTTTGGCCCTCACTGGCCCGCGCATGCGCAGGCATGGGCAATTGGCTGCCATCGCTCAGTGCCACATGGCCACCTTGCACTACCCCCGGCAGGAAATTCATGGCAGGCGAACCGATGAAGCCAGCCACGAAGCGGTTGGCCGGACGGTCATAAAGCTCCAGGGGGGAGCCTGTTTGCTCGACCAGGCCATCACGCATCACCACAATTTTGTCGGCCATGGTCATGGCCTCGATCTGATCGTGGGTCACATAGATAGAGGTGGTTTTCAGGCGCTGGTGCAGGGCCTTGATTTCGGTGCGCATGGCGACACGCAGCTGCGCATCCAGGTTGGACAAAGGCTCGTCGAACAAAAACACTTGCGAGTCGCGCACGATGGCACGGCCCATGGCCACGCGCTGGCGTTGCCCCCCCGAGAGTTGGCGGGGGTAGCGGTCCATCAGCGCATTCAGGCCCAGGATGTCAGCGGCTTTGGCCAGGCTGGCGTCGATGCTGGCCTTGTCTTTTTTGGCCAGCATGAGCGAAAAGGCCATGTTGTCGCGTACCGTCATGTGCGGGTACAAAGCATAGTTTTGAAACACCATGGCAATGTCGCGCTCTTTAGGGGGCATCTTGTTGACCACTTTGGCGCCAATGCTGATGTCGCCGCCGGAAATTTCTTCCAGGCCGGCGATCATGCGCAACAAAGTCGATTTGCCGCAACCCGAGGGCCCTACCAGGACGCAGAACTCGCCATCTGCAATGTCAACCGAGACCCCTTTGATGATGTGCGTCTTGCCAAAATATTTCTGAACGTCGTCGATCTTGACGGAAGCCATGAATGTCCTCTGGGTGATGTCTGCGCAGCAGCATCGTGCGCCTGCGAATTCATTCTCACCACAGCTCGCCGAATCGGTACTCAGGTTTACCCTAGTTCGCTGGGGCCGCAGTCCTGAATGCGACGGCGCATTTGCGGCCTGGGAGACATTAGACTCGGGCGGTTCGATGTCATGAGGAGTTCCCGTGCCCGACTTCAGCACCTTGCGCATCGCCGCAGACCCCGCCCATCCGCGCATTGCCCGACTGCTGCTCAACCGGCCTGAGCGCTTGAACGCCATTTCGATGGCCATGCCGCGCGAGATACGCGCAGCGGTCGACTGGGCCGTGGCCAACCCCGACATCCATGTGATCGTGGTGGAGGGCGCCGGCAAAGGCTTTTGCGGCGGCTACGACCTGGCCGAAAGCGCCGAGGCCATGATCGATCATCCCTGCCAGCAGGAAAAAACACCCTGGGACCCGATGGTGGATTACGCCTTCATGAAGCAAAACACCGAAGACTTCATGAGCCTGTGGCGCTGCCCCAAGCCCACCATTGCCAAAGTGCATGGCCATGCGGTGGCCGGGGGCAGCGACATCGCCCTGTGCTGCGATTTGCTGGTGATGGCCGAGGATGCGCGCATCGGCTACATGCCCACGCGTGTCTGGGGTTGCCCCAGCACCGCAATGTGGACCTTTCGCCTGGGGCCGCTGCGTGCCAAGCAGTTGATGTTCACTGGGGACACTTTGAGCGGGCGGGAGGCCGCAGACTGGGGATTGGCCAACCAGGCGGTGCCGCTAGCGCAACTCGAAGCCGAAACCCTGGCCTTGGCCGAGCGCATCGCAGGTGTGCCCAGCAGCCATTTGGCCATGCACAAGATGGTGGTCAATCAGGTCATGCTCAACATGGGCCTGGAGCAAACCCAGATGATGGCCAATGTGTTTGACGGCATCACCCGCCACAATCCGGAAGGTTTGTGGTTTCGCCGCTATGCCCAGCAGCAAGGTTTCAAGGCCGCTGTTGAATGGCGCGACAGCGGGCGCCCTATTCCCGAGGGGGATGAGGCGCGAGAACTGATTCGACAAATGGAACACAAAACCTCATGACACTGCCCCTTGCTTCGGTCCGCATCCTGGACCTGTCCACTGTGCTCTCCGGTCCGATTGCCGCCGCCATGCTGTGCGACCAGGGCGCTTCGGTCATCAAGGTGGAGTCCCATGAGGGCGATACCTCGCGCATGATCGGGCCTGCCAAAGGCGACTTGTCCGCCATGTTCATTGCCTCCAACCGTGGCAAGCGCTCGATTGCTCTGGACCTGAAAGCGCCAGCGGCTCAAGCGGTGCTTCAGGCCTTGGTGACCCAAAGCGATGTGCTCATCAACAATTTCCGTCCTGGCGTGATGGACCGCCTCGGGCTGAGCGATGCGACATTGAAAAGCCTCAACCCGCGCCTGATCCATTTGTCCATCACAGGCTTTGGGGCGACCGGGCCGGCCTCGGGCGACAAGGCGTACGACGCCGTCATTCAGGCGGTGGGCGGTGTCTGTGCTTCCCAACGCGACCCGCAAACCGGCAACCCCATGGTGCTGTCTACAGCTGTGTGCGACAAGCTCACCGCACTCACAGCGGCACAGGCCGTCAGCGCTGCCTTGTTTGCGCGCGAGCGCGATGGCCAGGGCCGCAAGATTGACATCGCCATGCTCGACGCCACGCTCATGTTCCAGTGGCCTGACGCCATGTACAACCATGTGTTTTTGGACGAGCCGCCCACGCCATTTCCAGAATTCGGCGCCAGCCAGAAACCCTGGAAAACCGCCGATGGCTTTGTTGCCAGCATGGCGCCGCAGCAAGCCGAATTCTCTGGCCAATGCCGCGCCCTCAACCGTCCCGAAGTCATCGACGACCCTCGCTTCAAAACCCTGCCCATGCGCGGTCGCAATGCCAAAGTGCTGCGCGAAACTCTGGAGCCTTCCATGGCGCAGTTCACCACCGAAGAATTGGTCAATGCCATGCGGCGCGAGGGCGCGCCGATGGGCCGGGTCAATGAACGTTCCGAAGTCATTCAAGACCCCCAGGTGGTGCATAACCAGTCGTGTGTGGAGATCGACCACGGCCGCGTGGGCCGGGTGCGCCTGGCTCGCTCGGCCCCGCGCTTTGATGGCCAAGCGCTACCGGCGCCCAAGCCAGCCCCGCATCTGGGTGAGCACGGCTTGGCCATCTTGCGCGAGATCGGTTGGAGCGAGGCGCAAATTGCGCAATTGCAGCAAACCGGCGTACTGAAAATCTGAGCGCTTATTTGCGAAGGCGCTACATCACCGCTTGCGGTTCGCCTGCGGCAAAACAAGCTTCTGGTGCTGCCATCCCAGCCTGTTCAATATGCACGCACTCCAATGCAAGTGATCGTGATGGCCTTGAGTGCAATGTCTTGGTTGAGCGTGACACTGACGGTGTGCTCGTCAAGGCCTTGATGCAGATCAATTGGCGAACCTGAAAATAAGCCTGATGATCTTTAGGTTTTCCTTGTTTGTGGCTTAATTCGCGCATGAATGTCATGTCCCGATGGCTGATGAACTTTCTGCCGATGGCAAAGCGCAAGTCACGCCTGTTTGGCTGCCTGGTGTGTGTCTGCTTGGTGAGCTTGTTCGCACCCGTTGCCACCACCATGGCGCAAGAGACGGTCGTTGCTCTTGACCCCGCCGTGGCGGTGGCATCCGAGGTTGCCGATACCGAGGAGCGTCGTCACCTTGAAGAGACGGCCACCCCTATTTCAGGCTTTCGTCAACCCAAGCCGTCGTCGCCTGTGCCAATGCCTGACGACTGGTGCGGCCCGCTGTGGCTGAGGCCCCCCATATCTGCCGCCTGACGCCGCACAAGCCTCTTTTCGAAGAGGCGTCCCTTGAACTGTTGAATTGGATGAAACGAATCATGCAAATGAGGCGTCTGATGGTTTTGTGGCTGTGCTGGCAAACGTCTTGGGCCTTGGCCCAGGCACCGCTGGCAGCCACCTCGCCCACTTATTCCGTGCCCGAGCTGGTGCGCACCGTGTTGGCATTCAATCCTGCGCTGAACCAGGCGCAACTGGGGCAAGCCCAGGCCCAGGCCGCCTTGCAAACAGCGCAGGCCCTCCCCAACCCTCGACTGGAGTGGAGCGGTGGGCGCGCGCAAGCGCCCCTGAGCAGTGCCCAGGGCGCAGTGTCCAGCTGGGGAGCCTCCCAATTGCTGGAGAACCCGCAAGTGCGCGAGGCGCGCAGCGCGATTGCGCGCGAAGGCGTTGCCTACCAAAAGGTTCAGGTTCTGCAAACGCAACGTGACGTGATTGCGCATGTTCGGCAGTTGGCTTACGAAGTGGTCTTGCGCCAAGAAGAAGTGCAGGCGGCCAGCGAGGGCCTGATCTTGCTCGAGCAAACCCAAGACCGGGTGCGCTTGCGCGTCAACAGTGGCGAAGCGCCGCGTTATGAAATCATCAAGGCCGATGCCGAAGCCATCCATGCCAGGCAGCGACAACAGACTGCGCAACTTGCACTGGAGCAAACCCGTATTCGCCTGAATCAGTTGGCGGCTGGCCAGTTGCCTGCAGGTTGGCGCTTGCGCGCCAGCTTGGAAGATGCCTTGCCGATCCTGGACCGCGATACCTTGCGGCGTGAAGTGCGCAGCGAAAATGCGGAGCTCAAAGCCTTGCGCACCGAAGTCGAGCGACAACGCGCGCGCGTGCGCGAAGCACAAGCCAGCCGCTGGCCCGGCGTGGAAATTCGCTATGCGCAAACCCGCGAGCCCGAAGTGCGTCAGGGCATGGTGGGCGCCAGCATCCAAATGCCGTTGCTAGACCAGCGCCAAGGCCCGCTCGCGGAGGCCCGAGCAGAACTGTTGCGCGCGCAAGCCCGACTGGAATCGCGCGAGAGTGAGCTGACGCTGCAACTCGATGCCGCCTGGGCGGCTTTGGAGATGGCGCGCCTGCGGGTCGACAGCCTGGGCAGCGGTGCCATTCGCGAAGCCGAAGCCGCGCTGCGCGTGTCTGAGGCGGCTTACCGGTTTGGCGAGCGCGGCATCCTGGATGTGCTCGATGCCCAGCGGGTGTTGCGCAGCGTGCGCGCCGACCTGCTGCTGGCGCGTTATCAACTACAAGCCGCCGCCATCGAAATTGATGTCTTGACCGGGCGCGAACTCGCCCAGCCCTGAACGAACAGGATCCCTCATATGAAACCCCCTTTGTTCACTTTTCAACGCCTCGGCAACTGCCTGCTGCTGTGTGGCGCGCTCTTCTTGACGGCCTGCGACCGCGCCAAAGCGCCTGCAGCACCGGCCGCAGCGCGCACTGACGCCTCGGTGGTGCGCGTCACCCCCGAGATGGCCCGCAACTTCAAGGTGGCCTCCCTGGCCATTGAAACCCTGGACTCTTCGCAGGAAATCACTGGCCGCATCGAGGCCAACGACCAGTGGGTCACCCGCATCGGTGCCTCGGTCACCGGCCGTGTCACCGAGGTCCTGGTCGATGTGGGCCACCGCGTGTCTGCCGGCCAGGTGCTGGCACAACTGAGCAGCCCTGAGTTGACGCAAGCCCAGCTGAACTATTTGCGCGCCCATGCCGCCACCTCGCTGGCCGAGCGCGCAGTGGACCGTGCGCGCCAACTGATTCAAGCCGATGTCATCGGTTCTGCCGAATTGCAACGCCGTGAGTCCGAGTTGTCAATTGCACGCGCCGAATGGCGTGCGGCCACCGACCAGCTGCGCCTGCTTGGGCTGTCCGACGCATCCATCGAGCGATTGCGTGAAAAAGGGCAACTGTCCTCGGTGACCAATATCATGGCCACCCGCTCCGGGGTGGTGGTCGAGCGCAAAGTCAGTACCGGTCAGGTGGCGCAACCGGGCGATCCCCTGTTCACCGTGGCCGATTTGTCGCGCGTGTGGGTGGTGGGCGCCTTGCCGGAGCAGGCCGCGGCCTCGGTGCAGCTCGACCAATCCGTGGACATCGAGGTGCCCGCTTTGGGCTCGCGCCATTTCAACGGCAAGGTGGTGTTCGTCAGTGACACCATTCACCCCGAGACCCGCACCTTGACGGTACGCACCCAGGTCGACAACCCCAAGGGCACGCTGAAGCCCCAGATGCTGGCCACCCTGCGCATCACCGGCCAGCCGGTGCAACAACTCGCCGTGCCCGAAGCTTCGGTGGTGCGCGAAAACGACCGCGACCATGTGTTTGTACAAACCGCGCCAGGCCAATTCAAGCTGACACCCGTCACCCTGGGCAACAGCTCGCGCGGCTTGCGCGCGGTCCAGCAAGGCTTGAGCGAGGGCGCACAAGTGGTGGTGGAGGGCGCCTTCCATTTGAACAACGAGCGCAAGCGCGCCGAGTTGGAGTGAGGCCATGCTGACTGCACTGATTCGCGCTGCGCTGACGCAGCGCTTGGTGGTGGCTGCCTTGGCACTGATGCTGTGCGCCTTTGGCCTGCGTGAGGCCACCCGCTTGTCGGTCGATGCGTTCCCCGACGTCACCAACGTCCAGGTGCAAATTGCGACCGAAGCCACCGGGCGTTCGCCCGAGGAGATTGAGCGCTTTGTTACCGTGCCCCTGGAGATCGCGCTCACCGGCCTGCCGGGCCTGGTTGAAATGCGCTCCTTGAACAAGAGTGGCCTGTCCATCATCACCCTGGTGTTCACCGACAAAACCGATGTCTTTTTTGCCAGGCAACTGGTCACCGAGCGCCTGATCGAGGTGACGCCGCGCATGCCGCAAGGCATCACGCCGGTGCTGGGCCCGGTGTCCACTGGCTTGGGCGAGGTTTACCAATACACGCTCGACCATCCCAAGGACGGCGAGCGCGAGTTGTCGCCCGCAGAGTTGGCCGAGCGGCGCATCATTCAAGACTGGGTGGTTCGGCCCTTGCTGCGCTCCATTCCTGGCGTGGCGGAAATCAATTCGCAAGGCGGCTATGTCCGGCAATACCAGGCCCTGGTCAAGCCCGACCGCTTGACCCACTACAACGTGACCATCCAGCAGGTGTACGAGGCCATTGCACAAAACAATGCCAATGCCAGCGGTGGCATCTTGCCCCAGCGCGCGGAACAGTACCTGATCCGGGGCGTGGGCCTGATTCGCAGTCTGGAAGACATAGGCAACATCGTGGTGCGTGAGCAAAACGGCACACCGGTATACGTCAAGAACCTGGCCGACGTCACTCTCGGCCATGAGGTGCGACAGGGCGCCATCATCAAGGGGGGCTACACCGAGTCGGTCTCGGGCATCGTGCTGATGATGCGTGGTGGCAATGCCAAGGAAGTGGTGTCACGCGTCAAAGACCGTGTGAATGAAATCAACACCAAGGGGATGTTGCCCGGCGGCTTGCAGATCGTGCCTTACTACGACCGCACCGAGCTCGTCGACGCAGCGCTTTGGACGGTGGGCAAAGTGCTGATCGAGGGCATCTTCCTGGTGGTGATCGTGCTCTTTATTTTCTTGGGCGATGTGCGCTCCAGCCTGATCGTGGTGGCCACCCTGGTGATCGCGCCATTGACCACCTTCATTCTGATGAACCGCTATGGCATCTCGGCCAACCTGATGTCCCTGGGCGGGCTGGCCATTGCCATTGGCCTGATGGTGGATGCCACGGTGGTGGTGGTGGAGAACGTCTTTCACCGCCTGGGGCAGGCCGGCGCCAGTGGCGGCTCACGCTTGCGCCTGATTTTGGACGCCACGCAAGAAGTGGCCACGCCGACCATCTTTGGCATCGTCATCATCATTTTGGTGTTTCTGCCGCTGATGACTTTGCAAGGTATTGAAGGCAAGCTGTTCGCGCCCCTGGCCTTGACCATTGCCATCGCGCTGGCGGTGTCTCTGGTGGTGTCGCTGGTCTTGTCGCCGGTGCTGTGCTCTTACATCCTCAAGGGGGGTTCTGACCATGACACCCGGGTCATCGCCTTTTTGAAGAGCCGCTACCTGCGATTGCTGGACCTGGCCTTGGACCGCCAGCGCGCCACGATCTGGATTGCGGTGCTGTTGCTGTTGGGCTCGGTGGCGCTGTTCCCTTGGCTCGGAAAATCTTTCATGCCCACCATGAAAGAAGGCGCGCTCACGCCGCAGATCAACCGGGTGCCCAGCATCTCGCTGGATGAGTCGATTCGCCTGGAAATGGGCGCCATGCGCACCATTGCCCAAGTGCCTGGCGTGCGCATGGTGGTCTCCAAGCTCGGCCGCGGCGAGTCGCCCGCCGATCCTGCGGGGCCGAACGAGTCGGACCCCATTGTGCTGCTGGACCCGAACTCCGAGCGCTCGCAAGACGAGATCGACGAAGACATTCGCAAGCGCCTTTCCACCATCCCCGGCGTACAGATTGTGCTGTCGCAACCCATTGCCGAGCGTGTGGATGAAATGGTCACCGGCGTGCGCTCGCAACTGGCGGTGAAAATTTTCGGTGATGACTTGCCACAATTGCGGCAAGTCTCCGAACAAGTGGCGCGGCTCTTGCGCAGCGTGCCAGGCTCGCGTGACATTCGCATCGAGCGTTTGTCCGGGCAGCAGGCTCTGACCATCGACATTGACCGCAAGGCCATTGCGCGATACGGCATCAATGTGTCGGCGGTGCACAACCTGATCGAAACCGCAATTGGCGGCAAAGAGGTGGGCTCGATTTTTGAAGGCGAGCGCCGCTTCGCCATTGCGGTGCGCTTCCCCGAAAAATCACGCGACTCCATTGATGCCATTCGCAACATGCTGTTGCGCACGCCTGACGGCCAGATGGTGCCGCTGTCGGCCATTGCCAGCATCGAGTTGCGCGACGGCCCGGCGCAAATCAGCCGTGAAAGCGCCAAACGGCGGGTGGTGGTGGGCGCCAATGTGGAAGGGCGTGACCTTGGTGGCTTCGTGCGCGAGGTCGAACAGCGCATGGCGCAAGACATCAAGTTGCCCGAAGGCTTTGAGGTGAAGTTTGGCGGACAGTTTGAAAACATGCAGCGCGCCATGAGCACCTTGTCGGTGATTGTGCCCATCACCATCGCCGCCATTTTCTTTTTGCTGTTTTTGCTGTTCAATTCGTTGAAACTGGCGTCCTTGATCATCCTGGTCTTGCCCTTTGCATCGGTGGGTGGGGTCATCGGTCTGGCCGTCACGCGCGAATATCTGAGCGTGCCTGCCTCGGTGGGCTTCATTGCGCTGTGGGGCATTGCGGTGCTCAATGGGGTGGTTTTGGTGTCTTGCATTCGCCGACTGCGCGAGGAAGGCATGAACGTCATGGCCGCGGTGCGCGAAGGCTGTATCCAGCGCTTCCGACCGGTGATGATGACCGCCACCGTGGCCTTGCTGGGCCTGGTGCCCTTCCTGTTTGCCTCGGGGCCGGGGTCGGAAGTTCAAAAGCCGCTGGCGATTGTGGTCATTGGTGGCCTGATCTCTTCCACCTTGTTGACCTTGGTGGTCTTGCCCGCCCTGTACCGTTGGTTTGACGACTCCCCCAAACAAGGATGACAACATGAGGAACATGGTAGAAATTCGCGCCATTTTTCGGCCCAACCGCTTGCCACGCTTGCGTGAAGCCTTGCGCGCCATGCCCAATTTTCCGGGTGTGACGGTGTTCAAGGCCGAGGGCTTCACCGCACCGGCGGCCACCTCCAAGCTGTCAGTTCGTGAGGAACTGACCGACTTTTCCGACAAGCTCATGCTGTGCGTGCTGGCCGATGAGGACAGCGTCGAGGGCATTCGCCAAACCATCCTGGAGCACTGCAAGACCGGTCAGGTGGGCGATGGCATTGTGTGGACCGTGCCCATTGGCAGCATGCACCGCATTCGCAACGGCTCCGACATGCAGCAAGACGCTTGAAGGCGCCTAGTGCGCCATCAGGCCCATTTGCCGGGCAATCACCATCAGCATCACCTCGTCGGCACCGCCGCCAATGGAGCCCAGGCGGTAGTCGCGGTAGGCGCGTGACACGGGGTTGTCCCAGGTGTAGCCCATGCCGCCCTGGAATTGCATGCACCAGTCTGCAATATCGCGCGACAAGCGGCCGGCTTTCAACTTGGCCATGGAGGCCAGCTCCACCACATCGCCCCCGTTCACATAGGTGTGGGTGGCCACGTAAATCAGGGCCCGCAAGGCTTCTAGCTCGGTTTTCAGTTCGGCCAGCTTGTATTGAATGAACTGGTTGTCCAGCAATGGCTTGCCAAAGGCCTGACGCTGTCGCAGGTAGTCGGCGGTTTCCTGAATCAGGGCCATGGCCGACAAACGGCGCGCCGCGCCATCGAGGCGCTCTTCCTGGAACTGCTTCATTTGGTAGATGAAGCCCATGCCTTCTTCGCCAATGCGGTTGCGCACGGGGACGCGCACATTGTCAAAAAAGATTTGTGCCGTGTCCGAGCTCCACATGCCGAATTTGCGAATCTTTTGCACTTGCACGCCGCGCGTGCGCTGGCCGTTTTCTTTCAAGGGCACGATGATCAGCGACTTGTTTTTGTGCGGTGCCCCGTCCGAGGTGTTGCACAACAGGCAAATCCAGTCGGCTTGCGTGCCATTGGTGATCCACATCTTGGCGCCGTGGATCAGGTAATCGTCGCCATCGCGCACCGCGCGCGTTTTGAGCGAGGCCACATCCGAGCCTGCACCTTGCTCTGACACCCCAATGGCAGCCACCTGTTCGCCTGCAATCGCCGGCGCCAGGAATTCGCGTTTCAAGGCATCCGAGCCAAAGCTGGCCAGCGCCGGTGTCGCCATGTTGGCTTGCACGCCAATGCCCATGGCCACGCCTTGGGCGCGCGCATAGCCTATGGCTTCGGCGGCCGCCACGGCGTAGCTGAAGTCCAGGCCCAGGCCGCCATAGGCCTCTGGCTTGGTGATGCCCAAAAAGCCCAACGCCCCCATTTTTTTGAAGAGCGCATGGGCCGGGAAAATTTCTGCTGCCTCCCACTCGTCCACAAACGGGTCGATCTCCGCGCGCACAAAGCGCCGGATGCTGTCCATCAACTCACGGTGTTGTTCGGTGTAAATCATGCGCAGTGTCCGTCGAAAGTCAGAAGCGTGCCACGCCAAATTGCACCGGTCGCAAGGTGCGTTGCTCGGCCTCGCGCGCAGTGGCCAGCACAAAAGCCAGCACCGCGCGGGTCTGGCGCGGGTCAATCACGCCATCGTCCAGCAAATGGCCGCTGGTGTAGAAGGCACTGGCCTGGCGCTCGAAGTTCTCTACGATCTCTTGCTTTTGCGCGGCCAGCTTGGCCTCGTCCACCTGCACACCTTTGCGCGCGGCTTGCTGGCGTGCGACGATGTCCATGGTGGTGGCAGCTTGCTCGCCGCCCATCACGGCGGTTCGCGCATTGGGCCAGGAGAAACAAAAGCGTGGCCTGAACGCCTTGCCGCACATGCCATAGTGGCCCGCTCCAAAAGAGGCGCCGCACAGCAAGGTGATTTGCGGCACGGTCGAATTGGACAGGGCCTGAATCATTTTCGAACCGTGCTTGATCATGCCGGCCTCCTCCGAGGCACGGCCTACCATGTAGCCGGTGGTGTGCTGCAAATACACCAAGGGCGTGTTCGACTGGTTGCACAGCTGAATGAATTGCGCGGCCTTGGTGGCACCGGCCGGATCGATCGGACCATTGTTGGTGACAAAGCCCACAGTGTGGCCTTCGATGCGCGCATGGCCGCAGACCGTGGCCGAACCATAGTTGGGCTTGAAGTCCAGCCAGGCTGAATCGTCTACCAGGCGTGCTATCACTTCGCGCATGTCCATGGGCTTGCGGTGCTCCAGCACCATCACGCCCGCCAATTCCTCGGGGTCCAGCCGCGGCGCGGCATGGGGCAGGGTGGACGTGCCACGCTGCCAGGGCAATTGGGCCAGGATGTCGCGCGCGATCAAAATCGCATGGGCGTCATTTTCGGCCACGTACTCGGCCAGGCCGCTGACCGAGGCATGCATGTCGGTGCCGCCCAGTTCTTCGTCGGTTGCGATTTCGCCCGTGGCGGCCTTGAGCAAGGGCGGGCCCGCCAAAAAGGCCTTGGCTTGTTGGCGCACCATCACCACATAGTCCGACAGTCCGGGCATGTAAGCGCCGCCGGCCGTGGACGAGCCATGCACCACGGTGATCACCGGCACCCCTGCAGCTGACAAGCGTGCCAGGTTGTAAAAAATGGCTCCGCCGCGCACAAATTTGTCCACGCGGTATTTACGCAAATTGGCACCTGCCGATTCCACCAGATGCACAAAGGGCAGCTTGTTCTCCAGAGCGATGTCTTGGCAGCGCAGCAATTTCTGGTTGCCTGATTCCGTCATGGCCCCGGCATCAATGCCCGAGTCGGTGGCCACTACCATGCAGCGCACGCCACTCACAAAGCCGATGCCGGCCAGTAGCGAGCCGCCGGGCAGGCAGGTGTCGGGGTTGGGGTCGTCCAGCCCATAGCCCGCTAAATTGGCAATCGGCAGCAGGGGTTGGCCCGGGTCCAGCAGGCGACTGAAGCGTTCGCGCGGCAACAGGGCCTTGCGTTTGGCAAAGCTGGGCGCAGCTCGCGCCGAGGCCGCTGCGGCGCGCTGTTCCAAGGCCAGCATGTCGTCCACCAAGGCCAACATGCCGGCACGCTGCTGCTGGAAAGCCGCAGATTGCGCCACGATGTGAGATTCAAAGGGTGTCATGTCATGTCAGAGTGTGCGCGAGTGAGCATAATGCGGCTGTCACTTTGGAAACCTCCGTGAGATCCCCATGTACCTTGTTGCCATTGCCTGGATGTATGTTGCCTTGATGATGGCCATCGCCGAGGCGACCCATGCCAATGGCAGCTTGCTGGGCGCGATCATCACTTTCCTGCTTTACGGAGTCGGGCCTTTGGCCCTGGTGTTGTACCTGATGGGCACGCCGCACCGCCGGCGCGCACGTCAACTTCAAGAACAGCAAGAACAGCAGACCTCCACCTCATCACAGAAAGAGACTTTATGAAACACATCGGCTTCATCGGTGCATCCGGCCTCATGGGCCATGGCATGGCCAGCAACTTGTTGAAAAAGGGCTTTGCCCTGAGCGTCACGGTGCACAAGCGCCGTGAGCCCTTGGCCGATCTGCTGGCCGCCGGTGCCCAAGAAGTGGCCACACCCGCCGAGCTCGGCGCTTGTGACGCGGTCATTCTGTGCGTCACCGGTTCGCCCCAGGTCGAGGCCGCCTTGCTGGGGCCGCAAGGCATTTTGAGCCGCGCCAAGCACGGTTTGTTGGTGATTGACGCCTCCACCAGCGAGCCCGAATCTACCCAGCGCCTGGCGGCCTTGTGCGCCGACAAGGGCGTCACCCTGGTCGATGCGCCTTTGGCTCGCACACCTGTCGAGGCCGAGTTGGGCAAACTCAACACCATGGTGGGCGCCACGCCCGAGGTGTTTGCCAAGGTGGAGCCCATCCTCAAGGCCTATTGCGAAAACATTTTCCACGTGGGCGGCCCGGGCGCGGCCCACATCATCAAACTGTTGAACAATTTTGTGGGGCAGGCCATCACCACAGCGGCGGCCGAAGCCTTTGCGGTCGGCGCCAAAGCCGGCATCGATGTGCAAAAATTTGTCGATGTGGTTTCTGCGGGCGCGGTCAATTCAGGCTTGTTCCAGGGCATGGCCAAAACCCTGCAAGGCGACTTCACCGGCCTTAAGTTCGAGCTCGACAATGCTCGCAAGGATTTGCGCTACTACACTCACCTTGCCGAGATGGTGAATGTGCCCTCTATGATGGGAGAGGCGGTACACCAAAGCCTGAGCACCGCTTCCGCACTGGGCTATGGCAAAGAGTTTGTGCCAGCCCTGGTGCGCGCTCAGGAAAAACTGAACCAGGTCAAAATTTCAAAACAATGACAAAGGAGATCATGATGCAACGACGTCAATGGACTGCCCTGGCCGCCCTGGCTGCCTGTGCCTTGGGTTGGGCGGGTACAAGCTGGGCCCAAAGCAATGAGATTCGCATTGCCCATGTTTACAGCAAGACCGGCCCTTTGGAGGCCTACGGCAAGCAAACCGCCATTGGTTTCATGATGGGCCTGGACTATGCCACCGGCGGCACCATGACGGTGGCCGGCAAGAAGTTGGTGGTCATTGAGAAGGACGATCAAGGCAAGCCCGACCTGGGCAAATCTTTGCTGGCTGCGGCCTACGCCGATGACAAGGCCGATTTGGCCGTGGGCCCCACCTCCTCGGGCGTGGCCTTGGCCATGCTGCCCGTGGCCGAAGAATACAAAAAGATCTTGCTGGTCGAGCCTGCGGTGGCCGACTCCATCACGGGCGACAAGTGGAACAAATACATTTTCCGTACTGGCCGCAACAGCAGCCAGGACGCCATTTCCAATGCGGTGGCCATGGACAAGCCAGGTGTGACCATCGCCACACTGGCGCAGGACTATGCCTTTGGCCGCGATGGCGTGAAGGCCTTTAAGGACGCGGTCAAGAATGCCAAGATCGTGCACGAGGAATACCTGCCCACCAATACCACCGACTTCACCGCTGGTGCGCAGCGCCTGATTGACCGCCTGAAAGACCAACCCGGTCGCAAGGTGATCTTCATCATCTGGGCCGGTGCCGGCAACCCTTTCAAAATTGCCGACCTCGACCTCAAGCGCTATGGCATCGAGATCGCTACCGGGGGCAATATTCTGCCGGCCATGGCCAGCTACAAGCAGTTCCCCGGCATGGAAGGCGCCACTTACTATTACTTCGGCATCCCGAAAAACCCGGTGAACGAAGCCATGGTGGCGCGCCACTACAGCCAGTACAAGAACCCGCCCGACTTCTTCACTGCGGGTGGCTTTTCGGCGGCCATGGCCGTTGTCACCGCGTTGAAGAACAGCAAGGGCGATGCACGCGCCAACACCCTCATCAAAACCATGGAGGGCATGAGCTTTGACACCCCCAAAGGCAAGATGACCTTCCGCGCCGAAGACCACCAGGCCATGCAGAGCATGTACCACTTCAAGATCAAGGTCGACCCGGCCTTCCCTTGGGGCGTGCCCGAGTTGGTGAAAGAAATCAAGGCCGAAGAGATGCAGGTGCCTGTCCGCAACAAGCGCTGATGCTGGAAACCCGTGGCTTGAGCGTGCGCTTCGGCGGCCATGTGGCGGTCGATGCGGTCAACTGCACCTTCGCGCCTGGCAGCCTGACCGCCATTGTGGGGCCCAATGGCGCCGGCAAGACCACTTACTTCAATCTGATCTCGGGGCAGCTCAAGGCCACCTCGGGCGAGGTCTTGCTCAATGGTCGAAGCCTGGCGGGCCTGAGCCCTTCGGCGCGCACGCGCGCAGGTTTGGGGCGGGCTTTTCAACTTACCAATTTGTTTCCCAACCTCAGCGTTCTCGAGAACGTGCGCCTGGCGGTGCAAGCCACACAGGCTGGGCCGCACCGTCGCGGGCTCAACCTGTGGAGCATTTGGCGTGACCACACCGCGCTCACCGAGCGCGCCGAAACCATCTTGCAAGAAGTGGCCATGGCCGACCAGGCCGATCAGCCGGTCAGCAGCCTGCCCCATGGCGACCAGCGCAAGCTCGAAGTGGCATTGCTGATGGCGCTCGAGCCCCAGGTCTACATGTTTGACGAGCCCACGGCCGGCATGAGCGCCGATGAAGTACCTGTCATCTTGAATTTGATCCGCCGTCTCAAAGCCACCGGCCGTTACACGATTTTGTTGGTGGAACACAAGATGGATGTGGTGCGTGAACTGGCTGACCGCATCGTTGTCTTGCACAACGGCCAATGCGTGGCCGATGGTTTGCCGCAAGACGTGATGGCCTCGGCCATCGTGCAGCAAGCCTACTTGGGCAAGCGCGCATGAGCCGGCCCCTGTTGCAATTGCAAGGGGTGCACACGCACATTGGCGTCTACCATATCTTGCATGGCGTGGACCTGCAGGTGCCTGAGGGCCAAGTCACCTTGCTGCTCGGGCGCAATGGCGCCGGCAAGACCACCACCTTGCGAACCCTCATGGGTTTGTGGCCCGCCTCGCAAGGGCAATTGCTGTTCGATGGCGAAGACATCACGCAAGCTGACACGCCCAGCCTGGCCCAGCGCGGCATCGCCTATGTGCCCGAGACCATGGGCATTTTCTCTGACCTCACGGTGGAAGAAAACATGTTGCTGGCTGCGCGCCAGGCACAGCGTGCCGCCCAGATGGACAGGCAACGCCTGGCCTGGATTTTCGAATTGTTTCCGGCCGTTGAGAAATTCTGGCGCCACCCGGCGGGCAAATTGTCGGGCGGCCAAAAGCAAATGCTGGCCGTCGCGCGTGCCATCGTTGAGCCGCGCCGTTTGCTGGTGGTCGATGAGCCCAGCAAAGGCCTGGCGCCGGCCATCATTGACAACATGATCGAGGCCTTTTTGAAACTCAAGGCCACCGGCGTCACGGTACTCCTGGTCGAGCAAAATTTGCACATGGCGCAAAGCCTGGGCGACCAGGTGGCCGTGATGGACGATGGCCGTGTTGTACACAGCGGCCGCATGGCCGACTTGTCGGCCGATGAAGGCTTGCAGCGCCGCTTGCTGGGGTTGGCACTGTGAACGGCCTGGACACGCGCCCGCTGTGGCTGGTGCCGGTGCTGGC
>VERE01000105.1 GCA_018882835.1 Limnohabitans sp.
CCTTCATGCTCACAGCCCCATGTACTGGCGGTAGTTGTGCAAAAAATTGCGGATCGCCCGCTCGGAGAGTTTGCTTGAGCCGCCGCTTTCCAATGTCTTGCCACCCATCTCGATGAACGAGGCGCCCTCTTCGCCATCGGCAAAGGCGCGCTGCATCATTTCGCACACCGCAGCATCTTCCACCGAGACCATGCCCGCTGAGCCCACCAAGTTGATTTGGGTCAGACGCATGCGGGTGGTCTCTTCATCATCGTCTTCGAAGCCAAAGTAAGTCCAAACCAAATCGGACTGGTTCACGCCTCGCGGAATGAGCTGGCGGGTGGCCAGGCTGTTGGCAATTTGGTGCAAAACGAAAGACGGGCAGGTGTTGAGGATTTGCACACTCACGCCATCCCCGTATTCATCTTTCCATTTCAGGATGCCCGGGTCTTCCAGCGTCAATTGATCGTTGTGCGAGCGCAATTCGCTGGAGGCTTTTTCATAATCGGCGGATTTCTTTTCCGTACCGGCCTTGGTGTAGAAATACACATGGCGTCCAGCGGCATCGAGAACCATGGCGGACTCTTGCGACTGGCGCGACAAGCCAAAGGTGCCGTAGAAGGTGTGCAAGATGTTGGCGTGGTAAGAGTCACGCGGGTTCTCGTGGTAGGTTTTCCAATTGGCATGGATGCGCTGCGTGTCATAGCCCAGCACTTTCAAGGGACGGTTCAACACACGGCGAATGCCCTGGGCCACGTCTCCCAACCAAGCCTCCAAGGGCTCCACGTCTTCAGAGAAACTTGCAAAGACCAGCCCACACAACGTGTCCACGCGCAATTTGCGCAAGCCGTGTTGGGATTTGTCGAAGTCCTTGGGCAAGCCACCCTCGCCGCGCAGGCCCTGGCTGAAGGCTGCGTTGCTCAGGTCGCCCTCCAGGGTGAACGACCACGCGTGGTAAACGCAATAGAGCCGTTTGGCAGAGCCAAAAGGCTCTCGGCACACCATGTTGCCGCGGTGCGCACAGCGGTTGACCACCGCATGCAAGCTGCCATCTTCGGCACGTGTCATCACCACAGGGGTGTCACCGATGAAGGTGGTTTTGTAATCTCCGGGGTTGGGCACCTCGGCTTCCAGGCCCACATAGTTCCACACAGGCCCGCGAAAAATACGCGCTTGCTCCTGAATGTAAATGTCAGAGTCTGTGTAAGCCCAATAAGGTGCTCGGGTGTAACCCTCTTCGGGCCAAGTACGGGCTTGCCCCGTCAGACGCGAAATCGATACGGTGTGCTCGGCATTGCACGACATGGGCGATATCTCCGGTTGTCTTGGCGGGATTGTGCAGCAACCCCCGCGCCGGCGAAAGCGCCAGCGACCCGCTGGTGACACGCGGGGTCGGTCACGCGCTTTGCGCAAAGCATTTTTTGCTTGAAAAGAAGATAATGGTTTTTTTGACTTCATGACCGCTATGCCCACCCTTTCCTATGGCCTTCAAGGCAAAGTCTGCTTGATCACGGGCGCCGCCCAAGGCATTGGCGAAGCCTGTGCCCGCTTGTTTGCCCAGGAGGGGGCCCAGGTTGTGCTGGTGGACGTGCAGCAAACGTCTGGCGAACGCCTTGCAGCAGAACTGCGCGCAAAGGGACAAGACGCCCATTTTTATGCCTGTGACATTGGCGACAAAGCAAAGGTTGACGAACTGGTTCACCAAGTGACTTCCACCTTCCACCGCGTGGATGTCTTGGTGAGCAATGCGGGCATCTTCAGAGCCTCGCCTTTCTTGGAAATTTCCGAAGACGATTTTGATGCGGTACTGCGTGTCAACCTGCGCGGAGCCTTCCTGATCGGACAAGCCGTGGCGCGCAGCATGAAGGCCACCGGCGGTGGCGCCATCGTGCACATGAGCTCGGTCAATGCGGTGGTGGCCATTCCCGAAATCGCCACCTACAACATCAGCAAAGGCGGTTTGAACCAACTCACACGCGCCATGGCTCTGGCCCTGGCCGACGATGGCATACGTGTCAACGCCGTTGCCCCAGGAACAATTGCCACCGAGCTGGCGCGTCAGGCTGTGCTGACCAACGAGGCCTCACGCCAGAAGATTCTCAGCCGCACGCCACTGAAACGGCTCGGAGAACCTGCCGAAGTCGCCCAAGTGGTGGCCTTCCTTGCCAGCGATGCGTCCAGCTACATCACGGGTGAAGTCATCACGGTGGATGGCGGCCGCATGGCCTTGAACTACACGGTGTCGGTGTAAGTGGCTTCAGCTCTCAGGCTTGGGTGTTGTACACAAGCTCCGCCGCAATCAGATCCAGCGAGGCGAAGCCCACCGACTTGAAAACCGTGATGTCTTTTGCATCGCGTCGCGCCTGGCCTGGGGGCTGCGCTGCCAGCTCGGCCAATTCGGCCTGAATGGCGGTAGGCGCCATGAGGCCCTGCTGAATTGCTTGAAACACTTCGCCCCCCTTTTCAAGCACCGCGCTTCGGCTGTCCGCGAATACTTGGGCCTGAGCCATCAGGGCCGGTTCGGCCTCTGCCATCTGCGCGGTGAATGCGCCAATCAATCCTATGTGTGTCCCCGGTCGCACCCAGGCCGCACGAATGAAAGGTTCGGTGGCCGTGGTGGCGGCGGCCACCACATCAGACTGTGCCAGGGTATGTTCCAAGTCTGTCGCCACCGATGCATCGATGCCGAGTTGTTGCAACTGAGCGACCACTGCTTGCGCTTTGCTGGCCTGGCGCCCCCAAACCAGCACGTTTTCAAAAGGCATGACACCCGCATGCGCCTGCGCCAGTGGCACGCTCAGAGCGCCCG
>VERE01000023.1 GCA_018882835.1 Limnohabitans sp.
TGCGAAGGCCAGGCCCGCTGCGTAAACCACCACCCCGAGCAAAGCAACAGGTCGCGCGCCATGACGGTCGGCCAGGATGCCCATGAAGGGCTGCGTGGCCCCCCAGACGATGTTCTGGATGGCAATGGCCAGCGAAAAATCGGCCGATGTGATGCCAATGTCACGAATCATGTGCGGCTGCAGCAGGCCAAAACTCTGGCGCATGCCCATGGCCAGGCTCAGCATCAAGGCCGCGCCCCCCAGGATCAGGGCCACATGAAAGCGGGACAGGTCAGTTTGTTTCATCGCAACCATTATTGGGGACAGCTCTGCCCAGGCTAGCAAGTGCGTGACACCCTGCAGATTGAAGTGTCAAAGATGGGGATGCATGCATTGGCTGAAGAAGCCGGCGCCACCCATGCAGCGGCCTAAAAAATAGCCGCAATTCTTTCCAGGCTCCAATAAGCTGCGAGGCAGCCCATGAGCCCCAGCAGGGCCGTTCGCGCAGCGTTGGCCCAGGGCCGATGCGCTGTTTTTGCTGATACCCACCAAGCCAGCAAAACGATGCCGATCTGGCCAATTTCCACGCCCAGGTTAAAACTCAGCAAAGCGGAATAAAGGTGCCATTCGGGCAAGCCAATGTCTGCCAAGGCCCCGGCAAAACCCAGCCCGTGAACCAAGCCAAACGGGAACGCGGCCAGGTAGGGCGCACGCTGGGTCCAACTCTTGCCTGCACCCAATGCCTCCGCGCAAACCAGAACGATCGACAAGGCGATACAGGCTTCCACGGGGCCCGTGGGAATATTGACCCACCCCAGTGCGCTGGCTGCCAAGGAGGCCGTGTGCGCCACAGTGAAGGCAGTGATCGCGCCGATCAGTGAAAGCCCGGCACCTACCAGCAGGTACAAGCTGATCACGAAAAGCAGATGGTCCAGGCCCATCAAGATGTGCTCAATGCCGAGCGCGACATAGGTTCCCGAGACTCTGAGGTGAGAGGCCCACCCTGAGTCGCTGGGCATGGCCGCAGAGCTCTGCAGCCACGCCGAGGGTTGGCCTTGTGTCAAGGCATAGCGATGCTCTCCTTGGCCATCCAAAATGCGAACACTCACCAATGAAACGCTGGCCCCCAGGCCCTCCAGGCTCAGCTTGCCTTTGAGCCCGTTGTGCGGACATTGCAAACGGTTCTTTTTGGCCTCGCAGGTTGAAGGCCAGGTGATGGCGATATTTTCAAGGGCAGACCGATGCAACCCTTTGGCAACCCAGCCCCAGGTGTATTGGTCTGGGGCGCTTTGCTGGATGAGCAGCTCTACGGCTTCCAATTCGTGCGCTTTTGCAAGCGAGAGGCTGCACACAAAAAGGCCAAGCAAGAAGGCCTTGCAGCCTTGCAGCAGCAGTTTCACTTGCCAACGCTTTCAGGATATTCGACCCGGTGTTGACGGACCAGGTCGGCGACTCTTTGGTTGAGCTTTTTTTGCAGGTCGTCTTGTCGCCAGTCCTCGGCCACCCGTGCCTTGATCTCCTCGAAGTCTGGCTTGAACCCAGGTTGAATCCGATCAAGGTTCAAAAATAAGGCGGTATCACCTGATCGGTAGGCAGACCACACATGGGGTACGGATTGCATCGCCTGCTTTACAAAATCCTCGCTGTAGCGCAGCGCCAACTCCTGCATGGGAATGGCCTGATAGATGGCCAACTGGCCCAGGTCTTTTGGCTGGACGCTCTTTGTATTCAGCTGCTCCAGGGTACGGCTCAGCGCCGCCGCCGATGGGGGGGTGCGGGGATCTGCTTGCAGCACTTGAAGGTGCAGCCTTGGCGGTTGTTCGTACCTGAGTCGGTGCACGCCATACCAAGTGGCCAGTTGTTCTGCTGTGGGCTCGGGCACTGAGGTGCCGAGTTGAATCACGTTCAATGTCTTGAGCGTGACCCGCTCGCGTATCAGTGCGTCCCCGCGCTCCAACCCTAAGCGCAAGCCTTCGCGAAAAAGGGCTTCCTCGTTGACCCAGCGTTGCAGGTGGGCCTTGAGCTCGCTCTCCGTTGGAGGCCTGCCCCATGTGGCGGCCAGCTGCGCCTGGGTCATCTCGGACACTTCCTCGGGAACGCGGATCACGCCGTCGCCCCTGATTTTTTTGACCAGATGGTCTGCGCCAAACAGGAGGCCACCCATCAAGAAAAAGAAAATCAGAGGCTCACGCCATAAAGGGTGCTTCACAAGCCGCCAAAATATTTGTTGTTGCGCTGGCTGACGCCAAAGTAAGGGATGTTTTGGCTCTTGCCCCTGTAGGCGCCGCGAATCAGCGAGCGCAAGGTGTAAGAAATGGTGGAGTTGCTCAGGGTGGCTTTGACACTGTGGTCTGCATGATAGTGGTAGCCAAGGCCGTCGTGATTGTGTCCGCCCCATGCGTCCAGGCTGGTGGCGTAGCCCAGCAATGCGCTGTCTTGGGACCTGTAGCGACCGAACAAGGCCACGCCGTCATAGCCAAAGCCGATCAGTGGCGGATGTGTCTTGCCAACGTAGTCGGCATCGTTGTATACCCCCATGATGCCGCCAGAGGCGTAGCCATCGGCATGACAATGCGGCCCGCCGCCACCTTGCCCGACGTGACATCCGGAAGCACTGAGTTCCGCCGATGATTGGGATGGGACCAGGGTGTTGCTGTAAACGGGGAACATCACGGCGCCTGTGATCAAGATGCCGTTGTCGGCGATGCTCGAATAGTTATAAACATCGGCCGTAGCAGAAGACTTGGCGTCACTCAAAAGTGTCAGGGACAGGTTGTTTTCTGTGACTGTGGTGACAAGTCCGTAGTCTTTCATGGGGATCCCGATCACATAGTTTTCCAAATTGGTAAAGCGTGTGACGGAGCTGTCGGCGTAGTTGGTCGAGGTGGGTGTGGATTTTCCGGGCGGGCGCGTAATGTCCTGCAAGCCGTGGGGCCCAGGGCCATTGCCGTACGAAACAATGACCATGAAAGGATGGTAATTGCCCGAAGCGTCTTGTTCGTTGGTGAAAAAAACATAAGGAACCAGGTTTTGTCCGGGCGTGCCATCGCTCACGGCGTCGCTGTGCAACTTGCCCGCCAGCAAGCCATCTCTGAAGGCTGTGTAAAAGGCCGTGTCATAGCGCAGCGTCTCGCCTTTGCTTTGCAATGCTGTTTTGATTGCGGCCAATTGGGCGTCGGCTGCCAGCTTGGTGGCTGCATTGGTGCCCGCGGTAGCGACCTGGCTTTTGTAGGTCGCGCTGATGTCGCGGTAGACCGTACCCGTTGAGCCCTCTACCCCCGCCGTGCCATTCTGCAGCTTGGTGATGATGCCTACCGCAGGGTTAGAGACATAAGCAATGTTGCCTGGATTGAAATCCGTTGGAATTTCAAAATTCAGGGGAGAGGCGTAAAAATAGAATTTGCTGGCATTGGCATCGGAGCTCACCAGCTTGTAGGAGCCGCTGGCATATTGGACATAGTAATTCGCTGCGGTGAAACCCGTGTCTGCAGAGTGCGTGTAGGTGCTGGTGCTGTAGGCGTACCTCTTTTTTGCCTTGAGGTATTTTGTGGTGGTGTCATAAGAAAAACACAGATAACCGTAGCCCACCGTGGCTTTGCCAAAGTTGTTCCTGAATTTAAGCTTGTTGCCGTCTTTGTCGTCAAAATCAAGGGCATTGTTGGGATGAAAATGCGATCTGAATTGGTAGCAGCTGGAATCCGAAGAGTCTGCAACCAGTTGAATGATTTTGTTGAAATAGGTGCTGTAGGTCGAAGCGCTGTCAAGGTTGCCGGACTCCAGGCTGTAGCCGTCGGTGGCGCTGTAATTCGAACCCACGCTGAGGTAGTTGGCCGATGAATTGGCCGTGGCACTGTCAGAAATCAGATAGCGGCTGCGAGTGGTCAGCTGGGTGGTTTGCGTCAGGCTGGAGGCTTGGTATCCCGTGGACAAAAGCGTGGCGTAAGGTGCAGCCGCATGGTACAGCGCCGTGGCGGACGTAGCCGCTGCTGGCGTAGCAGACAACTTGGTCGACGCCTGGCCAATGCCCGCGCTATTGGTGGCAGTCACTGTGCAGCTGTACTCAGAGCCATTGGTCAGACCTTTCACCACGATCGGGCTGCTTGTGGCGCTGGCGCTGACGACCACACCCGAGGCGGTACATGAGGCTGTGTAGTTGGTGACAGGGCTGGTTCCGCTGAGGGTGACAGGCGCTGTAAAGGCGACCGAGATTTGCGCATCACCGGCAGTGGCAGAGACGATGCTTGGCGCCGTAGGGACCAACGCGATATAGCCACAGCCGGTGAAAACCACCGCCAAAGCGCTCAGGAGCGTCAGGGTATGTCGCAAATTCATAAGGCCCCTAAGTAAATGGAGGTGAGAGATGGATCGTAATTCGATCAAACCTAAATGGTATCAATTTTTTTAAATATGAAGGAAAACCCAAGCGCTATCGTTTAAGCTAGAGTAAATCATGGCTACATCTACCTTCGACCTGACCGGCACGCAAGTGGGGTCACCTTTGAGCGGCGAGTATCTTTTTTCGCTGGCCAGCGGCACTTCGCCAGTTCTGGTGCGTGCAACCAACAGCACCCTGTCAATGATCCGATTGGACGTGTCAGAGGACAGTGATGGCAATGCCGCAACCTATGCCATCAGCGGGCAGCTTTTAGGTTCAGGGGCCACCGCGTTGCAATCAAGCTCTGGCGTTTTGACGCTGATTGACAGCGTACAGGCCACTGCAGGCCCTGAAACTTGGCGCGCAGATTTCAAGATAACTCAAACTTTTGCCTTGATCCCAGACAGCGCAACAGACGCTGACCTAAAGCCAGACGGCTTTTATTTCAAGGATGAGTTGGCCAACACGGTGCCAGTGACTCTGGCTTGGCTTGCCGAGCGAGCTGCCGATGGGGCTTTGGCCACATTCAGCCAGGTGGTCAATCAGGCGAGCGCCCAAGACGCAGGATCCCTCTTCAGCGGCAGAGTGCTTGATTTGAACAACGATGGCACCCCCGATCAGATCAAATCCACTTTGGGGACGCGAAGCAACGTTGCCAATCTGAGCAGCGTGTCCGACCTCTCATGGCAAAGCGAATACACGCAGTCCATGACGGGCCGCGTCCTGGCCAACAGTGCCGGGCAAGTGGCAGGGTTTTATTTTGCTTTGTCGGATATGGGTTCCAGCCTCGCCTGGCAGCTGAGCACGCTTGGCAGCGCCACTGGGAGCCCGTCTTCCAGTGAGCTGTATTTGAAGTTAGGTACGGCGACCTCGGGTTCGGGCGCGCTGGTGAAGGCTACCAGCGATTTGTTCCCGACGCTGAGCTTCGATTTGTCAGCGGACACGGATGCCAATCCGATGACTTATGCGGCCAAAGGAACTTTGCTCAGCAGTTCGGGCCAAAGTCAAACATCAAAAGGCACACTCACCTTTTCTGACACCCTTGTCAGTGTTGCGGGACCGGACGCCTGGACGGCCCGGTTTTTGGTGAAAGAGTCGCTGACCCTCATTCCAGACACCGCCAGTGATGCAGACACCCTGATAGATGGCTTCGTTTACACCGATTCGCTGAACAATGCTGTGCAAGTGCCGTTTGTTTGGAAAAGTGCCACCGCAAGTGATGGCACGATGGCAACTTTCAGCGCCACGATCAATCAGTTGTCCTCTTCAGACAGCGGTATGACACTGTCGGGCAAGCTATTGGACACCAACGCCAATGGCGTTGCAGACCACCTTCAACTGTCAGTGGGCGGTAAAACCCTTTATGGCACGTTGCAGAGCGCCGGCACAAGCTGGAAGCTTTATTACAACGTCGACCTGTCGGGTCGAACCGCCAATGATGACAGTGGCAACGTGTTGGGAATGTATTTCGACCCATCCAATTTGTCTTACGTGACAAGCTATGCAGTGGCGCCCTCAGGTTTTGATGTCAATGTCAAGTTCACCTATTGGAAATCCTGGGGGAGCAGCAGTGCCACGGCCCTCAGTGGCGTTTCTTTGACTGAAGGAGGCGTCAGCGGAGTGTCTGCCAGCACAGGGCGTGTCTCATTGTCAGGTGTCGAGGATTTGGATGGTACAGAGGGTGATGGTGTTTTCCAACTGGCCCCTGCAGCCGATGCCCCATCCAATGCGAAAAGTGCCATTTCACTGACAGATGTCCTGGCAGCCCTGAAAATTTATCTGGGCAAACCGCTACCCGACAGTTACGCCTCGCCGATGGCCACCATCGCAGCGGACTTTGATGCTTCAGGTTCAGTCAACTTGAGCGACGTGCTGTTGCTTTTGAAATACTATTTGGGTAAAAGCACAAGCACACAGCCTGCCTGGACTTTTATCGATTCAAATGACTTGTCAGGAACTGGTAGCAGTGCAGTGCTCCAAAGCGGAACTTCGGGAACGTCTGTTTCCAAGAGCTTGACCACCCTGAAGGCCATCTCGCATGACTTCTCCGCTTCGGCCAGCGACCTTGAGTTGATTGGGGTCTTGCGTGGCGATGTGGATGGCAGCTGGACAGCTGCTTAGCTTTTTCATCACTTCGAGGTTTGACAGAATTTTGCGAATGCCCTGGTTGAGCGTTCGCGCCAAGCTAGCAGGCGTTGTTGGCAAAAGAAGCAAGAGTGTAGGATCAGCATCAGCCCTGCGAAGCCGATCGGCATCAACCAACTTCATTCAATCCACCATGCTCAAATCGAAAAAGCAACTGTTTGATCATCTGCGCCAAGACGTTTATTGCCACCTGGGCGTTTCCAAAGTGCACGGCATTGGTGTCTTTGCCGTTCGACCCATACCCAAGGGCATCGAGCCTTTGCGATCTTTGGTGAAGTTTGACGATATCAAGTTCACACACGACGAAATTAAAACTCTGGCGCCGGGTGTGCGCAGGGAAATCGAAATGTTCTGCTACTACGACGAGCAACACGTTCATGTGCCGCGCATCGGGTTCAATGCGGCCAATATGTCGGTGTATCTCAACCACTCAAAGACGCCGAATGTCGAGTTCAAGCAGAACGGAGAGCTAGTGAGTCTGCGCGCCATCAAGAAAGGCGAGGAATTGCTGATGGACTACGACATCAATTTTGGCGCAGTGCACATTTTTGATTGATCACCGCGAAGCAACGCCTCAGCCGGCAGGCCGATAGATCTGGTTCCACATGGAGGGTGTGAAATCGGTGTGCAAAGGAGATGAAGTGTCCAGTGCCAGTGGATGATCCTGGTCGGTCAGTGCAATGGCGTAAATGGGTTCAAAGTCTGTCACAAAAAGCGACTTGTAGCCGTAGTCACCCACGGGCCCAAGGTTGTAATAGCGGTATCCGTTTTGTGCAGTCCAGCGTGTCACCAGCAAGCATGCATAAATACCGGGCGAACGGTTCTTGTAAGCGTAGTTCCATTGACAAAAACTGCCATAGACTTGTTGCCGCTCGGGCAGCAAAATGGAGATATCGGTGAGTACAAGATCGCCATTGTCGGCATGTACCTGAATGATCAGGATATCCAGGTTCTGGATGTAGTCGATGAACCCGCTCACTTCCTTGTCATGAATTTCGTAGGCGCTGAAATGCTCACCGCCCAACTCAAACAACTCTTGCAAGCTAAGGTCTTTGCCTGGAATGACGCGCTCTGTCGTATGAAAGCGCTTGAAGGACTTGTCCAGCTTATTGAATTTGTGCGCCCTTACGGGATCGGTCCAGAAATCGGGTGCTTGCACATCCACCAGGCCATAGCGGTCGCTGATGGGAACGCCATAGGGCCCGTCAGGAGGAACGGCATAAACGATGAATGGTTTTTTTGCCATTGCCAGCAACTCGGGACTGACATCAATGTAGGGGCACAGCGCATCCCAGCGGCAGGTGAAGTACTGAATGTGTTCGTGGAAACTTTCCACGCAAAGGTTGTCACGGGTCCAGGATTGATGGGGGAGCCGATGCACAGGTTCGCAGGCCATCGCCAAATTTTCCAATTTCATTGTTTTGACTTCAGCGGCCGAATGTCAAAGTACTCCGAATCTACACGGAAGTTACGGCGCAAAAAAGCCCTTTCGTTTTTCGATAACTGTGCAATGCCTGCGATCATGCTGGACAAATGGTGTGAAGCCTCGCTGTTGACGTCATCCAATTGCTGCTGATATTCAGGCATCAAAGGGCAAGCAGCGTCGAAGAAAAACTCCTGAGTATCTGGGTTGTAAGCGAGGGGATAGAGCTGACAGCCAAAGGGCTTTTCATGACCGAGCGTGCAACCCGTTGCGCCGAGATGAGCGCAATTTGTTTCGATGCAGAGGCGACCTAGTTTCTTTTTCTCTGCTTTGCTGAGTGTGATTTCCAAAGGGGGGAAGCCATCATCAATATGGCAACATGACTGGCATTTAGCGCAATGGTCAAAAAGCATAAAAGCATTCAGTGACAGCGAATGAGGCATCAGTACTGCCCAACATGATAATCACTTTTCTGACGACAACTCGGCGCGCTTGTTGAGATTTCACTGGGCCAGGATCACAGCACAGCCAGGACGAGGCCCAGCGTTACCTGTGGGCTGCGTGGCGAAGTCATCGGGGTCACGATGCACAATCAGGCCACGTCCAACGACACTCGAGGGGCCAGCGGAAACGGTGAGTTGCTTGATCACCACATCAAACTCAGCGACCCCCGCAGAGTTGGCCCTAAGAGATGGTAAATCGCCAGCATGATGCAAGGCGCTGCCATGTTGCCCATGAGCAGAACCCTGGGGGTTGAAATGCCCTTTGGTACCAAGTCCATCGCCTGTGCAGTCTGCACCTTCATGCACATGAAAACCATGTTCCTGTCCAGGGCGCAGGCCTGTAATACGACCTGTGACACGAACACCGTCACCTTGCTGAACAAACCGGACGCTGCCTTGTGGGTTCATGCCAGCATTTGCTGCCACTGAGGTTGGCGACACAGTCGCTATGGCCGATGGCCCCGTCGGAGCCACTGTTGCACAACTGGTCAAGCCAGCCGCAACACACAAAAAACCGAAATTGATACCTTGGGTGTATTTGGAAATCATGTTCATAAGAGTTCCTGTCGTTGTGGATCATTCGATTGAATAACCTGTCAGCCCGAGACCGTGCCCCCAAGGACCAAGGCCCTATGCAAGCGGGACAAGTCAGTTTAAGCCATGAATGCCATTATTGAAAACGACTGAGCGCAGACTGGCAATTTCGAGAGATCCTAAAAATTCAAGTGGCACACAGAGTCGATCTCTGGCACATTAGGCATCAAAAATGGAGATCGCCTTGAACTTGTATCTGTTACTGTTCTTCGTGGCTGGCGCGTTATTGGGTCTTTTCACTTACCCTTATCGCCATCTCTTCAGCGAGGGCCCCAACAAAAGCGAGCCGACTCAAACGACCCCTTCTCTGTCCAGCCGTTTGTTGTGGCTCATGGTCTGTACCTTCCTGTGGCCGCTGCTGATTCTGACGGGCCTTAACTCAGCCTGGATTTTGGCCAAGCGCAAACGGCAGGCCCATTCAGGCAAGCCATGAGCCCTGCGATCTCATCGTTTGATATTCTGCCCTCGTGCCCCTTTGCTCAAGGCTTGATCAAGGCACGCCAACGGTTCATTTCGTCCACCACAAACGCGCCGAATTCTTCGGGTGAGCTGCCTTGTGCCACCAGTCCCATGCTGTCAAATTTTTTCATCACTTCGGGGTTTGACAGAATTTTGCGAATGTCTTGGTTGAGGGTTCGCACCAAGCTGGCAGGCAGGCGCGCAGGTGCAAAAACACCGCCCCAGCTGGCAAAGACATACTGATTGGCCCCTTGTTCCAAGGCTGTGGGAAGTTGAGGAAAGGAGCCGTTGCGTTCGCGCGTGGTCACTGCCAAGGCCCTCAACAGTCCAGACTTGATGTGCGGGCCACTGGCTGCCAAGGGGTCAATCATGAAATCGACCCGGTTCGCAATCAGATCGGGGTGGGCTGCAGAGCTTCCCTTGAAGGGGACCTCGGTCATGGCAGGCAATTTCAGTTGCTGCGCCAGGAGCAAGGTCGCCAACTGCTGCGGGCTGCCAGGCCCGGTGGAGCCATAAGTCATGGGCGTACTGGCTTTGCGAATCCGCTCGATCAGGTCTGCAAAGCTTTGCACAGAAGACTGTGCGCTGACCACGACGACATAGGGTGTCAAGTGGGTCAGGGTGATGGGTTGAAAGTCTTTGACCGTGTCATACGGCAGGTCGTTCATCAGAAACGGGTTGATCGACATATTGGCTGCCGCTTGCAGCAACGTATAGCCATCGGGGTAGGCTTTGGCAACATAAGCAGCCCCTACCACTTGCGAGGCGCCAGGCCGGTTTTCAATCACCACAGACTGCGACCAAAGGCTTTGCAGTTCTTTGCCCAGCATGCGAGCGACCAAATCGCTGGGGCCGCCGGTGGTTACGGGCACCACCCATTTGACAGGCTGGGTGGGGTAGGCGCTTTGCGCATGGGCCACTCCGAAGGCGCTCAGCAAGCCAGAGCTCAGCCAGGCGCAGAGGGTTTCGCGTCGGTTAAATTTGGGTGCGACCATAAGAGCTCCACAATGCAGACCATCTAACCATAAGCGCCACGCCTGTTGTTGTGATTGGCAGTTTCCCTAGGGTGGTCAAGCAGCGCTTTGAAAAGCCACTGCTAAGTTGTACGCTTGCGCCTTGAGGGGGGCTGAAAATGTTCAGATACGGGTTGCTTTTGTTTTTGTGGATGCTGGCCGGCTGTGTTTATGCGCAGGGGAGCAGCGATCGCGTGCTGAAAATCGTGGTGCCGTTCGGCCCAGGGGGTGGCTCCGATTTTTTGGCGCGTCTGATTGCTCCCAAGCTTTCAGAGGCACTGAAGGAAACCGTGGTCATTGACAATCGACCTGGCGCCGGTGGCACCGTCGGGACAGATTTTGTGGCCAAGTCCGCGCCAGATGGCCAAACTTTGTTGCTGTCTGATTCGGGGGCTTACGCGATCAGCCCTGCGCTCTACCCCAGGTTGTCGTATGGGCCTAAAGACTTGGCGCCCGTCATCAACCTGGCAATTTTTGGCAATGTGTTGGTGGCCCATCCAAAATTGCCAGCCAACAGCATGAGCGAGTTGCTGGCGCTAGAAAAAGCGCAACCGGGCAAACTGAGCTATGGGTCCTCTGGGAACGGCGCAAGTCCGCATCTGACGGCCGAGTTGTTCAAGACCGCCACCGGTATCCGATTGACGCATGTTCCCTACAAAGGCAGTGGGCCTGCCATCAACGATTTGGTCAGTGGCCACATTGATCTGATGTTTACAGGCTATGCCACCGTCAGCGGCCTGATCAAGTCGGGTCGACTCAAGCCTTTGGCGGTGACGTCGCAGCAGCGCCTGCCCAGTTTGCCCGACACTGCAACCGTGGCCGAGGCGGGCTTCACAGGATTCTCCTCCTACATTTCGCAGGGCGTCTTTGCGCCTGCCGTCACCCCCAAGGAGAGAGTTCAGCGCCTGAACCGAGAAATTGCAGCCGTGCTGCGTCACCCCGAGGTGCTTGAGAAAATGCGGCAATCTTCGCTCGAGCCCCATGAGAACACGCCAGAGCAATTCGGCAGTTGGCTGCAAGCCCAGTCGCAGCAGTGGGCCAAAGTGATTCGTGAAGGCGGCATCACGCCAGATTGAGCCCTTGCAGAATGTTGTCGGCCGTCATCAAGGCCACACGCAAGGCGGCATCGCTGGTCATGCCAGCGACGTGCGGGGTCAGCATCACTTGGGGAAGCTGCAGCAAGGCATGCTGGGCGGGCAAGGGCTCCACATCGAAGGTGTCCAGACCAGCCCCGGCCAGCTGCCCCCGCTTCAAAGCCGCAACCAGCGCGGCCTCGTCAACGATTGGGCCACGTGCGGTGTTGACCAGCAGCGCGCCAGGTTTCATGGCGGCCAACTCGCGCTCGCCGATCAGGCCGCGCGTTTGCGAATTCAGTGGGCAATGCAGGCTCAGAATGTCCACTCGTGCAAGGAACGCGTGCAGATCGTCAAGGGTTTCGTATGCGCATTCGAGCGCCTGCTGGGGGCGCCGGTACACGCACACTTGTGCCCCCAGGCAAGACGCCAAATGGGCTGTTTGCCGACCAATGCTGCCAAAGCCCAGGATGCCGACCACCGAGCCACGAAAATCGCGACCTTGGTAAGCGATGGGGGGCCAGTAGCCTGCGCGAACCTGGTGGTCAAGGGTCGACAAGTTTCGAATCAGGGACAACATCAAAGCCAGGGCATGCTCCGCCACTGCGTTCGCATTTGCACCAGCAGCAACCTTGACCTGAATGCCCAGCCGGGCAGCTGCTGCCAAATCCACACTGTCAACGCCGGCGCCGTTCTTTGCAATCACGCGCAAGTGCGGCGCACACGCCATGAGCTGCGCAGTGAAGGGGGGCGAGCCACGCAGCACGACGCCATCAATCGGGAGTCCTTCAAAGGTCTGTCGCAAAGTTTCTTCGTTGACCGGACCTGACATGAATAGCAGTTGCAGTCCTGCATCACGCAGACGTTGTTGGGCGGCTTCTGCCCATTGAGGGGCGGTGATGAGAACGGTGGCGGTCATGATGCAGGTCGTACAATGGAATCAGCAGTCACACGGCATTTTCAGCAATCGCAGCGCGTTGCGAAAGTAAATGCCTTCTTGTTCGTGCTGGGACAAATTCAATCCGTCGATCGCCTCGGGGATGGTGCGGATGAACATCGGTCCACCCTCGGGGTCAAAGGGGCAGTCGGTGGCAAAGACCACTTGTTCGCTGCCGAAGAAGTCCAGGCCGCACCGCAACCCGGATTGGCCGCCTGCCAGTGCAGTATCGGCATAGAACATGCGGAAATATTCGATGGGGCGCTTGGCCATGCCGCGCAACAGGCTTTCGTAATCCTCATCTGAGGTTCTGCAACCGAGTTGGTCCAGGCCAGGCCCGATGCGGCCATCAAAGAACGGAATCATGGCACCCATGTGGTGGGTGATGACGCGCATGTGAGGCCAGCGATCGAAAAAGCCCGAGAACACCATGCGGGCCATGGCCGCACTGGTTTCATAAGGCCAGCCAAAGGTCCACCAAATTTCGTATTTGGATTTTTTTTCGGAGGCGTAATCTGTCATGCCAGCGCCGCGCGCGGGGTGCATCCAGATCGGAACGTCGTGGTGAACAATGGCCCGCTCGAACAGGGGTTCGAATTCGGGCTCATCCAAGGGCCTTCCATTGACGTTGGTGAAAATCTGGATGCCGCGAGCACCAAGCTGGTCAATGGCGCGGTCCATTTCCTCCAAAGCGGCAGGTACATTGTTCAAGGGCAGCGACGCGACGAAGGCTGGAAATTTGTCAGGGTGCTGGTCACGAATGGCAGCCATGCCATCGTTGGCCAGGCGAGCCAGCGCGGGGGACTCTTCAGGGCCGGCAATCATTTCAATCGGCGGGTTGGAGAGTGTGAGGATTTGCTGGTAGTTGGGAAACTGCGCCATCATGCGCAGCCGTGCATCCAGATCGTACAAGACAGGAATGTTCAACCAGCGTTTGATGGCGCCCTTGTCTTTGGCCAATAGCGCCATTTGGTCGAAATAGGCCTTGGGGAAAATGTGGGCGTAGCTGTCGATTTTGCGCATGGCTTTGGGCTTATCAGTTGTCGGACAAATTCAGTTGCGTTTTTTGAACCTGTTGCGCAAAGCCTTTGACAAGTGTCATTGAAAAATTTCACGATAGCAGGCTGTTTCATCACCGACAAGAGGCTGGTGTGAATACGGTCAATCACGCTGCGCCAGCCTGTGGGCGAATTTCCAGAGCCTTGCACGCATTGCCATGGGTTCACTCCGGTTTGAAGCCAGCCGAGCGCAACAGTTCTGCGCTCTGGGTGACATCGGCTGCAATGAATTTTTGGAATTGCTCCACAGATTCAGAAATGCCCTCCACGCCAAGCTGCGCCAACTGGCCACTCTTGACCAATTCAGCGATGGCTTCGTTGATGGTTTGGTTCAACCACTGCACTCGTTCGGGAGGCGTCCCGGCGGGCGCCCACACGCCATACCAGGTGGCATACACCAAGCCTGGAACGCCGCTCTCCACCGCCGTGGGGATGTCAGGCGCCAAGGCACTGCGCTTGGCCGACGTGGTGACCACAGGCCGAACCTTGCCCGACTTGGCCATGGGCAACAGCGACACGATGGAATCCATCAAAATCTGGGTGTGTCCACCCGCTACATCAACGAGCGCTGGTGCTGTGCCTTTGTAGGGGGCCAAGGTGATTTTGATTTTGGATTTCTGCGCCAGCATCAGCGTGGCCAGGTGGCTGGGGGCGCCCATGGCAGGCACAGCGGCAGTCCACTTGTCTGGCGTAGCCCGTGCCGACTCAATCACCTCGCTCAGCTTTTGCTCTTTGAGTTGCGGTGAGATCACCAGCAGCAAGGGGGCTTCGCCCACGCGGGCCACCGGTGCGAAATCGGCCACGGGGTCATAGGGCGGTTTGGCCATTACCAAATTGGAGAGCAAGTGCGTTGCCGCAGAAAAAAGCAAGGTGTAGCCATCTGCGGGCGCCACTTGCACGGCCTTGCCACCCACCGTGCCGTTGGCCCCTGCGCGGTTCTCGACGACCACGGGCAGATTCAGTCGCGCTTGCAGTTGCTTGGCCAGCATGCGTCCCGCCTGATCGACCCCGCCACCCGGGGCAAACGGCACAATGATCTTGAGGGGTTGATCCGGAAATTTGCTGGACTGAGCCCAACTCTGCCCAAACAAAAATGGCGTTAATCCCAGAACACAAGTAGCAAGCCATCGACGCATTCGAAACTCCTTGAATAAACGTTCAGCCATGATGCTCTTCAATGGACGCAATGCTGACCTCCAGCGCTTGCATGAAGGCGCGCGTGTCGGCCAGCGGCAAAGGGTTGGTGCCCTCGGCCAAATCTTGCAGCAAGCGATCGATCCGGCGCGATGCCGGTCTGGCCGCATGCGTTCGCAGCCATTGTTGCAGAGGTGGCCGATTTGTGAAGCGCTCAAGACAGTGCTCAAAAAGCAAATCGTCCAGCTGGCCAGACTCGATCATGGGATCAAAGCTGCAGCCACAGCTGCCGCCCATCGCCAGGCCACGGCGGCTGACACGCAGCCACCGGCCACACAGCATCAAGGCTTGCGTTTGTGTTTGAAGCTGGCCGCGCTTCATGGGGCGCGCCTGCTTTTCTGGCGAGCGCCTTGGGACGTGGCCACCTTCAAGCCATAAACCTTGCGGGCAGTTTCTTTCGAGATGTAGCCCAGGCGCAGGTCACGAAGCACAGCCGCCTTGTCACGCTTTTTCGGGTCACCAAAGCCGCCACCCCCACCGGAGTGCAGCACATAGGCTTCCCCTGCATCCAGTCGCATGTTGACTTTGCCGCTGTTGTACAGCGTCAGCGTGCCATCTTTTTTCCGCATGCCGACCCTGTTGCCCATTGCCGAATGCCCACCTTGCAGGCCCCAGGGCGGGTGGTTGACCCGGTCAATACGGGTTTGGTAATTCACTTTGGACAATGCCACCACTTCAGCTTCGGCCCCCAAGCCGCCACGGAACTGGCCCGCGCCGCCAGAGTCTTCACGCAGGCGGTAGTAGCGCACCAGCAGAGGAAACTTGTTTTCCACCTGCTCGCTGGGGCCATTGTGGGTGTCGCCATCGTTCATGCAGACGGTGACATTGACGCCGTCTTCATTGTGTTTGGCACCCCAGCCACCGCCAATCAGGCCGCCCAGATAAATCCAGAGCTTGCCGTCTCTTGGGTGAAAGCCATTCACGTTGGCGATGACCAGGTCGGCATGGTGGCCTGCAATCACAGACTCGGGAATGGCCTGGGACAGCGCCTTGAAAATTGTGTCCACCAGGGTCATGGGATAGGTCATCCACACCCGCATGGGTGCCGGATGCAAAGCGCTGACCACCGTTCCCTTGGGCAGGATGACGTTGAGGGGACGGAAGTTGCCGTCATTGATCGGGTGATCGGTGGGCAGGGTCAGGCATTTGAAGGCCACTTGCGCGCACGCCACCCCTGCGCCGGAGTTGAAGAAGCCTTTGACCTGCGGGCTCATGCGGGACAAGTCCACAGTCATACTGTCGCCCTTGACAATCACTTTGACCCGGATGGGCACCGGTTGGTCAATGTCGACCGCATCGTCATCCATGAACGATTCGGCTTCATACACGCCATCGGGCATGCGCCTGACCATGGCCCGCGCCTCAGCCTCGGTGTGGTCCATGATGGCGTCCAGGGCGGCTTGCCAGGTGGCTTCGCCATGCCGGTTCAGCATTTCTTCGATGTGTTTGACGCCCACGCGGCAGGCCGAGAGTTGTGCCTCCAGATCGCCAGCAGCACGATCGCGTCGGCGCACGTTCATCAGGATGAGTTCGCGCATTTCTTCGTTCAACACACCGCGCTGGTGGTATTTGACCAAGGGGATTTGCAAGCCCTCGGCATAAATGTCGGTGGTGACGCCGTTGAGGATGCCGCCGATGTCCTGCCAGTGCGCCATGCAGGTCGAAAACGCGACGATGCGCCCCTTGTGAAAGATGGGAATCGAAAACGTCAAATGGTTCAGGTGAGCGCCCGTCGTGTAGGCGTCATTGGTCAATAAGATGTCGCCGGGATGAATGTTTTCCTCGCCCCAATGCGCCAGCTTGGCTTTGACCACATCGCTCATGCCGCGAATGAACATGGGCAGCCCCAGACCAATGGACAAAGTTTGGCCATGGCGGTCAAACAGGCCCACCGTGAAATCCAGCGCCTCGTAAATGATCATGTTGTAAGAGGTTCGCATCAGCACCGACTTCATTTCTTCGGTGGCGGCCACCAGGCTGTTGCGAATCAACTCGGCGGCAATCGGGTCGGCTTTGAGTTTGCGGGTCTTTTTCATATGCTTTTCATGCCTTGTCGAAACCGATGGTCAGGTGGAGGTTGCCGTAGGCATCTACCTTGAGCAGGTCGCCCGGCTGAACCACGGTGGTCGTGGCATGTTCCTCGATGAGGGCAGGGCCCCGAACGGTGTTGTTCGCCAACAGGCGGTCGCGCTGGTAAACGGGGGTGAGGCACCATCCGGCGTTGCCGAAATAAGCGCGCCGTTTGCCGCGCAGGGCCGCTGCCAGGGGCTTGGCTTTGCCAGTGGCAATTTTCTCCAGTTTGGGCTTTTTCATGACGCCGCTGATCGCGCTGCGAATGCTGACAATTTCGGCGGCCTCATTGGGCGACCCGCGGCCATAGCGCTCCTCGTGGGCCCGATCAAAGGCAGCTTTGATCAAGGCTTTGTGGGGGCTCTTCAGGGCAGCGGCAGAAATTTCAACGGTGACCGCATGTTCTTGGCCGACGTAGCGCATGTCCAGGTAGCGCTGAACCACCATGCGCTGGAATTGCAAGCCTGAGTCTGAGGCAGACTGCAGGCCAGGTTGTTCGAGCTCAGAGAACCAGTCTCTGAGTTGCGCCATCTTCACGCCCTCCAGTGAGACAAATTGTGAGCGCACCAAATCTTTTCGGAAGTCTGCCAGCAACATCCCAAATGCCGAGAAATGGCCTGGCGCGCGCGGAATGATCACATGCGGAATGCGCAATTCGCGTGCCACCATGGACGCGTGCAAGGGACCCGCGCCGCCATAGGCAAACAGATGAGGGAAGGCACTGGGGTCGAGCCCGCGGTCGGTGGTCACACCCTTCACGGCATGCGACATGGAAGCCGCCGCGATCTGCAAAATGCCGTGTGCGGCGGCTGTGACGTCCATCTTCAAAGGGTCGGCGATTTGCGTCTTCATGGCGCTTTGTGCGGCCTTCAAATCCAGCGCCATCTCACCACCAAGGAAGTGCGCTGGGTCGAGCCGCCCCAGCAGCAAATTGGCATCCGTGACGGTTGGCTGCGTGCCCCCCAAGCCATAGCAGGCGGGCCCCGGTGACGCGCCCGCGCTTTGAGGACCGACACGCAAAGCGCCGGTGGCGCTCAGGGTGGCCATGCTGCCGCCACCGGTGCCCACTTCGTGGATGTCAATCATGGGTGTCAACAAAGGCAAGCCACTGAGGTAGCCGCCAATCATGACGCTGTTGGTGACCAGGGCCTCGCCATGGCGCACCACGCCAGCTTTGGCGGTGGTGCCGCCCATATCAAAGGCAATGGCGTGGTCGATGTCAAGCGCCTCGCACAAGACCTGGGTGCCAATGACACCCGACGCTGGGCCGGACTCCATCATGCGCACGCAATCCTCGCGTGCCTCGCTTAACGCATAAAGCCCGCCGGTGGACTGCACCACAAAAAACTGCCCACCGAAATTCACCTGCAGCAATTTGTCTTCAATCTCGCCCAAATAGCGGTCGACGCGCGGGCCGATGTAGGCATTGGCCACCACCGTCGAGGTGCGCTCGAACTCGCGGTACTCTTGCGACAAGTCAGAGGAGATCGATACGAAGAGATTCGGCAAGCGTTCTTTTAACCGCGCGCGCACCATTTGTTCATGTGTGGGGTTGCGGTAAGAATGCAAGAAAAGTACCGCAACGGCATCCAGGTTCAGTGCGGCCAGGTGGTCGATCAGCTTCTCCAGCTCCGCCTTGTTCAGTGGTTCGTGCACCGAGCCATCGGCCAACAGTCTTTCGGTAATTTCAAAGCGCAGGTCGCGCTCCACCAATGGCTGATGCTTGCGATGCCTCAAATTGAAGGAGTCGGGGCGGTTGATGCGGCCAATTTCATAGATATCGCGAAACCCGCGCGTGGTGATCAAGGCGGTGCGCGCGCCACTGCGCTCGAGCATGGTGTTGATGGCCACCGTCGAGCCGTGCAGGAAAAGTTGCGCTTCTTCCAGCGCAATGCCCCCTTTGGCCAGGCCTTGCAGGATGCCTTGCACCAGATGCGACGGGGTGGTCAGGGTTTTGCCCAGCAGCAGACGTCCTTGGCGGGCGTCAAAAGCGGCGACGTCCGTGAACGTGCCGCCAATGTCAGCGGCGACCCGGAGCCGGGAGGGGGAGGTGTTCTTGGCTTTCATTCGGTCATCGTAAAACCAGCCTGATATAAGATCAATGTCTGATTCATTAGAATAGAAATAACAAATTCAATATACCTTTATGAGCTTGCCCCCTTTGAGCATGCGTCCCCAACTGTGGCGACTTTTTCTGGAAGTTGCCGAACATGGCAGTTTGACCCGTGTCGCCGAGCTGCGGGACATGGCACAGCCACAATTGAGCCGACAACTTGCCGAAATCGAGTCACAGTGTGGCGGGGCGCTGTTCAGGCGGCATGGCCGAGGCCTGGTGCTGACCCCTTTGGGCGAATGGGCGGTGCCGCGCGTGCAAGCCTGGCTGCAACAAACCGATCAATTGGCCAGTGATTTGCGACACGGTGCCGACCTTCCGCTGGGCAAAGTCCGTTTGGCCGCTATTCCGTCCACCCTGGAAAAATTAGTGTGCCCCGTCATCGTTCAAGTGCATGAGCGCTACCCCATGATTCAGCTGGAAGTGATCGAGGCGCTGGACAGCCAAATGGATGAGGCCTTGTCAGGCGGTTTGTTTGATTTGGCCATTCGTTACCTTCAAGCCTCCTCTGTGCGGCGCGAAGATCGCGTGCTGCAACATGTGGCGACTTACCTGGTGGGTCGCCAGGGCGATGCCCTGTTGCGGCGAAAGCAAATTGCCTTCGAGAAGCTGAAGGGACTGCCCTTGGTGTTGCCCCGGCGCCCCAGCGTTTGGCGCGACTTGCTGGACCGAACGGCTGACAAGCTGGGCTTTGAGTTGCACGTGGTGTTGGAGGCAGACTCATTGATGGTTCAAAAGCAAATGGTGCTTCAAGGCCACGGCTACACCTTGTTAGGCCCCATGGCGTTGGAGCACGGCGCGCAAACCGGCGCCTTAAGGGCTGCGCAACTCATCCAGCCGGAAATTCCGCGTGTGGTGGCGCTGACCGCACAACATGTGCGACCCGCCACCCAAGCGCAGCAAGTGGTGGCCGATTTGGTGGCGGCGCAAGCTGCGCGCTTCCCACGGCAGTTTTTTGACCCCTTGCAAGGCGCAAGCGAAAAAATCAGTCGAGCTTGATGCCGACTTGTTTGATCACGTGGCCAAAGCGCTGGAAATCCTGAGCCATGATTTGAGCCATTTCTTCGACGCCGTCGTTGCGTGGGTCGTACCCCAAAGCTGACAGCCTTTCGCGCACTTCCGGTAAGGCACTGATGCGCTTGACCTCCTGGCTCAAGCGTCGCACAACCTCGGGGGGACTACCCGCAGGCACCATCAGGCCATTCCAGGACTCGTATTCGAATTGCGGCAGGTTCAACTCTTTCCATTCCCGCACGGTGGGAACCTCGGGCAGGTTATGGCTGCGTTTGGCGCCAGTGGTGCCGAGCGCGCGCAGTTTGCCAGCGCGAATGTTGGGCAAAGGACCGACCGGGCTGTCAAACACCAGGTTGATTTCACCCGAGAGGATGGCCAGGGTCATGGGTGCATTGCCCTTGTAGGGGACGTGCAGCAACTTGATGCCTGCTTGCGAGGCAAACAATTCAGCGCCCAGATGCAAAGGCCCGCCGCTGCCCGAAGAGCCATAGGTGAGTTTGCCCGGATTGGCTTTGGCATAGGCAATGAGTTCTGGCAGCGTTTGTACCGGCACAGAGGGGTGAGCGGCAATCACCAGGCTGTAAGACGCCACGATGCCCAAAGGCGCGAAGTCGCGCATGGGATCCCAGCTTGTTTTCTGCAAGTGCGGCTGTATTGCCATTCCACTGGTTGCCAGCAACAGCGTGTAGCCATCAGCGGGTGCACGCGCCACCGCCTCGGTGCCGATGTTGCCGCCAGCGCCTGGCCGCGTTTCCACCAGCACCGGTTGTCCCAAGCCATCGCTCAATTTCTGTGCCATCAAGCGAGCGGTGGATTCAGCGCCGCCGCCGGGTGGAAATGGCACGATGATGCGCAGAGGTTTGTGGGGAAATGCCTGAGACAGTGCGCAAGATGTGGCCAAAACCATGGACAGTTTCAGCAGCAACAACGAAAAGCGTTGAAAGCCAATTTTCATATGGGGTCGTCTCCCTTGAAGTGTCATGCCAGCCACGCGCATTGGCTGGTCAAGTGTAGACCCCAGTTGATTTATGAAAGCGCTTTCATTAGACTGACCACATGAATACTTTTAATTTTCCTGCCGCTGTGTGGCGCGCATTTTTAAAAGGGTGCGCATTGGTTGGCCTGGCCATATTGTCTTGCGCATCAGCGCATGCGCAAACAGAGAGCGTTTCTTTGGGCCAGGGTAGATACTTCACCCAACCCAAGGGCAGTGACAAATCGCCTCCGCCTGGGCCCTACCGATCGGGCCAGATGCTGGAGAGGGCGGTGCCGACCAACCAGTGGTATTCCAGCCTGGTGTTCAAGAGCCCCCCAGAGGCTTTGTTTGCCCACCCTTTGAGTGTCAAGCCCACGCAGAGGGGCTTTGAGTTGGCCCATCCCCAAAAGCAAATCGTGCCGACGCCGCGCCTGGATGTGGAAGTGCACTATCCACATGCCAATCCCTTGGTCTTTCAGCCAACGCATTTCAAAACAACGCGATTCACACTGGACAAAGCTTCCGACTGGGCGATTGACATTGCCAGCGGTGAGGACGGAAATTCGCTCAAGGCGACCGTGGCACATGGCTCGCCCTTGGTCTCTTTCAAGTTGACGCAGGGCCATGTGGATTTGCTCCTGCCTGCAGAAGCAAGCGCCAAAGTTGGCACTGACTCACGTGTGCTTCGAGTCAATAGTATCGGCCAATTCTTTGCTGTCTTTGGTCCCACGGGCGCGCAGTGGTCCAGCTTGTCGGCGGGGCAATGGCGCCTTGAATTGCCTGAAGGGAAAAAATATTTTTCAGCCATGGTGCTGCCCGATGCGTCTGATGAAACCCTGGCCGAGCTATCGCCACATGCTTATGTGTTCATCAACGACACCCGGGTTGAATGGCAATACGATGAACAAAACAGCAAGGTCACCACAAGTTTCAAAGCCATCACCGAAACGATGGAGGGCAGCGAGCGACGGCCCTTGTTAGGTTTGTATCCACACCATTGGCACCGCAATGACGCCGTTCTGGCGCAGACCCGCAAGGCGGTGCCTTCTATCCGGGGCATGATTCGTCTGTTGCCTGCCGCAGAATTTCGAACGGAAAGAAAATTCACCGGTCTGTTGCCCTTCTGGCCCGGGGTGGACGCTGGTGACAAGAAAGCTTTGCTGGAAGAGGTGATGTCAGCAGACTTGCGACAAGCCAGGAGCATGTTGTTGCCGATGGGGGAAGGGCCTTACTGGCAAGGCAAAGGCCTTCAGCGCTTGACGCAAATGATGGCCGTTTTTGAGCAGCAAGGCAACACTGCAGGACGAGATCGCTTGCTGGCGTTGGTCAAGGGGCGCATGGCACAGTGGCTCAGCGGAGAGAGCCGCAAAACTTATTTTCACTACGACCGAAACCTGGGCACAGTGGTGTCCTATCCCGAAGAATATTTCAGCGTTCAGCAAATGAACGACCACCACTTTCACTATGGGTACTGGATTCGTGCCGCTGCGGAGATCGCCATGCGTGACCCTGAATGGGCTCAGCCTAGCGCGTGGGGGGGCATGATCGATCTACTCATCAAGGACATCGCTACCCAGGAGCGGGGCCGGCGCGATTTTCCGTTCCTGCGAAACTTCGACGCCTACGAGAGTCATTCCTGGGCGTCTGGCGTCAGCCTGGGGCCTGATGGCAACAATCAGGAGTCATCCTCAGAGGCCATCAACGCCTGGGTAGGCCTTATTCTCTGGGGTGAGCTGAAAGGCGACCGTGCCCTCAGAGATTTGGGCATCTGGCTCTACACCTCTGAAATCGAAGCGATTCAACACTACTGGTTTGACCTTTACAAACTCGTGTTTCCAAAGGAATACAAGAATGTGGAAGTGAGCATGCTTTTTGGAGGCAAGTATGCGCACAACACCTGGTGGACCGACGAGCCGCGCCAGATCCACGGCATCAACTTGTTGCCCATCACGACTGCCTCGCTTTATCTCGGGCGTGACCGTGAGTTCATCCTCCGAAACCTGGAGGC
Organism: Limnohabitans sp.; assembly: GCA_018882835.1. Taxonomy (GTDB): domain Bacteria; phylum Pseudomonadota; class Gammaproteobacteria; order Burkholderiales; family Burkholderiaceae_C; genus Limnohabitans. The sequence continues at coordinate 22,935 of VERE01000023.1, forward strand.
CATGGACAAGGAGACTGAAATTTTCAAGTCAAGGGGCAAGCGTGCCGATCCCCCCGATATCTGGGGCGACATCTTTTTAAAGTACCGCTCCCTGGCGCAGCCCCGTGAGGCACTTGCGCAGTGGCAACGATGGGGGAGTGTGGAATTTGGCGAAACAAGAACCCATACGCTTCACTGGCTGTTGACCCTCAATGATCGGGGACCCCCCCTGCTTGAGGTGACGGCTGACACGCCTTACTACGGTGTCTTCCGCAATGACGCTGGCAAAACCACTTATTGGGTCTACAACTTTTCAAACCAGGCGAGAACGGTTCAGTTCAGCGATGGCCAAACCTTGGTGGCCGAGCCGCAACGCCTGAGTGAGCTCAAAAAGTAACTTTTCCAGGGTATTTCCTAGTATGCCCCCGCTTGCATGCAGCGCCAGACGGATTTATTCTCTCGGCCATGAAAGCGCTTTCAGAAAGCGTTTTCAAAATTCATCCGCCTATCGACTTTTTTTGAAGGACTTCCAATGAAAACAGACACTGCTGATCTGTATCCCCAGAAGGGGTTGCATCACCGCTGGGCAGGCTTGGGGCTGTCGGCCGCCATCCTCAGCCTGTTGAGCGCATGTGGCGCCGGTGGAAGTGGTACCTTGACGGGTAACGTGATGGACGGCTACATCAAAGGAGCCAAGATTTGCATTGACTTGAATGCCAACAGCGCGTGTGATGCCTCTGAGCCGACGGCCACCACAGGCGTTAAAGGCAGTTACACGGTCACAGCCCCCATCGGGACAGACTTGAGCGCGGTCCATTTGGTGGTGGAAGTGCCGGTGGGCGCAGTGGACGAAGACACGCCCAGCACCCCTCTGACAAAAGCCTACAAGATGTTGGCTCCCGCCAGCACGCCGCTGGTGGTTTCTCCTTTGACCACCGTGGTCTCGACGCACATCAAGGATGGCAAAACTTTGTCCCAGGCGCAAGCACAGGCCAGGACCGATCTGGGCTTGCCGGCCGATCATGACTTTTCCAAGGATTACATTGCCAAGTCAGACTCGGCAGCGCACAACGTTGCGAAGATGATGGCGACGGTGTTGGCTGAAAAAGTGGGTTCGGCGACCCCCGACCTCACCCAGTTGAAAGTTGCCCTCACTGCAGCCAAGCCATTTGGGGCTGCTGCCTACGCAGCGACAGATGTCTCAAGTGTCATCAAATTAACCCAGGCTTCCCTGGCTGCCAACTACACCATCATGGATTTCAGTGAGGCCGCTGCCACAGTCACGCCTTTCGAGGGGGCGGCGGCTGAGTTGGTATCGAACGCCCCCACCGGCGCGACAGGGAAAGCGCTTAAATTATCCAAGCCGAGCACGGCGCAGCCCTGGGGTGGCGCCACGGTGTCTCTTGGCTATTCGAACTCGGTGGGTACTTTGCCTCTGGCTTCTACCGCCGCAACCATCAGCATGCAGGTCTATTCCCCAAGGGTGGGCGCCGTCATTGGCTTGAAAATTGAAAATGCCGCTGACAGCACACAAACGGCCTACGAGCTCAAGGTCAATACCACGAAGGCCGGTGCTTGGGAGACCATGTTGTTTGATTATTCTTCCGTCACGGGATTCTCAAGCACAGGGACATTCAATAAGATTTCCATCTTCCCGGAGTTTTTTGAAACAGGTACGGGTGGCATTTTCTACATTGACGACATTAAATTTGTAGGCGCCAGCGCTCAAAAATCTGCGCCTTTGACAGCGCCTGTTGCGGCAACCTCCAATTACATTGCGAGAGTCAAGACGGATAGCGAAGCCGCTTATGACACAACGACCGGCAAAGCTTTGCCTGGACTGTATGAGACGGGTCGTTATGCCGCCAATTCGGGTGAAGCCTGGTGGTGGGGCGCAAATTACGCTGACCAGATTCAATCTGGCTATGGCTTTAGCAAGACCAATACAGCTCAATGGGGGTACGGTATTTTCATCAAGAATGGCGGCTCGGGCTGGAGTATTTCATCGGCCACAAACTACAAGTTCAGCTTGGGCACCAACAGCGAGTGTGTGGGTGTTTGCAAGGCAACGCTTGTGCTGGTTTCTGCCACCAGTGCAGACTGCAAGGCCACCGCGTCAGTGACGCTGACCGGCGCTGCCGTGACTTCCTACACCAAGGCTTTGAGCGACTTCACGGTCGTGGGCTGTACCACCAACACCATGACAGCCTTCAAGCAACTCAAAATCGCAGAATTGCACTATCAAATGCTTCGTGCGGACATGCAATTCACGACTAATGGCAACGTTGATGGCTTTTATCCCAACGGATTGGGCGTAGGTGGAGGTATTATTTTCGAGTGATGTCATATCGCCCTGAGTTGTGGAAATTTCTGCTGCTCAGGGTGCCTCATGCCCCCTAGAATCACTCACTTCTTTCAACGCTGACAAAATGCTTGGTTTGCTTTTTTTGCGAGTCTCGGGATCGCTCTGATGAATGTTGCACACCTTCATGAGGAGCGTCCTGCCACCCTTGAAATGGTGGCCAAGCATGCCCGCGTCTCCCCCAGCACGGTCTCTCGCATCCTCAATGGCACTGCAACGGTCAGCGAGGAAAAAAAGAAAGCCGTGGAAAGCGCCATTGCGGCGCTCAACTTTCGTCCTAATCCAGTCGCTCAAGGCCTGTCGCGGGGGAAATCCCGCACCATCGGAATCATCACCCAAGCGATTGACAGCCCCTTTTATGGCGAGGGCCTGAAAGGCATCGAAAGCACCTTGGCCGAAGCGGGCTATGCGCCCCTGTTTGTGAGCGGACATTGGCGGCCCAGCGATGAGCAAGCCTGCCTCGCCCAACTTATTGCAAGGCGAGTCGATGGTGTGATCGTGCTGACAGGGTCCATGCCCGACAAGGTGCTGGCCACGCAGGCCAAAAGCTTGCCGCTGGTGGTGACGGGCCGCACCATGAGCGCTCCAGGCCTGCATGCCATGGCCTTTGACAACCACGAGGGTGCCCGACTTGCAACGCGTCACTTGCTGGAGCTTGGGCATCAAAAAATCGCCTGCATCACTGGCCCCTCCGACCATCCCGATGCCGTGGATCGGTTGCGTGGTTGTCAGGCAGAGATGAAGGCTGCAGGTTTGAGCCTGCCCAAAGAGCTCATTGTCGAAGGCGATTTTTTAGAGTCAGGGGGCGTCCTGGCTGTCCAAAAGTTGCTTGCCAGTCGAGCCACTTTCACGGCTATCTTGGCGCTGAATGACCAGTCTGCCTATGGCGCTGCATTGGCCCTCTACCGCAGCGGCTTGCGTGTTCCCGACGATATTTCTCTGGTGGGGTTTGACGACTTGCGCAGCTCGAGCTTCACGATTCCACCTCTGACGACGGTCAGGCACGCCATCTATGAGATAGGTCAGCAGGCTGCGTTGGCCGTGGTAGACCTTGTGGAAGGGCGCAAACCGACCCAGCGAGTGCCTGCACCAGAATTGGTGGCGCGCGAGTCCACGCGCAGGTTGCGCCGTTGAGCGGGGTGGCCCATGACGTGTTCTTTGACCTTCCCTTCGCGACGCAAAGCGTTGAAAGCGCTTTCAACTTGGGCTGTCAGCACCAGCGTATTGGCTTCAACTGATCCCCAGGCGACGACACTTTCAGTGGCCGCATTTCCGGCGGTCGATCAGATCCTGAAAGCCGCGCTCCCACAGTTTCAGAAAAAATTTCCCCACGTGCGCGTCGAAGTTGTGGGCAGGGAGTTTGCAGATCACCACACAGCCATGACCACGGCCATTGCGACGGGCAGCAAGTTGCCGGACGTCATGGCCTTGGAGGCGGGATTTCTGGGGCGGTTTGCCATCAGCGGTGCGTTGGAGGATTTATCAAAACCTCCCTTTGATGCGTTGCAATACGAAAAATATTTTGTGCCCTTCACATTCCAGCAAAACCGGGACTCTCAAGGGAACATCGTGGCCATGCCCACCGACATCGGCATTGGGGCTTTGTTTTATCGGCAAGATTTGTTGGCACGCGCCGGTATTGCCCCGGCGTCGCTTGGCGCCTCCTGGGAGTCTTTCGTTGAGTCCGGGCGAGAAATTAAAAAAGCGACAGGCGCTTACTTGGTCACGCACGCCAGAGACTTGAAGGACATCATCATCCGTTCGAACCTTCAGCCGGGTGAGGGTATCTATTTCAATGACCGAAAAGAAGTCCAGGTCGAATCTGCCCGGTTTGTGCGGGCCTTTGAATTGGCCAAGCGTGTGCGTGAGTTGCGCCTGGATGCGCGCGTGCAAGCCTGGTCTGCTGAATGGGCAGAATCCTTCAAACGCGGCACTGTGGCCACACACATGATGGGCTCCTGGTTTGCCGGGCATTTGGCAAACTGGCTTGCCCCGCAAACTCGGGGTTTGTGGCGTACCAGCGCTTTGCCGGATGGCGCCCATGCGCCCTGGGGGGGAACTTTTTATGCCATTCCGCGCCGCGCGACGCACAAAGCGATGGCTTGGGAATTGGTGCGCTTCATGACACTGAACCCAACGCTACAGTTGGATGCCTTCAAAACGCATGACGCTTTTCCAGCGTTGCTGGAAACCCACCGCGACAGCTATCTTGACCAACCAGTGGCGTTCCTGGGAGGTCAGGCTGCGCGCGCATTGTGGCGAGATTTGGCTTTGCAAACTCCGGCCATCCCATTGCACAAGCTTGATGCGCTGGCCGATGAAATCGTCAACACCGAACTGGACAAGGTGCTGGCAGGCAAGAAAAGCACCCCGGCTGCCTTGGCCGACGCGGCACGGATGCTGGGTCAACGGATAAGGCACAGCACATGAAGCCCTTGATCAAGCTTCGCTGGGCGCCGTATTTCTTCCTGGCCCCTTTCATGTTGCTGTTCTTCGTGTTCGGCCTGTTCCCCCTGGGCTTTTCCCTGGTATTGGCATTCCAATCATGGGATCCAGTGCAAGGCCTGGCGTCCATGACCTTTGTGGGCCTGAAAAATTTTGTCTTTCTCTGGGGAGACGATTGGTTCTGGAAATCGCTCTACAACACTTTGTGGCTTGCAGTGGTGTCAGGCTTGCCGCAACACCTGGTGGCCATTCCCTTGGCTTGTTTCATTCATAACCGACTGGGCCGCTGGCGCAATGCCGTGGTGGGCGTTTATTTCATGCCTTACATCACTTCTACAGTGGCTATGGCGATTTTGTTTTCAGCGCTGTTTTCAACTGACTACGGCGTCATCAATACAGTGCTGCGGTTTTTCCTGCCAACCCAGGGGATTGACTGGCTAGGTGACCCGGACAACATCAAGCCCGCCATCGCCTTGATGGTGTTTTGGCGTTATGTGGGATTCAACACAGTGTTGTATTTGGCCGCCCTGCAAGCCATTCCAAAGGAGACCTACGAGGCTGCAACCCTGGATGGCGCTTCATCCCGGCAACAGTTTTTCTTCATTACCTTGCCGTTGCTCAAGCCCATGATGCTTTTCTCCATCACGCTTTCGGTCATCGGCGGGTTACAACTCTTTGAGGAGCCGTTTGTCTTGACCGGGGGTCGCGGTGGCTCGGATCAGGCCGGTATGACCACCGCCATTTACATGTTCAGAACAGCCTTCGAGTTCAGTGATTTTGGGACCGCCAGCGCCATTTCCTGGTCTTTGTTTCTGATGGTTGCCTTACTGACCTGGGCGACGCACCGATTGTTTCGCAGCAAAAGGGATGGATCATGAGCACAGGCACGTCAGTGGGATTGCAAACCATGTCACGGGCTTCTGCGTGGGCATTGGTGGCATTGGGGGCCCTGATCATGCTGGCGCCTTTTTACATGATGTTCGTATTTGCGACCCACCCAAGAGAAGAGATTTTTCAAGTGCCGCCCCCGCTGTTGTTTGGCACGGACTTCATGAGCAACATGGGCATCTTGTTAAAACGCATTCCTTTTTGGACCAATCTGGCCTGGAGTTTCTATGTGGCCATTGCGTTCACGTTGTGCTCTTTGCTTTTTTGCTCCATGGGCGGCTATGCCTTTGCGATCTATGAGTTCCCGCTGAAAAAGCAACTGTTTGCATTGGTCATGGGCACTCTGCTGATTCCTCCCTTCTTGGGGATGATTCCCAACTTCATGGTCATGGATTTTCTGGGGTGGATTGATCGGCCCATCGCACTTTATTTGCCGGGTGCTGCGGGGGCGTTTGGCATCTTCATGGTTCGGCAATATGTTTTGTCCTCGGTGCCGCGCGAATTGATCGAGGCGGCGCGCATGGATGGGTGCGGCGAGTTTCGGATTTACTGGACCATCGTTTTACCGCTGCTTGGCCCCGCCCTGGGAACCCTGGCTTTGATTTCATTCATCAGCTCTTGGAATAACTTTATTTCGCCTTTGGTGGTCATGCGCTCGCTCGAGATGTACACCTTGCCGTTGGCGTTGCGCAGCATGCAAAACCCGGTGAACACCGAATGGGGAGCCATCATGGCGGGCTCTGCCATCGCGGCGCTGCCGTTGTTGGTCCTTTTTGCCTTGACATCACGCCGCCTGATTGATGGTTTGGTGTCTGGCGCTGTCAGAGGTTGATTTTTTTCAGATGCACTCATTTTGATTCAATTTATGCTGAAAACGCTTTCAATACCACCGAGCCCTGACCATGCCATGGGCCTGGACGATGCAGCTGACTTGCAGCGCTCATCCTTCCCTAGCACCTTTGCGTGGGGCGTATCCACCGCATCCTTTCAGATTGAGGGGGCAGCCAGGGAGGATGGCAGGGGGCCTTCCGTTTGGGACACCTTTTGTGCGACACCTGGCAACATCGCCGATGGCAGTGATGGCAGCGTGGCATGTGACCACTACCATCGTTATGTTGAAGACTTGGACTTGCTCACGCAGTTAGGGGTGACCTCTTATCGGTTTTCGATGGCATGGTCCCGTGTTCAGCCCAATGGGGAGGGCGATTGGAATGAGCCTGGATTTGCCTTTTACGACCGGCTACTCACCGGACTCGCAGAAAGGGGCATAGAGGCACACCTCACATTGAACCATTGGGACTTGCCACAAGCCTTGCAAGACAAAGGCGGTTGGCTGAACCCAGAAATCATCCAGCGTTTTTGTGACTATGCTTGCGAAGTAGGAAGGCGCTTTGGCCATCGCCTTGCTTCTTTGGCCACGCACAATGAACCGTGGGTGGTTGCCATGCTGGGCCATGACTCGGGTATCTTTGCGCCGGGTTTGAAAGACCGTGCGGTGGCCATGCAAGTGGCCCATCATTTGCTGGTCAGCCATGGCGTCGCCTTGCAGGCACTTCGTGCGCAAGGATTGCAAACACGACTGGGCATCGTGCTTAACCTCTCGCCTTTTCATGCAGCCACTGAATCGCTGACCGACCAGCACAAAACACATCTCGAGGATGGCATGCTGGTGCGTTGGTACCTGGATGCTTTGCTGCGAGGCCACTATCCCGAGGATGTTTGGCAACATCTTGGCGACGATGTGCCCAAGGTCAACCCCGGTGACTTAACGACGATTCAGCAGCCGCTTGATTTTTTGGGGGTGAACTACTACACCCGCAGCGTTGTCAGCGCGGGTGCACCCTGGTCCGCGAAAGACCTGGGCCTGCCGGTCACCGACATGGAATGGGAAATTTATCCCCAGGGCTTGACGGAGTTGCTGGTGCGCTTGGACCGGGATTACGACATGCCACCTATTTTCATCACTGAGAACGGGGCGGCTTTCAAAGACAAAGTCGAAAACGGACAGGTCAATGATTTAGAGCGTGTGGCTTACCTGCAATCACATATCAAGGCAGTTGCCGCTGCGAGGCAAGCGGGCGTCAATGTGCAAGCCTATTTTGTCTGGAGCTTGCTGGACAATTTCGAGTGGGCCAGTGGCTATGCCAAGCGCTTTGGCATAGTGCATATTGACTATCAAACGCTAAAGCGCACGCCCAAGCAAAGCGCCCTTTGGTACGGCCAATTTTTGAGAGGCCGCTGAGCCATGGGACAACTGTCACTCAAGGGCGTGGTCAAGCGGTTTAATAACCAGACTGTATTGCATGGCTTGGATTTGGACATTCATGAGGGTGAATTCCTGGTGTTTGTCGGGCCCTCCGGCTGCGGTAAATCGACCCTGCTGAGAATCATCGCCGGGCTTGAAGATTTGAGCGCAGGGGAGATTTTGTTAAACGGGCAGCCCTTGCATGATCAACCCCCGGCGGAGCGCGGCACGGCCATGGTTTTTCAGAACTATGCGCTCTATCCCCACATGACCGTCGCCGACAACATGGGTTTCGCCTTGCGCATGGCGGGCGTGCCCAAAGCCAAGATTCGCGCGCAAGTCCTTCAGGCTGCCAAGTCATTGCAGCTTGAAAATTTGCTCGAGCGCTTTCCCAAAGAGCTGTCTGGCGGGCAGCGTCAGCGGGTGGCCATTGGTCGCGCAATTGTCCGCAACCCCCAACTGTTCTTGTTCGACGAGCCTCTTTCCAATCTCGATGCGGCACTGCGCGTGCAAATGCGCATTGAAATCACCCGCCTGCATCAGAGTTTGAAAAGTACCATGATTTATGTCACCCACGATCAGGTCGAGGCGATGACCATGGGGCAGCGCATCGCGCTTTTCAATGGCGGAAAAATTGAGCAGGTGGGCGAGCCTTTGACGTTGTACAACGAGCCTCAGAACGAATTTGTAGCAGCGTTCATGGGAACCCCTCGCATCAACTTTTTGCCAGCGCAGGTGGACGCTGCCTCAAGGGCTTTGTACATACAGGGCCAGCCCATACCTTCGATGCTTGGCGAGGATTGGCCCTGGTCGAAAGCCGCCGCCGCTGTGAAGATTGGCGTTCGCCCCGAACACTGGACGCTGGGCAAACCTGGGCAAGGCTTGCCGGGCAAATTGGCCATGCTCGAGCACATGGGCGATGCGCGTTATTTGCATATCCAACTGTCGGGCGCATCCGAGTTGACGTGCATGAAATGGAGCGATTCATCGCGGCATTTCGATCAAGGCGAGAGCCTCTGGTTGTTGCCAGATTTTCAGCGCGCCATCTGGTTCGATGCTTCACAAAACAGGTTACCACTATGAGTACAACATTCAAGAGCGTCAAGGTGCTGCTTGCTGCGATCGGCCTCGGCACCGCTGTTTTTTCAGCAGATGCCATTGACCTCGGTCCCTTTCAGCTAACCGGCTTTGCAAAAGCCGAAATAGGCAAGGTCAATAACAAATGCGCCGACTGTCAGCTTTACCCACTCGAGGGGAAAGAGCGGAGTTGGGCGGACACGCTGATCCCTGGTGCCGCCTATGGCCCCGCATCCACCCATGTCACCTTGTTCCAACCCTTTCTTGGCTTCAAGCATGACCTTGGGCAAGGCCTGCGCTTTTCTGCGCTGTTGAGCCAGCGCTGGCGGGACGGCAAAGAGGACATCCCAGGCTTTTGGTATGAGAAAAATTTCGGGGTGAGTCATGAGGGCTATGGCGCATTGCGTTACGGCGCCATGACCACACGTGGCTGGAGTTTGGCAGACTATCCCTATGGCACCAACCTGAATGTGGCAGATGCGTGGGGTTCAAGCGGCGCTGGCTACGGCCTGCTCCAACATGCCGTTCGTTACATCAGTCCCAAATTGGATGTTGCAGATGGCGATTTGGTCCTGGAAGTCAGTCGTGATCAGGGCGACAAGAATTTCACGATTCACCGGGGTCGGTTCACGGAGCTCTATGCACAGTATGTCCGGGGCGATTGGGTGTTGGACTTTGTCGCACAGCGAAGCCGCAATGGACAGCCACAAAGTTGGTCCCATGGCCCCTTTATTGGCTTGACACCTTTCCCCGCGGATGACGCGAAGTTGAAAGAAGCCAGCCAAGGCATCACGATGCTGATGGGGCGCTACCAATATGACAACCAACTCGAATTGAGCGGCGGCATCCGCCTGAACCGATGGAGTGGCGCACCGGCCATTGTCACATCGACCGTCAATGGCGTGAGCCTTTGGAATTCCATGTTCAACGTCAACTGGGGAGCCACGGTCAACGGCGTGGCAAACCCCGGGTATCCCGCCCGCAGTACGGACTTGCTCATGGGAGGGCGATACCGCATGGACGACTGGACAGCCTCCCTGGGACTGGTGCATCTCGGTTCGGCAAGCACTGAAAACCCTGCAGAGAGAGGACAAAGCAATGCGGCATGGATCCGCTCGGCAGGACTGAGCTATATGGTTCAGCCGGGATTTTCAATCTATTCCTATGTTGGCATGGTCGAGTTCAAAAAGCTTGGCTTGTCGCCCATGTCCATGCCCGGCAATGCAGCATTTACCAATGTGGATTCACGCGTGACACGCACCGGGTATTGGGGTGGTGTTGGTGTGGTTTACGTCTTTTGAATTCCCAAGGAGCATGAATGAGTAAGTCAAAGATTTCTCGGTTGCAGGCATGGCTTCATGGCTTGATTGCAGGATTGTCGATTTTGGGCTTGGTGGGGCTTGCCGGCTGTGGTGGGGGGTTGGTGCCAGGGGCCATTGACGCAAGCAGTTTGCGACCTTTGCCGGCTTCTTTCCTTCAAAGACAGGCGGTGGCCTATTCGCCTTACCGCTCCAGTGACCGTACGACAGAAACAGTCAGCAAGACAAATATTGCGACCGATCTTCAATTGCTTATCACCGCTGGCTACAACTTGATTCGGGTATTTGGCAGCGGCGATGCGGATACCAAGAAAATTCTCGAGGTCATCCGAGAACAAAAGTTGGACATGAAGGTCATGCTGGGTTTGTGGATGTCGCCTAAAGCTACGCCGGATACTGCCAACCAAGCTGAAATGAGCCGCGGCATTGTTTTGGCAAATGTGTATTCAGACATCGTCGTGGCTGTCAGCGTGGGCAACGAGACCATGGTGAATTGGAACACCTGGGCCCCAGTGGCACCGGATGACATGATTTCCTACATCAAGACCGTGCGCGCACAGGTGTCGCAACCGGTCACTACCGATGACAATTGGGCTTTCTTCGCGAACAGCACTGGAAGTTACAAAACGCTGGATGTTTTGAAGGTGATTGATTTCGTGTCCATGCATACCTATGCATTGGCAGACACCCTCTACGGCGACAAATGGAACTGGCAGCAAACCTCTGTCGCCAGCGCCAATCGCGCAACCGCCATGATGGATGCCGCCCTCGAGGCTACCAAACAAGATTACGCCGCGGTACGGAGTTATCTGTCCACACACGGGTTTTCGGCGATGCCTATCATCATCGGCGAAACGGGTTGGAAAGCCGTGGCATCCAATGGTGAAACCTACCGGGCACATCCCGTCAACCAGAAGATGTTTCTGGACCGCCTGAAAACATGGAAAACCGCCAGCACGCTGTCAACGGGGCCTTTGAACGTTGTCTATTTCGAGGCGTTTGATGAGCCCTGGAAAGGAAGCGATGACAAATGGGGCTTGTTCACCGTTGATCGAAAAGCAAGGTATGCGCTTCAATCCATCGCCGGGCTCACTACGGATGGGACAACTTATGCCTCTACCGATGCCGTTTATTACGTGCCAGCTGCCACAGGGTCGGCCATCACTGCCAACCGATTGAATGTGCTCAGTGAAACGGTTGTATCAGGCGAGGTTTTTCCCTCTGGCGCTTTGGCCTGGAATGGCTGGCAGGATGCAGGTGCGACGGCCTATGCCGGTGAGAGCACCACCGAAGTGGGCGAGGGAAGCAAAAGCATTGAAATCCTACCTGTGCCCAAGTCCTGGGGCTGGGGCATGACTTACGGCAGTGCGACCTCGTTTGAAAACCTGAGCAACTTCACGTCAGGGCACCTGAAATTCAAGGTCAAGACTTCTTACCCCGGAAAAATTGAAGTTGGATTCCTGACCGGAGATCCCACGCGCAACACGGCCTCTGATGTCTATTTGACCATTCAGTCTGGGGACTATGGCTACAAAAACGACGGTACCTGGACCCAAGTTTCCATTCCTGTGAGTGCCATTGCGGCGAAGGCTGCGCCGGCTTACAACCAACCGGCAACGGTGACGCTGAACATGGCAAGTGTGGGGACCTTGTTTGTCATCGCAGACCGCTACGTCAAGACCGGAAACACTGCCGGGGCGACGCAGAAGTTTTGGGTCGACGACATTCAGTGGACGCGTGATTGATGTCGTCGCTTTCTCCCTGGCTGTTGGGTGACATAGGCGCAACCCATGCGCGGTTTGCATGGGTTGCGTCTGATGAAAGTCCATTGAGCCACGTGCGAACGTACCCATGCGATGACTTCGATGGCTTGCAGGATGCCATACAACATTATTTGAAGGCTGAGGCACTGGGGCCCCCAGCAAAGGCCGCCTTGGGCGTTGCCACGCCTGTGACTTCCGACAAAGTTGCGTTCACCAACAGGGCATGGACCTTTTCGATCTCGGCGTTGAAAAAACGCTTGGGCGTGGGGCGATTGCTGGTCATGAATGATTTCGAGGCCATGGCTTGGTCGTTGCCAGACCTGCAAGCCAGGGAGCTGTTTCAAGTGGGTGGGGTCCGATCCCTCAAAAAACAAAATTTGGGATTGATTGGCCCTGGCTCAGGACTCGGGGTTGCGGGTCTGATCGCCGATGACGGCGCATGGCACCCGGTCAGCGGTGAGGGCGGCCATGTGAGTCTGGTGGCTACCAACGCACTAGAGTGGGAGATCTTGCAATGCCTGCAAAAAAAATTTGGACATGTCTCTGCGGAGCGCGTTTTGTCAGGCCCGGGCTTGGTCAATCTCTATAACGCTTTGTCAGAAATTGCGGGACAGCCCACTGGCAGGCACCAACCGCAAGACATCGGTTCTCTTGCGTTTGAGCACCAGCAGCCACAGGCGTTGCAAGCCTTTCAATTGTTCGCCGCATGGCTGGGCGCGGTAGCCTCTGACGTCGCCTTGACCCTGGGTGCACAAGGGGGGGTCTACATCGGGGGTGGCATTGTTCCGCGTTATCAGCATTGGCTTGCTACATCCAGTTTCAGGTCTCGTTTTGAAAGCAAAGGCCGCTTCTCAGCCTACTTGAAGAAAATTCCGGTGTATGTGATTCACGCGGATACGCCACCTGCATTGCGGGGAGCGCGCAGGGCCTTGATGAAAGATTTGTAATGGCCACATCTACTATTTTTGATCTTTCGGGGACACAGACTGGCAGCCCCGCCAGCGGTGAATATTATTTTTCGCTCAGCGCTGGTCAGTCGCCCGTGTTGGCAACAGCGACCAATGCCAGCCTGTCGATGATTCAGTTCAACATATCGTCAGACACAGACGCCAACCCATTGACGTTTGCAGTCTCAGGCAAACCATGGGGCAACGCTGCGGGCGTCAATCTTGGTGCAACAGGGGTTTTGACTTTGCTGGATTCAAATGCCAGCACCCCGGGTCCTGAGGGGTGGCAAGCCGCGTTTTCGCTAAGGCAAACTTATGACCTGATAGCCGACGGCTCAGACGCGGACACTTTGCCCGACGGTTTCAACTACGTGGATGAGTTGGGCCAAACCGTTCCGGTGAAATTTACTTGGCTAGGAGCGCGCGTTTACGACGGCGCCATTGCCACGTTTTATGCTGTGGTGAACCGTGCTACTTTGCAGTCCGCGGGGACAGAATTTTTCGGCAGGGTGCTCGACCTGAACGGCGATGGCGTTGCAGATCAACTGGTGTCCTCTCTGGGAGGGCGAGCCTGGGTGTCCAACATTGTTGGATTGAGCAGCCTTTCCTGGCGCATGGAGTCCACTCTGGGCGCCTCAGGTCGCGTTCAGGTGAACAGCGCGGGGCTTGTCACGGGGCTTTATTTTTCGTTTTCAGATTACGGGCGTTCTGAAGCCTGGCAACTGAGCACGCTTGGCACCGAGACGGGAGCACCCCAGTCCGGAGAGCTCTATCTGAAGCTTGGGCCTGCGGCTCTGGGATCGGGGGCCCTCGCAACAGCCACCAGCAGTTATTTCCCTTCGGTGAGCTTTGATGTCCTGGCGGACACCGATGACAGCGCTGCCACCTATTTGTTGAAGGGCACCGTGCTGAACAGTTCTGGACAGCTTCAAACTGCAAAAGGCAGTCTCACGCTGACAGATACTTCATGGACCACCCCAGGGCCAGAGGCTTGGTCAGCCCATTTCTTGGTCAAAGAGTTGATTTCGTTGATACCCGACAGTGCCAGCGATGCCGATAAGCTGGAAGACGGATTCAGCTACACAGACTCTCTGGGGCACGTGGTAGCTGTTCCATTTGTCTGGAACACAACGGCCGATAGCAATGGTGTGCTGGCGAATTTCAGCGCCAAAATCAACCAATTGACGGCAGCAGATGCGGGTTTGGCTTTGACTGGCAAACTGACAGACACCGATCGCAATGGCACGCCAGATCAGCTGGATTTGACGGTGGGCAGTCAGACCATCAAGGGAACGCTGCAAAAGTCGGCAGATGCCTGGAAGGTTTATTACAACCTGGATCTGACGGGCAGAACAGCTGTGGACAGTAACGGGAATCTCACCGGCCTTTATGTCAACCCATCCAACCTTGCTTATGGAAACAGCTACCCTGCGCTGCCGGCGGGTTTCGAGCTGAAAATCAGGCCACTTTTCTGGAAGGGTTGGAGCGAAAGCGCTGCCCAATCGATCAATGGCATCAGCATCACCAAGGGAGGCGTCACCACCTCTGCACTCTCCAATGGCCTCCTGACGCTGACGGGGGTGGAAGACACTGACGGTGTCCAAGGGGATGGCATTTTTCAAATCGCGCCCATCGCCAGCGCGCCTGCAAATGCTAAAAGTGCGATTACGCTGACCGATGTGTTGGCAGCACTCAAAATTTACTTGGGCAAATCGGTTCCGGACAGCTACGCATCGCCTTTCAATTATGTGGCGGCAGACTTTGATCAGTCAGGCTCCGTCACGCTCAGCGATGTGCTGCAGTTGCTGAAGTACTACCTTGGCAAAAGCACGGCCAATTCACCGGAGTGGGTTTTTGTCAGTGCAGCTGACCTCTCGGGTACCGGGCCCACAGCCACGCTGCAAAGCGCCACTGCCGGATCGTACGTCTCTAAATCCTTGACCACCACAAAGTCCATCACGCATGATTTCTCGGCGGATGGTTCAGAGCTTCAATTGGTCGGCGTTCTTCGCGGCGATGTGGATGGAAGTTGGACCAGCGCCTAGCGTGGATTGGCTGCGCGTTTTTTAGTGCATGGTGATGCCATAGATCAGCATCAGCAATGTGCCACTGAACAACGCCAGGGCTGGCCGGCGTCTGACGCCCACCACCATGACCAGCAAGCTGACGGCACAGAAACCCACCCGCCACCCTATCGGTACCGTGGCCAATGGACCCACCGGCACCAGAATCATGCGCACCACCAGGGCTGACACCAAGGCATAAGTGACCGCTGAGAGCCAGCGAAAAAACTCGCTGTCCTGGTTGATTTTTCCTGAGGCCATCACGCCCAGGGCGCGACAAGCATAAGTGCCCATGGCGGCGATGGCCAGACCGCCCCAGGTCTGAAACGGGGAAAGTTCAAGGCTCATATGGGCTTGCCCAGGCGTTGACGCCAGAGGCGATCCAAAAGATAGGCCCCCGTGCCTGCAACCAGGCCAGATGCCAGCAAGCTGGTATCTCGGTCCCATTCATAAAAAAATGGGCAAACCAGTCCACCGCCCACAATGGCCCCACGGTACAGCCAGGGACGCACGTCAGTGAAGGTCAGCAGAAAAAACAAGGGGTTGATGAACAACAAGGCCAGCGTGACCGCCATGGGCACCTGACCGGCCAGCACATACCCCAGGGCGGTACCTGGGACGGCAATCAGCCAGCACGGCAATCCGAGCCCTGTGAAATAGGGAAGGCGGTATTGCGCTGCCATGTGGGGAAACTCGCGCATGGAAACTGCCCAGGCCGTCATGGCCAGCAACTGAACGCGCGCGTACAGGCCGCGGTTTCTGTCGTTCGCGTCCAGTTGTGGAAACAGGGTCACGACCATGGTGAGAAAGCGCGAAGACGTAAGCGTCACGGCCAGGCCAGCCGTCACTGCCGAGGCACCCGCACTGAGCATCTCGAACAAGACCACTTGGCCCGGCAAGGCAAACACCAGCAAACTCGTCAGCATGGCCAATAAAGCGCTGAAGCCCAGCGTGTTGGCCATGGCGCCAAAGCCAACCATGCCGGCGAACAGCACCAGCATGGGGGCACCCAAAGCCTGCTTCAATCCCGCCTGAAAAGCCTCTTGGCGGCTTTGAAAGTCAGGGGCCATCAATGCTCGCAAACCATGTGCATCATTTTTTCAGCCACCGAATCCTTGGCCACAGGATGCCATTCACCGCCCTTGAGACTTTTGAAAAGGGTTTTGCCTTCGGCCATGTTGTCATCGTGCGAGGTGAAGACCACGGTGCGACGCTTGTGCCCCTTGCAATCGAACTCCAGCAGCACCTGGCTGGACAAAGTGCCTGTCTTGCTGCGTTTTTTGAGGTCGGTCAATTGCCAGATGGTGGCGAACTGGGCGTTTTTTTGCAGACGTTCCATGTCCACGTAAATGGTCGCTCGGTCGTTTTCATCCAGCTTCGTCCACTCTGCATGGGCCAGCATGGGGCACAGCAAGGTGGCGCTGAGTGCGGCGATTCCGAGGGCAAGGTTGAAGCGCTTCATGACAATTTTCAGCTGGGATGGCGGGACAAGTGATCGGCAATGGCCCGGTAGTAAGGCTGCGAGACCGAGTCATTCATGGCGTTGCCAGCGTGACGGTGGGAGGCATGCCGCGCAATCACCACCTGGGCCACCGGGTCGACCCAGATCGCCTGCCCGTGCACGCCACGCGCGCTGAAACAGCGGTGCGGGTCCCCCGAGACCCACCACATGGCGCGGTAAGAAAAACCTGGCAAGGTGGTGTAACCGGCGGGCACAAACTTGGCAGGATCGCTGCCTTGGCGAATGGTTTCCACCACTGCAGCAGGCACGATTTGGCGGCCATTGAAAAAGCCGTCCTGGGCCAGCATTTGGCCAAAGCGTGCCAGGTCGCGGGTGCAGGTCAGCAAGCCGCCACCGCCAAAGGCATTGCCACATTGGTCTATTTGAATAAGGGCATCTTGTTGCATGCCCATGGGCTGCCAGAAGACCTCTGACAGCAAATCGGGCAACGACTGTGTCAATACCGTTTGCAGCACCCAGGCCAGCATGTCGGTGTTGATGGTTTTGTAGGCGAAGGCCACGCCGTGCGTGCCTTGTGGCTTCAGCTCGGCCAGGTAGTCATACAGACCGCCTGAATAGGCCTGGTCTTCAGCGCGCAGGGGCAACACGCCGGCAGCTCGCAAGTACTGCCAGATGCCTGAGTTGGGGTCGGTGTAAATTTCGTCGTACGCCATGTCGGTGGTCATGTCCATGACCTGTCCGAGGCTGGCGCTGCCAAAACCGGTCCCCTTGAGCGAGGGGATGTAATGGCTGATGAGTTTGTCTTCTTCGAGGTGACCGTCGTAGACGGCCTTCAATGCCAGCAAGCCGACGAAAGATTTTGTAACCGACATGCAAGCATGCGTGCCGTTGGGCTTCATCACCCCCGCATAACGCTCGTGCACCACCCGGCCTTTGTGCAGGACCAGCAGGCCATCCGTGTAGTTGGCGTCGAAGGCGTCGCCCCAGGTCAGCGGCTCATCGCGCTGCGTCTTGAAAGGCACCGCGTCCAGGTCGTCGCGCAAAGCCTGCGGTAGCGCGCTGATGGGACCTGCGCCGCGTTGAATGACTGCGACCGGACCCAGTTGGTGCGTATGGCTGACCGCCCAGCGAAGCTGGGGCCAGGAAAAATGGTGGCCCAGGGCGCGAGAAATTCGGCGATCCGGCGGTGGCGGGAATCCCTGCATCCAGCCCAGTTTGGCGGGGTCACTGGCGCGCGCATCCTCGATGCATTCGTCGGCAAAGGGTGCATTCGGTGGCGGGACAGCTTTCATGGGAATCCTTGTTCAGCGTCAACAACAGAATATTAACTGCTCTCAGGGGCTTTCGCCCAAGGGACTGCACCTGCGGCAAAACGCTGAGAGGTGCCCTATGATTCACATTGATAGCTCGGAGGCCGTGATGGAAAACTTGGATGTGATGGTTTTGCGCAGTTTGCGCGACTGGCGACTCGCCGGGCGCCGGGCCTTGCTGGCCACCGTGATTCGCACCTGGGGATCCTCGCCGCGCCCGGTGGGCTCCATCATGGCCCTGTGCGAGGACGGCGCTGTGGTGGGGTCCGTGTCCGGGGGATGCATCGAGGACGACTTGATCTACCGCTTTACCAAAGCCTACGCCAGCGCCAATGTGCCAAGCTCGCAGCAAGCAGGCAGTGCCGAAGAGCCCAAGCACATTCCAAGCGGCCCGCCCCAGCAAGTGAAGTATGGTGTGACGGCCGATGAGGCCCACCGCTTCGGCTTGCCGTGTGGCGGAACGCTGGAGCTGCTGCTGGAGTTCGATCCAGACCCTCAGGCCCTGGCTGCGCTGGTCATGGCTTTGGAGCGAGGTGAACTGGTACAGCGCGAGGTGCGCCTGTCGGATGGGCAGGTTACGCAGACCCAGGCCCAGGCCCCACAGGCCCTCGACGTGCAGGCGAACAGCCTGACCAACACCTTTGGCCCCGAGTACCGCATGCTGCTGATCGGGGCCGGTCAACTGTCGGAGTACCTGGCGACCATGGCGCTCTTCAACGGCTTTGCGGTTACCGTCTGCGATCCTCGACCTGAATACAGCGGGGCTTGGTCCGTGGCGGGGGTGACGGTGACGCGTGAAATGCCGGACGATGTGGTGCAGTCTTTCCGCCCCGATCAGCGCAGCTGTGTGGTCGCCTTGACCCACGACCCCAAGCTGGACGACTTGGCATTGCTGGAAGCCCTGGACAGTCCCGCTTTTTATGTGGGCGCCATCGGCTCGCGTCGCAACAACGAAGCCCGCCGTGCGCGCATGATCGAGCATTTCGATCAGACCGAGGCGTCCTTGTCGCGGCTGCGCGGGCCCATCGGCATTTACATCGGCAGCAAGATGCCTTCCGAAATTGCGGTGAGCATCATGGCCGAAATTCTGGCGGTCAAAAACAATGTGCCTTTGCCGCGAGAAATGGATGTCGCCCATGCCAAAAATGATTTGGCAGTGATGCACAACGACCCTGGCGTGATGGTCTGCTCGACTGCCCGCTGAGGACAGACCTCAGGCTGCAGGCAGCTGCCGCAGAAAAAGCGCCACGGTTTTAAGGCCCAAAACCGTCAATGCCAAAGAGCCCAGCAAGTGCAGGCTGGCGGTCATCAAGGCCAGCCCATAGCGCGCCTGCATCAGCATGCCCACCACCTCGGCACTGAAGGACGAGAACGTGGTCAGCGCCCCTAAAAAGCCGGTGACCAAGGCCAGGCGCCACAAGGGGTCGAGTTGCGGCAGGGCCTGAAACACCCCCACGCAAACGCCAACCAGATAGCCCCCGATCAGGTTCGCAGCCAAAGTGCCCCAAGGCAACACACCCTGGGTGTTCCACAGCAGGCCCAATTGCCAGCGCAGCAAGGCGCCCAGGCAGGCACCGATGCAAATGGCCAGAACGGGCATCATCTTATTTGTCTACACCCATGACCGCATCGGGCAGGTAGGTCACGATGTTGGGAAACAAGGTGATCAGCGCAATGCACACCACCAGGCAAAGGAAGAAAGGCACAGCGGCTTTGGCAATGGTGTTGCTGTCTTTGCCGGTCATGTTTTGCAGGACAAACAAATTGAAGCCCACGGGCGGCGTCACTTCCGCTATTTCGACCAGCAGCACAATGAAGATGCCGAACCAGATCAAGTCAAAGCCGGCTTTCTGAATCATGGGCAGCACCACGGCGCTGGTCAGCACAATCATGCTGATGCCATCCAAAGCCGTGCCCAGAATCAGGTAGATCACCGTCAGCACGCCAATCAAGGCCAGCGGCGACAGGTTCATGGCGCTGACCCACTCGGCCAATTCGCGCGGTATGCCGGTGAAGGCCATGGTCTTGGTCAGAAAGGCCGCGCCGGCCAGGATGAACATGATCATGCAACTGGTGCGCGCCGTGCTCATCAAGCCTTCGCGAAAATTGTCCCAGGTGAGGCTGCGGCTCCAGCCCGCCAGCAGCAGGGAGCCCAGCACGCCATAGGCGGCGCACTCGGTGGCTGTGGCATAGCCCGCAATCAGCACCCAGCAGATGAAGACAATCAAGGCGGCACAGGGAATCAGGCTGCCCGATTGCCTGACCTTGGCCATGAAGCTGCTGGGCGGGTCAGCGGCTGGCACCTGGTCGGGATGGCGCCAGCTCCACCACATGATGTAGCCGCTGAAGAGGCACATCAATAGCAGACCTGGCAGGAAGCCGGCTAAAAAGATGCGAATGATGGAAGCGTCAGCGGCCACAGCGTAGACCACCATGGTGATGGACGGTGGAATCAAAATGCCCAGTGTCCCTGCAGTAGCCAGCGAGCCCAGGGCCAGCTTTTCGTTGTAGCCCCGCTTGATCAATTCGGGCAGGGCCACTTTGCTGATGGTGGCGCAGGTGGCGGCCGATGAGCCCGACACCGAGCCGAAGATGCCGCAGCCCAGAATGGTGGTGTGCATCAAGCGGCCGGGCACCCGGTTCAGCCAGGGGCGCAAGCCATCGAACATGTCTTCGCTCAAACGCGTGCGAAACAGAATTTCACCCATCCAGATGAACAAGGGCAGGGCCGCCAACTCCCAGCTGGCATTGCTTTCCCAGAAGGCCGAGAACAGGTTTTTGCCGGGTTGTGTCTGGGTGAAAAAGGCCTGGCCCACCCAGCCGCAGATGGCCAGGGTCATGGCAATCCAGACGCCGCCCGCAAGCAGCACCATCATGATCAGCAACAGCAAGCCGCCAACGAGCAGAATGTCCATGCCTCAGATGTCCGAAGAAAAGTCGCCACGCGCGTGGCGCTCTTGCACTTCGCGAACATAGGTGGGCACCTGGCCCCGCAGAACCAGAATGAGCTCGTCCAGCATGGCCACCCAAAGCAGCACCGAGCCCAAGGCGAAACTGAGCTGGGGAATCCACAAGGGCAAGGGCAGCAAGCCCTGGGCGATGTCGTT